>JAEEMS010000007.1 GCA_016283355.1 Elusimicrobiaceae bacterium | reverse complement strand
CGCGAGGGCGGGCCCGGACAAAATTCCCGTCAGGAAATTTATGTAGGGCGAAATCCCTCCCCTTCCGTATAATTAAAAGAGCACCCTTGTGGTGCTTTTTAATTATATGACAAGCATGGAGCAACGCAAACTGCTTTGCGTTGCGTAGGGATTCGAAAGGCACAGCGATGTACGAGTTTTGCCTAAAAGGCAAAGGCGAGTACCGCGAGCCCGGCCTGCAGGAAAATTCCGTTAGGAATTTTACCGGAAGGCGAAACCCCTCCCCTTCCGAAGATATTTTGATTATTCACGACGACAACAACACAAAAAAGACCTTCCAAAACAGTGAAGGTCTTTTTTAATAGAGTTTACAAAATAACATCAAGATTTCTTAACCGTACATCTTCCTTGGGAATCTACTTTTAAGTTGGCCTTTTTTTCGGCATTCAATAACTTCTTCTGCATCCAATCAGAGGGCGCATATGTAGAAGCAGGATAACCAAACGGGCCTTCTTGCGAAGGAAGACATAAGTCCGGATTTTTTGACAAGAAAAGATCAACCAGGGCACCATACTCCTTCTCAATTGCCCATTGTAAAGATAGTGCATCAACTTGGGCTCCGGCCTCTATCAACATTTCAGCAAAAGTATGATATCCCCTTACAACGGAGAGGGTCAATGGAGTTGATCCGTCATTATAACACTTGCAGTTTAAGTTCGGTTTAGGAGACTCTTTCATCAAATCACGAAAAGTTGCTTTGTCCCCTGTTTCGGCTGCGAAACACAAGTACAACTCGGCTACAGATAAATCACTCCTGTATTCTTCTTCGGCCCAAGAAAAAACAGGACACACCAGCAACGCCGCTACCAAAATTACCGCCATCTCTTTCATACGTTTCATAATTTTATCTCCTTTGAAAACTCATATCTATAGTATAAGCAGTGGTACGAAAAAAATCAAGAAAATTTTTGCGCAAAATGCGGGGTTAAGAAACCAGTATATTAGCCCCCACAAAAAACAAGAGTGCCAGAACTACCGCCCCAATAAAAATTATATTTAACACAATTCCGGGGATTACGCAAAATGCGGGTACATTCCACCGCTTGAGTGTATGTTTTTTGGCGTATAGCTGTTCCAAACCAAAGCCACCCCACAACAAAAGGTTCACGACCCCCATACCCAGCGCGGTCAAAATCACAAACGCCTGACTAAAAAAGAAAGGATCAAAACCTTCTCTTCCCAAAATACGGTCCAGGCCTATATCGTTACAAAACCAGATAAAAAATACTGTTTCCACATACCCGGCCAATGCGCTGATAAGCGTAAACAATCTGTAGTTTTTTTTCATAAGAATTTTTTCCTCATAATAAACTTTCTTCGGGTTTGACAAATCTATTTTACAGACGTTTCCAAATTCGCCAAAAATTTTAATATGTACGGCAAATTGCTTCCTTCAAAATAAAGGGAATTGTGGGTGGGCCCCTCTAATACAAAAATTTCTTTTTGTGCGGATGGGGAAAGTTTGAATAAATCCTGTGCATGTTGCCAAGAAATCAACCGGTCATTTTTACTGGTAATAATAAGTAGCGGTTGGGTAAATTTTTCCACATACCGGTAAGAGGGATACTCATCACGCAGTACTTGTTTGGCAAACGGTACGGGTTTGTCTCCCACTTCCCGCTTCAACGAATAAAAAGGGGCGGTTAAAATCAATCCATCTGCCGGGCGCAAGGAAGTCAGCCCCGACGCAAACGCCGCACCGAACGAATACCCATATACAACGATTTTAGGATATCCCTGTTCTTGCAAAAAATCAAACGATTTCGCTGCGTCGGCAAAAATAACATCTTGCCGTATCGAGCCGGGAACACGCGCAAAACTACGATATTCCATAGCAAGCACTCCGTATCCGGCTTGGACCAACACATCCAGTTGCCCGGCGAATGTGGCAATTTGCCCGGCATTGCCGTGAAGAAACAGCACAGCCGGTTTTGTTTTATCGCCCACGGCATACCAGGCCCGAATAGGATTTCCGTCATCTGCTACAAGTGAAATCTCCCGGAATTTTTCCACTCCCGTTTCCTGCGGGGGAACATATCTTATATCCGGAAAAAACAACAAGTGATCTTGTAGCAAATACAAAGCACCTACATAAGCCAAAATTCCTATACATACCCACAAAATCCGTTTCAGCCATTTTTTCATAACAATTTTCCTACCACATTCCTAACACGTCCGCGCCCACGAAGGCCAGGGGAATAAGAGTTCCATATACAATTACCAGATTAAGCACTATCCCCGGGATTACACACCAAGACGGAACATTCCATTTTTTAAGCGGATGTTTTTTGTCATACCATTTTTCCAAAAAATAGAGACCCCACAATAGTAAATTGAAAGTTACACATATCATTGCGGCACATAATATGTCAAGCAATGCAAATTTCCAAACAGCACCATGATTAGCTTGATACCCCCAAACAATGAATGCAGGCCCCACATACCCGGCCAATGCGCTGATAAGCGTAAACAATCTGTAGTTTTTTTTCATAAGGATTTTCTCCTCATAATAAACTTTCTTTGAGTTTGACGTAATCTACTTTACCGGTTCCCATCAGCGGGATTTCTTCCACGACACGCACCGTTTTGGGAACGGCCAGTTCGCTCAAGCCTTTGGTCTTAAAATCGGCCAGCAAGGCAGCGCGCTGGGCGGTAGGTTCGGTGGTGAAAAGCACCAGTTGCTCGCCTTTTTTATCGTCGGGGATATTGACCACTGCATGCATCTTGCCCGGCCACAACGCATTGATTTCCGTCTCCACGGCCGTCAGAGAAATCATTTCTCCCGCCACTTTGGCAAACCGTTTGGCACGGCCTAAAATAAACACAAAACCGTCTTCATCTACGCGCACAATATCGCCGGTGTCATACCACCCGTCTTGCGGCGGCTCCAACACGCCGGGGTTGGTATCGCGCAGATACCCGGCCATAATGTTGGCCCCTTTGACAAGCAGTTTGCCGCCTTCTTCCACCCCGGGGATTTTTTCCAACTGGTATTCAATACCCGGCAACAACCGCCCCACACTGCCGCGTTTGAAATACATGGGTGTATTGACGGCCATTACGGGGGCCGTTTCGGTAGCGCCGTATCCTTCCATGATGCGCAAACCGAATTGGTCGTAGTATTTGCGGATGGTTTCTTCTTTTAATTTTTCTGCCCCCACTACCGCTAAACGCACGGAGTAAAAATCATACGGGTGCGCCATTTTGGCATAACCGTTGAAGAATGTGTCCGTACCGAAAATAATGGTAGCGTTGCTGTCATAAATGAGTTCCGGCACAATACGGTAATGTAGCGGCGACGGATAGAAAAATACCGGCATGCCGCACAATAACGGCATCAATGTTCCCGCCGTTAAACCAAAGGAATGGAAAATAGGCATGGCATTAAACATACGGTCTTTGATACCAAAATCCAAAATGCTTTGCAGTTGCAAGCGGTTGGCTTGGATATTTTCGTGCGAGAGTACTACGCCCTTGGGGGTTCCTTCACTGCCGGAAGTAAAAAGTACAACCGCCGGATCTTTGGCCGACACATTGCCCCGTACCATTTTATAGTAACGGCGCGGGAAAAACGACGCCAACCACCCGACACATTTATCCAGCAGCGTCACCTGTCTTTTCAGATCTTCCAAGTAAATCAGTTGAAGTCCGTTTTGTTTCAGTGCGGCCGCCGTTTCCAACAGTCCCCCCCGTTCCAAAAACGCTTTGGAAGTAAACACGGTGGAAATTTTTGCCGCCTTACAACAGGCCAACATATTTTTGATGCCTGTGGAGAAATTGAGCATACACGGTGTAATGTTAAAGGCGCGCATTCCAAAAAACGTTACCACGCTGGCCGTCATATTGGGCAGTAAAAACCCGGCCATCTCGCCTTGTTTTTGGTGTTTGGCAATTTGTTTACCCATCACAAAAACAGCTGTTAAAAATTCACCGAAATTAAGCGGATGACGAGTGGCATCATTGATAATGCGTTTGTTACGCCCGACCAATTTGTAAGCGTCAATAAGCGAATCAAATAACGTTTCCTGGGCGTTGCCGGCTTCATACTTCATATTTACCATAATGTCATAAAGCCCGCGGGAAGCGGCCAAACGGCGCGCTTTGCCCTTCACCGATTCATCTATTTGCAACTTCTTGGGCGCTTGTACAGTGATGGAAATTTTACTCTGCGGGCGCGTTTTAAGTTGCGTGCCAAAACGGGAAAAAAGCGAATACTGGCTGCCCTCTAAATAGATGGGGAGCAGTTGTGCGTTGCTTTTGTCGGCAATCATGGCCGGGCCGGGATAAATTTTCATCAGTCCCCCGGTAGTGGTAATGCGACCTTCCGGGAAAATAACCACCCGTTTGCCCGATTTTACTTCCTCGATAATGGACTTTACCGCCATGGGGTTGGTAGGGTCTATGGGGAAATATTTTACCAAGTGCAAAAAGGGCTTTACCCACCACTTTTGACTGACGTACGTATCAATAGCAAAATACAAATTGCCGGGAATATAAAACCACAACAGCACCGCATCTAAAAAGGAAGTGTGATTGGCAATAATCAGTGCATTGCCTTTTAAGTTTTTCCAGTGTTCCAACCCGCTGATTTTAACACCGTACACAAAATTCAGTACGCGCGTCATAATCATACGGATAATATGGTGCGGCAAAAGCCCGCAAATGTAAATGGCGGCCAATGCATTGATAAAGGCAATTACACCAAACACCATGGGAATCGTGAGGTGCATGGCCAACAACAACGCACAAAAACCGCTGCCCAATACCATGAAAAGCGAATTGATAATATTGTTAGTGGCAATCACGCGCGAGCGGGTATCTTCAACCGCTAAAAACTGCAACATAGCATTCAAAGGCACCACATAAAGACCGCCGCACACCGCAAAGCCGAGCAAATCAATTGTAATCCGTTTGCCGGCAAACATCATCAAAAACGCTTTGTAATTAACCGGTTCTGCCGGTACTGCGTAGCCGGCTGTGGCAAAAGCCAAATCGGCCAGAAATACCGTCATAATCAACGCACTGACCGGCACGTATTTGCTGGTAATTTCTCCTTTTACCAGGAACTGGCACAACAAAGAACCTAACCCGATACCGCACGAAAACAGCGTAAGTAAAAATGTAAACAAATCCGGCGTGCCGTTTAAAATATCATGTGCCAAAGAAGGCATTTGGGCAATGAGCGCTGTGCCCAACATCCAAAACCAGGAAATCCCCAAAACACATAAGAAGATGTCATGATTTTGCTTGGCGAACGCCATGTTTTTCCACGTGCTGCGTACGAAATTTTTATCTACATGAAGATTTGGGTTGGCCGGTTGGCGGGCGGGAATCAACAAACTGCACAACAACCCCAATACCGCAACTCCTAAAATAATACCGGGTAAACACCACTCGTTAAGTGTGATAATAATTCCGCCGAAAATCGTTCCCTGTAAAATAGCACCGTACGTACCGGCTTCAATAATACCATTCCCGGCAATTAATTGTTTTTGAGCCAAAATGTCAGGCAAAATACTGTATTTTACCGGCCCGAAGAAAGCCGATTGCGTACCCATTAAAAACAATACTCCCAGTAACAGCGGAACATTGACTTTGATAAAACCGATCCCGGCCAAACAAACAATCAACACTTCCAAACCTTTGGTGGCTTTGATCAAAATATCTTTGCGAAATTTATCGGCCAATTCCCCTGCCAGTGCCGAAAATAAAAAGAACGGCAACATAAATAATGCCACGGCCAACGAAACCACCACCGATTTGTTCCCCGCGGTCATCGTGGTTACTTTGTAAGTGATAAACGTAGCCATAGCGGTGCGGAAAAAATTATCGTTAAAAGCCCCCAGGTATTGGGTACAAAACAAGGCTAAAAACGAACGGTTAAAAAATGTTTTCAGTAGTGATAACATATTATTTCTCCTCTTGTAATTGGTTGAACCAGTTGCGTAAAATTTGCTCGATAGCGCCGCGGCGAGAGGCCGGTATCTTTTCCGTTAATTGGCACATTAATTTATCGTAACCGGGCCACACGCGGTCAATTAATTGTTGGCCTTTTTTTGTAATACAAATTACATTTTCCCGGCGGGAATTAGGGTTGGTTTTGCGCGTTAACAACCCTAAACGTACCGATTTTTCCACCAGCTTGGTTACATTGCTGGCCGACGCAATCAAATGCGCCGCCGCCTGCACTTGGCTGATACCGTGCCCTTTGTTTTGATAGGCCGCCAACATCAGCAAATTAAATTGCACTGCCGATAAACCATAAGCCGACAGGTAATCTTCCGCCTGTGCTTGCAGACGGTTGTGCACCAGTGCCAATACATACACAATGTTTTCATAGCTGCGCCCTTTGGCCGGCACAATACCGTAGGGGCGCAAATCGGTTTTAATAGTTTCCATATAAATAGTTTACTAGTAAATTGTTTATTTGTCAAGTGTTTTTTGGGCCTATGCTATTTCCGGGCCCTGCAAAAACCGGGCTTTCCCATAAAAAACCCCGGGCTTATAACCCGGGGTTTCTGTAAGTTTTAATAAGATTTTTGAAACTGCTTATTGATTAGTCGGTGCATGGGGCCCTTCAGCCTTCGCGATAAATGTGCCCCAATCCTCTTGCGGAATTTTATTCACAAATCCTACTACAACCTTTGCGTGCATGATCATTTTCATAATTTTGCGAGTATCAACTTTTTCCCCTCTCTCAGCCATTTCTATTGCTACGTAAGATAATTCCTCAACAGTTGTGTCTTGGGCGGCACCTTCAATGATTCTTTCCCATTGTGCAGGGGTCACATTGGGGGCAGCTTTACTTTCCCAAACTTCTTGGAGAATTTCTTTTGCCACTTCATGGCGGGTTAGAAAAAAGTGAATAGTAGGCTCCATTTTCTTTTCCTTTTCTCCGATGGAATCCATTCTCTTCTTATGCTCTTTTATAAGTGCTTCATACTGCATAATATCTTTGTCTTGCTTTATAATATCTTGGATATCAACCTTTTCGGTAATTCTACCCTTCAGTTCCTCTGTGTTGATTTGTGATTGGGCAAAAAGCGGCATCCCTAAGCATACTACCATTACTGCTAGCATCATTTTCTTTACGTTCATTTTGGTTTCTCCTTGTGTTTGTTTTCCCTATACTGTTAGTATAAAAGGAATGCAAGGAAAATTCAAGGGCCTGAAGGCCCAAAAAACGAAGATATTTTGGGCCTAGATTATTTCTGGGCCCCTCATCAACTGACAAAATAAAAGCCCCTTGCGGGGCTTTTTAATTTTTATGGTTTTCTTGAAGATAAGCTTGTAAAATGGCCGCTGCACTTTTTACTTTGTCTGCGCAAGGCCGGTGATCGTAGTATTGGGGGGTACGCGCTTGCGGTTGCGGCACAGACGGCCCGGCAGGCAAACCCAATAACTCACGGCAAATAATGGACCCGTTTTCTTTTTTGAACCGGTTACATACTTCTTGTATGCGCGCATAAAAAGCACCTTTTTCCGCCTGGTTAGAGGGGTCTTTGGGTGCATAAAGAAGCGAAAGGGCCATGCACATTCCGCTTACGGCCCCACACACTTCACGCTGGCGCCCGAGCCCACCGCCAAAGCAGGCCGACACAGCCAAAGCAGTCTTTTCATCCAGCCCGGTTTCCTTACAAAAGGTACACAACACGGCCTGCGCGCAGTTGAGCCCACCTAAAAAACTTTCTTTTGCTTCTTCGCCTTTTGTCATATTATTTCCGTGTTACCGCTTCTGCCAACGCTTGGGACAATTGGTCTGCACAAGAAGTCCCGCGCCCGGCGCAATCATTTCCTTTTAGCAACGTGGCGATTTGGGTGGCGTCTTTGCCTTCCACCAATTTACCCACCGCTTTTAAGTTACCGTTGCAACCGCCGGAAAAACGAACGTTGTGCAAACAGTTGTTTTCGTCTAAATCAAAATCAATTTGTTGGGAACATACCCCCATGGGGTAATACGTATAATGTTTCATTTTTTACTCCTTTGTTACACTTTGCGGCCCATTTCGTAGGCTTTTTTGAAAACGGCTTTTTCTTTAATTTCACCCTTGGTGTGTACGCCTTTTCCGCAGAGCACCCCTTTTTCTTGCGACCCTTCCAAACAACTGGCAAACCCGCGGAAACATTCCAGGGTGCAGTCCTCGACGGCTTTGGAATCATCTGCTGCCGTCATGATATAATAAAAATCCTTGTTTTCAATTTGCTGCCACCGGGCTACGCAACGGTCTATTACCGTTTTCATTTGGGCACTGATACTGTAAAAATAAACCGGGCTGGCCAACACTACCACGTCGGCTGCTTGGATTTTGTCCAAAATAACAGCCATATCATCTTTAATGGAACACAAGCCGTTATGATTTTCACAATAATAGCATCCCTTGCAGGGAGAAATTTTCTTGCTGCTTACAAACACTTTTTCCACTTGGTGCCCTGCTTCCTTGGCCCCTTTAACAAACTGGTCGCACAACAGGTCCGAGTTGCCGCCTTTGCGCGGACTGCCGGATAATACAAGCACTTTTTTAGACATATACGCTCCTGTAAAAACGCTGTTCTGACAATTTTATTTCCAAAAATTACCGTCTGCTACTTACTTGAACGCACTTCACTCCTTTATCTTTTATGACGGGTGATTTCAACTTCTTGTGAAAAAATATCATGCCAGGGTTCCGCTTGAGCCGGTTTTTCCACAGCCGGGGCGGCCTCGTCTGTTGTTTCCGGGGCATTTTCTTCCTCTTGGTATAATTGGTCGGCAAATTGCCGCCAGGTTTCTGAGGAAGCTTCCCCCAAATCAATCCATATCCCGGCGCGGTCTGTTACGTCAATTCCCTCCGCCACACAGGCCTTCATGGAAACAAACAATCCTATGACAAAATTATTTTCGCTTTCGTTCTCACTGATAAAAACCGGCTGCAAACAAAAAGAGTCCACTGGACAAGACGCGACCGTAAACCAATTTTCTGTTTTATCTGTTTCACTCTTTTCCAACACTTCGGTGAAATAATCGGCCAAGAAATCGCTCTCTTTCTCTTTTATCGTAAATAAAGAAGTCCCCTCCGGTAGATTCAGGATATTTTTTCCATCCACGCTAAAGGACACCTGGTATTTCATATATTCTTCTTCACTTCCCGCTACTTGCCACACAGAAAGAGGTGTGATTTCTAACTCTATATTTTTTGTTTTTCCAAGTTTAATCTTTGCCATAGAGGCCTCCTTCCTTTATTATAATTAAATCCGCGCTTTTTGTATAATATATGTATGCGATACGTTTTTTATGTTCTTACTGCGTTGATTTTATTTTCCGCGGGTTTGGTAGTAGGAAACCTGTATTTGCCGGATCGTTCCTCGGCGCGCTCTGCCGCAGTAGCCGTACCGGGTTTACCGGAAGAAGAACCCATTTTCCAACAGCTCAACCGCCCCTTGGCAGAAAAAAATTTAGACACGCTTAACCAGGCTCTTTCTTCTTGCCCAGTTGTTATTGAAGAAGAAAAAGACCGCTTAGTAAACCAGATTAAATTATTATTTTCCATGCAGGAATTTGAATTAAAGAAAGCGCAGTTGGAATTGGAAATGGCTAAAAATATTGACACCAACCGCCCAACTACGCAATTCACGCAGGCCACTTCCCAATATAACGATTCTTTGAAAGCCGTTACCAAAATGGCACAGGAACTTTTTCCGCCCCAACCGAAAGAAGAACCGCAAGAGGCTGACGTTCAAACAAACAATTCAACCGTTGCGTCTGCTCCCTCTACGGAAACAAAAGTTTCCACAACTTCCGCTACAAAATAAATTAAAAAACAAAAAACTCCGCGGATTTTTAACCGCGGAGTTTTTGTATGTGAAATGCTCCTATTAATAGGTTCCCCATTCTTTCGCATTTTCCTTTTCAAAAACGCTCAATTCAACTTCTGAGAATATGTCCGACCATTTTTGATAATCTTCTCTATCGGCAGGACTTAATTCGTTTGGATCACCCAAAAGTTTTTTCATAGAAGCTAATTCTTTTTTGCTTAAATCGGACAGTTGCAAAAATCCGTACAAAACGGCCGTCTGTCCTTTGTCTCTTTTTTCAGGTTCAATCGCTTTTATGATTTGTACTAACGCATCCATATCTACATCTATAGCTGCTGCACGTACGACCAGTTCTGCCACCGTCACAAAAGAGGTATATTCATTTAAGAAACCTGTAGATTCCCAATAAAGTACCTTTTGAGAAAGGCTGTCTGGGTTATATTGTTCTTGCTTTGCATCCTCTTTGTAGACATCAAGAGATTGTTTTGCTGTAAAAGAAGTAGATTGGGCAAACATGGGAATAGCCAAGCCACACATACATAACAGCATGATTACTTTCTTCATTTTTTCCTCCGCGGTTGTGTCTATAGATTTCACTACATTTCTATTGTAAAAAAGGCAAGGAGGAAAGGACCAGGGTCTTTAGACCTAATTTAAAGGGTAAAAAGGGCCTAGAAAAATTTGCAGCCTTCTCTGATTTTACGTTGAGAAGGCTGCAAAAGTAACAATTTTACTGAAAAACTAAGCGCGGGATGTTTCTTTGAGCAATTGGCGATACATAGCCAGTTGCGGCGCATATTTTACCGGAGCTTCTTTGGCAGTACATTCGGTACGGTATGTCCAGTTTTCGTCTCCCACGGTACCGGGCGTATTGATACGCTCCAGCGAGCCGGCTAAATCTTGCCACGAAAAAAGCGTCAGGGCCGCGCTGCTGTCAAGCACCCGGCGCAAAATAGCGCGTTCGTTTTCCAACGTGAAAGGAACATGTCCGTCTGTTTTTTGGGCAGAAATCATTTCCCAAATGTTACGCCGTTCGTTATTATCCATGGTTTCCCACCAACCGCGTAAAGTTTCGGTATCGTGCGTGGAGGTAGTTGCCAGCGACGCAACCGGGTAATGACGCGGTTCGCGGTAGTATCCGTTATCTTCCCGTTCCCAACGCAATACTTTGTAGCCGGGAATACGCAAATCAACCAACATACGGCGCACATAATTGGGGATTACTCCCAAATCTTCACCGACGGGAAGTTTTCCGCCGGATTCTTCCAACACCATTTTTAAAAATTCATAACCCCGGTCAATTTGGTTTTGGTCTCCTTCCAAATCAAAGCCGCCTTTTTCCTGCCCGGGAGCAAAAACGTAGGTACGGAAAAACCCTACCAAATGGTCCAGCCGGAAAATATCGTACAGCTGCGTTGCGCGACGGATTTTACGGCGCCATAAATCAAAATTGTGTGTGCGCAAGTAGTGCCAATCGTAGGCAGGCAAGCCCCAACGCTGGCCGTTTTGGGAAAACTGGTCCGCCGGAGCACCGATCTCCCACCCGATACGGAAATTTTCCCGTTCGGCCCAAACTTCGGCACTGTCCAAATTGGTAGCAAAGGGAATGTCCCCAAAAATAAATACACCTTTTTCTTGGGCGGCGGCTTTGGCTGCTTGAAGTTGCAAATCTAACACCCATTGAATATAGGCATAAAATTGGACATACTCGTGGTGTTGTTTTTCAAACGTGCGGACCCCTTCGCTGTGATAATTTTGCAATTCTGCGGGCCACTCTGTCCAACTTTGCCAATGATAAAATTGTTTCAGGGCCCGAAACACTTTATATCCGTCTAACCAGGCAGCCTGGCTTTGGCAATAGGTTTGAAACTGTCGGTAGCGGTCGGTTTGTTGGGAAACTTCTTTGCTTAAAAATTGGCGGTAGGCTAACCACAATACCTGTAATTTGGCTTTTTTTACTTCCGCAAACGGGACACGCGCCGCTTGGTTCCACTCATTGATTTTGTGCACAATGGATTGGATAAATTCCTGTGCGGGTTCATTGTTTTGAATATCTTTTAATTGGGACACATCTGCGTAGATAGGGTCCACCGCAAAAGACGTCAATGCCGAATAAGGGCAATTGATACCCGGGGCTGTTTCTTGCAGCGGCAGAATTTGCAAAATGCGTGTGCCCTGCCGGGAAAGTAAGCCGATCCACTCCACCAGAGAGCCAAAATCCCCCACGCCCCAATCCTTTTCTGTCTTCATGGCAGAAAGCGGCAGAAGGATTCCGTTCAAACGACTTTTCAAAATTTGTTCGTGCAAAGTGGCCATATTATTTCTTAGCAATGGCATCAATGGCTACCACGCTGCCTTTGGGCAACGCAGATACCTGCACCGTGGAACGGGCCGGCGGATTATCTTTGAAGAAATTTTCGTAGGTGGCGTTCATTTCGGCAAATTTAGTTAAGTCCGTCATATAGACAGTCGTTTTCAAAACATGCTTCAACGAACAGTTAGCTTCTTTTAAAATAGTTTCTAAATTTTTTAAGATAAGTTCGGTTTGTACTTGTACGTCTCCGTTGTAAATTTCACCGGTAACGGGATCCATGGGTAATAAACTGGAAGTAAAAATAAAGCCACCGTCTTCCACGGCTTGAGAGTACGGCCCGATTGCACGTGGCGCTTGTAGCGAACTGACAATTTTTTTCATAAGCAAACCCCTTTTCTTTGACGCAAAGCAAAGAACATATAGTATATGGTATAAAACCCTCGGGGAACTGTCAAATAAATCTGCAAAAATTCTCTTCTAAAAACAAATCATTTGAACATTCTTTTCAAAACTGCTATAATAAAAAAAGAGAAAGAAGGCAGCAGTAAAATTGAAGAATTTTTCTTGCATGACCTTTTAAAATGTAGTACAATGTATCTGTTGGGTTTAACCCGAAGCTAGATTAGACCCATAAGTTTTTTGCGCTCGTAGCTCAGTGGTAGAGCATCCGCCTTTTAAGCGGGGGGCCGTGAGTTCAAGTCTCACCGGGCGCACTTTTTAGGCCCTCTTCGTCTATCGGTTAGGACGTCGGATTTTCAATCCGAAAAGAGGAGTTCGATTCTCCTAGAGGGCGCCATTTTTAAGTAATTAGAACGCTTTGGCGTTCTTTTTTTTGCGCCCACACTATGCAGGAGCGAACTCCTAACCGTCGCACGAGTGGAAACGAGGGCGAGCGGGTAAACAAGCAAGCGAAATTGAAAATTTTGCGGTTTTGCCGAAGGCAAAAATGCGATTCTCCTAGAGGGCGTTTTTCTTTTAATATACCCGTTCTGAAAAAGAACGGTTTTTTATCATTTTGGGGCGACAAATCCCCCCATTTTGCTCGTTTTCTTAAAACTCAAAATCCCCATTTTGAGCACACAAAAAGCAGATTTTGGACACTATAACACTAAAAAATGCTGGGACTAATTACTATCGAACAGACATTTTACAGTGTCTTTTTACTTTTTCTGGTCACGATAGAAGTGATAAAAAACCACCCTCTACGTTACGTAAAGGGTGGTATCTTTTATTTAACAATCTAATCCGTCAAATCCACATCCGGTGTAATTTGCAC
Organism: Elusimicrobiaceae bacterium; assembly: GCA_016283355.1. Taxonomy (GTDB): domain Bacteria; phylum Elusimicrobiota; class Elusimicrobia; order Elusimicrobiales; family Elusimicrobiaceae; genus Avelusimicrobium. The sequence goes on along the minus strand of JAEEMS010000007.1, from coordinate 22,630 downwards.
TTTGTAGTCGGGGTAGGCCGTTTGGAGTTCTTTTCGGAGTGTTTCTAATGCCTGGTCCCTAGTGATATCAAAACTAAGCACCACATCAAAGCGCATGTTCTTTTCGGCAATACTCACATAGAACCCATGCAGTTGTAAGGCCCAATCGTGCGTCAGTACCATTTTTTGTACGTTGTTGCGTATTAACGCAGCTTCTTCGTCTCTGGTGTTGTAAGAATACACGCCTACGCCCGTTAAAATAACGCCTGTTTTGTGGTATACGCTTTCTTCTATTTTGCGTGTTAAACAGTCCACTTCGTCCACGGTCATGGTGTCGGGCAGTTCAATATGCACGGAAGCGTAGTGCTTGTTTGGGCCGTAATCATTAATCAGCAAATCATATACACCACGAATTTCAGGTTCTTCCTTGATAATTTGTTTGATGTCTTTGGTAAGTTGTACGTCGGCACGTTTGCCCAATATATCGTTAGCCGTGTCTTGTATCATCCCCATGCCCGCTTTGATAATCACGATAGAAATAATTACACCCATATACGCTTCCAAAGAGATAGGAAAGAGCATATGGATAATCGCACAAACCAGCACAGAGGCAGACAAGATAGCATCAAAAGAGGCATCTGACCCCGAGGCCACCAACGCACCGGAGTTGACCTTTTCTCCCTGTCCTTTTACGTAGCGACCCAATACCAATTTTACGACCACCGCCACCGCAATAATAATAAGTGAAGTGAGGGTATATTCAGATTGTTCGGGGTGGAATATTTTTTTGACAGATTCCACGAGAGCCGTCACCCCGGCATAGAGCACGATGGCGGCCACCAACATAGAACTAATATACTCAAGTCGCCCATGTCCTAGCGGATGTTTTTTATCCGGAGCACGGTTGGCTAATTTTGCCCCAATAATCGTAATGACCGAAGACAAAGCATCGGAAAGGTTATTGACGGCATCTAATATAACGGCAATGGAGTTGGAAAGCAGCCCTACACCTGCCTTAAAAGCGGCCAGCACTACATTGGCAACAATACCGATAATACTGGTCTTTACAATAACTTTTTCGCGGTTGAGTTCTAGTTCTTGCGTACTCATAATTTCATTATCTTCTTTTGTTCCAAGTTCTCATATCCTTCGGGGCAATGCGTAGAGCAATAGACCGTCGGGTTATGTTGGATGAACTCGCGCACACGGGTTAAGGTTTCGCGGGCTTTTTCTTTATCTTCAAAAATGATAGAAAGTGCGTCGGCTTGTAAAGCCGCATCACAGTACGTTACATCTCCGTGAAACATGTAATATATCCCATTGTCTTCCAAAATGCCCACAGAATTACCTTTTGTATGGCCTTCTGCCTGCACCAGTACCAAGTTATCCGTAATGCGCTCACTGTGCGGAAAGTTTTTGTAAGGTCCGTCTGTAAATTCCACACGTACCACGTTATCTCCGGTCAGTTTCATGGCGTCGGCTTCCTTGGCGGCTATGTAAATTTTGGCATGGGGGAACATACGCAACTCGCCCGTATGGTCCGGATGTTTGTGCGTTACAAAGATTTTAGTGATATCTTCCGGCTTGTATCCTGCTTTAGCCAACGCGTCTTTGAACGTGGCGACTTTATCGCCCATCCACAAAGCGGCACCTTCTTTTTTGGCAATATCGGGGCTTTCGTTAGGGAGTCCGGTATCTGACAAAATGACATCTTTCCCGTCATCAATCAAAAAGTTCTGTAAACTGGAACGATAGGTAATGGCTTCACATTGTTCTTTGGGGCGAGTACCGCCGAAGGCAAAGGCCTGTGTCATAAATCCACCGTCATAGTATTTTAGCGCAATAATTTTCATGTTTTTCTCCTTGTGAAATGGGGTTATACTTATGGAAGTGTTTGGGAAGGACCGTTACATCCGCCCATTCCGTTAAGTACCGAACAGCAAGGGCCTGTATACGTATCTACACCGCAAAAATCGGCACACAGCGATTCCCCGTTTTGGTTTAAAGCACGGCACAACGTGCCGTAATCAGCGTAGTAACGTTCCAATTCGTATTGGTATTGCAAAAAACTGTTTCCCGTACGCAACGCTTGTGTTTTTCCTTCGTTATATTTTGTATCTTGGGATAATCGTACCACAAAGCCCGCTTCCGGGCCGCAAGCATCCCGTGTATACGTATCGGCCGCTTTTGCCCCCCGCGTACAGTATTTATCCGAAGAAGCCCCGCGCGGCCCCATACTTAAACCGTCATACGTGGAGACAAAGTGCCCCAATTGCGCAAATTTCAATTCCTGTGCCTGTGCCACATTCGCAAGTAATGCCACCGCTTCTGTCATGCGGCTGCGTTCCACCGCTTTTAGGTACTGCGGCAAGGCAATCGAAAACAAAACTACAACGATAAATACAACAATTAATGTTTCCAATAAAGTAAACCCTTTTTTGCGGCAGGAAGACGATGTTAAATCGGTTCGTTTAGCGGGCATCATGCAGCAACCGTTCAAACGGGAAGGAATCCCTTGGGCTAAATCCGTTTTTCCGTATACAAAACAAGCCGGACCTTGGCATTTTTTTTGTTGCTCTTTGAGCAACGATAACTCGCGTTGCATTTCTTCTTTTGTCATACCTTTATAATAATTGTTTTCGGCCCGATTCGTCAACAAACAAAAAATACCCCGCATAAAATACGGGGTATCTATTTTGCGAATCTTTTGAAAGACCTAAAAATATCCTTACACGCCACGCGGATCGGCAGGTAGTTCCTCTGCGGAACTTACACCCATAAAATCCGAGCACAAAGTTACACTGTCTTCGTCCTCGCCGGGAATACAATAAATACGCGTATCCCCCAGTTGCCGCAACAATGTATATTTATAGCCGCCCCAACCGCCTTCGCGCTCCGCTACTATAAACCAGTTACTAGTGGCATTCCCTTCAACGCCCGGTTCCAAAAAATACACATCAAAACCCGGACGGAAAGAATCATTTTTACATTGGTCGCATTGGTTGTCGGTACAACAACGACGCGTGTGATAATGGGTCTTTTCTTCATCCGTGTGGTGCTTATCAGAGGAAGAAGTCAATGTTTGGCTGGGTCCTGCATCCAAACGATTCCAATATTTTGTGTAATGATGTTTTTGAAACAACGTCCGCTCCTGTGAAGCCACAACCGTGCCAAACAGTTGCAAAACCTCTGTCATGCGCATACGTTCCATGAAACGTCCATAGTACAAAAGTGCCGTCGCTGCCAAAATGGCAACGATAATCGACACTACCAGCATTTCAATCAGGGTAAAACCTTTTTTAGATTTAATCATGATTTTTATCCTTATGTTAAATGTTCCCAATCAACAACAAAAACAATCCTAAAAATACCAAACACAACAACAACTTTGTAATCCCTAAATGTTTCTTAAAAAAATCACTCAACCCTTTTGACTCATAACCTATAAGTGCCAATACAAATACCGTAATGAGTGGCACAATAAACATCAAATTGTATAATACCAAATAAAAGGCCGCGCGTACACGAAATTGCGGCTCCTGCATAATTAACACGCAAGTGGGCAAGTAAACCTGCCCCGTGCACACCGCCTCAACCAACGATACCGTAAAACCTACTATCAACGCCGCCAATACCAAACGAAAGGTTGATTTTTGCTTATCCCGCAAGAAAAATCCCATAATTTTATGAATGCGCACTTTTGAGTTTTGCGACAATTGTAAAATCATCTTATCGGATTTTTTAGTTTTGGTATATATCCAAAAATCGTAAATGCTCAATGCAAAAAACAGTAAACAAACGGCAGCCGTTAAGATATAAAATGCTTTAATTACATACGAAAATCCGCGCATCGCGTAGAGAAATTTGAAGGCCCCAAATCCTAAAAGGAAATAAGCCAAAAAAACGGCTAAGCAATACGCGCTGCCCACTAAGATAATTTCGCGCCGGTTGTATTTATAAACGGTTAAGAACGAAATGAAGAAAACAATAACCGCAAAGGCACATGGATTAACCCCATCCACCAAACCTGCTCCGATAATCGCCCAGAAAGTAATTTTCTGAAAATTCGTCCGGACCGCTTCGGCAGTATTCTCTTGAGAATCCAAAACCAGATTTGTTTTTTCCTGCAAAAGTTGGGCTTTTTCAATAGCCGCCTCCGCGTAAGTCCCGATTTCCATTGGGTATCCCACCAAAAAAGTGCTACCTACCGCGGCGGCCGGATATCCTATTTGCTTGTCGCTCAGTCCATATGCATGAGCCGTATCGGAAAAGATTAAATTATTGCCGGGAACGGTAATATCGTATTCGATAAAATGAACCGTATCCTTGTATTTCTTTTTGAGTACGGGCCAGTATTCCCTTTTGAGTTTATTGCAATGTACACACGTCGGGCTGACAAATAATACAAAATCAACTTTTTCTTCCGTTTGGGCAAAACCGCTTGTCCACAGACCGAGCCCCAACAGACACAAAATCACCCATTTCTTCATAGTTTAATAAACTCCGAAATTCCACCCATCACCATATTAACGGACGTTAAAATCAAAATCATTCCGGTCAAGCGTTCGAGGGCTAATAACCCGCGCTTGCCCAATACATTGCTAATGAAAGAGGATGCCATTAAAATAGCCGAGTTAATCAACGATGCTGCTAACACCACCCCCAACGTTGTCCAACGGCTAGGGGTCTGTGCCGAAATAATCATAATCATAGACAGCGCCCCCGGCCCGGCCACAAGCGGGATGGCCAACGGCACGACGAACGGTTCGTCTTCTTTTTTGGGGTCCTGGTTTTTGGCGGCTGCATCTTCCGGGTGCCCAAACACCAAATCGAGCGAAATCAGGAAAAGCAAAATGCCGCCGGCAATACTTAAAGAATATTCTTCAATTCCAAACCAGCTTAAAAACCATTGGCCCATAAATACAAATGCAATCATAATGGCCAAGGCAATCCCCAACTCGCGTAGCAATACAATATGCCGACGCTCCGGCGATACTTTCTTTAATGCCGTTACGAACAACGGGATATTTCCAAACGCGTCCAATACTAATGCTAACGTAATAACTGAAGAAATAAAAGCATTCATAAACAAACCCTCTCTTAATTATAGTATAGCAAAAAAGGATGTTTCCAGGGGAGAAACATTGGCGAACGGACTCCAATTTTGTAAGATAATACATATGTTTGACGAATCTGCCCATAGCGTACTGCATATTATAAAATGGTTTATCCTAGCCACTTTGGTGGGGATTGTAGTGGGAACGTTGGATGCAGCGTTTCTAAAATTATTGGACCGCGCGTTGCGACTGCGCAATCATGTGGAACTGTTTTACTTGCCCTTGCCGTTCGCACTCTATGCTATTGTGGTCCTCTCGCGCAAGGTCGCTCCGCGCGATAAAGATTACTCCACCGATGATGTCATTCAAAATATCAACAGTTATCAAACGGTCTCGTTTATCTCTATTTTAAAAGCGTTTTTTCTATCCATTGCCACTATGGTAACGGGCGGTTCGGCCGGAAAAGAAGCCCCTTGTGCCGACGTGGGGGCCGGAATGGGTTCTTTTTTATCCAAACTCTTGCATTTAAATCAGCAAGATTGCCGCAAAATGATGATTTGCGGTGTAAGCGCAGGGTTTGCCGGAGTATTCGGCGTGCCGATATCGGGGGCACTTTTCGGGTTGGAAGTATTGTGGGTAGGGCATATTTTTTATGAGGTACTTTTCCCCGCGTTGGTAGCCGGAATCACCGCCTATCAGGTAACCTCACGGTTGGGAGTCAACTATATTTATCATTCGCTTCCGTTTCACCCGGTTTTGTCCGAATTGGTCTTTTTGAAAGTAGTAGCGGCCGGCGTGTGCTTCGGGTTGATTTCCATTTTATTTATTGAAATCAATAAATTTATGCGGGTGGTATTCCGCTATTTGGCTGCACGGACCCGCTTGTTCTGGGCTTGTATGATAGGCGGGGCGGTGCTGGTAGCCATCGGGTATGTGATCTCGCCGTTATACTTAGGGCTGGGCATGGCCGGTATTGACGGACCGCTTAGCGGCGGGGCTTTGGAATCGCCGTTTGGATTTTTCTATAAAATCATAACAACTTCTATCACGTTCGCGGCCGGAGGACTCGGCGGAGTGGTTACGCCTATTTTCTTTGTCGGGGCACAAGCCGGGGCGATGATTTCGGATATTTTACGTGTGGATTCTGCCACCTTGGCCGCTATCGGACTGGTAGCGGTATTGGCCGGCGCCGCTAACACCCCACTGGCTGCCAGTGTAATGGCCATTGAACTTTTCGGTGCAAAGATTGCTCCCTATGCTACGGTAGCATGCGTGATTAGTTTTTTGGTAACGGGACGCCAAAGTATTTATCCGCACCAACGTATTTCCATGGACAGCGGTAAAGATATTGACCCCTCCGCCACCCCCTCTCACTTACGCCGGCGATCAACGGATTTCCAGCAATATATGCCTCACCGTAAAGCGTTGCTCAACCAAATGAAAAATTCAGCCAAACATTATTGGCCGGATAAACGCAAACACAAAAAAATAAAGAAATAAACGATTTTTGAAAAAACCTCAATACAACGGTATGTTGTAAGCGCGGGCCAATTCGTTGTAGCGGTCAATTACCTTGCGCACAAAACGCCGCTTTTCCATGTAACTGCCCGGGAAAAACCCACTTTTAAAACCGGCAATAACGATATTCTTTAATTCCTGCGGGCGCAACGGAATATGGTCCGCTAACAGTTTGAGTTCTTTGGTAACAGTCGTGTTGGAAACAAGGCGGTTATCCGTATTGATCGTAACGGGAAGACCGCAATGAATCATTTTTCGCACCGGATGTTTTGCAATACTTTTAATATCGGGTCGTGTTTGCAAGTTGCTCGTCAAACACACTTCTATACCGATACGTCCGCTGGCCAAATAATTGGCCAACGCACGGATGTAATTTTTTTTGTCTTTCACTGTTTTATCTTTGATGAGATCGGCCCGAAACAAATTTGTACCGTGGCCGATGCGGTTGGCGTAGCAATCGGTGAGCGCGCTAAAAATACTTTCCGGGCCGTTGGCCTCGCCAGCGTGCACCGTTTTGTAAATAAAATGTTTGTGCACATACTGGTAAGCAGCAAAGTGGTCCGCCGCCGGATAACCGGCTTCTTCCCCGGCAATATCAAATCCAACAATAGGCAATTTTTCTTCGTGTGCCAACTTTACACTCAATTTGGCTAACTCCAAAGAAGCCGTACCGATAATTTCCGCTTTGGAAGATTGTTCCAATACTTGGAGTAACGCACGATAATACGGAGAACTATTTTCATCAAAGTTGCGCATGGCACAAACAATGATACCGAAATAAAACGGCAAATCCTTTCCATGTTGTACTACAGTAGAATCATTATGTTCCCGCCGGGCCCGTTCTAACCCACGCACGGCCGCGCGGATAGCTTCCTGCGCAGTAAGATGGCGGTTAATGCGTTTTTGGGGTGAAAACCGCACTTCCATGTACCGCACGCCTTCCGCAATAGCATCCTGCCCCAACTCATATGCCACCCGTTCGATATTCTCAGCCGTGTGCAACACCGATTCCGTATACGAAAACCCATTTAAATATTCCGACAACGATGCATAGCGGTCTTTAAACACACGCTGGCGCAATCCCTTTTCGGTATAAGAAGGCAATTTGATTTTTTGTTTTTTGGCCAACTCTATCAGTGTCGACAAACGCATCGAACCACCCAAATGCACATGTAAATCGGCCTTGGGAATCCGTTGCAAAAATTCAATCGGCACATTTTTGAGCATGCTATTTTTTCTCTATTTGTTGACCTTGAGGGGTGTCTTTGACTACATAGCCCAATGCTGCAATTTGGTCACGCAACACGTCCGATGTTTTCCAATCTTTATTCTGCCGGGCTTGGGCTCGTTGGTCCAATAATTGCTGTACTTGCCCGGGCAACTGTAGCGGTGCTTGCGCGACAGGTGCTTGGAGCAAATCGAGCGCTAAAATCGAATCGGCAAAATGGACAAACGACAATTTTTCCGCCGGGGTTAATGTTTCCGAGCGGAGGGCTTCCCACGTTAGAGCCAACGCGCGCGGTGCATTGAGGTCATCTTCCATAGCAGCCGTCAACTTATCGTTCCATGTTTGCACATTCTCACTAACCAGCGCCATACCGGGTGTTTGCATTTTTGCCTGCCAGGCCAACTGGCGTAAATTCTTCAAACTTTTGGCTGCACTGTCTAAGCTCTCGTATGAAAACTCCAACTGTGTACGGTAATGGGCCGTTAAACATAAATAACGGTACGCCAACGGCTCGTACCCTTTCTCACGCAACGTATCTACCGTTACAAATGTTCCGCCGGATTTACTCATCTTTCCGGAACGCAAAATTAAAAATTCCCCATGCACCCAGTAGTTGACGTATTTCTTACCGGTAGCACTTTCGCTCTGGGCAATTTCATTGGTGTGATGAATGGTTACGTGGTCAATACCACCGCAATGGATATCCAGTGTTGCCCCCAAATATTTCATAGCCATAGCGGAACACTCAATATGCCACCCCGGGAACCCTACCCCCCACGGGGAATCCCATTCCATTTGGCGTTTTTTGTCTTTCGGGGAAAATTTCCAAAGAGCGAAATCGGTCGGGTTTCTTTTTTCGTCGCTCATCTCTACACGCGCGCCGCCTTGCAACCCTTGAATACGTGCATGGCCCACAAGCGCATCATACCGGTCAAATTTGGAAGTATCGTAGTAAATGCCGTCACTGGTGCGATAGGTGTATCCTTTTTCTTCCAATGTTTTCACCAAGGCAATCATCTCCGGGATGTGCGCTGTAGCACGGGAAATGATAGTAGGGCGCGTGCAGTGTAGGGCATCATAATCTTTCCAAAATTTATCCTCGTAAAATTTGGCAATATCCCAGGCACTCTTCCCTTCGCGCGCAGCACCCAGTTCCATTTTATCTTCGCCGTCATCGGCATCAGATACCAAATGTCCCACATCCGTTACGTTCATTACATGCTTGAGTGAATATTTCAAACGAATTGTACGCGATAATAAATCTTCAAAAATGTAGGTACGCAAATTGCCGATATGCGCATAATTGTACACGGTCGGCCCGCAGCAATACATCGTTACCTGTTCCGGATTTTGCGGGGTAAACTCATCTTTGTGGCGGGTAGCCGTATTGTATAGTAACATAAAACCTCTAATTAGATGACAATTGACGGTAGCCGGTTGCTACGTTGTTAAAAAATGTGTTGCAGGATGCCTGCCCCACGGCGTTGGCAGAGTGCTCGCTCATCTTGCACGTAACTTCCAAGTCCGACAACGGATTTACCGCGCCCACACTGCTAAGCGAATACGTAAACCCCGTCGGTCGGTATTGATGCAGGGCTACGTTGTACGCTTGATCCATTGCTTTTTGGAAAAGTGCCATTTCCCGCCGGGAAGCATTGGCCCCCAGTTTAAATTTGCGGGTGGCAACGGTAATGACCACATCCCCGTACGTGCCGTACGAACTGGAAATATTTTCCGATGTAAAATCTTCATCTTCTCCCAGCACCCGTTCTTGCGTATTATAACGATCGTCCAACACGGAAGGATCCTCTAATTCGTAAGGAGAAAAATCATAATACGATCTGCCGGCCTGCGGGTTGGAATAATCAATGCTTTGTGTAACACGTTTCCGTCCGCCGGAACAAGCCGCCAACAAACAAACAATTCCGATTAGAAAAATTTTGCTTACTTTCATTTTGGTCTCCTTATTTTCAGTGTAGCCACCGCATGGCACATGGCCGCTTCACCGCGGCCGATTTCGCCTACATGTTCGTGACTTTTGGATTTAAAACTGACCGCTTCAAGCGGCAGTTCGAATACGTTGGAAAGCGATTTACGCACCGTTTCATAGTGCGGCTTAATTTTGGGTTCTTCCGTAATAATAGTGGCATCCAGGTGAACAATTTCCGCGTGATGTTCGTGCACGATTTGCAACACCCGTTTGACAATTTCTTTACTATCAATCCCTTTGATGGTCGGATCCGTGGGCGGGAATAAAATACCGATTTCCCCCGCGCAAAGGGCACCCAACACGGCATCACACAAAGCGTGCAAAACTAAATCGCCGTCGCTATGGCCCAAAAAACCTTTAGAATGTGCAATTTCCGCTCCGCCGATAAATAGTTTGCGTCCCGGTTCTAAACGGTGTAAATCAAATCCAAAACCGGTGCGTTGCACCACCTCTTCATCCACTAAAGCTTGCGCGCATACCCAATCTTCCGGCGTCGTAATTTTATTGTTTTTATAATCCGATTTCACGATTTGCACCTTCGTTCCGGCTTTTTCTACCAGCTGCGATTCGTCCGTGGCGTCTTGCTCACTGCCAAATTTTTCAAGCGCTTGTTTCAAGATATTCACTCGGTAACACTGCGGTGTTTGCGCAGCCCACAGCTGGGCTCTGTCCAATGTTTTTACCACCGTTTTGTCTTGCACTTGTTTGATGGTATCTTTCACGGGAACCGCCAACACGGCTGCGCCTTTTTTTTCGGCCGCGGCTAAACAATTCTCCACAGCTACAGGGTTTACCAGCGGACGGGCCCCGTCGTGAATGGCCACCAACCCGGCTTGCGCGCTTACGCAAGCCAAGCCACTTTGCACGGAAGCCAAACGTGTCACCCCGGGCAAAGCATAAATTAAATCCGAGAAATACCCCCGTAAAACATCCTGGTTCTCCGGCGGGGTAACCACCACAATTTCCCGCACGCGGGGGCATTTTTTAAAAGCTTCTATCGTACGTACTAAAACAGGTTTCCCGGCCAACGGCAAAAGTTGTTTGGGGCGGCCCATACGGCTCCCTTTTCCCCCTGCTACAATTACCGCGGAAGCGAAACCTGTTTGTTGCGTCATATATTATTTAATTTTGGCAAAAATCATTCGGCCGGACGAAGTTTGCAAAATGGAATAAACAGACACTTCGGTCCGTTTTCCGATATGTTTGCGCCCTTCTTCCACCACTACCATCGTACCGTCATCCAAATAACCGATACCCTGTTCTTTTTCTTTGCCGTCCTTCATGATAAAAAGGGACATTGTTTCCCCGGGCAGCACTACCGGTTTTAACGCGGTTGCCAAGTCCGCAATATTTTTTACGGGTACTTTTTTCAACCCGGCCAATTTATCAATATTAAAATCAAGCGTAACGATTTCCGCATCTAAACTTTTGGCCAGCTTTACGATTTTTTCTTCCATGGAATCGCCTTTTGGATTTTTGGACGTAATGCGTACTTCCACTTCTTTGTTTTCCTGTAAGCGGGAAGCCACATCCATACCGCGGCGGCCTTTGGCCCGTTCAAGCGGGTCCTTGGCGGAAGCCATTTTTTGGAGTTCTTCCATCACAAATACTGGCAATACCACGATGCCAGAAAGAAAGTTAATATCACACAAATCTACAATACGTCCGTCGATAAGCGCGGAGATATCGGTCACTTTTAAGTGGTGCCCGGTGTAAGACAACCCTTCCAAATCCCGTGCTTTGATCATTGCTACTACTACACCAAAAATTTCCAACCCCATTTGAATGTAGAAGGAATATTCACTCCAAAAAGTAAGCATATTGGACGTACCGAAAGATTGCAAACATGCTTCCAACAACAGGAACATCAGGTAGCCGATCATAAACCCGGTACAACCGATCATAATCTTAATCAGTCGCATCCGTTTGAAAAGCACCTCACCGGCTAAAACAATCGCACCGCACAAAAGTCCACCCAACAAATAACGCCAATTTTGGTTAATGTATTGGAAAACTAAAAGCGGGAAGGCCGTTAACGTAAAAAAACGAAAAATCCAAATAGGCATACAACCTCCACAAAAAAATAGAATTACCCCGGACAAAACCGGGTCTTTTATATTTTACTACTTTGCAGCGGGTTTGACTAGGAAAATATGAACGCGCGCGGAGAAATAAAATACCCCGTTTTTACACGGGGTATTTAGAAATTTTCAAGCAATGCTTTATTATCCGCCAATCCAGCTGGCATGTCGGCAGAAACATCCGGTCCAAACATCTTCCGGTGCTTCCGGAATTTGCAACAACTTGGCATAATCTATTTTGGTATTATGTTGGTTTATTCCCAACACCATTTTATTATATTTAGCAAGGTCGTCTATAGAAGTAGCATGATAACATAAACAAACATTGTCTTTTAGGTAAAGTGCATTGATGCCGGCAACGCCATTAGCCCCTCTGGCACAATATTCAAAATTCTCGGTTTTCTTACACTCCAAAACTCCCCCCGCTGTTTCACTCACTTCCCCCGGAATGTCTATCGCGAGAGAATCCATCTCGACTCCTCCCAAAGGAACGTCGCCCACTTCATATTGCTGTGCTATTAGCGCCTTTTGGATGGAGCTTAACGTTATAATGGCCTCTGTAAAGCGTGACTTTGCCACCGCTCTTTGGTACTGCGGCAACGCAACTGCCGCCAAAATACCAATAATGAGTACAACTACTAAAAGTTCTAATAATGTAAAACCTCTTCTCATTTATTCAGCCCTATCCTTTCCGTTGTACTATTTGTAATTTTGAATACAAGCAGTCCTATTTCAGCCGCAAAGATAAATCGTTTAAATCAAGCAGTTCCGCAAGATTCATCTGTTTGATTTTGGTTTTTTCTTCCTTGCTGACAGGTGCGGTAAACGCACGGGTAAAACCCAATCGCTGTGCCTCATCCAAACGACGGTCCAAAAGCGGCACCTTGGCCACTTGACCCAGAATGCCTACTTCGGCCATAAAAACACTATCGTGTGGGATGGCAATATCTTTGCAGGAACTGATGACGGCCGCACACACGGCCAAATCCAAGGCCGGGTCTTTGAGTTTTACCCCGCCCGCTAAACTGACGAAAATATCTTTGTTATCCAGTGCCAACCCAATGTGTTTTTCTAAAGCCGCAAATAACATCAGGCACCGGTTCAAATCTACCCCCGTCGCCACGCGGCGCGGGAACGGGTAGCGCGTGGGAGAAACGAGTGCTTGAATTTCCGTCAGCAACGGGCGGCTTCCTTCCAACGCCAAACAATAGGCACGCCCTTTGATGGCACGCTCGCGCGAAGTTTGGGCAAAATATTCACTGGCATTTTCCAACCCCACCAGCCCGTGGCTTGTCATTTTAAAAAGGCCTATTTCGCCGGTAGAACCAAAACGGTTTTTATGTGGGCGCAACAAACGCAACACATTGTCCTTCTCTGTATCAAAATAGAGAACACAGTCCACCATGTGTTCCAAAATTTTCGGGCCGGCCAATTCGCCGTCTTTGGTAACGTGCCCTAGCACAAAAGTAATCATCCCTTTGGGTTTGCACAACCGCACGAGTTCACTGGTACACTCGCGCACTTGCGCTACCGTACCGGCCGAAGAATTAAACTCCGGATGATAAACCGTTTGGATGGAATCCAGAATCAACACGTCGGGGTTTACATTTTCCACGGACTCTACGATTTTTTGAATATCCGTTTCGCAATGCAAAAAGATATTTTCCCCTTTTATTCCCAAACGCTGCGCACGTCCGGAAATTTGCCCCACACTTTCCTCGCCGGAAATATAAAGCACTTTTTTGTCTTTGGCCAGTTCTGCCGCCACTTGCAACATGAGCGTGCTTTTACCGATACCGGGTGCACCCGCCAACAAAGTAAGTTGCCCCTTTACCAGTCCCCCACCCAACAGACGGTCAAATTCCGCTAAATGCGTGGGAATCCGATCTTCTTTAGAAGCTTTGCTTTCGGAAAGTTTAACAACTTCGGATGAAAAATCCGTGAAACTACGCGTGCGCGAAGGGGCTTTTTTGTTCTCTTGCGCTTTTACTTCTTCCTGCAACGTATTCCACGCACCGCAGTCGGGACATTTGCCCGCCCATTTGAGCGATTCAAACCCGCATTGCTGGCAAACAAATACTGTTTTAAATTTCATCCCCACTCCTTTGGCCAAACGTTGTTCCGTAACTTCTTTGCAAAAGTTTCTTTAAAATTACCGTGAACCTGCCACCGCAGCCAACCCGAAGAAAGAGGAAATATCTTCATCGGTAAATGTGACGTTGGCGCGTACCGCCACATTGTTGGTCTCTAACACATCGCGCATCCAAGCACCGGCGCGGAAGAAACGGTTAAAGCGGAAATCTACCCCGTAGCTAAGATTCGGTTTGGTAAATTCACGCCCGTTGATAATACGGTCCCGTCCAAAATCTGTAGCTTCGGCACCTACCGTTAAGCGGTCCAGGAAGCGTTGCTTGTAGAACGGTTTGAACTCCACCGCTACACCGCCGGCACCGCGAATAAGCCCGGCTGAGAATTTGGCCCAATCGTTGTACAAGCCCAAACGGACGTCAAATTTATTTTTCTCGTAATAATCTTTCTCTTTTAACTTATCGTCTTCGTTCCCCAGGTTAGCCATTCCTACATGGTAGAAAGTATATCCGCTGGGGGTATAGATATCCAACCCTAAATCGCTGGTGGAAATTTTATCCTGCGGCATATAGAAGAAATCATAATTCCAATCCACTTTAAACCGTCCCATTTTTCCTACAAATTGTTTCACATCCGCCAACGTAGTTTTCAAATCGGTCAAACTTTGTTTCACATCATCTTTCATCGTTTCGTCTTTCATGAGTCCGCCGATGACACCTTCCCCTTTGTTAATACTGGCCAACAACGCATCGGCCTTAGCCATTAAATCGGTAAGATGGGCCGAAGCTACATCCAAATTTTGTACGGAAGAAGTAATGTAAGGCCGCAACGACGCTACCATTTGATTCAAATTGGCAGAGAGTTGACGGATTTCGGTCATGGTTTGGTTGAGCTGTGCACCCATTTGGCCGTTGTTGTTAACGCTGTCTACAAATTCCCGAATGCTGCCCATGGTTTGTGCAATCATCACATCCATCGGGATTTCATCTGCCCCCGTTACATAAGCCCCTTCCTCAATCAACGGAGCAGACAACGGCCCTTGCACCACACGCAAATATTTGGAACCGATAATCCCCGTCATTACTACACTGAAACGGGCTCCTTCATGCAAACGAACCTCTTTGTTGAGTTCCGCCACTACAATTACCTGGCCGTTTTCTATTTTGATTTTTTTCACGCGTCCCACTTCCACGCCGGACAATTTTACTGCGGCTTTTACCGGCAAGCCGGACACGTCTTCAAACTTGATGTTCAAATCGTATGATTTGGTAACGGAAATTCCCCCTAAAAAGTAGAGCGAAAAACCGAATAAAGCAAGCCCTATTATAGTAAAAATACCTACTTTGGTTTCTGGTTTCATAAGTCCCCTTTTATTCTTTCATAAGTTTCATTTGGATAGGCCCGTGGCTGCTGCCGTTGACAAATTGCTTAACGTACGGGTTCTCCGTTTTCTTAAAATCTTGCGACGTACCGTGGAGTAAAATTTGCCCCTCGTAAAGAAACGCAATGTGATCGGCAATTTTAAAAGCCGAACGCATATCATGCGTAATTACTACGGACGTTACTCCCAGTTTTTGTTTCAAATCGATAATCAAATCACTGATAATGTCCGACATAATCGGATCCAACCCGGTGGTTGGTTCGTCGTATAAAATCACTTCCGGCTCTATGGCCAATACGCGCGCCAGTGAAACACGTTTTTTCATCCCGCCGGATAGTTCGCTGGGGTTGAGCCGGGCTACGTCTTCCCCCAGGCCTACCAACGCTAATTTTTCGCGGATGATTTTTGGATAATCTTTTTCCGGCACATCGGTTAAATAACGCAACCCGAACGTGACATTCTCCCCCACGGTCATAGAGTCAAATAAAGCCCCTTCTTGAAACAGATATCCAAACTTACGCCGTAGGGCGGCCATTTTCATTTCGCTATGAATTTTGGTAATATCACGGCCCCCCACTAAAATGTGGCCATCCGTCGCTTCTTCCAGGCCAATCAAGCATTTAATCAGCGTGCTTTTCCCGGAACCCGAACCGCCCAAAATAACAGTCGTTTCTCCTTTGGGAATCGTCAAATTCACGTTTCTTAGAACGTGTTTGGGGCCGAAATCTTTTTTTAAATTTTTAATTTCAATCATGTTATATCCCAAAAGCTGTTAAAATAGCCGTTAAGAAATAATCCAGTACAAGCACCATCACAATCGTGGTAACGACGGCCCCGGTAGTAGATTTCCCTACCCCTTCGGCACCGCCCGTGGTGCTAATCCCTTTGTAACAACACACGGTACCGACCATAAACGCAAATACAAACGTTTTAATAAACCCGTGCATAAAGTCCGCCACTCCCATATAGGAGGTGATATCCGTAATATAAATTTCACCGGGTACGCCCAGCGTATACACCGCTACTAAGTACCCGCCGATAATACCGAATACGTTGGCAAATAACGTGAGAATGGGCAATGTAAATACAAACCCGAACAAGCGCGGAATTACCAAATACCGCACCGGGTTTGTGCCCAATGTATAAAGTGCGTCAATCTGTTCGGTAACGGCCATCGTACCGATTTGTGCCGTTACGGCAGCCCCGGCCCGACCGGACACCACCACACAGGTAAGCACCGGGCCTAATTCGCGGATGAGCGAAAAGGCCACAATCGTGCCTACAAAAATCGGATCACCAAAAATATTGTTAATCGTGTTACCGGCTTGCAATGCAAGCACCATGCCGGTAAATAAACTCGTCAGCCCTACTACCCCCAGGGAAGCAACACCGATGGCTACACTTTGTTCCATGGCTTGGCTCCATTCAAAGCGGGAACGCCACAACCAAAAAAAGCAAGAACGGATCATTTGTGTACACCCGCCGACTTCGTCAAGCACGTGTGTCACATAACGTCCTACCCACTGTAATGGTCTGGAAACCTTTTTCATTTATAAATCCTCGGCACCCGCGTTTTGAGCAGTGTGCATAATTCGTAATCAATCGTACCGGCTTTTTCTGCCAACTCCGCTAACGAAATTGTTTGACCGCCCTGCGCACCAACCGCAACGGCTTCGTCCCCCACTTTCACACCGGGAACATGCGAAACATCCACCATCAACATATCCATGGTGATATTTCCCAGCACCCGGCAACGTTGTCCGCCGATAAGTATATCCGCTTTGTTAGACAAAGCGCGCAAATAGCCATCCCCATATCCCAGGGGAAGGGTAGCCACCCGCATGGGTTTATCGGCCACAAAGCTGCGGTTGTAACTGATACTACTGCCGGCAGGAACATCTTTCAAATACACAATACGTGTTTTGAGCGAAAGCACCGGTTCAAATCCTTCTTCCAGACCGTAAATACTATGTCCGGGCCGCACCATATCAAAATAAATGTCGGGCCGTTTCAGAATAGCCGTACTGGCAGCTAAGTGGCAATGATTGATGTGAATTTGTTTTAATTGTACGCTGGTTAACGTGTCGCGGTAGTAGCCGATTTGTTCTTCCGTGTAGGCCGGGTCCGACGTAACACTGGAAAGATGACTGTAAAGCCCGTCCAAAATCAAATGCGGGCTGCGATCCACAAACGTAAGCACATCCATAATCGCGCCGCGGCGCGTGCCGATGCGCCCCATTCCGGTATCTTGCTTGACGTGGCAGTAGGCCTTTTGGCCCATTTTTTTAGCAATGGTTTCCACGGCTTGGGCAGCCGTTAAACTGGCTATGGTGACAGCCAAACGGTTTTGAATGGCATATTCGAATGCTTCAAACGGATAAATACTTCCCAGTACCAAAATAGGAGTTTGGAGTCCCGCCGCGCGCAGTTCCATTCCCTCTTCTACGCTGGCAACTCCAAAAAAATCGCTGAGTTTTTTTTCTTCCAAAAATTGACCGATACGTACCGCACCATGTCCGTACGCATTGGCTTTTAAGAGCGATAAAATTTTTACGCGCCGTCCCGCCGCTTGCGCAACGAGCGCAGCGTTTTTATGCATATTGGCAGCCAATTTTTGCAAATCGATTTCGGCCACCGTCGGGCGTAAAAGAGGGAGTTGCATTATTCGGGAATCTCCATTACGGTCATATTCGGGGCAGCGGTCTGCGCACTTTCCATATGCTCCGGTGCCGGGTTGGTAAACAGCGCATATTCCCCGAAGAATGCCAAATCAATATCCCCCACAGGGCCGTTACGTTGTTTGGCAATAATGAGCGTAGCTTTGTTTTTAAGGGATTCATCATCCCGTTTGTAATACGCTTCGCGGTGAATGAGTGCCACCACGTCGGCATCTTGTTCGATAGAGCCGGATTCGCGCAAATCGGAAAGTTGCGGTTTATTATCGGTACGGGTCCGGTCTTCATTTTTACGGCTCAACTGTGAAAGTGCCAATACCGGCACATTGAGCGTACGGGCCAAATCTTTGAGCATACGTGAAATTTCGGATACTTCCTGTTGGCGGCTTTCGGTGCGCCGTTCCCCGCCGCGAATGAGTTGCAAATAATCAATGACAATAAGGCCTAATTCTTTGCCCTGTTTTTTTAAATCGCTGGCTAAACGCCGCGCACGCATGCGCAGTTCGGTAATGGACAAAGCCGAGGTATCATCAATAAACAACGGAGCATTGCCCAAGCGGCCTACTTCGCGCGTTAAATCTTTCCATTTGGATTGTTCGTAGTAGCCGGTACGCAGTTTATAAATTTCCACCATCGCGGCTGCGCCCAACATACGTTCACACAAAATTTCTTTTCCCATTTCTAAAGAGAAAAACGCCACCGGGATTTTACACTCTACCGCCGCGTGGTGGGCAATATTTAAGGCCAAAGCGGTTTTCCCTTGGCTGGGGCGCGCACCCAAAATAATTAGGTCCGACTTACGCAACCCTCCTGTTTTACGGTCAAAGTCGGAAAGCCCCGTAGGAACACCCTGGATAGAGCTTTTATTATGGAACGCCCGCTCCAACGATTCCATCACTTCGGGGGCCAAATCTTTGGCCGATACAAACCCGGTCAGTTTTTGCTTTTGACTGAGTTTATAAATTTGGTCGGCCGCGGTATCCACCAACATCTGCGGGTCGTCGTCATCCTCTTTGTAACAGCGTTGCACGAGTGCAGTAGCCGTTTTGATTAAATCGCGCACGACAAATTTTTTGTACACGATTTCTGCATAGTATTTGGCATGGGCCGCGGTGGATACTTTTTCTTCTAATTGTGTTAAGTAAAGTTCGCCCCCCACCTGCGTCAACGCACCGGCGCGTTTAAGCTCTGCCGCCAGCGTAATGATATCAATGGCCTGGTTACGGTCCGTCATTTCTTGCATGACGGAAAATATCTTTTCATGCGCGGATTTATAAAAATGTTCCGGCTTTAAAATTTCCATCACGTCATTCACGGCGTCTTTGTCGAGCATCATGGAGCCCAACACGGCCATTTCCGCATCTATTGCTTGTGGCGGCACACGTTCTTCCAGTAAATTACTTGCCATAAAAACCTCTGCATCCGAAAATCACTCCCTTTTGGGGGCAAAAGGGTACTTTATTATTGTAGCAATTTATAAGAACCCGCGGGAAAATAAAATCTCCCCGGGTTGCCGGGGAGATTAAAAGAATATTACTTCCGGTTATAGCTTAATTAATCCGCTGGTGATATCAGAGATATTTTACCACCCGGTTCAAAAATAGGTTTCATCCATTCCGGGGGAAACTCTGTCTTTTTATACGTTATCGTACCATCGGAATGATGAGTAAAGACGTTCACCTTTCCATGCTTAAAACTGGGGATAAAAATCGAATATTCCCCTTCCAGCCATCCTGAGAAAGCCTCTTTGTCTTCAACAGCAAGCACTGGTTCGCCGTTCTCTCCTGTAAAAAATTGTTCCTGATAAGTAACCTTTCCATTGCGATGGTGATACATCCACAATTGTATTTTCCAATTGAAAAAGTAGTAATCATTTTTTCCCAAAAGGGATGTACAATCTTCTCCGGGTACGTAGGGTCTGCTATCCACCAGTATTGAATGGCCGTTCACCGGTAAAACAACCTCAGGATTTGGATTGACACCCAAGGAAAGCAGGGTCCGACCTTGCTGCTGAGCCCACCTAACACGTTGTTCTTCCTTAGACAAAGAGTGAAACGGAACAACATTTCCGTGTCCGTCAGTAGTTTCCAAATATCCTTTTTCCGGGTTCCAGCGAATCGGCATTTCTTTGTCCCGTAAGTACTGTGCAACGAGCGCATCCTGCTCGGGAAGCACCGGGGATTCACCATTTAATCGATAAGTTGGCAAAGTCGTCACAACGCCATTCTGCCCTACCCCTGCCATAGCTTCTAACTGTTGTGCAGGAGTTAGACGTTGCATTGTTATGTGGGACGGGAGTTCCGTAGCTTCTGGGGCACCTTTTCCCAATGGTTGAGAGGAAAGTGACGTCCGCTCTTGCTGCTGAACCCACCTAACACGTTGTTCTTCCTTAGACAAAGAGTCAAACGGAACAACATTTCCGTGTCCGTCAGTAGTTTCCAGATATCCTTTTTCCGGGTTCCAGTGAATCGGCATTTCTTTGTTCCGTAGGGACTGCATAAGGAGCGCATCCTGCTGGGGAAGCACCGGGGATTCACCATTCAATTGATAAGTCCGCACACCAGAACTCATTTCCTCAGCCAATTTCTCCGGGGTAGGCAGTTGCACCTGGCTTGCGATGTCCTGAGGCATATTATTAAGGTCAGCTCGCATTTTGGCTAATTGACGCGATGCTTTTGCCAATCGCGAAACTTTCGGCACAATAGTGCCATTCCTTACTCCCGCCATACCTTCCACCCATTGCTTGGGAGTGAACTTTTGTATTTTTACGCACTTCGAAGTTCTCTTGATGAGGCCTTTTGTAAGGCCTGTCATCACCTCAGCTGTAGCAAAGCCGGAACATACAAACAACGATACTGCTAATGTGATAATTTTTTGTGTTTTCATACCATTATAGTAACAGATACAAATCAACTTGGCAAGGGCATTTGGACCTATTTTTTTTCTGGGTACAAATGGAACTTTCCGTCTAACCTTATAAAAAGCATTTTTTCATTTTGCTTACAAAACAGAAAACCCCCGCTTGCATAGCGGGGGTTTTACGTTGTTCTAAATTAGATTAGAAGCGAACGAGCACGCCGAGTTGGCCCTTATAATTTTCCGTAGTAGCATCAAATGAGAATTCTCTTATACCAGCACTATTTTTGGCGTAAGCTAGACCACCAAATATTTCCACGGCTTCCGTGTGAGCGTATTTAGCAGTTAAATCAGCTTCCAACGTAGCAGAATGGCGGGCAAAGCGGTCTTGGTAAGAGAATCCGTCCAAAGATAGGGTCCATTTTGCGCTTGGTTTTACATCAACGCCGACATTAAATATACGAGCCCCATTGTTTGGGCTAGCAAGGGTTCCATAGTTAAGGACATTATAGAGAAAACCAAGCGAACCAAAGTAATGGCCCCAAATCATACCCGGAGCATAATTCCCTAACGCAATAAACATTCCTTTGGAATACACAAAAGTACCGCGAACAGTGAAAGCGTCTATATCGGTGGCGATATCTGCTTTTACCATGTAGGGGGTCGTATGTCTTTCCTTAATCAAACGGTGACCGTCGAAGTTGCGGGCATATTCGGCGCTCATGCGCAAAACGTCCGTATTCCAATTAAGTTTGGCACCGTAAAAACCGGTGTGACCTCTAACAACGTCCGATCCCATGAACTCTTCAAATGTGCCGAAATAGTTATCTTTTCCGTAATATACTTTTTCATTGGTTAAATCATAACCATACACTTGAGTTGTTAACGCATCAGAAAAGTGGAGTTTTAAATCTGCTCCAAAGATATTGGCACGAAGGTCAAAGTTACCTAAGCCCGAATAATTAAACATAATATCTTCAACTTTTCCGGCCAGTAAAGTAAAATCTTTGAAATCGTCACTGTAACGCACGGTTACACCATCCAACGCGCTAGCTAAACCCATTCCTTCAGCATTATAATGGTTAGGACCAAAATAAATGATTGGGCTGTTGTCTTCGCCATAGAATTGGCGGCCGATGGTAGCTTCCAAACAGCAGAATAAATTGGATAACACCAAATTGGCATTGACCAATCTCATTCCTTTGGCGCCGGCAAAACCGTTGTTGGTGTAGTTTTGGTCACCCCAACGATATGCATATTGAAACAACAAGTTAGCTTTAACATCTTCTACAACGTCAAAGGAAAAACCGGCGATGGCACGTGTTTTGGCACCGCGGTCAAACATATTATTTGCGCTATATTTTACGTCGGAGGCGATGGTTTGTATTTCACCTTTGAGTTCAACGTTCTTAATTACTGCAGCGCTGGCCGGGAAGGCAATAACGGCTACCAGTAATAAGCCCAGAAGCTTTTTCATGGAGTACTCCTTTATAATGAGTTAAATAAACTACTTTGTTATTTTATAAATACATATTGTAAAAAGTCAAATAAAAAACCCCCACTCTTGCGAGCAGGGGTTTTATACTGTTGTTTCTAAATTAGATTAGAAGCGAACGAGCATGCCGAGTTGGCCTTTGGTGTTATCCGGGCCAAACATTTCGTTATAGTCGCCAGACCAGTTGGATTCGTCAGAACCGTATTTGGCATAACCTACACCGGCAAACAATTGCACGTTGTCGTTATAGTCATATTTGGCGGTCAAGTCAAATTCAAACGT
>JAEEMS010000006.1 GCA_016283355.1 Elusimicrobiaceae bacterium | reverse complement strand
GTAATATCCAGCGCGTTTAAATCCGTAGCATAAGTGCCGTTGGCCATATTGTACATTTCCTGTGCTTTGGCAAAATTACCTATCAAAGAGATAGCTTCACTGGCGCGGGATTTTTCCACCGCTTTCATATACTGCGGCAAGGCAATAGCCGCCAAAATGCCAATAATCAAAACTACTACCAAAAGTTCAATCAGCGTAAAACCGCGCATATTCCTATTTCGAATCACGTTATGTCCTCCTTATATGCTTATTTTATTGTAAGAAAAAAGAAAAAACGATTCAAGACATCTATATTGGGACTAAAAACTTCCCGACAAAAATGCCTTCTGTCCATTTGCTATAATAGGAGAATGAAACCGATTGTCCTTTGCGGCCCGACAGCTTCGGGTAAGACGGAACTATCTTTGGAATTGGCCCGCCAAACAGGCGGAGCGATTGTGTCGGCCGATTCGCGCCAGGTGTATAAGCGCCTCACGGCCGGAACAGCCAAACCGCAAGGAACTTACCAAAACAACGTCTATACCGTAGAAGGAGTCCCTTATTATCTGGTAGATTTTTTAGAAATAACCGACACATTTAACGCCGGAGCTTTTTGCGCCCGTGCGCGCGAAATTGAACAGACACACCCGCACACTCCATTGATTTTTGCCGGCGGAACCGGCCTGTATTTACATTCCTATTTTGTGGGAATGGACTCGCTCCCCCCCGGCACACCGCAAACGCGTGCACGCCTGACACAGCTGTTGGAGCAAGAGGGTAAAGAGGGATTGCACACGGCATTGGCCCAACAAGACCCGGTCAGCGCACAAAAAATCCCCGTCGGGAATGTGCAACGCACCATGCGCGCCTTGGAACTTTGTTGGCTAACCGGCCGCCCGGCCAGCACACTTAAAAGCGGCCAATTTTTCCACCTGCCCGACCCAGACCGGGTGCACTGGGTTTGCTTGGAATGGGAAAAAGAAGAATTAAATACACGTATTGCCAAACGTACGGAACAAATTTTTGAGGATATGTGCGCCGAAACCCGCAACGTACTGTCACAAGGTTTTGCAACGAATGCAGCCGCTTTGAAAAGTTTGGGATATCCGCAAGTGGTTTCTTTTTTGCAAGGCAAACTCTCCCGCACGGAAGCAGTGGAAGAAATAATCCTCAAAACACGTCAATATGCCAAACGCCAACGCACTTGGTTCCGCCGTTACACCCAATCCCAGCACATAGTACTTACCGGCCCGGCCGATTGGGATCTCATAAAAATAGCGCGCACTATTTTGCGCGCGCTACCGTAGAAGAAAACTGTTTAATACAATGCTACATGATATCGTTTTGCCAACGCATTGTAACGGTCTATCACTTTGCGTACAAAACGTCTTTTCTCAATGTAGGTTCCGGGGAAAAACCCGCTTTTGAATCCGGCAATCACAATGTTTTTGAAATCTTTGGGTTTCAACGGAACATTTTTAACCAGCAGCTCCCATTCTTTGGTAACGGTGGTGTTGGAGACCAAGCGGTTATCGGTATTGATACTGACCGGCAAACCAAATTCAATCATTTTGCGAATAGGATGATTCTTTACCGATTTGATTTCCGGCAACGTTTGCAAATTGCTGGTTAAGCAAACTTCAATGCCAATACGCCCCGTGGCCAAATAGTTGGCCAGCGAACGGATATACGCTTTTTTGTTTTTTACCGTCGGGTCTTTAATCAAATGTTCTTCAAACAAATTCGTTCCGTGGCCGATACGGTTGGCAAAACAATCGGTCAAAGCACTAAAAATACTTTCCGGGCCGTAGGCTTCCCCGGCGTGAACGGTTTTGAAAATAAAATGTTTGTGCACGTATTGGTAAGCCCGTTTATGGTCCGAGGCGGGATATCCCGCTTCTTCCCCGGCGATATCAAAACCGACAATCGGTTGGTGTTCTTCTTCCACCAATTTTACCGCCAGGCGCGCCAACTCCAACGAAGCCGTACCGATTACTTCGGTTTTTTCGGCATGGGAAAGCACGTTAAGCAGTGCCGCATAATACGGAGAATTGGCCGCACTGAAATTGCGCATGGCACAAACAATAATGCCAAAATAAAATTCCAAATCTTCCCCTTTTTTTACAGCGGCCGAAGTGTTGTGTTCTTTTTGTGCCTTACGTAAACCCCGCACGGCTGCACGCACAGCTTCTTGGGCAGTTAAGTGGTCGTTGATGTGTTGCTGCGGCGCAAAACGCACCTCCATATACCGTACGCCTTCGGCAATGGCGTCTTGCCCTAATTCATAGGCCACGCGCTCAATGTTAGCGGCCGACTGAAGAACTGCCCCCGTATAAGAAAATCCGCGCAGGTATTCCAACAAATTGGCGTATTTACTCTTAAATACTTTTTTCTTTAAGCCTTCCGGCGTGTAAGACGGCAATTTTACGCCTTCTTTCTTGGCCAACTCTATCAAGGTGGACAAGCGCATAGAGCCGTCTAAATGAACGTGCAGGTCCGTCTTGGGAATGCGTTTTAGAAACTCGGCAGGAATTTTTAACATTTATTTTTTCTCCGTTTGTTGGCCTTGCGGCGTATCTTTTACAACGTATCCCAACGCGGCGATTTGGTCGCGCAGTTGGTCCGACTTTTGCCAGTCTTTATTTTGGCGGGCTTGAGCACGCTGCTCAAGCAATGCAGCCACCTGTGAGGGTAATTCTACTTTTTCTTCCTTCGGTTCTTGCAACAAATCCAGGGAAAGCAAGCCGTCGGCAAATTGCACAAAAGCCAATTTCTCTGCCGGTTGCAAAGAAGAACGCAGCACTTCCCACGTAAGGGCCAAGGCCCGCGGAGCATTCAAATCATCTTCCATCGCAGCTACAAATTTTTCTTGCCAATCTTGCACCGCTTCACTGGCTAAAGGAAGGCCGGTGGTCTGCTTTTTTGCTTGCCAAGCCAGTTGGCGTAAATTCTTCAAACTTTTGGCGGCACTATCTAAACTTTCGTACGAAAATTCCAACTGCGTGCGATAGTGAGCCGTCAAACATAAATAACGGTAAGCAAGCGGGTCGTATCCTTTTTCGCGCAAGGTTTGCACGGTCACAAACGTTCCGCCCGATTTGCTCATTTTCCCCGAGCGCAAAATGAGGAATTCCCCATGTACCCAATAATTGACATATTTTTGGCCGGTGGCAGCTTCGCTTTGGGCGATTTCGTTGGTATGGTGAATGGTTACATGATCAATACCGCCGCAATGAATATCCAACGTATGGCCCAGGTACTTCATGGCCATGGCGGAACATTCAATATGCCACCCCGGGAAACCCACCCCCCAGGGCGAGTCCCACTCCATTTGGCGTTTCTTATCTTTGGGGGAAAATTTCCACAAGGCAAAATCGGTAGGGTGGCGTTTTTCGTCACTCATTTCCACACGCGCCCCGCCTTGTAACCCTTCAATGCGGGCATGACCTACCAAAGCGTCGTAGCGGTCAAACTTAGAAGTATCGTAATAAATTCCGTCGGCGGTGCGATACGTATATCCTTTTTCTTCCAACGTTTTTACCAACGCAATCATTTCCGCAATGTGTGCGGTGGCGCGGGAAATTACCGTCGGCCGGGTACAGTGCAGGGCGTCATAATCTTGCCAAAATTTTTCTTCATAAAATTTGGCAATATCCCAGGCGCTTTTCCCTTCGCGCGCGGCACCTACTTCCATTTTGTCTTCGCCGTCGTCGGCATCAGACACCAAGTGCCCCACGTCTGTTACGTTCATCACGTGTTTGAGCGGATATTTCAACCGAATGGTACGCGCCAATAAATCTTCAAAAATGTATGTGCGCAAATTGCCGATATGTGCATAATTGTACACGGTTGGTCCGCAACAATACATGGTAACTTGTTCTTTGTTTTGGGGAACGAATGTTTCTTTGCGATGGCTGGACGTGTTATATAACAACATACAAACCTCTTACTGTGCCATGGATTGGCGGTAATAATTGGCTACATTATTAAAAAATGTCCGGCAAGAAGCTTGCCCCACCGCATTGGCAGAATTTTCACTCATTTTGCAGGTAACTTCCAAATCCGACAACGGATTCACGGCCCCTACGCTGCTCAACGAATAGGTAAAACCCGACGGCCGGTATTGCCGCAAGGCTACACTATAGGCTTTGTCCATGGCTTGTTGGAAAAGTGCCATTTCCCGGCGGGAAGCCGTATTGCCCAGCTTAAATTTGTGGGTGGCTACGGTAATAACCACGTCTCCGTAATTGCCGTAAGAGGTGGTTATATTTTCCGACGTAAAATCTTCATCTTCTCCCGGGAGTATTTCCGTTGTTTGAATCCCGTCTAAAACGGAAGGATTATCCAGGGCATAAGTAGGAAATTCATAATACGTTCTGCCCACTTGCGGGTGGGTGTAATCAATCCCTTGCGTCACTCTTTTGCGGGCACCGCAAGCTACCAACAAAACACTGGCTAACAAACAAAAACAAATTTTTCTTTTCATTTTTTTCTCCTGATTTTTAACGTAGCCACAGCGTGACACATAGCCGCTTCCCCGCGGCCGATTTCGCCTACGCCCTCGTGGCTTTTTGATTTGAAACTGATATCTTCTAACGGAATTTCAAAAACGTTTGCCAAAGATTTTCGTACCGTTTCATAATGTGGTTTTATCTTCGGCTCTTGTGTGATAAGGGTGGCATCCAAATGAACAATTTGGGCAGAGTGGGCACGGACAATTTCCAATACTTTTTTTACAATTTCTTTGCTGTCAATGCCTTTAATGGAAGGGTCCGTCGGCGGGAACAAAATGCCTATTTCCCCCGCACACAACGCACCTAACACAGCGTCGCACAAGGCATGCAACACCAAATCGCCGTCGCTATGGCCCAAGAAACCTTTGGTGTGGGCAATTTCTGCCCCGCCTATAAATAATTTCCGCCCCGGTTCCAAACGGTGCAAATCAAATCCAAACCCGGTACGGTAAATAATTTCTTCGTTCACAAAAGCCTCCGCTATCTGCAAATCTTCGGGCGTCGTAATTTTATTATTTTTATAGTCAGACTCAACTATCTGCACCGGCGTACCTGCTTTTTCCACCAGTTGCGATTCGTCTGTAGCGTCTTGTTCGTGCCCAAATTTTTCAAGGGCATTGAGCAAAATTTCCCGCCGGTAACATTGCGGCGTTTGAGCCGCCCATAAGCGCGAACGATCCAACGTATGAGCAACCGTTGTACCGGCCACCTCTTTAATCGTATCTTTTACCGGCACGGCCAATACTGCTGCGCCTTTTTCGCGCGCCACCGCCAGACAACGCTGCACGGCTTGCGGATCCACCAACGGGCGTGCTCCGTCATGTACGGCAACAACATCTGCCGTTTTTTTCACGCAGGCTACCCCGTTTTGAACGGAAGCCAAACGGGTGTCGCCGGGTAGAGCAAAAATTAAATCGTCAAAATAATTGCGCAAGACGGCCTGATTTTCCGGCGGAGTAACTACTACTATTTCTTGCACGGAAGGACACTTTTGGAATGCCTCCACCGTGCGAACCAAAACAGGTTTTCCCGCCAGTGGCAGCAGTTGCTTCGGGCGCCCCATACGGGTACCTTTGCCCCCTGCTACAATTACCACAGAAGAAAAACCTGTTTTCGCCATAAATTTATTTTACTTTTGCAAAAATCATCCGGCCGGAAGAAGTTTGCAAAATGGAATAGACCGACACTTCCGTTCGTTTCCCGATATGCTTGCGGCCTTCTTCCACTACCACCATGGTACCGTCATCCAAATAACCGATTCCCTGCTCTTTTTCTTTACCGTCTTTCATGATGAAAAGCGACATGGTTTCACCGGGCAATACCACCGGTTTAAGGGCAGTGGCCAAATCGGCAATGTTTTTAACTACCACTTTTTTCAAAGTAGCTAATTTATTGATATTGAAATCTAACGTGACAATTTCCGCATCTAAACTTTTGGCCAGTTTTACGATTTTTTCTTCCGTGCTATCCGCCCTTGGATTTTTAGAAGTGATACGCACTTCCACTTCTTTCAGTTCCTGCAAGCGGGTGGCAACGTCCATTCCACGGCGGCCTTTGGCACGAGCTAACGGATCTTTGGACGATACCATTTTTTGCAATTCATCCAACACAAACACCGGCAACACAATAACCCCGGAAAGGAAATTGATTTCGCACAGATCAACAATGCGCCCGTCCATAAGGGCTGTTATATCGGCTATTTTTAAATGATGCCCGGTGTAGGACAAACCTTCCAAATCGCGTGCTTTGATAATGGCAACTATCACACCAAAGATTTCCAATCCCAACTGTACTTGTTTGGCGTAAGTTCCCCAAAACGAAAGCATAGAAGGCGTACCGAACGATTGCAAAGCGGCTTCCAAAAGCAAAAACAAAATGTAACCGATCATGAACCCGGTACAGCCGATCATAATTTTGATCAACCGCATTCGTTTGAAGAGCACTTCACCGGCCAGCACAATGGCGCCGCAGAGTAATCCTGCCAACAAAGAACGCCAGTCTTGACTAATATATTGATAAACCAACAACGGAAACGCCACTAAGGTAAAAAAACGAAAAATCCAAATAGGCATAGTTCCTCCCAATAAAATAAATGTCCGACAGAAACAGGACTAAATATATTTTACTACTTTACAGGGGCTTTGCCTAGAAAAATTTAGAACGCGCGCGTAGCGCTGTAACGCGGCTAGAAAGAATTTCTAACCTAAAAAAACCACCGGAGAAGATTACTTCGGTGGTTAAAGGCATATTGAATTGCAAAAATATTGGTTATTGTACAACAGCTCAGATGGAACTTTTCGCGGAAACGTTTCTATTTAAGACGCAAAGAAAGGTCATTAATGTCTAATAATTCCTGCAACGTCATTTGAGTAATTTTCGATTTTTCTTCTTTGCTTACCGGCGCGATAAAAGCTTTTTTGAATCCCAACCGTTGGGCTTCTTCCAAGCGGCGGTCCATCAGCGGCACTTTGGAAACCTGCCCCAAAATGCCCACTTCGGCCATAAAAATACTGTCAAAGGCAATATCAATTTCTTTGCACGAACTGATGACAGCCGCACAAATAGCTAAGTCCAACGCCGGATCTTTCAGCTTCACCCCACCGGTCAAACTGACAAAAATATCTTTATTGTCCAGCGCTAAACCAATGTGTTTTTCCAAAGCGGCAAAAAGCATCAAACACCGGTTCAAATCTACCCCTGTGGCCACCCGCCGCGGAAACGGATAACGCGTAGGAGAAACAAGCGCTTGAATTTCCGTCAATAGCGGGCGGGAGCCTTCCAACGCCAAAGCGTACGCACGGCCTTTGATAGCGCGGTCACGCGAAGTTTGGGAAAAATATTCACTGGCATTTTCCAACCCTTCCAGTCCGTGACCGGTCATTTTGAAAAGGCCGATTTCGCCGGTAGAACCAAAACGGTTTTTGTGCGGGCGCAACAAACGCAACACATTGTCTTTTTCTGTATCAAAATACAAGACACAATCTACCATGTGTTCCAAAATTTTTGGGCCGGCCAATTCCCCGTCTTTGGTAACATGCCCCAATACAAAAGTAATAATTCCTTTGGGCTTACACAAACGGACCAGCTCGCTGGTACATTCACGCACTTGCGCTACTGTACCGGCAGAGGAAGTAAATTCCGGATGATACACCGTTTGAATAGAATCTAAAATCAGTACGTCGGGGTTGACGTTTTCCACGCTTTCTACAATTTTCTGGATATCGGTTTCACAATGCAAAAAAATGTTTTCGCCTTTGATACCCAGCCGTTGGGCACGGTTGGAAATTTGGTTCACGCTTTCTTCCCCGGAAATGTAGAGCACTTTTTTGTCTTTGGCCAATTCGGCCGCTACTTGCAACATGAGTGTACTTTTACCAATACCGGGGGCACCGGCCAAAAGGGTCAGTTGCCCTTTTACCAATCCGCCGCCCAGCAAGCGGTCAAACTCTGCAATGTGGGTAGAAATACGGTCCTCTTTCACAGATTTGCTTTGAGAAAGTGGCACAACTTGCGAAGAGAAATCCGTAAAGCTGCGCGTGCGTGCGGCCGTCTTTTTGCTTTCCTGTGCTTTTACTTCTTCCTGCAACGTATTCCACGCGCCACAATCGGGGCATTTTCCGGCCCATTTGAGCGATTCAAAACCACACTGTTGGCAAACGT
>JAEEMS010000005.1 GCA_016283355.1 Elusimicrobiaceae bacterium | reverse complement strand
GCTCTATGACCTGCATAGATAAAAACCGCGTAATTTTCCCGTCGGAGGTGGGGAAAACAAGCCAACAAAAAAGGCACCTTTTACAAGATGCCTTTTCAAATGGTGGACCGGAAGGGACTCGAACCCCTGACCTCCTGCGTGTAAAGCAGGCGCTCTACCAACTAAGCTACCGATCCAAAATTAACTCAAATTGTATACTTTATTATATCAAAATAAAAGGGCGCGTTCAATTATTTTGATTTTTCGCCGCACACGTGGCCGTCCGGGCCACAGTTGCAACCTGCGGGCACTTGGGGCGTGGTGCGGTTCCATTCTTCCGTTTCCGACCCAAACCGCGCTTGTACCGCTTGCGGAATTTTAAACAAAATACTTTTGCAAGAGGCCGTTACCGTGCCGTCCGGCAACACAATTTCTCCTTCCACTTGTGCGCGGCTACCGCCGTCACGCAAAACGCGGCCGATGGCTTTTAATTTGGTGTGTGTGGGGGTGTTGCGTTTGTACACTACTTCCATTTTCAGCGTTACCATCAAACGTTCAAAATCGTTATTGAGCATAATGGCGCGGCCGGCCGTTTCGTCCAAAATGGTAGCAACGATCCCGCCGTGCACCGTGCCCGGATACGAACAATAATTGTCATCCAGTTCAAATTCGGTTTCAACTTGTTTCTTTTCGTAATTGTTGAACCAAGCAAGTTTAAGCCCAAAGGGATTATCTTTCCCGCAACCAAAACAATGCAAAGAGGTGGGTTGTCGTAATTTTTCCATATTCACTCCTACATCTATTATACTTTTTTGCTACACTAACATTATGAAGAATTTAGAAACGGAATTTAAATGGGAATGTACAAAACCGTCGTGCTTTATGCGTGCCGTGCGAGTAATGCGTGCGCTGGGGGAAGTGTCGGCCCCTGCCGATTTAACCATTTGCGATACATACCTGGACCATGCAGACGAACCATTTTCAAAACAAAAAATTGCGTTCCGCGTGCGCTGCGTGAACCGCCAGTGGGAAGCTACGTTTAAAACCCGCAGTGAAGTTAAAAACGGAAAAGCCGTCCGGCGCGAAGAAACGTTGATGCTGCCAAACGTAAAAAATTTGTCGCAAGCGCTTTTGTTTTTAACGCACAAAAAAATGTGGAAAAATTTAAACGTGCGTGATTTGCAAAAACAATTTGTACTCAAAAATAAACGACGCATTTTTAACGTGACTTATCAAAAATGTCGGGCGGAATTATCGCTGGATCGGTTTTCTATTTTGGTGTGCGGGCGCGAAGTGAAAATGAGGGAAATCGAATTGGAATTCAAACGCGGCCGCCAAAAAGATTTTGAAGCATTGGCCGCGCGTTTCACCGCACAAAGCGGTTTAACGTTTACAAAAAATTCAAAAGTAAAAACTGCGTACCTGTTGCGTAAGTTGTGGAGTAACCATGCTTAAACTGTGTGCTGTAATATTCACTTTGATTGCACCCGGTTCGGGGGATATTTTAACCGGCAATTATACACACGGTCTGACGGTGGGGCTGCTGTTTGTGTTGGGGCGTAGCGGGATCTTGCCGCTGATGTTGCGGGCACTGCGGGTGCGCACACAACGCGGTGCGTTGCAGTGCTTTTATGCATGTAATTGGTTTTACATCGTACTCATTTTTTATGCGTTGGTGCATGCGTTTTTGCAAACAAAAAATAATGCAACTGCTTATTTTTTGTATGCGGTTGTTGCAGCAATTTGTATTTCTTTTGCATACAAAAAAACTTTTTGCAATAGTATTTTTACCGCGCTTTGCGGCCGAAGTGGGCTGTATGAGTTTTATTTAAAAAATAAGAAATCTCCGACGGAGAAAAAATAATTTTTGTTGCTTAAGACGGTAAAAAGGGGCTTGATTTTTTTGTAAAAAAATTTTCTTGACGAAAAAAGTAGTTGCATTTTAAAAAATTTTGTGCTATTATTTTTATGAGGTTAAAACTAGTTGTCTCAGGAGATTAAAATGGCCGTTAAAAAAACCGTGAAAAAAGTGGCTGCTAAAAAAGCCACCAAAAAAGTAGCAGTAAAAAAAGCCGCTGTAAAAAAACCGGCGAAAAAAGCTTGCAAAAAAGCTTGCAAAAAAACTTGTGCTAAAAAAGTAGCCAAGAAACCGGCAAAAAAAGTAACCAAAAAAGTTGCTAAAAAACCGGCAAAAAAAGTAGCAAAGAAAAAATAATTTAGTTGATGTACAAAATCCCCCGCCTTGGCGGGGGATTTTTTTGTGTTATTTGTATCCGATTCTTTTTAGAAATACAAATCCCGTTTTCCGTTTTTGATTTTTTGCAAATTCTCCGTAATCATTTTGCGGATGGGGGAATCTTCTTTAAACGCATCCTTCGCGGTACTTTCGATAAGCGCATATCCTTTGGCTTTCAAAGGTGCGGGCGCGAAATCTTCCAAGTACTCGGCAAACGTAAACATAGCGTTTGGCAAACAGTGCGTTTTGATAAGCCCCGGTTTTGCCATGTCCATAAAATCTTTGCCTACGCGGCCCAAGCGGTAGCAACCGGTGCAGAAAGACGGCATATGTTTGGCGTCCACTACGGCGTCAATCACTTCGGCCAACGTGCGGCTGTCGCTTAACGTAAATTGCCCGCCGTTTTCTTTATCGTACGAATAACCGCCGGGGTTGACGCGCGAATCGGCCGAGATTTGCGACACGCCCAGTTCCAAACACGCGTTGCGCATTTGCGGGGTTTCGCGCGTGCTTAAAATAATACCCGTATAGGGAACTGCCAAGCGCAACACGGCTACACATTTTTTGAAATCGTCATCACTTAACACATCATTGGGGTGCAAGCTGAAATCACTTCCTTCCGCCGGCTCTAACCGCGGAATGGATATAGTGTGCGGTCCCACGCCGAATTTTTTATCTAAATACCATGAGTGTTCCAGGGTAGCCAAAATATCGTACTTATGGTCATAGAGCCCCAACAGCGGCCCGATGCCCACATCGTTCATGCCGGCTTCCAAAGCGCGGTCCATTACGTCCAAACGGAATTGGTAATCGGCTTTTGATCCGGCCAAGTGTAACTTTTCGTACGTTTCTTTGTGGTACGTTTCTTGAAAAACTTGGAACGTACCGATGTTGCATTTTTTAAGTTCGGCAAATTCACTGAGTGTCAGCGGAGCAATATTTACGTTCACGCGGCGGATGTTTTGGCCGTTGTAGCGTGTATCGTAAATCGTTTTGATGCTGTCAAATACGTATTGCAGTCCGTTGCCGGGGTACGCTTCGCCCGCTACCATCAAAATGCGTTTGTGGCCTTGTGCCAAAAGGGCTTCCACTTCCTGACGGATTTCATCTTGTGTGCTGGCGTGGCGTTTTAAGGTGGTGTTGGAGCGCCGGAACGCGCAGTAAATGCACTCGTTTTTGCACAAGTTGGATATATATAAAGGAGCAAACAGCACAATGCGGTTGCCATAGATGGCTTCCTTTATATATTTAGCGGTGTTGAATAAATCTTGCAAAAGTTTCGGGTCGGTAATGTTTAAGAGTATCGCCGCTTCTTCCAAAGAAATACCTTTGAGTTCTTTGGCTTTGGTTAAAATGGCAGACACGTCGGCGTCTGTGTACGATTTTGCTTTTTCAAGCGTACGTTGTAATTTTTCATCATCTATAATCATATTTACATTTTACCACTTTTAGGCCCAACGCGCAGATTTGCTATAATAGCCCTATGGCACAAAACAAAGATTCCATCCTCGTGGTGTGTTCCAATCGCAAGGCCTACCACGACTATTTTGTAGAAGATACATACGAAGCCGGGCTTGAACTTTTAGGCGCCGAAGTAAAATCAATCCGCCAAAAAGAACTGAGCTTGGAGGGGAGTTTTGTGCGCGTGGAAAACGGACAGGCCAAAATCTACAATATGCACGTCAAACCCTACAAATTTAACTCCGTTATCGAGGTGGAACCTACGCGCCCGCGGCGGTTGCTCCTTAATAAAAGAGAACTGCGCAAATTACAGTCCAAGGCCGAAGTTAAAGGGTACGCGCTGGTGCCGTTAGAGGTATATTTTAAAAAAGGTTGGGCCAAAGTAAAAGTGGCCGTGGCCAAAGGGAAACACACCTTTGACAAACGCGAATCGCTCAAACGCAAAGATTTAAACCGCGAGATGGAAAAACAATTCAAAAACTCCATCAAATTTTAATTTCTTCGTAAAATGCGCTATTTCGTTGTTGCGCCGGTGCTCGAATACCTCCGCCCTTGCGGGCGCGTGCCAACAGTATACTTCGCCCCTTCGCGCCTAGAACTAGCACATTTTTCTTTGAAATGTTTTGTCGGATTTCTTCGTAAAATGCGCCATTTCGTTGTTGCTCGTTAAAAAAGGGCCCAATGGTTTCTTGGGCCCAGACTCTTTCTAGGTCCAATGGCCCTGGTGTATCTGCCCCTTTTTTTTTAAACTATATCTAAATATAAAAAATGTATGTTAGTATGTAAAGGAGAAAAAATGAAAAAGTTAAGCGTATTATTAAGCATGGCAATTGTTTGCGGGGTTGCATTGGCAGCGTCTGCGCAACCGATTCCCCTCATGGGAAACGAGCCCGGTGAAAATTATTTTGCTCAGCAGGCAAGAGAAAAAGCGATTGCGGCTCAAAAGAAAACGGAGCAATTTATCAACAAAATTCAAAAAGAAGGCAAAAAAGTTGATATCGACTATACATTTATTGTATCGCCCGCACAAAAAACTTCCGACGGTTCTTCCTGGGAAATTAAAAGAACTTGTGAAGTGCAAAACGTTTGGGAATTAAACAATACGGATGACGGAAATGTGTATTTCCTTTTAAATCGTTCCGGTTGGGACAAAATGTATACCGATTGTATGCCCAAAGAGACAAATCGCGTGCTTTACAACAAGGCCGGTCACCGTTCGCAACAGATTATCGAAACGTGGCGGGGCGGTTATCTCCGTACTAGATATATTCATACCAGCCCAAAAGGAAAAATTGCCTTGTTAAATCATAAACATTACAAGGTGAAAGGGCAGGAATACACAGTCATCACATTAAAAAAATCGAAATAATAATACAGTTTAGGGGCCCAGAAAAATCTGGGCCCTTTTTACCGGGCTGTATAGGTCCAAAGGCCCTGGCATTTGCGCTCTTTAACTTTTACACTAATTATAAGAGGAAAAAGGCGCCTGCGCCTGTGGGAGAAAAAGATGAACGAATTAAAGAAAAAAGCCGTACAAATGACAACATTTTTACTGATAATGTGTATGGGAATATCTTTCTCGTTTGCGGGGGGAATGGGGTTGCCGCAAGTAAAGCAAACCACACAGGGCCAAACATACCAACCTATACCCGATCCTGAGGGTGCTACGGAAACTCCCAGCATCGAGGAAAATCTAATTGCTGCCTGTATGGAAGGCAACCAAGAAGAGGTGATTTCCATTTTACAGGAAAACGAAATTAGTGTGGAGGATAAGGGGAGAGCTTTTTACGCGGCGGCCGGATACGGCCATTTGGACATTCTTCAAATTTTGTTGGGTGATAATCCGCAATCGTTTGATAAAGATACGCTTGCAATTTCCCTCGGGGCGGCGGCCGAGAACGGACAAAAAGAGATAGTTGAATTTTTACTTAAATATGTGGACGCAAATGCGTTCACTATTCCGGAAGGCCATTGGACCGCTTTGATGCAGGCCGCCCATGCGGGCAAAATGGAAATCGTGGAGCTTCTGCTTGAAAAAGGTGCCAAAGTAGACAAGAAAAATACCTTCAGTATGACGGCTCTAATGATTGCCTGTGCACAAGGGAACGTGGACGTGGTAAGACGTTTACTGGAAGCCAATCCAAAATTATTAGAAGACGCAACGGATCAAGCATACCAATGGGGTAGTTTGGTCGTACCCGGCGGTACGACGGCTTTAATGATAGCGGCTTTTTACGGGCAACTGGACGTAATGAAAGTTTTGATTGAAGAATACGGCGCCGATGTGTACGCCGTTGATGATGCCCGGTATACCGTTTTGGGATGTAGCCAACGAGGGGACCGGGCCGGATATAATATGAAGGGAAAAGAAATTGCCGAATATTTACGTTCCAAAGACGTAACGAAAAACCGCCTTGACGTCATTATCTTAAACAAAAAGAAGCAAGAACAAGTGTGGGATATGCAGACGTTTGTGTGGGACGATTTGATAGCGGCGTGTGCGGACGGGAACATTGCTTTTGTAGAATATTTTTTCCGTAAAAATCCGGTAACGGAGTACGGGAAGATACAGGCGTATTTTACAGCGATCAACAACGGAAAATTAAAACTGGTGCAAAAATTTGTGCAAGAAGAATGGGTGCCGGCTGATGCGGATTTTCAAGGGGTAACCTCTTTAGGGTTGGCCGCGATCATGGGATACTGGGATATGCTTGATTTTCTGCTGGAACAAAAAGTCGATTTGGAAAAACGTTCGTATATGAATGTGTATTTTGGAGCTACTATCTTCATGATAACGGTTCACTTGGGGAATGTGGACATGGCAAAAAAAATACAAAAGAAAGGGGCCGATGTAAACGCTACGGATGAGGAAGGAAAGACGGCCTTGCAGTATATACTATCTGCCCAATGGAAAGCAAACAAACGGTTAGAAGAGTTAGAGAAACAACTGAAAGATACTGCCTTGACACCGGCGGAAAAAAACAACGTCCAAAAAAATATTGACGCGCTCCTCAGACGCAAACAGGACTTGGGTGTAATGGACGGGTATTTGCAGTCCATTGGTGCTAAGTAAGGATTTGTACTATAAACAGCCCCGCTAAATGCGGGGCTGTTTTGTCGTGTAGCGGGCCTGGACTTTTACGCCTCAATATCCTATAATATATACACATTGGGCGGGTGGCGGAATGGCAGACGCGCACGGCTCAGGACCGTGTGGACGAAAGTCCTTAAGGGTTCAACTCCCTTTCCGCCCATTTCTATTTCCGGTCTGCAAAATATGAGAAAGTACACTACCTATCGCCGTTGTGCACCCACAAGAAAAAAATATTCTTCCCGCGGTGCCAAAACTTTCTCTTTTTTTAAATTCATTTTTTGTGTGTTGTTAGTCGTGGTACTGGGCGGCGGCATTTATGTAGGGCTGCACAAAGGATACACCGCCTTTATGCAAGCCGATTTGTCCAATTGGCAAGTTAAAAATACGGCCGTTACCGGGATTGGCGGTGCATTGCAAAAAGAAGTGGAAGCATACGTCCAAACGTTTCAAGGACGTCAATTTGCCGCCAAAGATGCGTATAACCTGCGGATGGAACTCACCCAAAAATATCCCATGTTAAAAGAAATTGCCGTTACGCGCAAAATGTTGGGCGGTACGCTTAAAATTGCGGCCAAGATGCGTGAGCCGGTGGCGCAATTTAAACTGCCCGATGCCTCCGTAAAATACGTGGATAAAGACAGTACCGTCTATACGGACGTGCAAGTGCATGCGGTCCCGTCGGTAGAACTGATTGGGGAAGTACCGGAAAAACTACGGCCCGATTTTATTGAATTGGTACAGAGTACATTGCGGCTGGACAAACAGCTCGATTTTCAAACGCTTCGTATGAATTTAACGGAAAATACCGTCATGATGGTCCTGCCGGACCAAACCGTGCTGGATTTCGGTCCGGCGCAACAGTTAAAACAGAAGGCCCAACGGGCGGTGCAAGTGCTTGGATTTGCCCGGGAACATTACAAAGGGCCGTACCAATTGAATTTCCGATTTTTTGATGAGGGAAAAGTTTTTTTGACACATAAGTCAAATTAAGATTTAATAGAGAGAGATTTATTTTTTCGCAGGTGGGTTATGGCAAAAACAAATTTAATTGTAGGGTTGGATGTGGGCAGTGCAAAAATGACGGCAATTGCCGCCGCGCACGATGGTGACACAAACACATTGAAAGTTTTAACCGGCCGTTCGATAGCGTGTAAAGGGCTCAAGGGCGGTATGGTTTCCGATATCCGGGAGACATCCACGGCCGTCAGCGCTTTGCTGGGCAGTATCGAACGCGAATGTAACCAAGGAATCGGGCAATTATTCGTCGGTGTGCGGGGCTCCCATTTGGCTTCGTTCAGCAGCCACGGCACCTATAATATCTCTCGCCCGGATAAAGAAATCGTGCAAGAAGATATGGCTTTGGCCATTGAAAATGCGAAAGCGATTCCGATAAAAAATGATAACGAAATTGTCAGTGTCATCCCACAAGGATATTGTGTGGATAAACAGTCCGGCATTAACAACCCGGAGGGCATGGAAGGATCCCTTTTGGAAGTGGATGTGCAAATCATTACCGGTGCTACTACCCATTTGAACAATTTAGCCAAAGCCATTCAACGCCCGGGTTACCGCATTGACGGCACTTTTTACGGGCTCATTCCGTTGGCAGAATCTGTTTTAACCTCTGACGAAAAAGAAAACGGCGCCATGATTTTGGATTTCGGAGGGGAGACCATTTCCGTAGCTATCTATATCGGCGGAATTTTGAGATTTTCGTGTGATATTCCGTATGGATGTGATATTTTGACCAGCGATCTTTCCTGCGTGTTGCGCACCCCGCGCAAAAATGCCAAAGAACTCAAAGAAAAATACGGCGTGGCCCATCCTGATTTCTTAAAGCAAGATATCGAAATTACGGTGCCGCTGTTGGACGGCAGCAGTACCCGTCCCATCAAAACAAGCGAATTGCTCAATTGTATCCAACCGCGTCTGGAAGAATTGTTGGAGAAAGTGGAATATTACGCAAGTATGTCCGGCTACAAAACAAAAAATTTACCGTTGGTGGGCGTAATTACGGGCGGCGGATCGATCATGCCGGGTTTGCCGGCGTTGTGCAGCAGTGTGCTGGGGCTCAAAGAAGTGCGCCGCGGTTATGTCCAACGCGATTTGATTACCAGCAGTGAAGAATACTTCGCTCCCAATTACAGTACCGCGATGGCCTTGGCCATTTATTCGTCCGACGGTGCCAATTTGGATGAAATGGGCGCGTATGAATCCGGCGGTTCTATTCTGGAAAAAACAACCAAATTTTTTAAAGGCCTTTTTGGCTGATTCAGAGGTTTTAACATATGAAGATGCAAGATTTATTTATGCCGGCTGACTCGTTTGAAAGTAAGAAAGCAAAAATCAAAGTAATCGGAGTCGGCGGCGGTGGCGGGAATGCAATTAATCACATGGTGGCCTCGGGCTTAAAAGATGTAGATTTTATTGCCGTCAATACAGATGCCCAAGATTTGCGCCGTAACCAAGCCCCGTACCTCGTACAAGTGGGGGAAAAACTTACCAAAGGATTGGGCGTGGGCGGAGACCCGGAACGGGGCCGCAAAGCCGCCGAAGAAAGCAAAGAAAAACTCAAACAAATTATCGGCGAGTGTGATTTGCTCTTTATTACCGCCGGAATGGGCGGCGGCACCGGTACAGGCGTAGCACCTTACTTGGCAAAAGTAGCCAAAGATATTTACGGAGACGATTTGTTGGTAGTGGGCGTTGTAACGCGTCCGTTTAATTTTGAAGGATACGTGCGCGAGAAAAACGCTTCGGCCGGTATCCAAGAAATGCAAAAATACGTGGATTCCATGATTATCGTGCCGAACGAAAAATTGTTGGACACGGTAGATGCCAGCACTTCTACACCGGACGCCTACAAAATGGTGGATGAAATTTTGTTGCAAGCCGTGCAAGGTATCAGCGAAGTGATTACCAAACCGGGCGAAGTCAATATTGATTTTAACGATATCCGCAAAGTGATGTGCCATTCGCACAAAGCGCTTATCGGCGTAGGAGAAGCCAGCGGGCCGGGGCGCCATTTGATTGCCGCCAAGAAAGCCATTTCTTCCCCGCTGTTGGAAAATGCTGACATTCGCGGGGCCAAAGGGTTTGTGGTGCATTTTACGGCCGAAGAAAATTTGACGCTTTTTGAACAAAGCGAAGTGATGAATTTGATTCGTCAATATGCCAGCAATGATTCGATTATTATGTTCGGGCATTCGTACGACCCAACGCTCAACGGTACGTTTAAAGTAACCGTAATTGCGACGGGTTTCAGTGCGGAAAAAGCCAACGCGTTTAACGCGCGGCGTCCGTTGGAAATAGAAGTTCCCGGAGAAGCAACCACGTTGCGTAAACAAAATCCGGAAGACATTTTTACATCGTTCGGGCCGAAAAATGAATTTGAAGATCCTATGATGATTCCGGCTTGTTTACGACGTAAAAAACGGGTGTAAGTGCGGGCAGTAGATTTTTTGATAGAGCGTAAAAGTTCCAAACAGGAGAGAGAATATGGCAGTAGGGTTACAAAGTTTACTCAGAACAGTAGTGGACAACAAAGCCACCGGGTTGCATATTCGCGGCAATTCCAATGCGTATGTCCGTTTAAACGGGCAGATGAAGCCCATTGATAATTCGTTCCTGACCAACGAAGAAGCCAAAAAAATGGCCTATGCGTGTATGGGGGAACGCGAAAAGAAAAAATTTGAACAAAACTTAACGGTGGACTTTTCGTTGGATGCCAAATCCTACGGACGTTTCCGTTTTAACGTGTTCCGCCAAATGGGCAAATATTGTATGGCAATTCGCCACATTCCGCCTAAGATTCCTTCTTTTAAAGATTTTCACTTGCCGGGTGATATTCTCAAAAAAATGGCCGACAACCGCCGCGGCGTTATCTTGGTAACCGGGATGACCGGTTCCGGTAAAACGTCTACGTTGGCTGCCATGATTGACTATATCAACACAAGCCGTGCCTGCCATATTATTACGATTGAAGACCCTATCGAATTTCTCCATCCGGACAATCGCTCTATCGTCAGCCAAATGGAATTGGAAGTGGATACCCCTTCCTACATGGCCGCGTTGCGCGCCGCCATGCGTCAAGATCCGGACGTTATTTTAATCGGTGAGTTGCGTGATGCCGAAGTTATGAAAGCGGCGATCGCTGCAGCGGAAACGGGGCAACTCGTTTTTGGAACCATGCACACATTGAACGTAGTGCAGACGTTGGAACGTTTGGTGGGGGCTTATCCGGTGGAACAACACGACCAGGTTCGTTCGCAGTTGGCCGAACTGCTGCGCGGCGTGGTATGTCAGCGGTTGCTTCCCAACAAGACGGGCGGCATGTCCCCGGCGTTGGAAATTATGGTTTCTACACCGCAAATACGAAAACTGATTTTGGAAAATCGTCCTTCGGATCTTGTCAAACAAATGCAATTGGGTGAATTCTACGGTATGAACACCTTTG
The DNA here is from genome assembly GCA_016283355.1 of Elusimicrobiaceae bacterium. GTDB lineage: Bacteria > Elusimicrobiota > Elusimicrobia > Elusimicrobiales > Elusimicrobiaceae > Avelusimicrobium. The sequence goes on along the minus strand of JAEEMS010000005.1, from coordinate 126,707 downwards.
ACCAGGCCTTGGCGAAACTCTACAAGCAAGGGACCATTGATATTGAAACGGCCCAAGCGGCAGCTACCAGCCCGGATGCCATTATGTTGGCTATCCGCGGGGTAACCGACAGTTTGCAAGTGGAGGAGTAATGCGGGAAAACGGTTTGGTAATTTCTATTGACGGTACGGCCGGAACAGGGAAATCTTCCGTCGGGAAGGCCGTAGCGTTTCAATTGGGTTACGGGTTTTTGAGTACCGGCGAAATGTACCGTGCGCTTGCATACAAAGTATTTGAAAAAAATGTCGCGCCGGAAGATGCACAAGCGGTATTAAAAGTAGCCAATGAAATGGTTTTCTCGTTTGAGCGTCAGCCGGATGCCAAGTTGCACGTGTTGGTGGACGGTGTATACTTGGGACCGGACAAACTCCACTCGGAAGAAACGGGAAATGTGGCCAGTAAAGTTTCTACCCATGCACAGGCACGCGCCGTTTTGACTGCCAAAATGCGCGAAGCGGGTGCTCGTGGCGGAATCATTATGGAAGGGCGCGATATCGGAACCGTCGTGTTCCCGGATGCGGACGTTAAAATTTATTTGGATGCTTCCGCACAGGAACGTGCCAACCGCCGTTTTAAACAACTCAAAGAAGCCGGACAATCGCCCGATTACGACAAAATTTTAGCTTCTATCCAAGAACGCGATTACCGCGATTCGCACCGTGCGGCCAGCCCGTTAAAGCCGGCAGCGGATGCGGTAATTATCGACACGTCGGACCTGACATTGGAAGAAGTGATTGCGAAGGTCCGCCGGGAAATTGATAAAAAAATACATTGACGTACGTCGTAACGAAAAATTTTTTATGAAGAAACAAAGCAACCGAGTTCTTAATTTGGTAAAATGGATAGCGAGGGTATACTTTAAAACTTTTCATGATTTCCAAGTTGAAGGATTGGAAAATATCCCCAAAGAAGGTGCTCTTTTAATTGCCGGGAATCATCTTTCCAACGCCGATCCGCCTGCGATCGGGGCCTTTGCGGGCCTGGTGCGGGATTCGCGTTTTGTGGCGAAGAAAGAATTGTTTGAAATTCCGGGATTAGGGTGGTTTTTCCGTCATTGCAATTATATCCCGGTGGACCGTGCGCGGCAAATCGGTGATTTCGGAGCCCTTAAAGAAGTAGTAAGCGCATTGGAAAAACAAGAAAGCGTGATTATGTTCCCGGAAGGGACCCGCAGCAAAACGGGTCGTCCGCAACGCCCCAAAAGCGGGATTGGTTTTTTAGTATATAAAACAGGGGTACCGGTATTGCCGGTACGCATACAAGGCACTTTCGGATGGCCGTGGGTGCGACGCATTCGGGTGAAATTTGGGCGCCCCATGCAGTTGCAAAAAGACGAACTGCTGGAACCGAAAGCGCAGTATAAACAATTTGCAAATCAAATTATGGACAGTATAAATTCCATAAATATCTAACGGAGGATAACGCAGTATACCGCAAGGCCTACTGTAATAAGGACTTATGACAAACGAAGAAACAAAAAATACGCAAGACACAATTAACGAACAAGAAATGACGATGGATGAGTTAATTGCGCAACAAGAGTCTTTACTAGAAAAGCTGTACAAAAAGGAGATTGTAGAAGTGCCGGTCGTACAGATTAGCCAAGATTATATTTTGGTAGACACCGGTGCAAAAAAAGAAGGCGCTATTGCTGTGAGCGAATTTGAAGGCAAAACGATGCCCGCGGTAGGAGATAAAATTTCTGCAGTGCTCGTAAAACGCGGCTCGGATGAACGCCCGTCGATTTTATCCCATAAAAGAGCCCTGGAATACTTGGGCTGGGACGTATGCAAAAAAGCGTACGAAGCCAAAGAACGTGTAAAAGGTACCATTTTACAATGCGTCAAAGGCGGTTACATTGTGGAAGTATTTGGAGTCAACGGTTTTATGCCTTTGTCCCTTTCCGAATTACACACCGCTTATAAGCATTACTTGCCGGCCGGTGCCAAAATCAAAGCACAAATTGTAGAATTTGCCAAAGAAAAACAGAAACTCATTGTTTCGCGCAAACAAGTATTGGAAGAAGACGAAGCCGTACGCCGCGAACAAGTGTTAAGCGAAATTAAAGAAGGGGATGTGCTCCGCGTGGTTGTTTCCAAGGTGGACAAAGACAAATTATTCCTCCGTTTTCACGGTATTGAAGGCATTGTCAACTTGGAAAATATCGCCTGGAAAGAACCCGAAACCGCTATTGCCAATTTCCGCCGCGGCCAACGCCTTAAAGCCAAATTGCTCAAATTGGACAAAGAAACCCCGCGGTTGGAATTCGGGCTCAAACAACTTTTCCTCAACCCGGCTGATGCCTTAAAACGCCGCTATCCGTATAAGAGCTCCGTAAAAGCCACGGTAGTTAAAGTGTCCGAAGAAGAAGGTGTGGAATGCACGATTGGTAAAAACAATACCAAAGCGTACATCAGCCCCTTTGAAATGGGCCGCGATTTTAACGCCAAAGAAGGCGATACGATTACCGCCTTGGTAGTGGGTGTCAATCCGGAAACCTACACGGTCAACTTGTCTGTAAAGAAATATGACCAAGTGCAAAACCGCAAAGTAGTGGCGCAATACTTGAAACAAGCACCGCGCCCGACGTTGGGTGAGCTCTTGCAAGATTCTTTGGAACAAGAAGAAACCGAAGAAGAAAATAACTAAACTCTGTTAGATATTTCAAATCCCCCGGTAACCCCGGGGAATTTTTTTGCATTTTTTACCCCGAAACCCTGTTAATTGTTATAATAGTAATAAGGATTTTAGGAGTTTTTTATTTTTATGAAAAATATTTTGACCCGTCCGCTCAGTGAAGTCATCCGTGATAATCCCATCGTGGAAAAATATCACAAGATGTGGCCGTTCATCAAACCGTATTGGTTCCGGGCGCTGTTGGGGCTTACGTTAGCCGTGCCGGTCGGTGCGTTGGATTCCGCCATCGCGCTGTTTATGAAGTACTACACCGACGATATCTTGGTGGCTAAAAACGCGACCTTTGCCACTTTTATTCCGTGGCTGATTATCGGGTTTGTATTGGTGCAAAGCGTAATGACGTACGCGGAAACATACCTCAATTCCTGGGTAGGCAATAAGATTACGCTGGATGTGCGCAAAAAGCTTTTCCGTAAATTGATGACCATGAGCAGCAGTTATTTTGATACGGTGGACTCGGGTTACATCATGATGCGCTATAATAACGATGCCGACGCCGCCTGTAACGGGCTCATCAATAACTTGCGTTTGCTGATTACGCGCGTATTTTCGTCGGTTACGTTGATTTTTGTGTTGTTGTACAACTCTTGGCAGCTTACACTCATTGCGGTGGGCGCGTTTGCCATTGCGGGCGGACTGATTATCATTGTGAAACGCACGCTGGAAGAATTGGTGCGCGATTCCATTGTGGTGGGGTCAATCGCCATGCGGGCCTACAACGAGGCCTTTAACGGGAACCGCACCATTGCCGCTTACAATTTACAGCAAGACCAGGAATACCGTTTTGATACGCTGATGCACGATATTTTCCGTATCAATATGCGCATGGTCAAACATACGGGTTGGCTTTCCCCGGTGATGCATTTTATCGTTTCGTTGGGGTTGGCGCTCGTGTTTTGGGTCAGCAGTGATATGATTGTGAAGGGGACGATTACCGGCGGTACGTTTACCTCGTTTGTGACGGCGCTTATCATGTTGTATTCGCCCGTGAAAAGCATGGGTAACAAATACGTGGAAATCAAAAAAGCGTTTTTGGCCATTGACCGTATTTTTGAAATTTTTGCCCTGCAACCGGCCATTGTGGAAAGCGCAACCGTTGCTCCTATGACGCAACTTACCAAAGAGGTGCGTTACGAACATGTTTCGTTTGAATATAAACCGGGCGTGGAAATTTTAAAAGATGTAAATTTAACAGTTCCCGTCGGTACAACGGTGGCCCTGGTGGGGAATTCCGGCGGCGGAAAATCCACGGTTGTCAGTTTGTTACCGCGTTTTTATGACGTTACCAAAGGGGCTATTACGATTGACGGCGTGAATATCAAAGATATGTCCATGCGTTCTTTGCGGGACCACATGGCCGTCGTATTTCAAGATAACTTTTTATTCTCCGGAACGATTCGTGAAAATATTTTAATCGGTCGTCCCGGTGCTTCGGAAGAAGACCTGCAACAGGCGGTGCATAACGCACATTTGGAAGAATTTGTGTCCACGCTACAAGCCGGTTTGGATACGGAACTGGGTGAACGCGGGCTTACGCTTTCCGGCGGGCAGCGCCAACGGGTGGCCATTGCACGCGCCTTCATCCGCAACGCACCGATTGTTATTTTGGACGAAGCGACCAGCGCTTTGGATAATAAATCCGAAGCGGTAGTGCAAAAAGCGTTGGATAACCTCATGAAAAACCGCACGGTATTTGTGATTGCGCACCGTCTTTCCACGGTTGTCAATGCGGACAAGATTGTAGTGCTTAACGAAGGCCGTATTGTAGAGGAAGGGTCGCACGAAGAACTGATGAAAATTAAAAACGGTGCGTACGCTTCGCTTTACAACGCTCAATTTAAAAAATAATAAGAATCCCCCGATGGTCTTTAGCCAACGGGGGATTTTTTTAAAAAATTATTGGAATTTTCGCACAACTAAAAGCCCCGCCGCGTTCTCACACGGTAGGGCTTTAGTTTTCAATGTTCATACGAACCTTATCCCTAGTTTCCAGTGATCCTGCTTGCCGCCCGGCGACGGGTGCACGCCCCAAGTTTTTGGAAATTCCGCCCGCGCCTCGCACGGACGGGCCAAAACGTATGAAGCGCCGCCTTCATCCACTCGCCCAACAACAAGTTTCGCCCTGCATTTTGTGTCTAATACCTAGCAGATAAGACCGCTGCAGCGGGCTCATCCGTCTGGCAGTAGCATCTTTGAGCTTCCTTCCGTTACGGCGAACACCCAAAGAATTTTCTACTAAGGATACTATAAGTATAATGAAGTTTTAAAAAAAATCAAGGGGTTATTCTACGTCTGTAATTTTACGCACCACAATCCCTACGGGCTGGGCCTGCCGGGGCGAAAATGCCTTGTATTTTTTGTTATTGTCGGAATAGAGTACGATTTTCCCGTTTTCTTTGTGAATACGTTTAATCACATACCCTTGCGCGATTTTGACGAGCATTACTTTGCCTTCTAAAAATTCGCTCTCCGGTTTGATGAGGCACAAATCGTCATAGCCGACGGACCCTTCCATGCTATCCCCGCAGCAACGTACCAAATACTTGGCTCCCTTGGCGTAGCGGCGCGGTAACGTCCACCATTCGATGATGTTGCTGTCGTCAAATTCCGGATATCCCGCCGGTACGCTGGCCAAAAACGGCAACGAAACGCTGTTGCTTTGCGGTTGCAATAGTTCCGCTTCTTCTTCGCTCGTTCTGACGGAAGGGCGGCTGTTTTCCTGTAAGACAGGGTAATCGGTCATTTTTTCTTGGGTGTAAGCGGTGTTAGGAAACAAACACATCACTTGATAAATGCTCATGTGGAATAACTGGGCCAATTTGTCGGCATATCCTTTAGAAGGACGGCGTTTTCCGTTTGTCCACAAAGCTACAATGGCGGTGGAGACGCCCAATTTTTTTGCTAACTTTGCTTGCGCTCCTCTTAATACACCGTGATTCCATTTTTCAAGTTCTTTTTCAAATTTGTTCATTGAAATCTCCTTAATTATACACACCCAAGACGGAACAAAAAAAATACTTGACACAAGCTAACAAAATTTACTATACTTACAGTATAAGAGGAGTCCTTCCTCTTGTTTCTTAGCTATCATACACTAACTTGCAGTTAGCGCTGGCGGAGGGGGATATCTTTACGTCCCCGTGCGGTGCCAGCCGCAGTAGTACTCCGTAACTAAAGTATGCTTGGCTCCAAGTATATTTTATTATAGCAAAAAAAGAGTAAAAAAGGTTAGCAAAGTTAACAGATGATTGCCGGCTTACCTATAAAAGCGGCCATACCGTACTAGCTCCTTTTGCTCGGTTAGCGTACGAAGCCAGGACGTCCTATCATGTACGCTAAAAAATTAAACTTAGAAAACAAAATCTATTTCCGTGCCGCTTGTTTGGGTGTTACCGTGCAAGGCGTGAGGGGGGTCTTACGCGCGCTATCGGACGATAAGTACCTGCGAGCTTTGATAAGGGTATATAATCAGTTTTTTGGGAAGGAAAATCAAGTCGGTCTACCTATTTCGGACGGCGGTTATCAATCCTTTAAAAAACAACAAACCTATTTGCCAATCCTTGCCCGGCCGAAGGGCACCCCGCTCTATGCGTGCGATTTCCCCTCGGAATGTGCCTATTGGCAAGCGGCCGGGAAGTAATTTTCTCGGGAATATTTACAGGAGTTTCTATGCCTGTTGCACAAAAAACAACTGTTAAAAATTCCGTGCGTTACCGGCCGCAATGGTGCCGGGAACTGGTCGCATTTTTTGATGTACCTGCTTTTCGTATTACGGAAGTCATGAAAAAAGACGGTACGGTCTCTTTGGTGGAGACGGCCGCGGAGTTGCCCACGTTTGCCGGGTTTGCCAAAAAAATCGGCACGACGTGCCAAGTGCTTTTCCAATGGGAGAAAACACATCCCGCTTTTAAAGAAGCCATGGCACGTGCGCGGGACTTACAGGGTAATATTTTGTTACAAAACAGTTTGCGCGGCAATTATGCATCTTCCTTTGCTATTTTTACGGCTAAAAATTTATTGGGCTGGAAAGATACCCGGGAAGAAACCCCGGTGCCGGGATCGTTGGTCATCCGTTGGGAGGGGGAAGATGAAAAAAAGTAAATCTCCGGCAGATTGGACGGTGTGTATCCCATACCGGCCGCGCCCGGTGCAGCGTACGATTCACCGCGCGTTTGAAACACACCGCTTTTGTGTGTTGGTTACGCACCGGCAACTGGGCAAAACGGTGTGTGCCGTGAATCATATTTTAAAAAGTGCGCTTAAAAATACCCGTCCGCATGCACGCTATTTTTATGTGGCACCGCTTCTTAAACAAGCCAAATTGATTGCGTGGGATTATTTAAAGCGTTATGCGCGCCCGATACCCGGTGTGCATTTTTCCGAAGGAGAATTGTGTGTATCGTTGCCTAACCGCACCCGTATTTGGGTGTGTGGGGCCGATAATCCCGATGCGTTGCGCGGTACGTATGCCGACGGGGTGGTGTTGGATGAATATGCACAAATTAAACCGGATGTTTTTACGCAAATCATTCGCCCGATGTTGTTATCGCGCGACGGGTGGGTGGTTTTTATGGGCACACCCAAAGGGCAAAATACATTTTTTGATTTGTTTTGTCAGGCACAAAAAAACGAATTAAAAAATCCGCAAGAATGGTGGACCGGTGTTTTTCGGGCAACGGATAGCGGGGTCATTGCCCCGGCGGAACTCGCACGCATTGAGCAAGAAACGCCGCCTGTTATTTTCCGTCAGGAATATTTGTGCGATTTTACCGCCAGTGCGGAAAATATTTTGATTCCCATTGATGCGGTGTTGCAAGCATGCACCCGCACGTACGCTCCCAGCGAATTGGCGGGAGCCCCTAAAATTATCGGGGTGGACCCGGCTCGTTTCGGAGATGACCGCAGTGTGATTTTCAAACGGCAAGGATGTAAAGCATTTGCTCCGCTTGTGTTTACGCAGATGGACCAAATGACACTGGCGACGCGCGTAGCGCAGGAAATCGAAATTTTTCGTCCCGACGGGGTATTTATCGACAGCGGTTGCGGGGGCGGTGTGATTGACCGTTTACGCCAATTGGGATATGTTGTTACCGAAGTCGCCTTCGGGAGCAGTGCCTCACACCCGGGACAATACGTCAACAAACGAACCGAAATGTGGGGCGAGTTGGCCCAATGGATACAAACGGTGGGGGAATTGCCGGATTTGGCAGAGTTAAAGACAGATTTGTGCAGCGTGTGCTATGATTATGACGTTTCCGGGCGGATGCGCTTGGAACCCAAAGAAAAAATCAAAGAGCGTACGGGCAAAAGCCCGGACCTCGCGGATGCCTTGGCCTTAACTTTTGCGGCTCCGGTCCGTCGTAAAGGTCCGTCCCAAGGGGTCGAGTTTGCCCGCAGCGAGTACGAAGTTTTGTAGAAATTTTTGGTTTTGCAAAAGGGAGTGCTCCCCTGTAAAAATTGTAAAAAAACCGCATTTTTAAAATGCGGTAGCTTGAAGTGCGTTTGTATCTGCGGGCGGTGTGCCGGCTGTGAAACTGACGGCTAACAACGTAACCACTACGGCTGTTATCGCCAATGCAATCCAAAAAACTTTTCGTTTGCTTATCTTTGTGAATAATTTGCGGATAGTAATGTAAGATACCGGCAAAATGATCAGTACCGCAAAAATCAAAATAAAAATAATCCCTATCATAACACCTCCCTTTTTCTTATAGTAGTAAATTTCACGATTTGTGCCTACCCTTTTATGAAACACGATAAACAAGTAACTCAATATTTGCGTCTTTACGACGACTTGAAACAAACCCGCGCTGCGTGGGCCAAAACCTGGAAGGAACTTTCGGCCTATGTTGCGCCAACGCGCGGCCTGTTTGAAACGGATACACCTAACGACGGGCGTCGCATTAACCACAAAGTATTGCTGGACAGTTCTGCCGGCCTGGCGGCGGAAGTATTAAGCGCCGGTATGATGAGCGGGTTGACCAGTCCGGCACGCAGTTGGTTTCGCTTGTCGCTCCGTCCGGAGGAATTGACACGTTTGCAGGGCGTATCCGAGTGGTTGCTGGAAGTAACCAAACGGCTGGAAACCGCTTTTTCCAAAAGCAATTTGTACGGGGTTTTGCATGGCTTTTATCACGAAATTGCCGTGTTTGGTACCGCGGCTTTTTTGCTGGAGGAAAATTTTGAAACAGGAGTCCGGGCCCGTTTGTTTACTGCCGGAGAATACGTGCTGGGCGTAGACGACAAAGGAACGGTCAATACTTTCGGGCGGGAATTTTCCATGCGCCCCAAACAACTCATGCGTCACTTTGGCACGGCTGTGTTACCGCCTGCCATCAAGCGCGAAGCTGCGGAAGGAAAAGCGCGTTCTTACAAAGTAATTCATTTGATTTTGCCCAACGAAGAACGAGATTTTTCCAAGACGGATAACCGCAATTTTGCGTACCGTTCGGTTTATTTTCTGACGGACGGAACGTTGTTGCGGGAAAGCGGATACCATGAATTCCCGGTGATAGCCGCCCGCTGGGAAGTGAAAAACAGCGCTGAGAGTTACGGTCGCGGGCCGGGCTGGAAATGCTTGGGAGATGTAAAAATGCTGCAGAAAATGCAGAAGACAAAATTGGTGGCCTTGGATAAAAACACCAATCCTCCCATGATGGTTTCAGCCAACGTACAAGGGGAAGTTAATTTGCTCCCCGGCGGAATTACACGCTATAGCGGTACGACGGACGCGGCCGTAAAACCGGCTTATCAGGTGCAGCCGGATTTAACGGCACTGGACAACGCCATTGAGCAAGTACGCTCCACCATAAAAGCCCATTTCTTTGCGGATGTCTTTACCATGCTCTCTTCTTTGCCGATGCAACAAATGACGGCAGCGGAAGTGGCGGAACGGCACGAAGAAAAAATGTTGGTGCTTGGGCCTGTATTGGAGCGGTTGAAAACGGAATTGCTCGATCCGCTTGTTACGCGCACGTTGCATATTTTATTGCGCCAAGGAATGCTTCCGCCGGCGCCACAGTGGGTGCAGGGAATCCCAATGAACATCGAATATATTTCCATGATTGCCCAAGCACAAAAAGCAGCCGGACTGCGTACGTTAGCGCAAGGGGTCGCGTATGCTTCGCTCTTGTCGCAAACGTGTCCTGCGGTGTTGCAAGAAATCGACTACCGCAAAGCGTTGGAAGAAGGACTTGGACAACTGGGGCTTTCCTATTTGCTAAAAAGTCCGCTTCCTTTAGTAGCCGCGCAAAACAATGTAAGTCCTTGCAATAAAGTAACCCAAAAAACAATACAATCTACGGCTAAACGCGCCGAGTAAGAGAGCGGTTTAGCATCCTTCGTTTGTTTCCGGTAACAAATGAAGCAATAAACACACCAAGCGGGGGCAGTTCGCTGTATTCCCGCCGGAAAGGGACCGACCGGACGGTCGCCTTTCCCCTTTTCTTATGAAATCTACAACTTTACAACAACGAAACGTTTGCGATTTGCAAACGGTAGTATCCACCGTGTCCGGCCGGCGTGTATTGTGGCGCGTGTTGCAAGCTGCGCAAATCAGCCAGCACGGTTTCGTGCCCGGGGATTCTTCTGCCACTGCCTTTCATTGCGGGCAAAAGAGTATCGGCCTTTTTTTACTTCACGAATTGGAAGAAGCCGCCCCCGGCATTTACGCACAAATGCGTGCGGAATATATGGCAGAAATTGAAGCTGCCCAAAAAGAAATTGACCGCAAAAATGAGGAGTTAACACATGAATAAAGAATATTCATCTTCGCAAGATAACGCATCTTGCCCCGGCGCAACGGAAACGGTGCCGGATGCAACTTCTGATAATGCCGCCGAAGAACAAATCCGTTGGCCGGAAGATTTATCCGTTTCGCAACAAGCCCAAACTGCGTTTCTGGAGATGGCGCGTACGCTTCAGTTATCTGTGCAACAAGCCCAGCAATTAGTGGATTTGGAAGCGCGTTTATCCCGCGAAAACGCACAGGAACAATCCCGTCGTCAACAAGAACAGGTGCGCCAATGGGGGGAACAACTGCAACAATTTTACGGCCCCCAATGGGAAGAAGCTATTTCCCTGGCGGTGCGCGCGGCAGATACATTCGGAGGCCCCGAGCTGCGCGCTTTGTTAGAAGAAACGGGGCTGGGAAACCATCCCGTTATTGTCCGTACCTTTAACGAGATCGGAAAACGCATCAGCGAAGATTTTTCTGCCGGTGGCAGTGAAAGTTCCGGCACCGATAAAACATTCGCTGAGGCCCTGTACGGAACTATGAAAAAAGGAGAATAAGATGGCAATTATTGCAGATAAACAATATAACCTGGTGGATTATGCCAAACAGTTTGACCCATCCGGCCAAGAGCTTGCCATTGCAGAGGTGCTCAGTCAATCCAATGATATGATTGGGGATGCACTTGTGCAGGAAAGCTCGTTAGACAGCGGTCACGAATATGCGGTTCGAACCGGTATCCCCGAAGGAACCTGGCGCCGTGCTTACAAAGGCATTGAACCGGCAAAAGCCACTACCAAAGTGGTGGTGGAATCGTACGGCACGTTGTCGGCCTATAGTGTGGTGGACAAACTTGTTGCCGAAAAAGGGGGGCATGTGGAGGCCGTACGTACCGGCCAATCCCGTGCCATTATCGCAGGGATGTCCAATTCCATGGCGTCTAACTTGATTTACGGAGATATGGGGGCAAATCCGGAACGTTTTACCGGTTTGGCGGAACGCTACAACCAACTTTCCGGTGCGGAAAGTTCCCGCAACGTAATCAGCGCCGGCAGTACGACCGCGAATAAAAATTCCTCTATCTATTTGGTGGTATGGGATCAAGATAAAATATTTACCTTCTTCCCCAAAGGGTCCAAGGCCGGAATTCAACGGGTGGACTACGGACTGGTTACCCATGTAGATAGCGACGGTAACGAATATCCCGCTTACAAGGAATATTTTGAGTGGAAGCTGGGACTTGCCGTACAAGATTGGCGCTATGCCGGACGTATCTGTAACATTGATACGACCAATGTTCCTTCGGACCTGATTGATAAAATGTGTGATTTGGAAGAACGTATCCAAAGCTTATCCATGGGTAAACCGGTTTGGTATATGAACCGTACCGTCAAAGCAGCGTTGCGTAAACTGACCAGCAACCGTACGAATGTACAGTACACGCCGGATCAAATTACTTCTCGTCCGCTGATGACGTTTAATGAAATCCCGGTTCATATTTGTGATGCTATCACAGATACGGAAGCGTTAGTGCAATAGGAGAGAATATGTTGTTAGACCAAAATGCAGTATTATCGGAAGAACAAGCCGTCAGCGCAACCGCGCCCTCTACGCAGATAATGGACTTAACGGCCGCAGGCGATGCAGTCCCGGGAAGTTTGTTTTTTGTGGCGCGTGTAGCGGCTGCCTTTACGGGGGAAGGCACCTTAAAAATTGCCTTGCAAACCGCATCGGACAGCGCGTTTACCAATCCCATTGAATTGTTGGGAGCCACTTACGGAGCTTCTTTACTGGGAACGAAAGACCAAACCTTGTGTGCCGTGCCGTTACCGGCCGGAGTCAAGCGGTATGTGCGTGCTTATTACACCGTTTCCAATGTAAGTGGGGGGAAACTTTCCTGCTTCATTACGGACGGGGTTACCCAGTAAGCCGAGCGGTATAAGCGGGGGCCCGTTTCATCGGGCCCCGCCAAAAAGGTTTTACCCCCCGTTTAAAAGGCAAAAATATCCGGCAAACAGTACCTTTGTTTCCAATTTTGACGATAAATGATATTCCCTTCCCACTAAAAGACGTTCTGGGTTGTGTTTTCACGCAAAATCAGGGAGAAAACATGGCAAAAGCTTGTCAAAATAGCGGTCCAAAAGGGGAATAAGGGCCATTTTAGTGTGTTTGGTTAAATTATTTACATCGATATATCGACGTAAAATCTATTCGATAACCAACAGTTGTAATGGTACAGGGGAAGAAATTGTGAAATATTTTTAAATTGTTTTTTATTCCGTTCATTAAGTAAAAAAAGTATATAAAAATAAAAATACTTAAAAAATAAGCAAAAATAAAATTATGTATAAATATTTTATTTATTTTCCTTTTATAAAAATACTTATAAAATAAGGATAAATAAAAATAGGAGCTATAATGATATCAAAAATTAATATATGTAATTTAGCATTGGCCCATCTTGGGCAGAGTCCTATTTCCTCACTGGACCAAACGGACGAACGGGCCAAACGGCTAAATCTTTTTTATGAACCGGTGCGTGATGAAGTTTTGCGTACCCATAATTGGGGGTTTGCCGCAGTGCAAAAAAAGCTGGAGTTGGCCCGCCAAGATACCCAAACCGGAGAGTTTTTGTATCATTATCCGGCCGATGCTCTATTTGTTCGCCGTATTTTTTTGCCGGGCCAACAGCGGGGGTTTGGCTTTGAAATGCGTTACGATACGGTTACAAACGGGCGTGTGTTGGCTGTCAAAGTGCCCGGAGTGCATGCGTTGTATACGCGCCGGGTGGAGGATGAATCCCAATTTGACGGAGCTTTTGTCAAAGCGTTTACTTTAGCATTAGCGTACGATATGGCCGTTACGCTCACCGCAGACAACGCCCTAGCGGCCCAAATCTTTGAAAAATATACGCTTTGTTTGGATGAGGCCCGCCGTAGCAATATGACGGAAAATTGCGAACGGCCCGAAGCAACGGACGCGTTTAGTGAGGTGCGCTGATGGTATTGCATCATTTACAACCTTCTTGGTCCGGTGGAGAAATCAGCCCTTCGTTGTATAGCCGGGTAGATACGGTGGATTATCACACGTGGTTACAAACAGCGCAAAATATGTTTATCCACGCCCAAGGTGGCGTATCCAACCGTCCCGGAACGCGGCTGCAAGGGAAAAGCAAAAACGGAGCCCCCTGCCGAATCATCCCGTTTGTGATTACGGAGACGGAATCGTATGTCGTAGAAGTGGGGGAACATTATTTGCGGTTTTACACTTCGGGCGGGCGCGTGCTGGACGGTAACGGCGCGGTATTGGAGTGTGTAACCCCTTACGCGCAGCGGGAATTGAGCGAACTATCTTATACGCAACACAATCATACCTTATATTTGACTCATCCCAACCATGAGCCATACCGGTTAGTGCGTACCCAGGCCAGTGTATTCACATTTGAAAAAATACCGTTGCGTTACGGTCCCTTCCAATTACCCAATACCGATCTGACCCACAAATTGCAAGTATATCCGACGCAAGATACGGTTGTTACTACGGGTGTAAAAGCCACGCTTTCCCTTCAACCGGTTTCCTATCCGCAATATGTGATGTGGGGATATTTTAATAATGAGTGGTTCTATGCTGCGGACCGATACGGGCTTAATGTGGCGGATATCGTTGCTGCGTTTAACGACCATTATGCTTCCCAAGGGTTTACGGCTGTCAATTTGGGCGGTGTTATTAAAATAGAATCTCCGCAAGCAACCGGCGGCGATTGGAACGGAGTGGAATTGAAGTTGGCCTACATGGACCGGTTGGATGAAGACCCGGTGCTAACGGTGGCACAGGCACTGAGCGGTGGGTTTAACCAAGGAGTTGAAATTGCGCAAGGTTCCGTGCGCTATGAGTTGGCCAGTAATTGCGATTTTTTTACTCCTTTACACGTCGGTGGACGATTTTTACTCCAGCATTCCATCGATGCGCAGTACGCGGCCGGTGTTTTGGGATATGAAACGACGTCCGCTACCATTCAGTCCGGGGGCGTTTGGACGTTGCGCACTACCGGTGTATGGACGGGGCAGCTGGTGGTAGAAGTTTCAGCCGATTTGGGCGTTTCGTGGCGGACCGTAAAAGTGCTTTCGCGTTTGGACGGAGATGACAATTTTTTTATCCCCGGCGAATTGAACGATGAGGAAAACCTTTATTATGTGCGGGTGCGCAGCTGCCAAATTACCGGTGAAGCCGGATATGAATTACAAGCAGAAGCGTTTGTACAAGAAGGAATTGTGAAAGCAACGCAATTTGTCAATGCGCGTACGTTAGTGGTGGAAGTGGAACGGGCGTTTGGTTCCCAAGCGTGGACCGAGCATTGGAGCGAAGGTTCTTTTAGCCCGTTGGCAGGATACCCGCGGTGTGTGTTTTTCTTTCAAGACCGTTTGGGTTTTGCCGGTACTTCCGCGGAACCGCAAACGTTGTGGTTTTCCAAAACCGGGAACTATACGGACTTCGGACACGCTCGTTCTACGCTCCAAGATACGGACAGCATCAGTGTCAATTTGTCCGGCAAGAAATTAAATGAAATTCGCTCGGTTGTGGTGGCGAACCGACTGCTTATTTTTACGGCCGGGAGTGAATGGACGCTTTCTTCCAACGGCTCTTTTACAATTGCACACCTGGTGTTGGAACAGCAAAGCGAATACGGGTCCGCACAAACCGCGCCGCTCATGACGGGAAACAAAGCCCTTTTTGTACAGGCGCGCGGCAGTGTGCTGCGTAATTTTTATTACGATTACAACACGGCCTCTTATGAAAGCGCGGACGTAACGTTACAGGCGCGCCATTTGTTTTTTAACCGGACCCTTACGGAAATTGCTTTCCAACAAGAGCCGGACCATTTGGTATGGTGTGTACTGGATAACGGGCAGTTGTTATCGTTGACGTATATTGCGCAGCAAGGCGTGTGTGCGTGGGCTCATCACACAACACAAGGGTTTTTCCGTAGTGTTTGTGTCATCCCGCAGGAAGGGTATGATGAGTTGTGGTGCGCGGTAGAACGGGACGGTGCTTACTATTTGGAAACATTTGTAAAACGTTTGGCCAGTAAGGATCCGGCGGAACAAATTTTTATGGACAGTACCGTTTCGCTGCGCAGCAATACACCGTTTGAAACGGTTGAAAATTTAGACCATTTGGAAGGCAAAGAAGTGGCGGTGTTAGCCGACGGAAATTATTTTAAAAATTTGCGTGTTGCCGACGGTACCTTAACCTTGCCGCAAGCGGCGCGGTGCGTGCATGTGGGGCTTGGCTACGAAGCACTGTTGCAGACGCTTCCCGCGCATTTCAGCCGTTCCAACGGTACGATTTTAGACCAGAAACGCAGAGTCGTTCGTGTTGTGTTTAAACTGGCAGACAGCCGTGGTGGCACCATCGGTTCGGACGCGGAGAATCAAACGCAGTGGGTCCGTTTGGATATGCGTACGTTGGGTACTGCGCTTGCGTTGCAAACGCGGGATGTACCTTGTGTGTTAAGCGGGCAGCATCAGTATATGCCGTCGGTATTTTTCAAACAAACCGAGCCATTCCCGGTGACGATCCTGGCTTGTATTAGCCGGATTACATAAAAAACGGGCTTACGTGAAACGTAAGCCCGGTCTGAAACGGATTAAAACTAAGGTTGTTGTGGGGCCGCGGTCAACTCCTGGAAATTATCCGGGGTCGCCACCGGTAACCGGGAAGAACGGAAGCTTTGCAAAATACGTTTTATTTGCTCGGTCTTATCCTCTTTACCGATGGCAGATAAAAGCAAATAATAGGTCATTTGCGGTTCCGTTTCAACGGCTTCCAACCAGAAAGGTAAAGGCCCCCGATTGGTGTAAGCGATTGCGTTTACCAGATACCCTTTCATTCCGTTTACCATTACATTTTCTTCGGAAACAACATGCAAACGTCCTTTGAAATTTTCCGTTTCTTTGAGTTTTTGCCATGTTCCTTGGAACGTTTCATCTTCCGGATGTCGGCGGCGCAGGATGGCTCCTGCAAGATAAGTTTGCTTATCTGATTCTTTTGATTTGAACACATTGGTATCAATTCCCAATTTGACGGAACCATCATCAAAGTTAATCCAATCGGAAAAATCCATCCCGTCCACCACGGTTAATGAATAAGGGGCTAAGTCCGTTTTATAGGTGTGTTGACCGTAGATAGGTTGCGGATTGTTTTTAATTGCGGTCCGCATGGTTTGGAACGGCTCCATTATTTTGTGGACACCCCACCATCCGCCCAGCGTCGTAAGAACGGCCAATGCAAGCGTACAAGCACCGGCCAGTAAAAGCGGCCAAGTGTTACGGTTCGATCGGCAGAGAATCCAAATCAGTTTGAAAATTCCGAAAAAGACGGCATAGGTAACCGCCAGCACAATTAAGCATAACAAGATAAGTGTAATCATAATTCTTCCTCTTTTTTTATTGTAACTTTTTTCGTGTATTTTGTATGCATCATTTTCTAGTACGTACGCCTTTGGAGGCAGATATTCGTTTTTTAGCCGCGCACTTAACTCCGGCGGACCGGGCGGAATTGGCCGCGTCGCATCCCGGGGGTGAAGTGAAGGAATTGGTACGGCAGTTTGTAGCAGAATCGTTGGAAAGTGTCTCCCTGGTATACCGCGGTCGTGCGGTAGCCATCGGCGGGGTGGCATCGGTCGGCCCGGTGTTTTGCGTATGGTTGCTTACTTCCGTTTTTATGCGTAGCTGTCAAAAAACAGGGGTGCGGTTTATAAAAAATTGGTTGCACCAACAACTGCAAATTTATCCGTTTCTTTGTAATTGGGTAGACCAAAATCACGTTGTTGCACAGCGTTTTATTACCTATTTGGGGGGAACATTTACCGGAGCGTCCCGAAAACTATCCGGCAGACAATTTTTATTTTTTATTTTCAGGAGGGAAAATATGGGTGGAATTCTTCAAACGGGCCAGTATTATACATCTACTGCGTCCCTGGCATTCAAGCAACGTAAAAAAACAAACCGTTCTTTTACGCAGCAGGCCCAACAACTCACAGACCGTTTGCAACAAACGTTGCAAGAGCGGGAAGCACAGACCAAGTATTTATTCCAATCGTCGGCAGAGAAAAGCAGACAAAGGGCGCAATATGTCCGGGAACAAGTGGCTGCCCTACAAGCCAATTTGGCGCGTGCCGGGTTGGACGGTTCTTCCGCCAGCGTGCAGTTGTTGCTAGAAAAAAACAAAAATCAAGAAGCGGCCCAACGGGCAAAAGAGGCGCGCGACACCGCCGAACAACTCAATGCGGCCCAAGCACAAACGGCAAGGCAAGTCGCTTCGTTGCGGGAGGATATATCCCAGGCACACCGCCGTGCCAATAAAAAAAGCACGGTATGGAAAATGACCAAAAAATTATTTTCCTGGTTTAACTAAAGGAGAAAAAAATGACAGTACCTGTCCATGCAGTAAAAAAGACGATTTCTTGTGACGGAGAAACCCGCGTTTGGCAATTTGATTATCCGTTATTGGCGGGGGAGACAATTACGGTATGGGTGAAACCGCCGCAAGGAAGTGTTTACCAAGTTACCGACCATATTGAAATAAATACCCAAAGCAGCCAAAGTTATACATTGGTTACTTATCCGTCCCTTTCCAGCGGACTCAGTCCGTTGGCTGCGGGGTATCAAATTACGCTTTTACGTGTTACGCCGTTACAACAGAACATTACATTCGGGACGCATGTACTCCCCGAAACACTGACCCAAGCATTTGATAAGACCGTATTGCAACTGCAAAATTTGGATGAAAAAATTTCCCGTTGTGTGCAATATGTGCCGGATCCTTCTCTTACATCATCCGATACAAACGCTTCCGCGTTGGTAGATACGGTTTGTGCGCAAGCACGTCAGGTAATTGAGACGGCCACCGAAGACATAGAAGCGCTTGTGCCGACGCATAACAGCAGCAACCAAGCGCATGCGGACATCCGGCAAGCCATTACTTCGCAAGGGACGTCTTTGCAATCCGCACTGCAAGCGGAAACTACGTATCGGCAAGCAGCGGATGCGTCCTTGCAGTTAAATGTAACGAATTTGGCGGGCCTTGTATCGCAGGAAACATCCGCGCGCCAAAATGCGGACGGTGAATTACAAACAACGCTTACTTCCCAAGGTGAAGCATTGGCGCAATTACAAACGACCGTAGCCGGAAAACAGGATGCGTTGTCACAAACGCAATTGGCAACAGTCAATTCCGGTGCGACGATCCAAACGGTGGCTCAAGTGGCCGCTACACAGACACAACTGGAAACGATGCAGGCGGAATTGGCGACTTGGACTCCTCCTGCACAGTGGGTAGATATCAGGAGCGGAGCCCTGCCGAACAGTATTTATTTTTTAGTGGGGCATAGTGCCGACTTTTCATCTTATGATACCGTTGCTTTTGTCCCCACTATTTCAAATTCGGGCCAATACAAGGTATTTATAGACGGTGTATTATATAACACCTACACATCCGGCTCAGCGTTTGAATTAAAATGGAGTACATCTAATATCGCAACGGGCTTTGATGTAACCTACCCGGAAGCATTGCGTACCCATGTTATCAGAATTACGCCGTCTACTTCTACCGATACGATTACCGCTATATCCGGGAAACTCCCTGAAGGGCTAGCAACAAATGCGGACTATGCGTTCGGCACGCTCTGGGCGCATTTTGAAATCAGTAACGCAATCAATGTTTCTTATTTGTTTGCATATTATCCCTATCGGTATTACTCTCCGTATTTGGAAGCCATTACAGCACAGGGTGATAAACTTACCGTATCAAACCTGCGTTGTTTTTTAGGGAAAGGATTGGATATGGCCGTTACAACAAAAGCCGGCTCGCAAAAATTATCCTACTTGCCGGAGATTGACGGTAATAACGCAAGTGTAGGTTCTGCCGGAGCATTTAACGTCGCACCCTCCTATAACGGAAATTTGCGAGAAATCCGTATCAGTAATATAAAATTATACTCTTACGAAGGGGCCGCCAGCGGTTGTTTCACAGGGCTTTCAAAATTAAAAAGAATTATTACAAATAACGCATCTATGGGGCCCTGTGCCAGGCAATACATGGGTTGCACGCAATTAGAAACATTACCACCCTTTACACCCTATGCGACAGGGTCTACTTTTGGCATAGGCGATTTCTTAAAAGGTGCCATCCGCTTGAAAAATACATTTTTGGATTTTTCGGGTTCTTATCCTATTACGCAATTTCGCTTGGGGGGAACTTCCGATGCGCGGTTAGACGGTGTGAAAGGAATTGTTTTTAGTAGTACCATGCCGTTTTCATCCGCCAGTAGCCCGCAGATAGATGTGGCCTATACAGGGCTTGGCCGCGCGGCGCTTGTCGCCTTGTTTAACAGTTTGCCGACGGTTTCGGACAGCCAAGTGTGTAATGTCACGGGGGCAACAGGTGCCAATGATTTGACGGATAGTGATTTGGCGGTTGCTACCGCAAAAGGATGGACGGTTATAAGATAGGAGCAAAATATGGTTTATAAAAAAATTCAAAACAAAACAGGCGATTATACGGATGAGCAAGAAACCAGATGGGATGTACTGGAAGCGCATGAAGCATGGACCCCGGAAGGATTAAATGTGGGGTGGGAAACATTTGCTACGAAAGAAGCATGTTTGCATACATGGGGATTACATTATAATCCCTTACCCGGAGGAGAAGATGATGGAACAAATTGAACTTTTTTGGAAAGCTGCGGCTGTTATTTTTGGGGCGGGGGCATTCTGGCAGGAATTGCGGGCCATCCGCAAGGATATCGCCCGTTTGGAAGAGAAACAAGACAAATATAATCATCTGCAAGAACGGGTAGCGAAGTTGGAAACGAAATGGGAGAAGGAACTATGAATCCTCGTTGGGAAAAATACATCCGCCGATACGAGGGGTTGAATTTACACCCCTACCGGTGCCCGGCCGGATGTTTGACAATCGGATACGGGCATAACTTAGAAAACGGAATCAGCCGACAAACGGCGCAATATATGTTGCAGGAAGATTTGCAACAGACGTGCCGGTCGTTACGGAAGCAATTTATTTGGTGGGAAAAATTGGATGAAGTGCGTCAGTTTGTTTTTGTAGATATGTGTTTTAATATGGGCATTTCCAAACTGTGTACGTTTAAAAAATTCTTAGCCGCCGTGCAACGCCGTGATTATCCGGCAGCTGCCCGTGAGATGTTAGATAGCAAGTGGGCCGGCCAGGTGGGACACCGTGCCCGAGAACTGACCGAAATGATGAAAACAGGAGAATATTTATGATGGAATTTATTACACAACATTACGACGAATTTTTACAACTTTTGGGTGCCGTTGTGGCGTTGGCTACGCTTGTTGTTAAATTGACGCCTACACAAAAGGATGATAGTATGTTAGCCAAAATTATCCACGTGCTTTCTGCGTTGTCTTTATGCAATGCGGACGGTTCCTTCATCGGTAAGAGAGCAGAATAAATGTGCGGTATGTATATAGCACTAATCGGGGGGATGGTCGGGTTGGCTGTATGGCTGGCCCGACTCAGCGGCAAACAATCCGCCCGCTTGCAAGCACTGAAAAAAGAGACCGAGCAATATGTTAAAAGCCAACAAATTATGGACCGCGTGCGCAATTTGCCTAATGATGTGGTACGCCGGCGGTTGCAAGAGCGCACCAAATAAAATGTCGGCCTACTACGTCGGTTTCGATTATAAGGATACGGGAGTGAGCGACCAAAATGCCCGTGCCTTACTGGTGCATTATTGTTTGTGTGTGGATGAACAAGCGTGTAAATGATACGCGCGGGAGCGAGAACGAAGCAGAAGGGAAAAATAAAAATAAAAAATAGCCAAGACGGGGGATCGAACCCCGGACCTGCCGCTTACGAAGCGGCTGCTCTACCAGCTGAGCTATCTTGGCATAAAAACACAAATTCTTTCTACCTTTCTATTTTATCAAAAAAGAAGCGATTGTGCATTGTCATTTTATGTTTAATCGTTTTTGCAAATCATCCAATTGGTGTTGTAAAAATTCGATTTGCGGGTTGTTTTTGTGACGGGCTAAAAATTTTTCTTCGGTCACTTTTGCAGGTCCGCGGCGGTACGCATCAATCCAATATTGAGCGGTTTGCGTATCGTGCGCCATGAGTGCCATGCTCGCAAGCAGTACGTAAGAATCTACGTTGACCGGGTCGATTTGCAACGATAAATTCAGCGCTCGTCTGGCCTGTTCAAAATTCTCCGCCGCCGATTGTTGATAACGCCGGAACAATGCGGGATCTTTAATCTCTTGCGCTTTTTGCACGTAGTGAACACCCGTTGTGTAGTACAAACGGGCAATATCCTGGTGAATGAGTGCATGGTACGGAGTTTGTTTTAATACCACGGAGAAATCCCGTATCGCGCGTTCGTAATCGTTGGAGGGTTTGTCCTTGTCTCCATAGAAAGGAGATATCGATTGTCCCAAGTTTAAGCGGCTGGCAAAAATATTTCCCCGGTATTGGTAATACTCAAAATTAAGCGCATTGGCGCGAATTGCCTTGGTAAAGAAATCCAACGCTCCTTCTACGGAATTCAACCGGATGAGCGCAATTCCTACACTATAATAATGGTTAGAGCAAAACATATTGTAGAAAAAGTGAATAGGCAAAAAGGAGACAAGCAATAAAAGCACCACAGCAACGTGCTGTGTTTTAAGAAAAAGTTTTCCGTATATATATGCTAACGCACCTACACAAAAAACCCATCCTGCGCATGCACAACCGGCCAGTATCCATTCTCCCGGAGTTTTTAATACCATCCGTTGGAATATTTGATAAAAGGAAACGGTGTAATAGGTGACCAGTCCCGTTAAGAGCAATACGCTTCCCCATCCCAACGCCCGTGCTAAAACGGAAGGGGCCGGTTGCGAAATACCACCGGCGGGGGGAGTATCTTGGCACAGTGCCAATAAAATCCCGGTAAACACGGTAAGTAACAAACCGCTTGAAACAAAATGGATGCTGATATCGACGGTCGCATGCACCAATATAGCAAATATGGCACAAGCATAGCCGGCAATATACAAACGGGTAGAAACGTTCTTGGATGCACGCAATTTTTTATACGCACGGAAAAATAAATAACCAAACATTCCCAAAAACAGCAACAACCCTATGGTACCGCCCGTGGCCCACTGTTCAAGGTATTCGTTTTCGGCGTGTTGGGTTTCGTTGTTGTGTGCGTTTTCAATGTAGAAGATTTGCGGGTGCCGGTATTTGGGATACATCACTTTAAAACTGCCCGGCCCGGTTCCTAAGACGGGGGAATCTTTGATCATCTCCCAGGTGGCTTGCCAGGTGTGAATACGGAAACTGGCCGATTGAAACCGTTTGGCGGTATAAATCCCCGTGAATACAATGGCCAATAACAGTACGGCTGCGGCGGTCAAGTTGATTAATTTTTTAGAGGATGATTTCCGGTGGCTGAAAAAATTGGTATAAATAGCGGCGGCCAAAACCAACGTGGCCCCGAAGGCAAGCCAAGCCCCTTTTGTTTCGCTGAAAATTAATGTGATGAACCCGATACCCAGTAAAACCAAATTCGATTTCTTGCGGCGGATAAAATAATCGGCCCCGATAATACAGGAAGTAAACACAACAAAATCGGCAAAGAAGTTTGGGTTAGCGTGCGTGGAGAAAACACGTTTGCCAAAGAATCCCTTCCATGGCATTAAATCGACGGACGGAAACCAAATAGCCCACACTTGCAGTAACCCGTACAAAAAGGATACCCACGCCGCTGCAATCACAAATTTTGAAACAGTCCGTACATCCTCTTCGGTAAATTCGCACACAATCAGGAAAAGCACCGCCCCGTAGAGTCCTAAACGCAACGTTTCTTCCAGCGCGGCCAATTTGTATGGAAAAAACAAAAACGAAAGTAATTGCCAACCTCCGTATACTAAGAACGGAAGCATTCCCAGTAGTGTGCGGCGGGTAAAAGGATTTTTCCGTTCGGAAATTTTTAATGCGCCCCACAACGTCAGCAATACGACGGCTCCGATTTGAAAAAGCGTTAATTTGATATGGGCGGAATCATAGGTAACCGTCCAAAAAGAAATACTTACCAGGAAACAAAGCCATCCGGTCACAAGCGGTAACAATTTGCGCAAGAACGAAACACAATCATCCTGGGGTTGTACGAGATGTTTCGCGGCGGTAGACGGCACAGTGGATTTTTTTCTCTTTTTCATGGTTATCCTTTTGCACAACAGTGTTAAATTTTTTGCGTTTTCTTCGGCGCAGGTAAATTTTCCTGCGGATGTTGGCGCAAGTAAGAGGTAACGGCCTCCAATTCCGGTTTCAAATAATGGCCTGTATAGGATTTTTTGCAAGCGGCTACTTGAGCGGGAGTTCCTTCGCACACAATTGTTCCGCCTTTGTCGCCGCCTTCGGGCCCCAAATCAATCAGCCAATCGGCTGTTTTAATGACGTCCAAATTGTGCTCAATAATCAAAATAGTGTTTCCGCGGTCGGCCAAACCGTGTAAAACGTGTAATAATTTATCGATGTCGGCAAAGTGGAGCCCGGTAGTGGGTTCATCCAGTATATATAAGGTATTGCCTGTCCCCTTGCGGGAAAGTTCGTCGGCCAATTTGACGCGTTGCGCTTCTCCGCCCGAAAGTGTAGTGGCCGCTTGCCCCAGTTTAATATATCCGAGGCCTACATCGTTTAAGGTTTGCAAACAGCGTTTGATTTTGGGAATGGCTTCAAAAAATTCAAGTGCTTGCGATACACTTAGATCCAGCACTTCGGCAATATTTTTGCCTTTGAATTTGACGGCCAACGTATCTTCGTTAAAACGGTTGCCGTGGCACTCTTCGCATTTGACATAAATATCCGGCAAAAATTGCATTTGAATTTTTAAAATACCGTCGCCCTGGCATTTTTCGCACCGTCCTCCTTTGACGTTAAACGAAAATCGCCCCGGTTTGTATCCGCGCCGTTTGGCCTCGGGCATTTGGGCAAACAATTCCCGGATGTGCGAGAAGACACCGGTGTAAGTGGCCGGGTTACTGCGCGGCGTTTTGCCGATAGGGCTTTGGTCCACAATAATCACTTTATCGATGTGTTCCAATCCTTTAATCGAATCATGTTCGCCGGGAACTTCTTTAGCACCGTAAAATTCTCGTGCCAGTGCTTTGTATAAAATTTGGTGAATGAGGGTGCTTTTACCCGAGCCGGACACGCCGGTTACACACACAAATTTCCCGAGCGGAATTTTGACATCGATATTTTTTAAATTGAATTGGCGTGCCCCGCGGATGGTTAAAAATTTTCCGTTTCCTTTACGCAGGGTGGCCGGCGGTAAAATAAGGCGACGCCCGTTTAAGTAAGAGGCCGTCAGCGATTTTTCGTTTTTTACAAAATCGCGGGTCGGTTCACTGGCTACAATTTGGCCGCCTTTTTCACCGGCCAACGGGCCCAGTTCCACCACATAATCCGAAGCTAAAATAGTGTCTTTATCGTGCTCTACCACGATAAGCGTGTTATCCAAATCCCGTAAATTTTTCAACGTTTCAATCAAGCGGTCGTTGTCGCGCGAATGCAAACCGATGGTCGGTTCATCCAGCACATAAAGCACACCCGTCAACCCGGAACCGATTTGTGTGGCCAAGTGAATGCGCTGTGCTTCTCCGCCCGATAGCGTTTGACTTTTGCGGTCAAGCGTCAAATAAGAAAGCCCCACGCTGTTTAAAAAATTAAGCCGTGCGTTAATTTCTTTGAGTACATCTTTGGCAATAATTTTTTCTTTGGGGGACAAATGCAAATGGGCAAAAAAATCTTTGGCAGCCGATACTTGCAAGTGTGTAATTTCGTAAATATTCTTGTCGTTAATTTTTACCGCAAGTGCCTCGGGTTTGAGACGTTTCCCGTGGCAAGTGGGGCACTCGATTTCCCGCATAAAGCGTTGGGTTACTTCTTCTTTTACGAAATCACTCTCACTCTCGGCCACGCGTCGTTTTAAATTTGTAATTACGCCTTCAAATTCTTGTTCACCGCCGGAAATAATGGAGGTATAGGTGGCTCCGCCCGTGCCGTACAAAAGTAAATCGCGCTGGCGTTTGGGTAACTCTTTCCAGGGAGTATTCATTTTAATTTTATTTTGGCGGCAGACCTGTTTTAAAATATCGTAGTAATAACCGCTCCAGGAATTTTTCCAACGGTGCGTGCGGGTGGTGACGGGATTATCCCACGCTTCAATGGTCCCTTCGTTAATAGAGAGGGACGGATCGGGCACTACCAGTTGTTCGTCCACCTCTATTTTTACGCCCAACCCGTTGCAATCGGGGCAAGCCCCGTAAGGGGAATTAAACGAAAAAAGCCGCGGTTCGAGCTCGCTAAATCCAATTCCGCAATGCGCGCAAGCGTTGGATTCGCTGTAGGTAAAATCGAGCGGTTGTTTTCCTTCCGTTTCCAAAATGTGTACAAGTCCGCCGGCATATTTGAGCGCGGCTTCCAAACTTTCCACCAAACGTTCGCGGTCCGATTCTTCCACAAAAATTTCGTCGGTTACCAATTCGATTGTATGCTTTTTGTACCGCTCTAATACGGGCACGTTGTCTAACGACACAATCGTACCGTTAACGCGTACTTTGACGTATCCTTCCTTTTTAAATTTTTTGAATAATTCTTCGTATGTGCCTTGGCGCCCGCGGATGACGGGAGATAAAACAAAGACGGTCCGTTCGTTAAATCGTGTTAAAATATCTTGTGCAATTCCCTGCACACTCCACGATTGTACTTCCCGCCCGCACTCCGGGCAATAGCGGTGCCCCACACGGGCAAACAATAAACGCAAGTAATCGTAAATTTCCGTAACCGTGGCGACGGTGGAACGCGGATTTTTGGACGGGTTGCGTTGCTCGATAGAGATGGCGGGGGAAAGGCCTTCAATGTGTTCTACGTCGGGCTTTTCCATCAGTTCCAAAAATTGCCGGGCATAGGCGGACATGCTTTCCACGTAACGCCGTTGCCCTTCCGCATAAATGGTGTCAAACGCAAGAGAACTCTTGCCCGAGCCGGAAAGCCCCGTTACCACGACCATTTTATCTTTAGGAATTTCTACTGATATGTTTTTTAAATTGTGGCCTTTTGCGCCGATTACTTTAATACTTTTCATGTGCACCTGCCCCGGCTACGTAAACCGTGCCCGGTAGTATAATAATATTATATAATTTATACAAATCCGCATTGGGGTATTTACGTGAAAAAATCGCTAAAGTACTTTATTTATTGTACGGCCGTTTTATTTTCCGTGGGCATTTTGGGCGTTATGATTTATCAGGCCCAAGGTAGCTTTATAAAAATTTGGCAGGAAGTACGTACCAAATATCTTGTCTTATCTTTGCTTTCTTCTTTCTGTATCTATGTAGCTATGGGGTTGAGCTTATACGAAGTTCTGCGTATCATGGGCCACCGTATCGGTCGCGGGGCGGCCATTGGGATTGCCCTTGTTTCCACAACGGTCAATTATTTGATTTCTTCCTTCGGTGCCAGCGGATTTGCCCTACGGGCGCATTTGCTCAATCGCCGGCGCGTGCCGTTTGGAATGTGTGTAACGGCCAGTATTGTGATTACGGTATTGTTGTACTTCGTTTTGGCTGTCATTATTTTGCAAGGATCTGTACTGATGTTCTTTAATTCTTCCGCTTCGGCCCGTCAGTTGTTGCAAAATTTCGGTTTGATTGTGGTAATGTGTGCCGTGTGTGGTATAGTGGCGGCATTCCTGTTTAATAATGAATGGCGTTCCAAAGGCATCCGCAAAATTTTCCGGTTGCTCAACAAATTTTTGTTTCACGTTTTCAACGCCCTCATTCCCAAAGGGAAATACGACAATTTTATGGACCAGTTGGATGAAGGTATTGATTTAATTCACCGTAAAAAGAAAAAACTGACCAAAACTATTTTTTATATTTGTGCGGATTGGTTTTTTACGATTATGGTGCTTTATTTTGCTTTCCGTGCGGTGGGTATTCATATAACGGCGGGTGTACTTATCGCCGGTTTTGCGGTGGGGATGGTTACCACGCTGATTCCGATTTTGCCCAGCGGTTTAGGCGCCATGGAATTGGCAATGACAGCCGTGTTTTCCCAAATGGGGATTGACTGGGATGCTGCTTTAATGGCTACGCTGATTTACCGCGTAGTATATTATGTAATTCCCGGAATGATCAGTATTTTTATTTATTGGGGTTTACACTTATCTTCCCCGCAATCTTCCGGCCGCCGCAACAAGGACCGTTATGAAACAATGTATTGATACATTAAAACCGAAAATAGATAAAACGTGTTACATTCACCCGCGTGCGGTGGTAATCGGCGCGGTAACGTTAGGGGCGAATGTGTCGGTATTCCCGGGGGCGGTGCTGCGCGGGGACATCGATTCCATTTGTGTAGGGGATCATTCCAATATTCAAGACAATGCTGTGTTGCACGTCAATTACGGGGCCCCGTGTGTGTTGGGGGAAGGCGTAAGCGTGGGGCACGGTGCCGTTGTACACGGCAGTAAAATCGGGGACAATGTTTTAATTGGTATGAACGCAGTGGTGATGGAAAGCGAAATCGGTTCCAATTGTATTATTGGGGCCGGTGCCGTGATTCCCGCCGGCAAAAATATTCCGTCCGGTTCTTTGGTGATGGGCGTGCCGGGCAAAATTATCCGTTCGCTCGAGGAAGACGAGGTAAACGGAATTATCAAAAACGCGCGTGACTATGCGCAAGCCATTGAAACGTACCGGACCAAATGTAAAGAACTATGAAAAAAATTGTTTTGATTGAAGATTCAAAAGTGTTAGCCACCGCGCTGTTGGGAGCTTTTAAGGTGGAAAATATAGAAGCGCATTGGGCAGAAAATGGTGTCAAAGGGGTAACGTTGGCTAAACAAGTACGCCCGGATGTTATTTTATTGGATTTGATGTTGCCCAAAATCAGCGGGTTTGATGTGTGTAAATTGCTTAAAACGGATAATGCCACTTGGCGTATTCCGATAGTGATTATGTCCACTTTGTCTGACGAAGAATCCCGCCAACGCGCCATGGACGCCGGGGCAGATTATTTTATCCCTAAACCCTATGATTTAAAAGATACGTTGGCGCAAATCAAAAAAATTTTAAAAATATAGGAGCGTGTATGTCCCGTCAAAAAACTGATCTTGCAACACTCACTGATTTGTTGGAGCAAAACCGCCCTTCGGACGTGTTGAAAGCGTTGGCGAAGGTAAAGACAAAAACTTCCTCGGTATGGTTTGTGCAGGGGGAAGCACAACGCCAGCTGGGGATGTTTGAACATGCCCTTAAAAGTTATGCCGGGGCGCTTAGCCGGACGGAAGAAGCCGAAGAACGAATGGATATTTTACTGGCTATGTCTGCCTGTTACCGCACGCTCGGGCACGCGGCCGCTGCGTACGAACTGGCCGACGAAACCCTGGAAATGGCGCGCGAATTGGAGTATGAAGATTATTTCGTGCGTGCCATGCAGGAAATGGGCATGTCGTTGCGGGCGTGGGGAAAACTGGACGAAGCGTTGGAATTGTTAGACGCAGTATTATCCTTCTACGTGCAACAGAAAGATGAAGCCGGTATCGGTTTTATTCATTGGGCCAAAGGGGGGATTTTCCGCCTGCAAGGTCATTTTGAAGAAGGTATTGCGCAATTTAAAAAGGCCATTGCCTGTGCCAAAAAAGCCGGAGATAAAATCAGCGAGGCCTACGGTTATTGCGGCCTGGCGGGGATTAGCCGCATTTGCGGAAAAGTAGACGAATGTGTTAAAAATTATCAACGTGCTGCGCGCATTTTTAAAAATAGTGAAGATGTTTTCGGCAAGGCCTACACGCATTGCGGAATGGCCAACGGGTTGCGCCAGCAAGGCCGTTACCAAGAAGCGTTGCGCCATTACAATGTGGCCGATAAACTCTACAGTTCGATTCGTGACACGGTAGATTTGGGGTTTGTGAAATGGGGCCGTGCGGATGTTTTAAGACGCAAAAACAAAATGAAAGAGGCCCTGAAAGATTTGCAAGAAGCCCAAGTGCTGTTTGATAATTCCGATGAGAAACGCGGCCAAATTTTAACCAAACTTTCGCTTGCGCAAGTGCTTTATGCCTTGGGGCAAAACGAACCGGCCGAAGCGTTGTATGAAGAAGGTGTCAAACAAGCGCGCGGGGAAGGATTACATACGTACTTGGAAAGTTATACGTAAACCTCGCGGCGGTTGGATTTAAAAAATCCCTTCGGAAGAAGGGATTTTTTTTGTGAACAAAAGATGCATTAGTTAAGGGAAAATTTCGGTTTATCCTCGTCATCTTTTTGCGTTTCCGGGTCGTTGGGTTTATTTTCCGGTTCGGCGGAGGGGTCCTCCGGTTCCGTTTGGGTTTCTTGCGATGTCGGAATCGGTTGCGCAACGGACCCTTTTAAATTCAAAAACACGACCATATCGTTTACGTCGGATAATCGCCACATCATTTCTTCAAAGGAATCTGCATCAAACTTGCTGCGGATGTAATGCAGTTGGTTCAGAGCAATTTCTCTGTCTTCTTTTGAATCGGGCTGCATGTACGGGAAAGCACCCAAATCCTGTACGTAAAAATCATATTTTCCAAAAATTTCTCGGTACAACATTGCAATCCCGGGGGTACGCCGGCCGCGTCTGGCATCTACTTGGCGGCGCCATTGTACCACATCCTGGATTTTTTGCGGGGCATGGAGATTTAAAAGCGCCATTCCGGCCGCATAATCCACGATCCACGGCGGGTTATTTCCAAAATCATGATAAAGGGAATATATAATTATATCCGTAATAGGGATGCCGTTGATTCGGTCGTAGGGTTGGCACAAAAAACTGAGCATGGTAAGAGAGCGTATTTTTCGATGTAGCGGTATATCCGCAACGGATAGTGTTAAAAAGTAATAACGGACCGCCTCTTCCAAGTAATTCGGTTCGATACGTTGGCTTGTTAAAACGAGAAACGAATAGGGCAAGATGTCAAAATAAAAATCTTTCTGCAGGTCCAGTTTTTTCCGCAGTTTTTCTTTCGCTGGTAAAAATTGGAAATCTACCGGCAGTTCATCATCGGCCCGTGCGTAAAAAAGAGCGGCGCTTTCCATAAATATCTCATCCATGGGTCTTGTTTCAAAAGGGGCAAACACCATCATTTTGGAAACATCTTTCAAAAGATCGTTGCGAAAGAACATATTACTGATGAGTGTTCCGTTTACATCTCCAATTATTCTACGCGCTTCTTCCGGATCTTTTTGGGTGGCATCTTCCGGTGCAAAGTCATATATGTCCAAAATTTCCGGTCTGTCTTCAATTTCACGGAGGGGAACAGGATGGAAGTCGGGCATTTTCGGTTTTACGATGTCCATTTTTACCGAGGGAACATCCATGGAGGGGGCACCTTCGTTTTCGTCATAATCATCCAAAAAAGCTTCGTAATTTGTGTTAAACTCTACCGGCTGTTGCTTTAGTTGCGCGTAGGCAGCGTTGGTGTCGGTTCTTTTTTTCTCCCATCCTCTTATGTCGTCATAGGCGGCAAGCTCCGCAAGTGCGTCGCGATCGGTTTTATTATGAAAATATCCGGGCGGAAAACTGGGCGTTGTCTGTTTCATACGTTGCAATTCTTCCCAAGAAACCGTTATTGGCATGTTTTCGGTAGGAGTTAAATGCGGATCATAATCGAGATTATTCCCCGTTTGTTTCTTTAGTTGTTCAAGGACGGTGAGTGATGCCGGCGTTTTCTCCCATCCCAGCGCGTTTCGCATGGGGGCAGTATTGGCAAGCGGATTGCGGAAAATTTGATTGCGGAAATATCCGGCCGGGAAACGGCCCGCGGACTGTTTCAGATATTTCAAATATTTCCCATTCGGGGCCGACCAAACCGGTCCTCCCGCTACCAGTAAACATAGGATGCAAATAAGGGATACAAAATATTTCATTACTCTTATGGTAGAAAAAATCAGCCCACTTGTGCCAGGGCCCAAAGACCCAAAAAAATTCTGGGCCTTTTGGCCCCGATTCTTTT
Organism: Elusimicrobiaceae bacterium; assembly: GCA_016283355.1. GTDB lineage: Bacteria > Elusimicrobiota > Elusimicrobia > Elusimicrobiales > Elusimicrobiaceae > Avelusimicrobium. The sequence continues at coordinate 95,160 of JAEEMS010000005.1, read as the reverse complement.
GTGTCGGACATCTTTACGCGTAAAAAACCCCCGGGCTAGTCCGGGGGTTTTGTCGGCAACTAAACAATTAGTTAATTTCTTTAATTTCTACGTCAAAGTTCAATGTTTTGCCGGCCAGCGGGTGATTGAAATCAAGCACCACTTCCGTGTCGGTAATTTCTTTTACCAACGCGCGGAACGTGTGCCCGCCGTTACTGGCGCCCACCATATCGCCTACTTTTAAATTTTCCACGCCGTTTACCGCGGTTTTAGGTACGCGGCGGATGGCTTCTTCCAACACTTTGCCGTATCCTTCTTCCGGGGAAACCTGTACGGTTTTTTTATCGCCTACTTTCATGCCGGTTAATTCTTTTTCAAGCCCCGGAATGATGTGCCCGGCGCCGTGTGTATATTCCAACGGGCCGCGGCCGGCGGAAGTGTCTTCCACTTTTCCGTCAACGGTAAGGGTGTAGTCAAATTTTACTTTCGAACCTTCTTTAATCATGGGTGTCTCCTTTTGGGTTTTTCTTATTGTAACAATTTTTAGGATTCATTTCCGAAAATTGTGTTGAGTTGCCGGTTGACGCGGTAGAAAGTAGCGCATTTGGGCATATCTTTTAAATTCTTGGCGCCGATATACGTCATGCAGCTGCGGATACCGCCCAAAATGGAAAGCAACGTCGGTTCCACGGGCCCGCGGAACGGAATTTCTACCACTTTTCCTTCGCTGGCACGGTATTTTTTCATTCCGCCGTAATGTTGGTCCTGCGCGTACTGGGAACTCATCCCATAAAATTTTTTGTATTGTTTTTGTTCGATTTTCAGCGCACACGTTTTGTCATCAATTAAATTGACCTCGCCGGTCTGAAACGATTTTTCGGTCATTTCGCCGCCGCTTTCCGCGTGTCCGGCCAACATGCCGCCCAGCATTACAAAATCTGCCCCGGCGCACAACGCTTTGCACACATCCCCGGGCACGGTGCAGCCGCCGTCGGCGCAAATCATACCGCCCGTGCCGTGGGCCGCATCCGCACATTCAATCACTGTTGAAAATTGCGGTCTTCCCACGCCGGTCAGTTTGCGTGTGGTACATACGGACCCCGGGCCGATGCCCACTTTCACGATATCGGCCCCGTTTAAAATGAGGTCTTCGCACATATCTCCGGTTACTACGTTGCCGGCCATCAGTAACACTTCCGGCCACATTTGGCGGACCTTGCGGATGTAGTTGAGCAAATAGGGGGAATAACCGTTAGCCACGTCCACGCAAATATTTTGCACAAGCCCGGTGTTCATCACTTGGGTCAGTTTTTCAAAATCCGCATCCGATACGCCGGAACTGACAAACACCAACTCGTTGGAGCCGAATTCTTTTTGGTTATCACGTAAAAAAGTTATCAAATCTTCCGCGCTGTAATGTTTGTGCAGCGCGCTAAACAACCGTTGTTTTTGCAACGCGCGTGCCAACTCAAAGGTGCCGGTTGTAAACATATTGGCGCTTACAATTCCGGTGGCCGTTATCGTGCGCGGGCACCATTTAAAGTGATACAACCGCTGGATTTCCACTTCCGAGCGGGAAGCCAACGTGGAGCGTTTGGGGCGCAAGAGTACGTCGCAGTAATCCAGTTGTACATCATCATAAATCCGCATACAGGTTTCCTCCTACAGGGTTTCAAACCCTGTATATCTTACTAAATTTTGCAGAAGATTGAATTTTTAGCTATAATTAGGGTTGTATTTTTCCATAAAACTCTTATACTATACACAAAGGGGTGGAAAATTATGCATAACATTAAAAAGGGTTTTACGTTAATTGAGTTGTTGGCAGCGGTACTGGTGTTGGGGGTACTGTCCGCTATTGCTATGCCGCAATACCTCAAAAGTGTAACGCGCGCCCGCGCGATGGAAGGGATGGTAATGTTGCCGGCTCTTTATGATTCGGTCCTGCGGTGGCAGGCGGAAAATCCGGATAAAGATTGGGTAGAATCCGGTTCTTTTAATTTACTGGATGTTGGTTCAAAAGGTACGATAAGCGGGGCCGGTACCGCATCAAAATTGTGCACGCCTAATTTTGTTTATACTTTTAAAACGAATAAAACCGGCAACATTTTTTTCGCAACGTTCCGCCACAAAGGCAAATATAGGGGAAACTTTTTTGCATATTCCGCCCAGTACAAGGATGGGGGGGAAGTCGTACCGGGAGATGCCCAAGTGTATTGTGCCCCGGTACACCAAAATGCCCACAATCCCGAAGAAGTTATCCAAAATATTTGCGAAATGATGGGGTATAAGGTGGACGAAAGCGGAAGCATAATAGGTATTCCTCTTGCAATACTTAATGAGATGTTGGATCATCATCAACATGTTGATGAGGCATTTTATAATTGCTAAACATTGTGGAGTTTTGATATGAGCAAAGGTTTTACGTTAATTGAACTATTGGCAGCGGTACTGATATTGGGGGTACTGTCCGCTATTGCTATGCCACAATACCGCAAAAGCATCGATCGTGCCCGTATGATGGAGGGTATTCAGGTGTTACCGGCCATATATGATTCCTACCAACGGTGGTACGCGGAAAACCCAGGTGTACCAACAAAAAACCCTCCGTCCTTCAATTTGGTGGATATATCCCTCAAAGGCCATGCGGGACCGGATCTTGTGAGGTTGGAGGAGTGGAAATCTCCGGTGTGGTTGACCCCCAATTTTGCCTATACAGTGACTCCTTCCAATCTCGATGAAAGCAATAAATATGGGGGGATGCTTGTCTATGGCGTCTATCGTAAAGGGAAGTATAAGGGTCAAATGTTTCTTTACAACCCTACCGGACTACTCTCAACTGACGGCGGGAATGCCCATGTGTTTTGTGTCCCGAAAATATTAATTTCTGCTAATCTCCCCGATGGGGCCTGTGAGTTACTGGGTTATAAATCCGATGATATCTATGAAGGCGAAGATGGAGCAGTGGTGTATGCGATGGTCAGAATGGGGAGTTGGCCCTCAGACATAAGAAACGAGGGATTGTACGACGGATTATAAAGGAGCAACAGATGAAAAAAGGTTTTACGTTAATCGAACTGTTGGTAGTGGTAATTATTGTAGCGGTGCTTACACGCATAGCATTGCCACAGTACCGCCGTGTGGTACAAAAAGCACGCGTGGCCGAGGCACAAGCCATGTTGCGCACGCTTTACGACTCCAGCGAACGCTTGGCGGTAGAATTTGGGGCAAAAGATTATGACGCTTTGTACAAAGATACTGCGCGGCGTCCGCGTGCTACTATCAGCAGAATGGATATGTTTGATAACAGCGGTGGGACGAATCGATTCCGGTTTGCTTGTAAAGTGACGAATTTTAGAATTATATGCAAACATTGGACGTACTCTTTGGTAACGCTTCACAATGATACGAGTTATGTGTCTGCCATAGATGCAAACGGAGACACGATAGTAGCCCTTAACCGGGAAAATATGAACTGGGTATGCCGACCGGGGGGCCCTGAACATGAAGCCAGAGGAACACAGAGTTGTATGGCGTATGATATCAACGATGACGATATGTTTCCCGGCGCAAAATTTGATGTTGAGGCCGATAACCTTTACTAAATAAGGAGAATATTATGCACAAACGAGGGTTTACGTTAATAGAGTTGCTAACGGTGGTGCTGGTAGTGGCTGTATTGGTCGCTATGGCTACGCCGATGTATGAAAAAGCAATCGAAAAATCGCACATGGCCGAAGCACGCAATATGCTCAAAGTAATATTGGAATCCAAATTGCGTACTCTTCAAACCATGGAAATGGACCATTATGGGTTCACAACGGAACAATATTTAGATCAACCTGATTGTCAGCCGGACAGACCCTGTGTCAGGGTTCCTGACTTAGATGATATGAACCACTACACGTTTGCGATGCACGCGTTGGATGCCAGCGTGTGTTGCACCGCCGATGGAAGTTATAGGGGGAGAGATTACGGCAGTGCCGGTAAAAATTCCTGTTTGCGTTGTGCGGGGGATGATCGTAACGTGCACGACTGGGAGCATAAGCAAGACGGATACACCAAGAGTTTTTTCTATTCGCTCTATCCCCAGGGCGACCACTTGCCTGCGGGCGTAGCGGAACATTTGGCCACCGGATACGGGGACGAGTCGACGGCCCTGAAAGACGCGCTATGTTCCAAGCGCATAGGGGTAGGAGATTTGGCCGGAGTTAATTTCTTATACATGGGATCTATTGTAACGGAAGGTCCGAAACTGTTTTGTTACGACCCGAAGTGGACCGCATCAGGAAAGGACCGATGTGAACCGTACGGTATGAAGAGCGTAACAGGTGGGTACGCGTGGTGTGGAGAAGGAACAACCGCTTATTAAAAGGATAACTATGAAAAAAACATTATTTCTATTTTTCCTACTAACGGGGGTATTACCCTCCTTTGCGCAGCGTGCTAGCACGGTAACAATGGTAACGAAGTTTCCGGTAACGTACGTTTCGTACGATACGTTGTACGCACAGCAACTCAAAGTAGGGTTGGACCGTAATAACCCTGCCATGCTTAAAATAAGGCAAGAACCTTCTCTGCCGAACCTAGCTGATCCGCTACAAACGGGCGATTTTGTTGCTTTGCGAAAATTGTCAGTCGAAGGCGTTCCCGGGTTGAAGGCGTCGAATACCACCATACAAGCAGATGTTGCTCTTGGCAATACGGCCGAACTTTGTTTGCCGTCCGTAGGTGATGACTTAATATTGGGCCAGCAGCCGCCGGCTCCGACACCGGAGCCAGGCCTTGCTATGGCTCGTTTCGGCCGGGGAAGATTGCGTGTCCTGGGCGCCGGCACCACTCTAGGGCTTGGCGTGCACGAGTTGGTAATCAAAGGTGGTGAGACCAATTTGCCCCCGGTAATTGAAAAACTTTCAAAACTGAACTGTGGTGGTGTTGGCAGGTCCGCCACTTGGGTTCTCGATGGCAACAAATACCACTTAAAGTGTAAAACCGCATCGTCGGTTCAGGATTTGAATCGTTACCTACGCGTTCCCGGCGTAAGGCAACAGAAAATATCTGATAGCAATGGGGTTTCTGCCAACCCTGTTGCCGAATGGCATTTTCCTGCTGTCTGGTCTCCGATATACTTTTGTAAGGTCCCTCTAGCCACCCCAACGGAAGACCTCAACAAACTTGCTACATATGAAACTAAGATTGAGGACGGAATGGCATGTAACGGCACCGCCAGCCCCGACTGTGTACGATTGCGTGAATGTACGATAGAGGACGGCTGTTTGTACGTAAAAGAAGACGGCAAATATGTAAATGAGGAAGATGGAAGGCCACTTGTATGGGAAAGTTGGAAGTGCGTAGATCTTAAAGACCTGTAGATATTCTTTACCGTAAAAACCCCCGCTTAGCGCGGGGGTTTTTATGTCTTATAAATCTTTCTAATTTCCGTTGTACCCGCAAGTTCCCGCTGGGAATTCCCGGGTTATATTACAAAGGAAACACCCTTTATTTCTTTTCTTTGTAAAGGGTTTTAACTTCTTTTTCCAACTCTGCCGGCGGGAGAGCCCCTGCCCGCAAGAGTATATCAAGCACGTCGGCACTGGTAAAATGTTTGTTGGTTTGGCGTGCATATTTTTTGTACAGCTGTGTGAGTGCTTCTCCTCCCACTACCGTGCTGACGTCCCGCCCCGGATGAGAGGCCAATTGGCGCAGCAGTTCTTCGGCTTGTTCTTGCGGGAATCCTTGGTCGCTGATTAAAAAATTCCATGCGTCACTGTATGTATACGCTTGCGTTTGCATCCGGTAGTCCGTCACCGCACCTACTGCGGTTAAATAATGGGCCCAGGCGGCAGCCAGTTTTTCTTCGGGTGTAACAAAGAAACCATTGTCTTGCGCCAACGTGAGTGCCAAATCATTCCAGCCGTTTTCGATACTGGCGCAGCCATAGTGCCTGCGCTGCGGGGAAAGGGAGGACGTTTGACGGTAACGGTAGTACATTCCGGGCACAAGCCACTGGCTGACAAACACTTTGCGCAGCGGCGTATTAAAATCCGTCTGTAACATTTCTTGTTGTGCCAAAGCGTTACCGCTGGGCACACGTACCCAAAAAGAATTCATATCTTCCTTCGGCATAAACAGGAACGGTTGCTGATAGGCATAATAGGCCGGCAACGCTTTGAGTTGCGGCATTTGCGTAAACGGTTTGAGAACGCCCGCTTTCCATAATTGCACCGCCGACGCAGCCGTTTCTTGCGACAACAGTTTCAGTACGTCCGTATTTTCTTCCGGTGCCGGGAAATCTTTTGCCAATTTATAAAAGTGATTGGCAGAAGGGGGAACATATCCTTTTTTCTTACGCCGCACCGGTTTGGTAGGTACTTCGCGCGTGGAATCTCCGTCCACCACGGTAATATCTTTCCCTTCCAAGGTGGCTTCAAACGGTTTGAGCGCGGCGGCCAAGGCACGCTGGGTGGTATCCAAATGTTTTTCCAATTGGCGTTTGAGGTCTGCCGGCTTGGCATCAATTTGGTAGCGGTGGTGCAAAAATTCATGGTACAAATTGCTTCCCATGCGGAAATCGGTAGGGTCCTCCCGTTGGGAAAGCTCTTTAAAAAAATCAAAGAGTTCTTTCACGGCATTTTGTGCATTTGCCGTCTGATTTTTTAAATCTTCCAACATAAACTCGTCCAACGCTGTGGCCAAAAGCCCTTGGATAATTTCGTCCAAACCCAGTTGGGCATAGTATGTTTTTTCCATCGCCAGTTGTGCCAGGAAGGGGGAAACTTGTGTGAGATTTTGTTTGGCTTGCGCTACCAGTTGCGGCAATTCTTCCAACCGGGCCAAAGCCGTTGCGTTGCGCACGCGGGGTGCGTTTTTGTCGGTAAGGAACAAAGCGTAAATACTGTCAAGTGCTTGGGTGTAGTAAAGCGGATCATTTTTAGAGGGCGCGGTTTGCAACCACCACTGGCGGGCATTCAACGCACGGGAAAATAAATCAAAATCCAATTTTCGCTCATCGGACAAAAAGTTAGTTTTTACAAGGCCCACATCCCCTTTCACGGAGCTCAAGGCCTGGATAGTTTGTCTTTCCTGGTGTTGGGTGCGGATGTTTAATTTTTGGTTGGATGAAGACATTTCTTGCAAGGATGCTTCCTCCGGAAAGAAAAAAGCAACCAGCGAATCATAGCGGTTGACCGCGTTTTTAAACGCGTTTTCTTCCATAATTACGTCCACACTGCTAATATTCCCCAATTGGGCATACAGCGGTAAAGTTCCTAAAACGGTGAGCAATGTAACCATTCCTTTTTTTATCATAACGTGTCCCTTTTACCAAAATACAAAAATAACTATCTACTATTTTACACTTTTAGCACGGTGCCTTGTCAAATAACCCGCCAAACGAATCATCCACATTTGTACCGCAGCGGATTGGAAAGAGAACTTTACCCGTCTTTTTAATTTTGCTATAATCTATATATCCGATTTAGGGCCATTAGCTCAGTTGGTAGAGCAGACGCCTCTTAAGCGTAAGGTCGTGAGTTCGAGCCTCACATGGCCCAATTTCTCAAACAAAAGGACGGATGGCGGAACTGGTAGACGCGTACGCCTTAGGAGCGTATGGATTACTCCGTGAGGGTTCAAGTCCCTCTCCGTCCATATTTTTCGGTCCGTCCGATATATTAAGGAGTCAAAGATGTCTATTTTCAAAGCCGCACAAGCCGGGGAAGTGAAAACCAAACAACTTAAAAAAGAAGGATGCCGTGTTACCTTGGCAGTCGATGTCACCCCGGGACTGGTTACCAAAAATTTTCAAAATGCCGCCGTTCAAGTGCAATCTCGTGCCCAAATGCAAGGGTTTCGCGCCGGGAAAGTACCGCTTGATTTAGTCAAACAAAATTTTGCCGGGCATATTAAAGAACGTGCCGTAGATTTAACGATCAAATCGGCCATCAATGCGGCTATTCAAGAAACCAAATTGGATGCTGTGGCCGTACCCACGTTAACCAAAGCGGATTTTAATACGTTTGAAGACGGCAAACCTTTTGCTTTTGAAATGGAAGTAGACGTAGCACCGGAATTTGAAGTGCGCGATTATAAAGGTATTGAAATTACCAAGAAACCGGAAACCGCTACCGAAGAAGAAGTTGCGGAAAATATCAACCGCGTGTTGGATGCCAATGCCCGCTTGGAAAGTGCCGCCGAAGGTGCCGTTATTGACGATAAATGCTACGCGGTAGTACACTACCAAGGCAAACGCAACGGCAAAGATGATTATAAATTAAGTGCCGACAGCGAACTGATTGACATGTCTGCCCCGCAGACCATGAACGGTTTGGCACAAGCCATCACCGGGTTGAAAAAAGGCGAAGAGAAAGATTTTGAAGTAAAAGAAGGCAACGACACGCTTTCTTTCCATGTAACGGTAGACGATATCAAAAACAAAATTGTACCCGCTTTGGACGATAATTTTGCCAAAGATATGGGGTTTGATACGCTCAAAGCCCTCAAAGCCAAAGTGAAAGAATCGTTAGATGCCGAGGCCAAACAATTCTCCAACCGCGACGAAATCAACCAAATCGAAAATCATTTGGTCAAAATGAATAATTTTGAATTGCCCCAATCGCTCGTGAATGAATATACGGAATCTTCGTTACACAATTTTGTGCATCAAATGACGCAAATGGATCCGCATAAATTGACGGCCCAGCAACACAAAATGTTCGAAGAACGTATACGCCCCAGTGTGGAAAAAGATTTGCGCTTGGGATACATTGTCCACGCCATCGCCAAGAAAGAAAACTTGGAAGCCACCGAGGCCGATTGGAAAGCCGAATTAGACAAGAGTCTTGCTTCCAATACCAAAAAATCGGATGAGAAAAAAATCAAAGCTTTCTTTGATGAACGCAAAGACCAAATCTTGGCCACGCTGACGGAACGGAAAGTATTTGAGTATCTCAAAAAAGAAGCAACCTATAAATAAAGTTTTCAAATTCAAACATCTAGCCCTTGATTTTTTCCTCACGTGCCTTTGCGTGTACGTTTCGGGAAAACTTACAAGGGCTATCTTATTTTAATTTGAAAGCTTTATGCGTTAACACTCTTACCCGTCCTCCAAATTCAAACAATTATCCCTTGATTTTCCCTCACGTACCTTTGCGCGTAGGTTGTAAGAAATTTTCAAGGCCCGTTTATATGGTATATAAACTAAGTTTTTAAGGTTCAAAATACCATCTGACGGAACCATTTTAAAAAATAGGTCTAAAGACCTAGATGGCTCTAGGTCTAAATACCCTTGTTTTTACAAGAATTTTTTTTTATCCTATGAGTAGAAGGAGAAACCAAATCGTACAAGGAGGAAGTTATGAAAAAATCAGCACTTTTGTTAGCAGCAGTTTTTGCAGTATGTTTTGCTGCTCCGGCATTTGCACAAAACTATGGGGCAAATAACCATTTAGAGGATTTCCCTGGCCAAGTTAGTCAAGTGTGCAAATGCGTTGGAGAAATGTGTAAACGTGCTGGAGAATGGCTTGTTGAAACTGTGGAGAGTTCCGGTATTGGTAAATGCGGATATGCAACGGGGATTCCCCCGACCACCATCCAGCAGCAAACTAAAAAAGCCGAGAAAGGAGCTAAAAAAGACAGTGTAACGGGTGCAAAAGCAGGAAAAGCAGAAAAAGCACCTAGCAAGAACAATATTAAAAATGCCGTAAAACGCAATGCGGCCAAACAGAAAGCGGCTAAAAACACTTCGAAAGAAACTAAGAAACAAGATGTGTACATGCCGTTGGGAAGCCCTGCTCCAGGCGGATCTTCCGATATGGCAGCAGCTAAAATTCTGGGTTATTAAGAAGCTTTAAAAATTGCTTAAAGCCGCAAAACGGCTAATCTCCCCGGACCTCCTGCCGGGGAGATTTTTTTTATTTCAAAGCACTATTTTACATATAGGTAAGATCTTTAGCCCCCTATTTAAAAGTAATCTAAAAGGGGCTTTTCTTTTTGCTCGTAAATTCCTACAATACTAACAGTGGGTATTACGTCTTAAAAAAGGGGTTTGTATGTTGGATTTGGTAGCATCTCGCAAAGAGACGCTTTACATGAAAGTAATCCGGGTGTTGTTAAGCACCCTTTTTCTCGTCGTACCTCTTATCTTTTTTACAGACCTGACCGCCAATCCGTTTTTTGCACAAAATGTGTTGCTCTACAGTTTATTGGCCCTGCTTTACGGCACTATGGCCGTCAAATTCTTGCGCACAAAATCCATCGATTTTACACAAACCTTTTTTGATTTGGCTTTTTTCCTGTACGTTCTTTCGTGTGCCATGGGGTGGCTTTCCGCCGTTTCTTCGGCTCCGCAAGCGTTGCGCCAAACGATGTTCTACGGACTTCTCAACTACGGCACGTTGTTGCTAATTGTGGCGTTGGGCGCTTATATTTTAAGTAAAAATATAGTTTTCTCCGGCACCATTGAAAGTAAAACAAATTACATTTTGCTTTTCTTTGTGTGGGGGGGATTGTGGTATTTATTCCCGCATCTGAAGACATTTTCCTCGTCGCAAACGTTCTTTGCGCAATTATTTGATTGGTATGCCTTGTTGTTGTGGGGAATAGGTGTGTATCTAGGCGTGCGTGTACTAAAAAAATTAACGCAAGAAAATATTTTGGTACTCATTTTTGTAGCCGTGTTTTTGGCATGCTGTTACGGTGTGTTGCAAGCGTTGGGGCTTGAATTTGTGTGGCCCTTTGAGTTGGACCAATTTGCTACCAAGGCATTTTCTACCTTCGGAAATCCGAACTTTCTTTCTTCGGTAGTAGTCATGTTGTTGCCGGCGTTGCTGGTGTATTACATGCACACGGACAGTAAAAAAGATTTTATCGTTTACGGGTTGTTGGTGTTGGTGTATGTGTTGTATTTGTCGTTCGGGTTGGCGCGTTCTTGTTGGATTGGCGCGGTGGCCGGGCTTTTTATGATGTGGATGTTCGGCACGTTACGTTCACTGATTTGGAAACGCAAAGGCCGTGTGTTTTTGTTGACGTTATTGGCTGCGTTGGCAGGTTGGTGGTCCGTGTATGTGAAAGGGCCCGATGCCGTCAGTCCCGTGGCACTGCGCGCGCAAGAATTAGCGCAGGTAACCCCTTCTAATTTTACATTGAACGTCGGAAAAGACGAGATTTTTCAATCTCTCCATCAACGGTTGCTGATGTGGGATGTATCCAAAGAAATTTTCTTAAACCGCCCGGTATTGGGTAGCGGGGTGGGAAATTTTCAAATGGCATTTGCGCAAAAACAGCCCACCACTTTGCTCAAATTTCCGAACCTGCGCGAACTCAAAACCATTACCAACGCTCCGCACAACGAGCTTCTCTTTCAGGCGGCGCAAGGCGGTATCGTCGGATTGGGATTGTTTGTTTTTATGTTTATGGTGCTTTTTCTGGAAGTCAAAGATTTTGCCGCACATAAAAAAGAAGGCCATAAAAAGCAACTGCTGCAAGCATTGTTTTGCGGTATACTGGGTATGTTGGTGGACAACATGCTTAACATCTCTTTGCACGCGGTTGTGCCCGCGTTTATATTTTGGTGGATTATCGGTGCGGAAGTAAGCGGCGTCGGAAAAGAGGAACGTAAAATCGTCATTACCGCCAACCCCGCTACCAAGGCAGTGGCATTGACTGTTTTGGGGTTGAGTTTTTTGGTAATTATTTGGCAGGGAATTTGGTTCGCCAGCGAGTATTATTCTTTTACCGGGCAAAAAGAACTCGCTGCGGCAAACACGCCGGCAGCTGCTACACATTTGCAACGGGCGTTGCGTTTGTATCCCGCCAATACAGAGGCCGGTTTCCGTCTGGGATTATTGCATTTGGGCCGCCGCGATTATCCGGCTTCGTTGCAAGCGTTTGAAAAAACATTGTCCGCGGCTTCTTATTACGAGGAAGTATATTATCATGCGGCCTTGGCAGCGTTGGGAAACGGCGATACGAAAAAAGCCGTTCATTATTTGCAAGATCATTTGAAATTACATCCGTATCATTTGCAGGCCTATCACGTGTTGGCGGAGTTATTGCAAAAACAAATTTTGTACGCGGATGAAACATCGCAAACGTTGTTGGAACGTGCCTTGACCTTGTTCCCGTACGAAACGCAATTGTGGCGGCAAGTCGGCGAGATTTATGCGAAACTGGGCGAAACGGAAAAAGCAAAAGATACCTATTTGCGCGGTTTGTTGGTGGATACATTGGACGCAGAACTTTTGCGCAGGTTGGATCGTCTGTATCCCAAAAAAGAAGACAAACCTACGTTGCTTGCACAAGCGCGCACATTGCAAGAGTACAACGCAAAGGCAAATAAATTTTCAAAAATGTCTGCTCCCTATCAAACCCGTTTGCGTGCAGATGTGGAGCGGTATATCGAACAACATCCGCAAGATACAAACGGACCGATTTTGCTGGCACGGATTCTTTCGTTAGCCGGCAATGATATTAAAGCAAAGGAAGAGTTGGAGAATGTGTTGAAAAAATTTCCGGATGATTTGTGGGCTAATTTGGCTTTGTCGACGTTGTACTACAAAGCGGAAGATGTAGAAAAAGCCAAGAAGTCCTTGCAAAATGCGTTGTTTTATTATCCGGAAAATCAAATAGCAACGGCGCGTTTGGAAGCCCTGTCAAAAATCAAAGGGAGCTAATTTAAAAAATTTTCTTTACAAAACGTGCGAAATTGCTATAATGTTCGTATCTGTGTGTGAGGGTGTACGATCTTATATCAGTGAAGGAAAGGTACATGATAAAACAAATAAAAATTTCTACAGCCGTTGTACTTTCTGTGTTGGGAATGTCGACGGTATTTTTTAATACGGCATTTGCTGCGTCTGCCGCCAAGCAGTTGGAAAAAGGGATCTCCTTGTACAACGAAAATAAGACAAACGAAGCCATGGATTATTTTATCGATGTAATGCTTAACGGTAACTCGGAACAAGTGGCCCAAGCCAACCGGTATGTGAATATGATTCACAACCAAATGGGCGGAATTCAAAATCCGGTGGAAGTAGATGTAAATTATAACGAGGGTGCATTGCGCCAAGGCATAAACAATATGAACGCGGCTGCCAACGATGCTTGGAACAATGTGCAAGCACAAGCCAATCAAATTGCCGCGCAAGAACAACAAATGCGCCAAGACATTTACAATCAACGTGCCGCGTTGCAAGATGCGTACAACACCAATTTGCAAAATGTACAAAATTCTGTCGATCAGCAAATCAACCAAATTCAAAATGATGCGCAACAAGCAGTGAACGATTTAAACACGGTTCCCGCTTGGATTGATGACCAGGTAAATGCCGGTTACGACAATGCCCAACGCCAAGTACAATATGTGGCGGACGAAGTAAACAACGGCATGCAAAATGTAGCCAATACAACCTATCAAACATATCAAAGTGCCTACCCGGCCGGAACGGAAGATATGACCGTTTCGCAAGTACTTTCCAATCAATGGGAAGCTCCGGTTGATTCTTCCATGGCTCCTTCCGGATATGAAACCGGCAGTACGGTAGTGACGGATGCCGGATATTACCCGACTCCCCAAACCACAGCCGTACCGGGATATTCTGTTTATAACGATTTGAGCTCTCCGGAAGCCGTAGAGGCACGCAGTGTGTATACGCAACAAAAAGTAGATCACATGCGCCAGTCCGCGTTGGACCGCATTGCCGCTACGCCCGGTGTACACCTCTATATGCGTGACGGATGGCCGGATGCCATTGATATCGATGACGGCGTTGTTTTCCAAGGATCGAATTTCCGACCGGAAGCGTTACCGCTTTTGAATGATATTTACGAAGTATTAGCCATTACGCAAGGTGCGGAATACGTTATTTTGCCCGCCGGTTCTTATACCGATGATGTTACGTTAAGCGGCATTCGCGAGGCCATGGCGCTCAACTCCTACTTTGTGAAACGCGGTATTTCGCAAGGCAAACTCTACTATAATATGGGGTTGGTGGATAAAGAGGCCCCGGCACAGTTTGCCAATTTAAAAGGATTGTCCATCGTATTTGATTACGATTCCAAATTGCCGGCTGCAATGCCTAAAAATATGGACAATGAAACCAATCCGCTTTTGAGCATGGCGATTGTCCCGCAATGCCATGCCATCGACACCTCCTTAGGCGAAGCGTACGGAATTGATTTCTCCGTATTGGAAACAGTAAATAAAATTGATAACTGGGTGTTGCAAGTCGTACAACATGGTCGCGACGGTAAATACTATGTTGTCCGCCAGTTGGAAGGATTCGGGCCGATTTATCACCTTATTTTGTGGAACGGACGCAAAGGTATTTTAGGGCCGGAACTTCCTTGCGGTAAATATACCGTTGTGTTGACAGCAACCGATACCCAAGGCAACAAACAAACATTGCGTCGCCGCTTGGTGGTAAAATGCAATTCGAGCCAATCGGATAATATTACCGCTTTCTGTGGTGTAAAAGAGCCGGAAACATCCGTACAAGCCATCAAAGTTACCACGGTAACAAAGAGTTTGAATTATAAATCTGCCCGGTTGTGGACGAAACCGCGCCGCACGATGGGAGGCACCGCCGCCGCTAAGGCCAAAACAACGGCCGCTGCAAAATCGACGGCTGCTTCTACGGCCGCGTCTGCATCTTCCGCAGAAGAAAGTAATACCTATACATATACAAAGACGGTAACCAACATTGTACAAGAGGATACCTCTTTGCCTGCTACGACAACTACTACACGGACGGTTTCTTCGTCAGATTCCTATTATGAAGATGTTCCTGCGGATTTGACGACCACAACCAATCCGTATGCCACGTCGTACACTGAAACGACATATACGGAGAAATAAGCGAGAGCGTTATGAGTATTTCGGAAACGTTAATCGGCCGTAATATGCAAGCACACCCGAATTGTTTGGGGGTGTACATCAGCTTGAATGAAATTTATGTAGCCCAAACCGCCAAAAAGGATGGGGGAACCGTGTTGGAATCTTTGGTGCGCGTTCCTGTGTCCGGAGTAGATCGCAACGCTTTAAAACCATTGGATTTAAATGAAGCATTTTTCCTGCAAGACGGTTGGAGAGATGCACTCAACAAAATCACTTCTAAAAAGAAATGGAAAACACGTAACGTAGTGGTCAGTTTAGACGCTCCGTTCTGCTTGTTGCGCCATTTCATTATTCAAACTACTTTGGAACGGAAGTCGTGGAAAAGCGCGATTCCGTTGGAAGCCCGCAAATATATTCACTTCCCGTTTGAAAAAGCGGAGTGGGCCTACCACGCCTACGAATTTGAAACAGCGGCTACCCACCAGAAACGCTTGGGTGTGATGTTTACCATGACCAGCCGTACCATCATTGACCGTTTGAAAAAAGGTTTTAAGGCCGTCGGGTTAAATTTGATATCGGTGGAAACATCCGCGTTGTCATTGGCCCGCACTTTTACCGATGCGGACAAAGAAGCGGTGGGGAACAGTGGTCGGATTTATTCTTTCTTTGGCGACAGCAACGCAAACTTTGTCTTCTTAAACGAATACGTTCCGGTGTTGCTGCGTGAGGTGGAAATTGCCGGTGCAGCTCCGGCCGAACATCGCCGTTTCGAACTTACCAACAGTACGGAATTTATTGCAAAACAATTGGAAAGAGATCCTTTTGAAGAAGCTGTAATTACGGGCCGCAATGTAGAACAGTGGGTAGGCGCGTTAGAAGCCGATTCTAAAAAACCGGTCCGCCGTTGGAGCTTAAAAGAAGTATATGGTATCGAAGCGCGGGAAGAAGGAGAGTTGGCCGCTGTCGGTGCCAGTATTAAATTTTTTGATGCAAAAATTCCCGATGTTGATTTTACAAAAGGCAACCGCTTAAGTTCTTATGAATATAACGCCAGTTTGACCTTATGGAAAATCGTTGCGCTAATCGGTGTGTTATGCTTGTTGTTTATCGGATTTAAATATTTGGGTTTGCAAAGCAGTAACCGGGAATTAGCCAAAGAGCGGCGTTCTGCACCCAAAGTAGCGGACGATTTTAAAGGGTTAACCGGCAGCCAAATTTCTTCCAATTTAAATAACATGAAAACACAAAACAATAATTTGGAAGGATTGGTAAAGAATACGGTTTATATTACCCCTGTATTTGAGGAATTGGTAGATAGTATTCCCGACAAAGTGTGGGTAACTTCCATTAAATATAACGGAGATTTCCCGGCACAAAACAATAATCGTTCTATTGTGATGGACGGCCGCATTAAAACGGATAAAGGGGGAAAGGCAGATTTGGCTTTGGGGAACTCCTTTAGAGATGCTTTTGCGGCGATGCCGACAATCAGCCAAATTTGCGGCAACACGGCCAGTATTAATTTTCATCAGATTGCGGGTTCCGGCTCGAATAAAGAAACAACCTTTACCTTAAATTGTTCGTCAGCCGGTAAGGCAGGGAGGCGTTAATCGATGAAAAAGATATTAAAAAATCAACAAGTCATGGATTTCCAACGCGGACTGCAAGATGTAAAAACAGTTGCGCAAGAGGGACGGTTTATTCTCTTTCTCAAGCAATTGATCGCGGTAGGGCTTTGTTTCTTTTTGGTCCACTATGCCGTCGGAAAGTTCCAAGAGAAAATCAAAAAGAATCAAGATCAGATCAGAGCCATTGCCATACAAAAAAAGAGCGAAAAGGAATACATGGCTAACAAGCAAAAATTGATTACGCTGGAACCGCTTTTTCCGGACGTATCGGAGAAAAACCAATGGCTTACCAGCCGTTTATTGGATTTGTTTAAGAAAGCCGAAATCGGGATGCAGCTCGAAGGAAGCCAGTCCGAAAATGCCAGCAACGCCACGTACATTGTGGCCAGCCAGTCCGTCGGTGCTGTAATGAATTATGAAACATTGGGCAAATTTTTGGAACAGACAGAAAATCTGAATGATTTTCTGCGCGTGTCCAACGTATCCGTTACGAAGGATACCAATTCTCAAAACATCGGTAAAAATAAGGTCTCGCTCCGGTTTAATACCATTTTCTTAAAACAAAAAATCGGTCCCAATATTTTTAAGAATTATAAAGAATTGGTGGCACAGCAACGAAAAGCCCAAGAAGGGGGAAAATAACCATGATGAAAAGAAATTGGTTATTGGGGATTATAATTTTAGCGGGAAGTACAATCGGGTTTGCGCAAGCCGCATCGCAATCTTCCGAACCCTTGTCCGCGCAAGTTGCGATCGGGGATGCAACTCCCGCCGCGGAGGGCGAAGGTTTTGTGGCGCCGCGTGAAGAGGTAAAGCAAGCAGCTGCTCCTGCTGAAGCTCCGAAGGTGGTGTTTAATCCAAAAAATAAAAAGGATCCAACCCTTTCCCCGGACGACATTTTATTGTTAGAATATAGGGAGAGAGAGCGTTTGCATGCGTTGGAAATGGAGCGCGAACGCAAACTGGCGGAAGAACGTCGCAAAAAAGCGGAAGCCGAACGGCTGCGGCAATTGGAATTGGAACGTGCCCGGGATCCGTCTCGTGAAATCCGTAACAAGATTCACGTTTCGGGCGTCATCGGTAAAGAAGTTTTTATTGGCAGTAAAGTTTATACGATTGGAAATAAAGTTTTGGGCGCACGTATTGAAGAAGTGCATCCGGAATATGTAATATTTTCGTATAAAGGTCAACGTTTTAGAAGGAATGTAAAGCTGTAAACAAATTGTTAAGTAATTCAAACAGGAGGATGGATGATAAATCGTATTGTAGTGGTTTTGTCCATGATAACGTTGCTCAGTACTGTTGGAGCGGCGCAAGAGGTTCGACCGGTTCTACCCGGCGATCCAACCGTTGTTTCCCAACAAGATAATGCTGGGCTTTACAAAGAGGCGGAAGAAGAATCTTCCCCCTTGGATCGTAAGGTTTCTATTCGGGTATCTAACGTACCGATATCCGTATTCTTGAACAGTATTACGACCCAGGCCAAAGTAAACTTTATTATGAGCGAAGAATTCGCGAATAAAAAAGTAACGGCTTCGTTGACGCGCGTAACAGTGCGCGAAGCGTTGGACACGTTGTTGCGTGTGCACGGCTTGGCCTATCAACGCATTGGTAAGAGCGACAGTTACGTTGTAACCAAACGCTCCAGCGATGCGCCGGATACCATTACTAAGATTTATACCCTTAGCTACGTTTCGTTACAGGAATTGGGCGGCAGCGGGAGCGATCTGACCAGCTCTTTAGGCAGCACTTCCAGCAGTGGCAGCTCCGAAGGATTAGGTGGTTCCATCGGGGGTGGGTCTTCTATTTCTTCCATCATTCAAAGCATGTTATCCCCGGTAGGAAAAATTGCCATCGATCCGCGCACCAACAAACTCATCATTACGGACGTGCCGGAAATTTTCCCGCAAGTGGAAAATATCTTGGCTGAATTGGATATTCGCCCTCCGCAAATTTTGATTGAAGCACAAATCGTCGAGGTCAACAAGACCAGCGGTTTGAGTTTAGGTTTTGAATACGGCGGTACCGGCGGAACGATGATTAACGTGACCGCTCCTACGCGCAGCTTGTACGCGGATTTCTTCCACCGCAAAAATGTATTGGGTGAAAAAATGCACGGGTGGAACTGGATTTTCCCGACACAAGCGGAAGTTTCCGGCGATAGCACCAAAACCGAAACGACCAGCGAAGGCGGCGTAGCTACCAATTACGACAAAGGGGACACGGAAGCCGGTGTATTAAACTGGTCCGCTTTTAACATTGTGCTGCGCAGCTTGTTGACGCGCGGGGAAGCCAAATATTTAGGTAAACCCAAAGTGGTAACGCTCAACAACAAAAGAGCGATGATTCAAGCCCAAACAGATGCGACCGTCGGTCAAATCATGAGCCAATCCGGTTCCAGCTCTGGTGAAGGAATGACCACTACCTCGGCCGAACGTAAATCCGTAGGGTTGACGTTGAACGTAACCCCGCAGGTCAACCGCGAAGGGTATGTAACGTTGCTCGTGGAACCGTCTTATTCCGATATCGTTTCTTCCGGGTTTGATTTCTCCAAAGATACCACCACGCGTTCCGCTTCTACGTTGGTACGTGTGAAAAACGGGCAAACCGTTGTTATCGGCGGTTTGTTATCTTCCCGTGAATTGGACCAAACCCGCAAAGTTCCGTTGTTAGGAGATATCCCGATATTGGGTTGGCTGTTTACCAGCAAAACCAAATCCAAAAGCACAACGGATTTAGTCATCTTTATTACCCCCACTATTTTAGCTGAATAAAATATAAATCCCGCCCCTGCAAGGGGGCGGGAGTAGAAAGAGGAGTCGGAAATGGCAAAACAGTTAGGTGAAATTTTACTCGAAAAAGGCCACTTGGATGAAGTACAGTTACGCCAGGCGCAGGTATTTGCCAAACAGAATGAAGTGTCCTTAGTAGAGGCCATTGTGCGTTTGGGTTTCTTGACGGAAGAACAAGTAACCATGGCGCAAGCCGCTTATTTTTCTATTGATTATGCATCCAAAGAAAACGGTATTTTAATACCGGAACGAGAGCAAAATTTAAATGAAATCATTCCGGAAAAGTTTGCCCGCGAAAATATGATTATGCCGTTGTTTGTGGAAGATGATATTTTAGCTGTTGCCTTGTTAGACCCCACAAACGTTTTCCTGCTTGAAAACTTAAAAATGATTTCGGGCAAGCAGATTCGTCCGTTTATTACCACCAAATCCCAATTACTTGCCGTCATGGACGCTTTTTATTCCAAAAAGAACTATTTGGAAGAAGTCATGGTGGAAGCGGCGCGTACGCCCGCGGCTAATGCTGTTAACGAGGACGAAGACGAAGACCTTGATAACGTCGGTGTTTTGGATTTGGACCGTTCCGCCTCCGGCAGTTCCCAATACGTACGGCAGGTAAACGCTATTTTGCGTCAAGCCATTTCGGAGCGCGCCAGTGATATTCACTTGGAAATGTTCGATGAGCGCGTCAGTTTGCGTTTCCGTATTGACGGTTCCCTTTACGAACGTACCACCCCTGCCAAAGAAGCTGTAAATGCGATTATTTCCCGTATTAAAATTTTGTCAAAACTAGACATTGCTGAAAAGCGTCTCCCGCAGGACGGCAGTTTTACCATTCATTATCAAAACCGCGCTATCGAAGTCCGTGTTTCTGTGTGTCCGGCAGTGTTTGGGGAAAAGTTAGTGCTTCGTATTTTGGATAAAGGATCCGGCGAAATGAACATTGATAAACTCGGGTTCGAACCCATCCAAAAGAAAGCGTTTTTGGACGCCGCTCAATTGCCGCACGGTCTTATTTTCTTAACAGGTCCTACGGGGTCCGGTAAATCTACCACCTTAAACGCGGTGTTGACTTCCATTCGTACCCCAGAATTAAATTTTATGACGCTGGAAGACCCGGTCGAATACAAGTTGGCCGGTATCAGCCAAGTGCAGGTAAAACCGGCCATCGGGCTTACTTTTGCGGCGGGGTTACGTTCGTTCTTACGTCAAGACCCGGACGTCATCCTAGTAGGGGAGGTCCGCGATAACGAAACGGCAGAAGCGTGCTTAAAAGCGGCACTTACCGGTCACTTGGTGCTTTCCACTTTGCACACCAACGATGCTTTGGGGGCTGTTCCTCGTTTAATTGACATGGGGATGGAACCGTTCCTATTGGCCAGCTCTTTGGCGTTAGTGGCTGCGCAGCGTTTAGTCCGTGTTTTGTGTCCGTATTGCAAAGTGCCCTACGTACCGGATGCAATGACGTTAGACCGTATGATTAAAGAAGGGCACTTAAATCCCAAAGAAGCAAATACCTGGACGTTTTTCAAATCGGTAGGATGTCCGAAATGTTTCGGTACCGGGTTCAGCGGTCGCCGTGCTATTTATGAAGTATACCGCATGAACGAAGAAATGCGTAACATCATTTATAAAACACAAGATTTGGTAGAGCTCAAACGCGCAGCGATACGTTCGGGTTCGCTCAATTTGCGTGCCAACGGATGGCACAAAGTGATACGTGGTCAGACGACCATTGATGAAATTTTATCAATCACAACTGCAGACGAATAAGAGGGTTTATGCCAAAGTATACATACGTTGTAAAAGATGTAAACGGTAAAACCATGCGCGGTACTGCCGAAACAGACAGTTCCGACCGCTTGGTACATGCACTACAAAACAAAGGATATATCGTATTGGAAGTAAAGGAAGGCGGTTCGGTCGGCTTGTTTTCCAAAGCAACGGGGCCGAAGTATTACGGTGGCAAAGTGCCGGGCCACGTACTTGCTTTCTTTGCGGAACAGCTTTCTACTCTTATTGCCGGGGGTGTGCCGTTGGTGCGCGCCATTCACTTGTTGGGGGAATATGCTTCCAACAAACGTTTGGGGTTTGTGTTGCGACAAGTGGCCAAAGATATTTCCAGCGGGCAATCTTTCCATGATGCTTTGTCCAAGCACCCCAAAACATTTATCCCCTTTTGGTTGGCCTTGCTTCAAGCCGGGGAAGTCGGCGGGCAATTGGCGGAAACATTGATGCAGATTTCTGCCTACACCAAAACGCAGGAACGAATGAAAAGCCGTATCATTACGGCTATTACATACCCGGCTATTTTGGCCGTTTCCTCCGTTGGGGTATTGGCTTACTTTATTTTAGGGATTGTACCTACCTTCCAACAAATCTTTACAGAATTCAACATCGAGTTACCGCCTCTTACCACGGCGGTAATAGCGGTATCTTCGTTCCTTACCAATTATTGGCTTTTGCTGGTGGGCTCGGCCATTTTCCTGTTTGTGGTGTTCCACTTCTGGACGAAGACCGTTTCCGGTAAAAAGCGTTGGCACTCTTTCTTGCTTACCATGCCGATTTTCGGTAATTTCCTTAAAAGCATCTATTACGACCGGTTGCTTTCCACAATGTCCACCTTGCTCAGAAGCGGTGTAACCATTTTGAACGCATTGGGCGTATTGGAAGAAGCTTTCTACGGGAACGTGATTATTCAAAACGCTTTGAAACAAATCCGTACCGAAGTCGCCGCCGGTCGTTCTATTTCCGATTCCTTTGCGGATACACACGTATTTCCCGGGTTGATGACGGAAATGATGCGCATGGGAGAAGAATCCGGTAAGTTACCGAGTATTATTGCTACGTTATCCAAGTTCTACGCGGATAACGTGGAGCAATTTATCGCACGCTTTTCAGCCGTTATAGACCCTATCTTGATTGTCGGTGTGGGTAGTATAATCGGTGTAGTAGTAGCTTCTATTTTCTTGCCGATTTTCAAACTGTCTCAAATCGGCGGTGGAAACTAATTTTGGAGGAAATTATGCACAAAAGAGGTTTTACATTAATTGAGATTTTAACGGTAGTTGTCATTATATCGTTGGTAGTGACCATGGCGGTTCCCGCTTACAAAAGGTCCAAAGCTTCCGGCCAGTACGAAAGAGCCAAAGGACAATTGGCTCAGTTGGGTATGGCGGTAAAGACCTTGCAACAAGATTTGACAGATCTTTCTGCTTCCTGTCAATTTCCCGTTGTGTCGGGTAGCAGCGCCGGCGTTGTATACATGGAATTTCAGCACGAGTGGCAGACGGATGGTTTAACGCTGGGTCCAAACGCCGAGGAGAATCCGGACATAAGACAAGTATGTTGCAAACCGTTACCTGCAGAGACACATAAATGTTATGGCCAACGTCTTTTTGCGAGGGGCTATTTGAACGAAATGGTGTTTGACAACGAGGAAGCGAATACGCTTGAAGGATATAAGTTCTATGTTTGTAATCCGAAGGCAACACCGATGAGTTCTCCGAGTGGTTGGAGAAATGCGTACGGTTGCAAGAAAAGAGGTGAAACGGGCGATAATTTTGTATCGGCGCAACCGGTGGTTTCCATGCAGTTACAGACAGCAAAAACCAATCCGTCGGAAAGTGACTCCGATATGGAAGAATATAAAAGGGCGGAGCGTTTGCCCTTTTTCCGCGCGGTGTTTATGTCGGACGGGACTATTGAACGCCAAACGTTCGAGCAAGCCAAAGAAAGCGAAACCAGTTCGAGTAGCGGCGGTGGGCCTTCCGGACCCCTCGGGTAAACCGATACTCCTGTAAAACAGAAAAGTTTAAAACCTACTTGAAATTTTTGGTTTTTCTTGCAATACTAGTACGAGAGGTACTTTATGCATAAAAAAGGGTTTACGTTACTGGAATTGTTAATGGCTGCCGCAATCATCTCTGCATTGGCGGTGGTGGCAACTGCTACTTACCGCGCGAAAATACTGGACGGGTACGCGGCGGATGCTAAAAACCAAGCCCGTGTTGTTGCGATGGCTGTACGGCTGTTTGAGCTGGAGTATTCCGTCCGCCTGGGAGATTCAGAAATGCCGAATGTACCCGTAACGCGAGTCACGTGTGCCCCGTCGAATTCTGCTGAAGATAGTGCAACCGTTATGATGGTTTCCTGCGGGTTTTTAGAGAACCGCGGGTGGGGGGTTAAGGAAAAATTTTCCCTCGAGATTGACAAAACCCACACTCCGACACGTGTGTGCGTGTCAGGCGCTGCCGAATTGCCCATTCAGTATAGGGGCCAATTTGTTTGCATAGATTCAGTAACCGGCGAAGAAGTAAATCCATAGGAAATGATATGAACAAAGGTTTTACATTAATGGAAGTATTGGCGGTGGTGATGGTATTGGCATTGGTCGGTGCCATGGCAGTACCTTCGTTTCGTGCTAGCAATGCGGAACAACGGTTTCGCCGTGCCAAAATCAGTTTGATGAAACTAGGCCAGGCGATTCGGACGATGGAAAATGACGGGAACTGTGTGAACACGGACCCGAGCGACGAGAAGAATTATAGTTTTGTCGGCACGGAATCCGATGATTTTCTGCCAACTAATGCCAACTTGACATATGACGATTGTGGTACCACCGGGGTTCCGCGCAGAAGTATCCCTTCCGCCACAGGTGCCTGTAATGCACTGACAATTAAGTGGATATTTTTTTGTGGCGATTTCCGCGCGAAAGATTTTATCGGCCTTCCGTACAAGTTTACTTATGTGCGGGAAGGGAGCGACCTTACAACCGGGCAGGTTTTTATGGAAGGCGTAGGCGGTGCAGGGAAATACATAGGGAAAAAGTGCCGGGTTGATATAAACGACCTGTCAAAAATTAAGCAACCGGAAAGTAATGACGAGTGTGATGGTACGCAACCGGATTAAAAAGGGGAATGCTTATGTTCACCATTTTAAAAAATAGAAAAGGGGTAACACTTTTGGAGGGGATGATTGCCATGTTGATTTTGGCCGTGGTAACGGTTGGAACGTTTGGCGTGGTGTTATCCTCTACGCGTAATGCCTCACAGCCAAACTTCAGGGAAGATTCCATACTGGCCCTGGAGCAAATACATAATTTTGCGCAAGCGCTTTCTCCGTTGCGGGATGAATATAGAGAGAATTTGTGGGACTCGGAGGAAGGAGGTGAACATTCCGTTTACTTACGTTCCAAGGGGTTTGTGTTCGGCAAAAATTATACGGGCATATCTTCCTTATCAGATTTGGAAAAAGAATATGGGAAGGACAAAGATTACGCCGGTTTTGCGGACAATAACAAGTGGAAAATCCTCCTGACGGACGGCGACGACCTACGCTCGTCCTATTCGCACGCATTGGACGCCCTCAACGATGATGCGTTTTTACCTTCTTTGTGTGATCCCTCTAAATCTAGTGTTCAGGTTGAACAACTTGCGGGCTCGGAATTAGTTGCTTCTCTTTACCAAGATTCGCCTGGAGACATGATGAGGGACCAGGATATTAAGAGTATTGTAGATGATCTACGCTACAATGTGTTCAAAAATCAATATACGGTTGACTGCCAAGGATATGGTATATGAGAAAACGAAATGGGTTTACATTAACGGAAGTGGTTTTGGCTGTCATTCTTGTGGGACTGGTCGGGGTGGCCGTGGCGTCACTTTCGTCGTTGGTTTCGCGCAATTCTTCCACAACCACCCATCGTCTGATGTTGCGCAGTAGTTTATCCACAGCTTTGCGTCAAATTCGCGAAGATGTCCAAAACCGTTTTGTAGTCAATGATACGCCTTTTTATGTTACCTCGCAAGTACGGGGCGATTGCTCGCAACGCCCGCCGCTAAAAGAGTTGCTGCGTCTTAAATCGGCCGGTGATAACAATTATGTTATTTATTATTTACAGGCCGGAAATACTATGGCGCAACCTTTTGAGCCGTCGTCAGTTGTTCGTTCGTGCGTAGATATCGGCGGTGCCCCAACCGGGTGTTATTGCTATGATACGAATGCTTTGGCAGGTGGCCAAATTGTGCGCCGGAATCTGAAACGAAAATCTGTGTATAGTGACGTTTGTGAACAGTGTAATTTTGCCACCCAGGAATGCAGCGAGGGAAGACCCTTTAGTTCTTGTTTTGATGTAAGCGACACGGTACTGTTGGGAAATGTTAAGTTTATTCCCAAGGTCACAAATACGGAGCTTACTTATCCCGTACCGTTGTTTCGCAAAGCGGGCGGCAACGCCTTAAAAGTAAATTTGATTGTGGAAATACCGGATACTACACCCACGATTAGCGAAGCGGCGGAAGAAGTATTTTTTACATTATAGGAGCAATATATGTTATCGTCCAAAAAAGGGGCTGCTATTTTGCAGGTATTGTTGTTGGCTGCTGTTTTAGCCGGTATCGCAACGATGCTGTTGCGTTTTGCGGTGGGACGTACGACTTCCGCCCGTCACAACCGTCGTATGGTGGCCGGGCAATTGGCTATTCAGTCCTGCATGGCTGAGGTAAACGAAATATGGGTGGATAAAAGCCCGGCAGCATTTGAACGTGATATGAATGAGTGTATTTTCAACTGTAAGAGCGGTGATGCCGGATTCAGCGATCCTTCCGTCCCCTGCTCAGAAGAAAAACGAGAGAGAGAATATAAGTGTGTCATTTCTACATTTGACGGTAATGATTCGGACCATGCTGTTACGGCCACAATAAGCGGCACGAACGGTGATTGCGAAATTAAATATTCCCTTTCTAACGCGGAAAGTTTATAATTCGGTATGAGAGCTGCATTTTGTTTGATAGGAATTTTGTTGTTTGCCCTCCCAGGGTGGGCGCAAACGCCGTCCCGCTCCAAATCGGTAAAAGCCGTCAACTGGACAGATGAACAAGACCAAGCTGGCGGTATTGATTTACTCCAAAAATCTACCAAAGAAGAAACTATTTCCGTTGCGCGTCAAGGCGCTGCGGCGCGTACCCCTGCCGATTTAGTCAACGCACAACGCAATGCTTCTGCCAAAGCGGCGGCAGATTCGGCGGATATGTTGGATATCCCGTTAGATATGGGTACCAGTTCTAGCGTGCAAACCAAAGTAAAGCCGTCAACCGGCAACAAGCGCGCGCAAGCCGTTCAAAAACAATTGGATAAATCTGCTCCTTCCAAACCGTCCGCACAACCGGTATCGTCTTCTCAACCGTCGGGGCAATCAGCTGTGCAAACACCTGCACAGCAACCGCAAACAACTGCGGCTGTATCACAAAATACCGGGGCTGCCTCTACGCAAGAAGCTCCCGTTGCCGCGGATGAATCGGAAGAAGCCGCGGCGGCCGATGCGGAACTGGAATACGCCGTGCGCTTGTTGGAAAAATCAAAAGAAGAAGCTACTGCCGGCCGTGCGATTCCGCCCTCGGCAGCCAAAAACCGTCCGGCTACCGTTCCTGCCGCCAACAAAAAATTTAATCCCAATGCTTACCGCCCGGGTGTGGAGTGGAGTTTTAGCAAAAGTAATCACTTTGATATTTACACGCAAAAATCCGATTCCGCCATCGGTTCGGCCAATATGGCCATGATTTTTGAATCGGCCTATCAAACGTTACGCCGTTTTATCCCGTGGATGATGGTCAACCGGGTGCGTGTGTTTGTGTACCAGGACCATAACGCTTATTTGAAATACGAGCCGGAAGCCAAGGCCTGGACGCGCGCGTTGGCGTATCCTACGCGCGGGGAAATTGTAGTGTACGATGAACCCAATGCGCAACAAGCTCTCAAAGAAGTTTTCACACACGAGTTGACCCACATTTTTACGCAGCAATTTTTTGACAAACACAAAACGGGCCGTATCATGACGCCCACTTGGCTGGACGAAGGATTAGCCGTTTTGGTGGAAGACCAGGCCTACGCCGGCAGTAAAGGCGGGCCCTGGAATCACGATTATCAAACCCTTAATTTACAGCGCGATGAATCTCAACAAATGCCCACTTTCGGTTCTCGGTCCATGTTTGGTTTCGGCAGTTCGTTCGGTTCAAACAAAAGCGGCCGCAGCGGTTTTGGTCGCAACGGTCCGCCGGTACACTTAATGCCGTTTGAAGAATTTATGAAAGAAGGTTCTTTGGACGCCGCCGAAGGTCAAAACAAAATGCAAAAGTGGTATTTGCAAGCGTACTTAATGGTGCGGTTCTTATTGAATCCGTCGGGGGGAAATATGCCCTCTAACCGCATGCAATTTGAACAATTCACGCGTTTGCTGGCCGAGGGGGAGCCCGTGCGCAATCCGTCCACCGGTTTTTTAGTGCGCGACAGTAAAGGCAAAACGGTCTACCAGCCCTACTCTACCGAGAAAGCCCTTGGGCGTGCCTACCGTTATAACAACGCCGCCAATTTTGAAGATAATTTTTGGCGTTGGCTGAATAAATAAAAAATCCGTTCAAAACGAACGATAATTTTGCTTGATTTTAACAAGATATTTGAGTAAAATCTAAGTATATTTGTATTTCCAGGAGAAATCAATGAACCGAAACGTGTTTGTCTGTAGAATTCTTTCAGGGGTTATAACTACTGCTCTTCTTTTTTCTTCCGGCGTATCTGCCGCCAATCCTGTCACTCCGAACTGGAACTTGCATGATGCAAGACATGAGCGTACATTAACAGTCGATTACGATGGGAGTATGGGTATTGTAGGGGGCGGTTCCGAATTAGAAAGTGTCGTAGGGAGCACGTTGACAGTTTCCGGCGTTACGGTATCGGCACCGGCAAGTGCATACGAGAATGGTACCGCGTACGTAGTCGGTGGTGCCGCGTACGACAAAGAGGCCCGCAATAATAAACTCATTATCAGTAATGCTACAATACACGACCGCGTGGCAATCGGCGGTGCTACATTTTTGAAATATGTCGATTATCGTCTTAGCACCGGTACGGCTAATGGAAATACGGTTACCGTTAAGGATTCCACAATTATACCCACGCATTCTTTTGAATCTGACTATTTTGACATTGCCGTTCCCGGTGTGGTAATCGGCGGGTATTCCGATTATGCCTACGGAGAAGCCAACAAAAATACGGTTGAAATTTCAAACAGCACGGTGGGGGGGGTTGTCGGTGGCGGACTGAAAGACCACCTCATTTTCGGCGTGGATACGGATGATAATGGTGAGCTTTTGGTAGATACGGATATGCATGCCTTTGACAACACAGTTACGGTGAAAGACGGTTCGATAGCGGCTTTTGCATACGGGGCCTATGGGGCAGACCAAGCGAGTAACAATTCCGTAGAAATAGATAACTCCGCCGTAGCTATCGTGGGAGGGGTGGTACAGGGGAATATTTTGCAGCACAACGGAACGCAGGGAACTTCTGTTTTTAAGAACAACAAAGTCAGTATTAAAAGCGGCGCACAAGTGGGAGAGGCATATGCTTTTAGCGGGACTTCTGCATTGGCCACCGACAATACGCTATCTTTTTACAACGCTACGATAGCTGACGGGGGGCAAACCATTACGGTAATTAACAAATTGGGTAAATTAGGACCGACGATTATTAATGCGGACATTTCCACCAACACGTTAAGTATTTCCGATGTAAATACTCCGATTACTGTAACGGAAGCCGGGGCCAGCTTAAACTTTGCCGGCAAAGCCAGTAGCAATACGGTAACACTTTCGCGCGTAAAAGATTTTACAGTCAGCCGTTCTGGTCCGGGGGGTAAAATTATTCCCTTCCAAGGAACGGTAGATATAGATTCCATGGTGGCGCGCAATGTGTTTGCTGTCAGAAATTTGAATTTTACCAAAGAAAGGGCAAAGGCCAACCCGGATGATAGCAGCTTGTATGAACATCCCGATTTCAATTCGGACTATGGCTTCCTCTACGGGGGTGCGGCCTTCGATTATACCACACAGGAAAATGGATATACGGAACGGCCGGTTCTTGCCGACTCTTTTGGCCAACTATCCGAAGGATCTAAAAAAGTTCCGGAACCGATTGTTTGGGCTAACGGCGGTACAAACAGCGACTATAACAAACTTACCTTTACGGGCAGACAGTATACTGACCCAAAAACAGGAACCTATACCGTATCATCCAGTAAAGTGTCCGGTAATATCATGGGGGGGATAGCGGCAGAATTGCGGGAAATGCATTATGCTACGTGGGCCGAAGGAGAAAAGGATGAGGACGGTAAGGTTAAGAACTATACGAAAACGTTGGTTGAAAAGAAAGGAAACGTGATTGAAACCAAATCCTTTATTTGTACGCCGAATGCCACCTACACATCTTTTGACTGCCACCAAAGCGGAGAAGATCAGAAAGCTCCGGACAATTCCATGGAAGGACAAGTTTTCTCTGCCAGCAATAACACGCTCGTTTTTGAAGATGTAACCATTGGTGAGGGCAGCCGTGTGTACGGCGGTTATGTGGCAGGGGTGGACTTGCGTGCCATTGATGTAAAAACCGAAAACAACACCGTTATCTTGCGCGGCAATACGCAGTTGGAAGATGACGTAATGATATACGGCGGGAACTCTGCCTTCGGTCATCCGACTAATAAATTAATTTTTGATCACAACATGGTGGTGGATCCATCCGGCAATCCTATTTCGAATCAATATGTGTCCTTTGATAAAGATAAATTCGCCAATTTTGATGATGTGTGGACCATCCAGGCCGGCCCGGATACCCGCTTAGAGTTCACGCAATCCGGTGTAAAAGCGTTGGTGGAATTGGATCAGCAAGCCGACTATGACAGCAACGTGGCAATCATCAAAGCAAAAACCGAAACGGATTTGACGAATGTATTGCAAGATGAACAAGGACGTTTTGATTTGACGGATACTTCCATTGAATTGGCAAACCCCAAAAGCGGGGCTTATACCTTCACTCTAACCAATAGGGCAGAAGATGCCTATGAGTTTAGTGTAGAAGTGAACAAGAAAGGCGATCCCGACAACGTTGAAACCTTCGGTCAAGTTCCGTTGGCCGGGATAGCGCTGGCTTCGGAAGGAACGGAAATGCTCAACCAAACCTTCAAAGAAGCATGGACCAGCGAATCGGACCTTAACGTGTTTGTCAACGGCGGTTATCACGATACGCGCTATTATACCGGTAGCGGGTTTGATATGCGCTCCGAGATTGCCCAAGTCGGTATATGGAAAAAATTCCAAAGCAACTGGTTGGGCGGGTTATTTGCTAAGTACGGCCACGGTCGGTACGAATCGTTCCCCATTCATTCCGAAGGGGACGTAAACGCCTATGCTTTAGGGTTAATGACCTCTTACTATTATAGTGAAACGGGCCGCATTGAAGGAAGTGCCGAAATCGGTAAAATTGATATGAACTTTGATTCGGACGGCTTAAGAGCCCGGTTAAAAACAAGCGGATTGTATTTCGGCTTGTTAGCCGGGGTCGTGCAAGATATATCGGAAGATTGGGAAATGTTTGCCAACTTGCAATTCTTGCATAAAGCCAAAGACGACGTGACCGACTCTTTAAGCGAAGCCGTTGCGTACGACAGCTTGCAAACAGCTACCTTGCGCTTTGGTACCAACTACATGTTCTCCAACATCATTTGGGACGGACTCGTTCCTTCCGTGGGGATTATGGGCTTGTATGAAATGTTAGGTAAGTCGGACGTGTCGGTGGCCGGTTTGGATAACGATTCTGCTTCCTTGGGTGGCTTTAGTGCCCGCGCGCAAGCACGCTTAACGTACCACAACGAATCGTTCTTCCCGATCATTTCCGAGTTGACCGCTTACGGACAAGTCGGTAAGCGCCGCGGATGGGGCGGAGAAGCAAACATTTCGTTCCTATTCTAACTTTACATATTGCAAAAATAGCTCCGCTTCGGCGGAGCTATTTTTTTTGGATTTTCAAGGGAGTTATGAAAAGGGTAGTTGCTGGGCTTAATCGTAGCAGTGATAGGAGGGGGAGAATGCCAACCATATTCAGCCCTCTTCCCTTGCTAACGCTATCTCGGTGAAGAAGTTTGTGATAGAAATCTTATCCTCATGGGATTTGTCCGCTTCGGATGTTTTCGTTTCCTTCTTAGAATACCTGCGTTTATAAAATGGCCCAGCCGCCAACTGGGTCAAAGCCATCGGTCGGATGCACGGGTGAAATTGTAATAAAGTACAAAGGCATTTAAGAAGAAAAATGATTACTTTTCTTCCACCGGTACAAATAATTTTATCTCTTTGATAAGCAATTCTCGTTGTTTTTTGGGTATCTCAAAAGTCCCGATAAGGCCTGTTTGTGCACACATAAAATGAATTTTTCCAGCAGAGATTTCCGGATATTTTTTTTGGGCTTCTTCTTTTATGACAAAGAGAATGGCAGAATCCTTTATTATTATACCACGATAACAAATGGCCTTTTCTATATCTTACCACAAAATCAAAATTTTCCCGGCGCGAATCCCTTCCATAGTAGTTTCGCAAAGCGGTTCTTTTCCTCTTTTCCAATAATAATAGGAAATACTAAAACACATAAAGGCCATTAAGAGGGCGCGCAAACAAGCAGGGAAAGAAGCCAGGTTCAAAAGAAAAGAAATAACGCAGACCGTCCCTGCGAAAAAAAGAAAAAAGACGAGGAATTTTATACGGAATGATTGATATATTTTCATGGTTTATATTCTAGTAAAAACGCAGCCGAGTGAGCAACAACGAAGAAATGTTTTTTAGGAAGAGAGGGCGCCCGGCGGGAGTTCCCTACGGTAAAATTTCTGACAAGATTTTCCTCTGGGCCGGGCTTCACGGTGTAGGAGGACTCCTTTTTCAAAATAAAAAGCATTTCTTCTAGGCGCGAAAGAGGGAGTAATACTGTCGAAACGCGCGCGCGTTAGCGCGGAGGTATGCGACCGAATGAGCAACAACGAAGGAATGTTTTTTAGGAAGAAAAATGCGCCCGGCGGGAGTCGAACCCACATTTCCAGCTTCGGAGGCTGACGCTCTATCCATTGAACTACGGGCGCGGAAATCGTCGTAAATTCCTATTCTTATTATACCAAACTACCACCCCACTGTCCAAACATAGCTAGTGGGGATAAAATTTCGTACTGGGTCCAAAAGTGCTACAATAATTTTATGAAAACAAGTATTTTAACAATCGGCGATGAAATTTTACTTGGGCAAATTTTAGATACAAACTCCCGTTATTTGGCGCGGGAATTGGCCCGTTTGGGCGCACAAACTATTGAAATGCGCTCGGTATCGGATGCGCACAGCGCGATTGTGCAAGCCATTGAGGAGTTGTGGGTCACGTCGGATTTGGTGCTTGTAACCGGCGGATTAGGCCCAACAAAAGACGATATTACAAAGCAAGCATTGGCCGATTATTTTCACACAACATTAGTCAAAAACGAACAAGCTGCCGTTTGGTTGCGGAAATTGTTGGCTGCGCAACCCGAGCGGTTGAACAACCCGTATAATGCTTCTCAAGTTTTATTGCCGGCCGCTTGTACGCCGCTACACAATGCCAAAGGAACGGCGTGCGGCATGTGGTTCGAAAAAGACGGGAAAGTCCTCGTCTCTTTACCGGGTGTGCCCTTTGAGATGGAAACAATTTTTGCACAAGAAGTTTTACCGCGTATCAAACAAAAATTTACGCAGTTAAACGTACGTTATAAAATGTTGACCGTTTACCAAGTGCCTGAATCCGATATTGCCCAACGGTTGGAAAAATTTGAGGATACTTTGCCCGAAGGATTGGCGCTGGCGTATTTGCCTTCGCCGGGGTTTGTGCGCTTGCGGTTGACGTGTACAAGTGCAACGGCTCCGTTGAGAGAATATTTTGAAAAATTAAAAAAAGAATTGCACGAATTTTCTTTTTTGGAAAATGAATCGGAACAAAACGAAGAAAACATTGCCCTTCGTTTGCGCCGCGCTGGGCGTACTATTGCGTGTGCAGAAAGTTGCAGCGGGGGGAATATTGCACATTTGATTACGTCGGTAGCCGGTTCTTCTGCCTATTTTTTAGGCGGGGTGGTGGCCTACGCCAACGAAGTAAAAATAACTGCATTGGGTGTGCAAAAAGAAGATTTGGAAAAATACGGCGCGGTAAGTGAAGTAGTCGCTTGCCAGATGGCGCAAGGAGTACGTAAGTTGACGGGGGCCGAGTATGCGGTTTCCACCACCGGCATTGCCGGACCGGACGGTGGCAGTTCCGAAAAACCGGTCGGTACGGTGTGGATTGGTGTGGCCGGGCCGGACGGTGTACACGCCAAAAAATATTGGTTTGCCCACACGCGTGAGCGCAACATCGGCCGTGCCAGTGTGCAAGCGTTGGTAGATTTAATCGCCTTGATAGAAAAATAAATTCCGTACACCTATCAACATAACAAAAGACCTACATCTGTAGGTCTTTTGCATTTCAAGAGAAAACACCTATTCCCTAGCGTTCGGCGGAAGATTTATTTAATTTGGCAACGGCTCTTTCCACAACGCCCGGCAAATAGCGGCGTGTCGTTTTCCAAATTACTTTACGCAAACACCACAACGCCCAAATATTGGGCAAGGTCATCATGGTCATGGTCATAATCGCTAATGCCCACATGAACCGGGTGGAAAGGTTGGCTTGTGCCGTACGCAGTAAAGAATCTGCAATAAAAGGGTGCCAGGAAAAACTGGTGCCAATCCACGCGCCGACAAACGTAAGAAGAACAAATAATACGCGTATCGGTCGTACCAACACATTTGACCCCTTACACAAAAATTGGAGTGATTTTTCCGTATAATATCCCCAGCCGATAATAGTGGTAAAGGAAAAAATGACAAGGGAAAACGCCAAAATAGGCGTTCCGATATACGGGACGGTTTTAAATGCGCTGTTGCACAAATTGGCCGCATAGACGTTGGGATTGGTGTAATCCCCGGCCAGTACAATAACAATCCCGGTAAGACAACAAATAAAAATGGTCCAAAAAACCGAGGAGGCCGATACCAACGCCATTTGCGTGGCACTGCGTGTACGGGCGGCCGCCGCTGCTATGGAGGCACTGCCCAAACCGGCTTCCGTTGTCAAAACGGCCCGTGTGATACCGGCTGTGAGTCCCGGCAACATGGCTTGAATGATTCCCACACATCCCACACCGATAGCCCCGCCTATCGCGGCCTTGCCGGTAAACGCCGAGCGAAAAATAATCCACACGGCGCTTGGAATTTTAGAAAAATTCATTCCTATTACGGCGAAAGTTACCAGAAGATATAACCCGCCCATAATCGGCACCAACCATTGCGAGTAATTCGCAATACGTTTTACGCCACCCATAATGACAGCGGCCGTGGCACACGCAATAAAAAATCCGGCGTACCACGGATTGAGATTGTACCCTTCCCGCAGCGCGTCCGCAATAGAGTTAGATTGCAAAGCACTGCCGGCGGTTAATCCGGTCAGCAAAGTGCCGATAGCAAAAATAAGGCCCATTCTTTTCATCTTTAAGATGTTAGACAAAAAGTACATCGGTCCGCCTACGTATTCGCCGTCGGGCAATTGAACGCGGTATTTAAAAGCCGCCATACATTCCGCGTATTTGATTGCAAAATTGACAATTCCGGCCATGGCCATCCAAAACAGCGCCCCGGGTCCGCCTTCGGCGATAGCGGTAGTTACCCCGATGATACAACCGGTGCCTACGGTAGCCCCAATCATTACCGCCAACGAACCAAAACTGCTTACCATCCCTTCGGCTTCTGTTTTATGGACGGAGAGTTTGATGGACGGCCAGATATATTTTTGAATGAAATTAAGTTTGCAGGTAAAATAGAGCCCCAACGTAAACAACAAAATAATCATCGGTGGGCCCCAAACTAAATTGTTAAACGCGTTTACAACGTCGTATAAACCTTGTAAAGAGGGGTGTGTAAAAAACGCTTGTACGTGAATCCATAAACTACTAATCAGTTGCATATAACAAATCCTCCCTAGAACTTTTCTATTATACCAAAAATGGAGAAATCCTTAAGGAGAGGATCCCGTGCATGAAAAAAATCCCCAAAATTTTAAAATATGATATATAATCTTAGTAAGAGGATTTTTTCTTAACAAAGGAGAAAGAATATGAAAAAGTGGTTGTGTATGCTGGTAGCTGCAGTAGCGTTGTGTGCCTGTTCCAACAATACCCGCGGAGATCGATACGTTTATACGGATGGGTATAATGACGGCTACGTAACGGCAGATGGTTACGGCGGAAAATACCAAATTATTGATCAAGAGTTTGATAACTTTTTAGCACCCGATTCGGATTATGATTCTTTGTGCGCTTACGAACTGCAAGCTTGCGGAGATGCCTATCTCCCGCCGGCAGCGCAATTGCAAAGCATGGGGCAAATCAAAGCGGCTGCCCGCAAAGTAGATACGGCAACGGCTTTGAAATCTACCCGTGCCAAAAAGGTGGTCAATACCGTCAACGTGTACGAAGTGGACGGCCCGAACCCGACGGTTCCCGTCAGCAGCAAAACGACCGTCAAAACCGTTTACAAAGACGGCAAAGTGGTGTCTTCTTCCACTACGTCTAGCGGCGGTGCCTCTGCCACGTCAACGACCAGCGGTGCCACCACTACTACCACTTCCTTCTAGTTATGTTGACCACAACGGATGAAAAGGAAGCTCTCGTTTTAAAAGAAGCCCATCGCCTGTATGGGCTTCTTTGTCATGTTTCCAAAACCAAAAGTGAAAAGTGGTCCTTGCAAGATTGTATTGCGGCGGCTCCTTATACATTGGCTATCAATCGTTTCAAAAGAGAACAAAATGCTGTGGTACTGGCACACTCATACACCACGCCGGATTTAGTGTACGGCGTAGCGGATTTCAGCGGGGATTCCTTTCAATTAGCGCAGCAAGCCAAACAATCTTCGGCTTCGGTCATTGTGTTTGCCGGTGTATGGTTTATGGCGGAAACAGCCAAAATTTTAAACCCTTCCAAAAAAGTGTTAATCCCGGCGGGAAAGGCAGGTTGCTCGTTGGCCGACTCCATGACGGGGGAAGATGTGAAAAAACTGCGGTCCCAACATCCGGGGGTTTCCGCACTTTGTTACATCAACAGTTCGGCGGAAGTAAAAGCCGCGTGTGATGTGTGCGTTACATCGGGGAATGTGTTTGATATTGCCCAAAAAATGCCCGGGAAAGAACTGATCTTTGTGCCGGATTTGTTGATGGCTAAAAATATTGAAGATGAATTGTCGCGCCGCGGCACTCCTAAAAAAATCATTTCATCCGGCGGTTCTTGTTGTGTGCATGATAAATACCGGCCCGAACATGTGGAAATGTTACGCCGGCAACATCCTGGTATTAAAGTGGTGGCACATCCCGAGTGCGACAGTGACGTTTGCGCGTTGTGCGATTACGTAGGAAGCACCGGCGGAATGATGAAATACGTATCCTCCTCTACCGATACGTGTTTTGGTATGTTGACGGAGTTTGGTTTGGTCAACCGGTTGGAGGCACAATACCCGGATAAAGAATTTGTTTGGCCCTTTGGCGTGTGCAGTTATATGAAGAAAAACAGTTTAATCAACACGTTGCAAGCGTTGGTTGAACCGCGCCCGGACCAAGTTGTGGAAGTAACGCAATCGGTAGCAGATGCTGCCCAAAAATCAATTCATAAAATGTTCGAGTTAACAAAATGATCATAGATAAAATTGTAGAATTAGCACTTCTGGAAGATTTAAGCTTGGGGGATATTACCTCCGATACTATTTTTAGCGACGCTACACAGGCCAAGGCCGTCATCGTCGCCAAAGAAAATTTGGTTCTTTGCGGAATGGATACCGCACGGCAAGTATTTTTAGCCGTTGATGATAAATTAATTTTCAACGCGTTAAAAAAAGATGGGGAACTCATCAAGAAAGGGGAAAAAGTAGTAGAAATCTCCGGAACGGCCTTATCCATTTTGAAAGCCGAACGCACGGCACTTAATTTTATGCAGCGTTTGAGTGGTATTGCCACGGCCGCGCGTGAATATGCTGCCGTTGGGAAAAAATACGGCGTAATGATTGTAGACACCCGCAAAACACAACCGGGGTTGCGAAGATTGGAAAAATATGCGGTTCGTGTGGGCGGCGCGCGCAATCACCGTATCAGCTTGGCGGATAGCGTAATGATTAAAGACAATCACATTGCGGCGGCCGGTTCCATTACCAAAGCCGTAGAAAAAATAAAATCCGTGATCGGTCATACGCCCAAAATCGAAGTCGAAACCACCAATTTAGAAGAGGTAAAAGAAGCACTTGCCGCCGGGGCCGATATTATTATGCTTGATAATATGACACCCGCACAAATTATTTCGTGCAAAAAAGAAATTAACGGCCGCGCCTTGATTGAAGTTTCTGGCGGAGTTAATAAAAATAATTTGGAAGAATACTGTAAAGCTAAACCGGATGTTATTTCCATGGGGGCGCTTACGCACTCGGTGCCGGCAAAAGATTTGAGTTTAAAAATAGTACAATATAAGTAGTATTTCTTTGAAGAGATTTTCAGCATGAATTATAATACGTTGTTTTCGCAAGTAGTAAGCCGTTCCAAAGCATCCGCTATCCGAGAGTTGCTCAAAGTAATTGCGCGCCCGGACATTATTTCATTTGCGGGGGGATTACCCGCACCGGAGTTATTTCCGTCCACAGAAGTGGCGGATATTTTGCAGGATGTTATGAGCCGTACGCCCAAGGAGGCCCTTCAATACGGCACAACGGAAGGGCAAATGGCTTTAAAAACAGAATTAGTTCAACTGCTGCAAGAAACGGAACATATTTCCGTTACACCGGACCAAATTTTAATTGTTTCCGCTTCTCAACAGGCGCTCGATATGTCCGCGCGGATGTTTGTCAATACAGGGGACGCGATTATCACGGCCAGCCCTACGTATTTGGGTGCCTTACAGGCATTTCAAGTGGCCGGGGCGGACATTATTGGGGCAGAAAGTGATGAAAACGGCATTATTCCGCAAAGTTTAGAAAAAAAATTAGACGCACTGAAAGCACAAGGCCGTCCTTGTAAATTTATCTATTTGGTGCCGGATTTCCAAAATCCGACCGGGACAACGATTCCCGAAGAACGCCGGGTACAAATTTTATCATTGGCTAAAAAATACGGTACTTTTATACTGGAAGATTCTCCGTACCGCCAAGTGCGTTTTGAAGGCAAAGCACCGCGTACATTTTTGGAATTGGACAAAAATCAGGGCAATGTAATGACGATGTTCACGTTTTCCAAAGTGTTTGTGCCGGGGTTCCGTTTGGGTTTTATCGTCGGCCCAAAAGAAGTAATTGCCAAATATGTTATTTTGAAACAAGCCATGGATTTGTGTACATCCCCGTTCTTGCAGTTGGTTACGGCGGAATATTTGCGCCGCGGTTTGCTCAAGAGTCATGTACAAGATATCGTAAGTTCTTACCGTAAAAAACGTGATTTAATGCTACAAACCTTATCGCGTTATATGCCTGAGGGTGTTACGTGGACCCGTCCGGAAGGAGGGCTTTTCTTGTGGCTGACGCTGCCAAAACATTTAAATGCCACGGAGCTGCTCCCTAAGGCCATTGAGAATAAAGTAGCGTTTGTGGCCGGGGTAGATTTTTATCCGCACTTGGATGTGTTCAATGATATGCGTTTAAATTTCTCTTATCCCTCCCCTGAGCAAATGGTGGAAGGTATTAAGCGTTTGGCGCAGACCATTGGGGAAAATCTGTAATTTAATGAATGTAAATAAAAACTCCGGTCATTGGGCCGGAGTTTTTTTGTGCAAACAAAAACCCGCCCCCCAAGGAGTAGGGGCGGGGGCGTGTTACAAGGAGAATCCCCTGCGGCGTTAACGCAGGACATTTAACACTTTTGCTACAAAAACCGGTGTGAATTCCAACGGGAATTGATGAGAATTGCGAATTTCTTGTAACAATTCTTCGGCTTCTTCTAAATCTTCTTCTCGGAAATCCATTTCTTCGGTACGTGCTTTTTGAAACGCAGCTTTCACCGTTTTGGTTTCAATGGATGCAGGCAAATGGCCCGTTTCAATGGCTGTGTTCAAAAAGACACGTGCGTAGTGGTGTAATGGATCTTTCGAGGATTTTTCGGCAAATTCTTTCTTAGCGGCATCGGCACGGTGCTTGGCATAAGGTAATTGATTCATCATATGCGTCACTAAAGCGGACGTCCACTGTTTCGGGAACGGATAGGGAGCGTTTTGCGGATAGAGAGAATTCATTTCCTGTAAAAATTCTTCCCCTTGGTATAAGCTTTCCGGATCCGGGGTTTCCTCTATTTCCATGGCGGCTACGTAGGCCAAGAAAGCGTCTTCTCGGGTGTATTGTTGTGTCCATTTACCGGTTTGCACACCCGTTTCCAAAAACATATCTAAATGGAACATTAACGGTTTCAAATCTTCCAAACTGCGGTTGGGCAGTTCCATCCGTTCCAGTTGTTTTTGGGGGGTAACGGTTGCGCGCATTTCTAGCTGTTGTGCATAGGCACTACCGGCTGTCAAACCTATCAAAAGTAAAAAAGATAAATTGATAATTTTTTTCATAATCATTCCCTGGGGTATTATTAATCTGCTGCTTCTTCCAACATAGCTTCCATATACATTTGTGCAAGCCAGACATAGGTCATAGACAATGCAAAATCAGGATCTAAAGAGTCACGAGAATATTGTGTTTGATTGTTCAAAAGCCGGTCGGTAACGTTGGATAAAGATTGGCTCCCACGGAGTTTTTCTAGGAACGAATTGTTGAGTTCCTGGCCAATTCTTTCCAGCTCTTCTTCGGAAGTTGTGTTTAAATTTTCTAGTTTTGCCATTTCATTAGCAGAAAATTCTCCGATATCTTCAATTTCCTGCCATAGTGCTTCACTTTCAAGCAATTTGACTATTTCATTTTCATTAGGACTCAAAGAATTCGTTTGTATGTGAGAATCAAAAGCGGTGATGGCTATCTGTAAAGCTAACGTTGTTTGTTGCGCTTTCAAAGAGTCTCCGGCACTATTTTGATTGGACGCAGCTTGGGAAACGGAACTGGGCACAGGAAGGGCCATTACGTTAAGAGAAAGGATTCCGAGTACGGCGAGTAAAGCGATTAGTTTTTTCATATAACACTCCTTTTTTTAGTGACTACACCCATACTATAAACTATATTGAACGTAATGCACAAGGGTATTTAGACCTAGATGAAAGGGGCCAAAAGGCCTATGCTTTTTCCGGGACCTTTTGGAAATTTACGCCGAAATGGATAATTTTTGTGTACAATATAGGTATGATTATACCTACTATTATTGAAAAAAATGTTGGTTACGATATTTTTTCCCGCCTGCTCAAAGACCGCATTATCTTTGTGGGCGGCCGCGAAGGCGAAGTAGATACCGCCAGCGCCAATATGATTATCGCGCAACTTTTGTATTTGGATGCGGATGACCCCACCCGGGAAATCAACCTTTATATTAACTCTCCCGGCGGTATGGTAACAGCGGGATTGGCCATTTACGACACCATGCAATTTATCAAAGCGCCTATTACTACTATATGTATGGGCCAGGCCATGAGTTTTGGGGCCGTTTTGTTGGCTGCCGGTTCCAAAGGCAAACGCTATGCCTTGCCGCATGCACGCATCATGATTCACCAACCGCTGATTTGGGGCGGGGGGATTTCCGGCCAAGTGACGGACATTGAAATTGAAGCGCAAGAATTGCATAAAAACAAAGAACACCTCTTGGATATTTTAGCTCACCACACGGGGCAGGACAAAGAAAAAATCCGCCACGACAGCGAACGCAACTATTATATGTCTGCGCAAGAAGCTAAAGATTACGGATTAATTGATGAAGTATTGGAACTAAAAAAATAAGGTGTATCTCTAATATAATAACGCCCCGCTTTGTGCGGGGCGTTTTTTTATTTAAAATATTTGTGTCGTTTTAACCAAAGATAGACACTTTCAGCCAATACGAAACGGCCGAGATAAGCGCTGCGGCGGGAATGGTAATAAACCACGCCCACACAATGCGGTTGGCTACGGCCCAATGCACGCCCGATAAACGGCGTAACGAGCCAATCCCTACGATAGCCCCGGTAATCGTGTGCGTGGTGCTAACGGGAATCCCCAGCATGGAAGCAAAGAAAAGCGTAATGGCAGAAGAACCTTCCGCGCAAAACCCATCCACGGGGCGCAAGCGCGTAATTTTTTGTCCCATCGTTTTTACAATTCTCCAACCGCCCGAAAGTGTACCCAGTGCAATAGAGGCCTGACACAACAGCACCACGGACAAAGGTACCACAAATTGCCCCTGTGCAATGGCGTGCATTTCTTCGTGCGTCAAAAGAAAATCGCGAATCGGTCCAACGTCGGTACTTGCCATGCCGCCCAAAAGGAGCATGCTGATAATACCCATTGTTTTTTGCGCGTCGTTTCCACCGTATCCCAAAGAGTAAGACGCTGCCGAGAACAACTGTGCCTTGCGGAAGAAACTATCTACTTTTGACGGACGGAAAAAGTTACAAATGTTAAACACTATCACGCCTAAAAGGGAGCTCAAAAAGAACCCTAAAAGAGGGGAAACAAAAATGAAAAGTACCGTCTTAAAAATACCGCCGGCCACCAATGCATTAAATCCGCCTTTTACAAGCCCGGCCCCTATGAGTCCGCCGATTAACGCGTGTGAAGAACTGGACGGTAACCCAAACCACCACGTAATCAAGTTCCATCCGCACGCGCCTACCAACGCGCCAAATACCAAGTTGGCATCCACTACGTTAATGTCCACAATGCCGGCGCCGATGGTTTGTGCGACGCTCGTTTTGAAAATTAAAAACGCGATGAAGTTAAAAAACGCAGCCCAGGCAACGGCTAATTTGGGGGACAGCACGCGCGTGGAGATAACGGTAGATACGGAGTTGGCCGCATCATGAAACCCGTTTAAATAATCAAAAAACAACGCTAAGACGATTAAGAATAATATCCACAGCATATTAGTTATTCTTTACCAAGATAGATTCCACTAAATTTGCTACGTGTTCGCAGAAATCCGTTGTTGTTTCGGCAATTTCGTACAATTCTTTGCATTTTAACACGTGGATAGGGTCTTTTTCGTTGTCAAACAAATAGGAGATGGCTTCATCTTTAATGACGTCCCCTTCGTTTTCCAAACGGTTGATTTCCACACAATAATCTTGTGTTTCCTTCATGTGTTTTTTATTGCGAAATGCAGCCAACGTGTGTTGCAACGCTACGGCTGTTTGTTCGATGACAGATGCCAAGCGTTTGCTAAAATCGGTCGGTTTGGAAATACGGTAGAGGTGAAAACGTTTGGTAAGCAGGTAGATGTTGTCCATAATATCATCCAAGCGGTTGGCCAGTGCCAAAATATCTTCTCGGTCAAAGGGCGTGATAAACGTTTCGTTAAGTGTATTAATAGTGGTATGGGTTAATTCATCCCCGTAGTGCTCCATTTCATGCATGCGGCGCACTTTCTCCGGCGAAAAATCTGCCTTTTCCACCAACTGGTGGTATAGTTCTGCTGCTTTGGCAATGTTCTCCGCCTGTTTGTCAAACAAATCAAAGAATTTATCTTGTTTCGGTAATAACATAGTTGTCTCCCGTTATTCTTGTTATAAAAACGCCCGCTTGAAATACAAACGGGCGCACACAAATCATTTCTTCACTTTTGCTTTCAAAGCTTCCGGTAAATTGACGGCCGCTTTCAAAAACTCCGGATGTTTTTTTACATCTTCTATAAACGCATCATCGCGCAGTTTGTTGCGGTAGTCCTTTTCCTGGAAGATATACCTGAACTTCGTATACACATCATACGTGCCGGCCAGTAGTGCCACGATATCCTGCACACCTACAATTTCTTCATCCGTCGGGATGACGAACACCTGTACGCGGGAATTATCGGCCGAAATACGGCATTCGGCTTTGTTGGTGTTGGCGGCACTGTTACGTTCTTCGTCCAAAATAATTCCAAAATTTTCAAGGCCTTTGAGTACGCGGGCGCGTACATCCGGTGCGCGTTCGCCGATACCGGCGGTAAACACGATGCAATCCAAACGGCCCAATTCCAACATGTAAGCCCCGATATATTTGCGGATACGGTGGGCTTGCACGTCTACGGCTAATTTGCACAGTTCATCTCCTTCTTCGAGGCCTTTGCGCACGTCGCGTTGATCGGAATAACGGTCCCCGGTAAGGGCATACATCCCGCTTTTTTTGTTCAAAATGGTATACATTTCTTCCGGCGGCATATTGAGTTTGTGCATCATGTGAAAACAGACCGACGGGTCAATATCGCCCGAGCGGGATCCCATTACGAGCCCTTCTAACGGTGTGAGTCCCATGCTGGTATCGATGCACTGCCCATTTTTTACAGCCGTCACACTAGCACCGGCCCCGATATGGCAGACAATGGTGTTAATTTCGTCCACTTCCCGGTCCATAAGTACAGCGGCCCGGCGAGACGTATACAAAACGGAAGATCCGTGAAAACCGTAACGGCGGATGCGGTAATCGGTGTACCACTTGCGTGGAATAGCATACATATAAGAGGAAGCCGGCATCGTTTGGTGAAAAGCGGTATCCATTACACACACGTGGGTAACGTTGGGCAATAAGGCACGGGCGGCTTCAATTCCCATGATGTGGGCAGGATTGTGAAGCGGTGCCAAGTCGGCAATATTACGTAATTCTTCCACTACGCTGTCATCCACAATAACGGATTTGGCAAATTTCCCGCCATGCACGATACGGTGGCCCACAGCGCTGATGACATTGATATTTTCAATAACACCGTGTTGCGGATGTGTTAACGTTTCGATAACTAAATTGATAGCATCTTTGTGGTTGGCTAACGGTTTGTGAATTTCCACGGATGCTTTGCCGGGGCGGTCGTGCGTAATTTGAGATCCCTCAATTCCGATACGTTCCACTGTCCCGGCGCACAAACTTTTCTTTTGATCCCAGTCGTAAACGCTGTATTTAACAGAAGAACTTCCACAGTTTAAAAATAAAATAATCATGTATACTTCCTTATAATTGTTAAAGTTACTTCTATTGTAGCAAATTTGAGGGAAGATTAAATAAAGTCAATAGGTAAATTAGCACTCATTTTAAAAGCTTGCTAATTTTAAGATAATTTGTTACAATACTATATATCATTCAACAGGGTTTAACTCAGATTTTCTCTTTTTACAGGGGGATTTATGGAAGAAATTAAGAAAATGACACTTTCCTTGCCTACGGTTGTTCCGGCGGTAGCCATACGGGATGTGGTAATGTTCCCGGGGATGAATTTGCCGCTGTCGGTGG
The DNA here is from genome assembly GCA_016283355.1 of Elusimicrobiaceae bacterium. GTDB lineage: Bacteria > Elusimicrobiota > Elusimicrobia > Elusimicrobiales > Elusimicrobiaceae > Avelusimicrobium. Next base: position 50,672 of record JAEEMS010000005.1, on the reverse strand, counting down.
ATCGTTCCAAATCCGTTGCGGCGGTGGAATTGGCGTTAAACACGCCGGAAAAATATATTTTAGCCGTTTCTCAAAAAGAAGCTGACCAAGATGATCCAAAAGCCGATGATATTTATCATTTTGGTGTAATTGCACGCATTACGCAAAATTTAAAAATGCCGGACGGCTCGTTAAAAGTTTTCTTGCAAGGGCTTGCCCGTGCGCGCGTGCTCAAACTGGAAGGAAATCCGGCCGCGGGCCAAGCGTGGTTTGCGCAAGTGGAATATATCGAAGAAACGGAAGATGATTCCCCGGTTGTGCAAGCGCTCATGCGCAAAGTGCTCGATGCGTTTGATCAATACGCCCGTGCGTCACACCGCATGGCTGTGGAAGGCGTTTCGTTCTTGCGGCAAATCAGCGACGGTTCCCGCTTGGCAGACACCATTGCCTCCAACATGATGGTAAAGACGGCCCAACGCCAAGAAATTTTGGAAGCGGTGGATATCAAAGACCGCTTGGAAAAAATCTTGAAACTCATCGCATCCGAGGCAGAAATTATCAAGTTGGAAAATAAAATTCACAATCAGGTGCGTGCGCAAATTGAAAAAAACCAAAAAGAATATTATTTGAACGAACAGATGAAGGCCATTCAAAAAGAACTGAGCCAAAAGGATGACTTTCAGAAAGAATTGGATGCGATGCGTGCCAAGATTAAGAAAAACGGCTTGCCCAAACACGCCGCCGAAGAAGCAAAAAAAGAAATAGACCGCTTGGCAAAAATGCAACCTTTCTCGCCGGAAGCAACCGTTTCGCGTACGTATTTGGATTGGCTGCTCAACATGCCGTGGAACATTACCACGCAAGATGTGCTTGATCTCAAAAAAGCGCGTGAAATATTAGATGAAGACCATTTCGGTTTGGAAAAACCCAAAGAGCGTGTGTTGGAATATTTAGCCGTTAGCAAACTTACGCACTCGCTACGCGGGCCGATTCTCTGTTTTGCCGGAGCCCCCGGCGTGGGGAAAACGTCTTTGGCCAAATCCATTGCACGTGCAATCGGGCGCAAATTTGTGCGGATGAGTTTGGGCGGCGTGCGGGATGAAAGCGAAATCCGCGGTCACCGCCGTACGTATATCGGTTCTATGCCGGGGCGGATTATTCAAGGGTTAAGCAAGGCCAAATCTTCCAATCCTGTTTTCTTGTTGGACGAAATCGACAAAATGGGATCCGATTGGCGCGGTGATCCGGCCGCAGCATTGTTGGAATTGTTGGACCCGGAACAAAACAAAGAATTTACGGACCATTTTTTGGATGTACCGTTTGATGTCTCCAAAGTGATGTTTATCACAACAGCCAACTCCCTGGCCGGTATTCCTTCCACCTTGCGCGACCGTCTGGAAATTATTGATTTTGACGGTTACACAGAGTACGAGAAACACGACATCGTGGATAAATACCTCTTGCCCAAGCAAATGAAAATGCATGGCATTAAAGAAGGCGCGTTGACGGTTTCCCACGATGCAGTTGCCAAACTCATGCGCGATTATGTGCGCGAAGCCGGCGTACGCAATTTGGACCGAGAAATCGGTTCCATTTGCCGCAAAGCCGCTAAGAAGTTGGTAGAAGGGGCCAAGAAAGTAACCGTTACCAAAGAAAATCTGGGTGACTTTTTAGGCGTTCCCAAATATGCCAATTTTGCCACGGAAGAAAACGGCGTGGGGATTGCCACCGGCTTAGCGTGGACCAGTGTGGGGGGCGAAACGCTTTCCATTGAAGCCAGCAAATTGCCCGGCAAAGGTGCGCTTATCTTAACCGGTATGTTGGGCAACGTGATGAAGGAATCTGTCCGTGCCGCGCTTACGTATGCACGCAGCCGCGGTTACGGGAAAGGAACGGATTTTGACAAGACCGATTTCCACGTACACTTTCCGGAAGGTGCTGTACCGAAAGACGGTCCTTCAGCGGGTAGTGTGATTACCACGGCGTTGACCAGTTTGCTGACGGGTATTCCCGTTAAAAAGCACTTGGCCATGACCGGCGAAGTAACTATTACGGGCCGTGTGTTGCCGGTGGGGGGAATTAAAGAAAAATTTTTAGCCGCCTACCGCGAAGGGGTTAAAACGATTCTTTACCCGCATACCAACGCCAAGGATGTTTCCGAAATTCCGGAGCGTGTGCGCAAAGAACTGACGTTGATTCCGGTAAAACACATGGATGAAGTGTTGCCGTTGGCACTCGAAGGATGGAAAGAATTTGAAGCAAAATTAAATAAACATGCTTCCAAAAAAACGACGCGGTCCAAAAAAGCCGTTGTTAAAAAACCCTCCAAAAAAATAGCTAAAAAACCGGCTAAGAAAGCGGTTAAAAAGGCAGCTAAAAAAACAGTTGCCAAACAACGTAAAAAAACATCGCGTCGCAAATAAAGTTATTCTGCAAAGCGCCCCGCTAAAACGGGGCGCTTTTATTTTGTAAATGCCGCTACTAAATAGAACGCGTTTTATTTTGTTTCTTCTTTTTATCGGACAATTGGGATTGAGAAGCTGTACGCTGTTCCCATTGATTCACCATTCGGTTAGCTTCTTGAATGACATTGATCAGAGAAGGCCTGAGTTTTAGAATAATATTTGGATAGTCATCTATTCCGCGCCACTTATCTCTAAGTTTTACCATAACTCCAAGGGCAGGGATTGGATATCTAAGTATACCTTGTATTGTCAGTGGATGTTGGTCGCTCGTGAACAGGCCTATCACCTGCTCGGAGGAATTGATTGCAGGGCTTCCGCTATTTCCCGCAAGCACCGGAAGATTGGTAAACAAAAACTCGTCATGAACTATCCCCACCTTCCCAACAGATTTCCATAAGCTGTGCCAATCTTTATCTGCTCCTCTCCCAAATGCTGTCACAGGCAGATTATCGTACTGCCCTTCCGGCAATACTTTTAACCCCGCAATGCCTGTTATATTTCCCAGTGGCTTATCCAACACCAAAAGAGCAACGTCATGACGTCCGTCTACTATGAAACGGTTTTTCCCCTTTTTGACCACAAATCTTTTAGGAATCCATCTATCCAGGGCAGCTGCACGCGGTTTTCCCTTTACCCCATTCGCTACGACCAATACTTTTTTGGCTTCTTCCCCTTTCCTTTCAGGACTAAACAAACAGTGGGCTGCCGTGAGCACTAACCGTGGCCCTACCATCACTCCCGAACAAAATCCGCTGCCTTTAACGGGAAATGCTATTGCTAAAACAACTGCGGCCTTGGCAACTCCTTGTGCACGCTCGGTAATATCTTCTCGGGAATCTTCTCCCACGATTCTTGTTGGAACGAGGTTTTGCTCATCATAGAGTGTATCTTCTATATCAAAATCGATGAAACGGATTTCTTCCTCTATATCAATATTTTCCATTTCTTCTTCGATTGGTAACAAAGCAGGCAGTTCGCATTCATCGGTACAATCATCGCTAACGGATACCTCTGTTTCTTGACCGGATTGCAAATTAACCATCATCCATTCGTCCGCATCTTCTTGTGCATAAGCTGTAAGTACAAACACCGACAGCATCAATAGGGCAAATACTTTTTTAGTCATCATCCACCTCAATTAGTTTCCATGCTAACAGTATATATACAAAATAAAAAAAATTCCATGGGTCAAAAGGCCCATGCAATGCGTAGGTCCTTTGTGGCACTAATAAACCAATCAACAACAACCCTTTTTTATATATTCTTTCTGTATTCTTATCCTACTACATTTATGCTAATCCCCCATATACGTAAATACCAGGGTCCTTGGACATATCCCCTAGGGTCTTTTGGACCTATTTTTGGGGGTCCTTTTGATAAAAAAACCCCGGCAACGTATTGCCGGGGTTGTGTAAGCTAAACTGTTTTACTTTAGCAAGTTTTTTAAGCTGAAGGTGCGAACTTCTTCTTGCATCTGTTTAATGGCATCTTCTACTTTTAACGGTTGTGTGTTGGTGCCGTCTCTAAAGCGTACGGTAAGCGTGCCGTTGGCAGCTTCGTTCTTGCCGATAATTCCCGTATAGGGAATACGTTGCATGTGTGCTTCGCGGATTTTTAAGCCCAATTTTTCCGGGCGGCTATCCACTTCTACACGTAAACCTGCTTCGCGCATTTTGGCGGCTACTTCTTTGGCAAACGGAATTTGGTCATCCGTGAGCGTCAAAAGTTTCATCTGTACCGGTGCCAACCAAAGCGGGAACCAACCCGCATAGTGTTCAATGAGTACCCCGGTAAACCGTTCGATACTGCCAAACATCGCGCGGTGTACCATAATCGGGCGTTTGCGGCCTTCGGGCGCCACAAATTCCAAATCAAACCGCGAAGGCAAATTGAAATCAAATTGAATGGTGGACAATTGCCACAAACGGCCGATGGCGTCCATCACTTTGATATCGATTTTAGGCCCGTAGAAAGCGGCTTCCCCGGCATGAGTGGTGTAGGGGATGTTATTTTCGTTGAGTACTTTTTTAAGCGCATTTTCCGCCCGTTCCCAATCGACTACGTCGCCGGTAAAATGTTCCGGATGTTCGGGGTCGCGCGTGGAAAGCTCCACCGCATATTTTTCAAAACCAAACGTCTTAAAAATATGCATGGCATATTCAAAAGCTTGTTTCACTTCGCTTTCCACTTGTTCGGGTGTACAGAAAATATGGGCATCATCTTGCGTAAAACCGCGCACACGCAGTAGCCCGTGTAAAGCACCGGAACGTTCATAGCGGTACACTGTACCCAACTCGCTAAAACGCAACGGCAAATCGCGGTAGCTGCGCAAATGAGTTTTGTAGATCTCTACGTGGAAGGGACAGTTCATCGGCTTAATTTGGTATTTTTCTTCGTCGATTTCCATAGGGTGGAACATGCTGTCCGAATAAAACCCGGCATGACCGCTAATCTCAAAGAGATGATAGCGGGCAATGTGCGGGCTGACTACCAAATCATAACCGCGTTTAAGGTTTTGCTCTTTAATCCAATCTTCCAAAATCTTACGCAACATCCCGCCTTTGGGATGCATCAAAATAAGACCGGGACCGATATGATCGTTAATGCTGAAAAGGTCCAGTTCCGGGCCGAGTTTGCGGTGGTCACGCTTGGCGGCTTCCTCTTGTTGTTTGACATAGGCGTTTAATTCGTCCTTGTTGTCAAAACACAAACCGTAAATACGTTGGAGCATCGGGTTTTTTTCGTCCCCTTTCCAATACGCGCCGGCAATAGTGGTAAGTTTAAAACTGTTTACTTTGCCCGTGTGTTCTACGTGTGGGCCGCGGCACAAATCGGCATACTCTCCGTTTACATATACGGTAATGGTGCCGTCTTCCAATTCTTCCAATAATTCCAGCTTGTATGTTTCGCCGCGTTTTTCAAAAAATGCTTTCGCTTCGGCCTTGCTCATTTCTTTGCGTTCGAAAGGTTGCTTGGCTTTGATGATTTCTTTCATTTTGGTTTCAATTGTCTTCAAATCTTCGGGAGTGAAGACATGAGGGCAATCAAAGTCATAATAGAAGCCATTGTCGATAGCCGGGCCGATACCGAGTTTCGTACCGGGGAATAACTGCTGCACCGCTTGCGCCATAACATGGGCGGCAGAGTGGCGTTTTGTTTGTAGGTCTTGATTTTCCATTTTAGTTGCGCTATGACGTTGCCGGCCACAACGACCGGGCCAACAGTCAAAGGTCCTTTTTTAAGATATATAAATTATACTAAATATAGGTTGTACAAGGTGGAAAGGACGATACCGTTACGGTTCAAAAAAACTATAATAATAATATGCAGAAATTGCGCGATAGTTTAATAACGTCTTTCCGGAACGATTGGAAACTTTTGCTGATTTTTTCCTTCCCGGCCGTATTGCTCGGATGGTTCGGGCTTTCCCAACTAAACATTTTTACCGTTAGTAACTGCGTATGGCTATCCGTTCTAAAATGGACGTGCGAATTTTTATTTTTAGGGATTTGTTTATCCCTTGTGCAACTGTGCGGACTTAAAAATAAACCTGTTTTGACGGTCGTTGCTTTTTTCTATTATTGGACCGTGATTGCAGACGTCGTTTTGTTATGGTATTTTAAGGAACGTTTCGGGGCGAAATATGTAGACACGTTGCAGGGGGGGGATTACGGCTTTTTAACCGATCCGCGCGTGCTGTTATGTTTTGCTTTGCTTCTTCTTTTTTGCGGAACAGTCCTATGGAAATTTTTTGTACCCGCTTCGCGCAAAACGGCACTCAAACGGATTGCGTGGTGCGCAAGCGGATTATTCTTGCTTTGGGGAATTTCTTATTTATTACCTTTTTATCACGCGTATTTGCTCCCTCCTTCCATTATATATACCGGGCGTGCCATGCTCGCCCAAAAACCGACGCCTGTTTTCACGCAAGAATTGCCCGCACTTGCCCCGCACTATAATGTATTTTCCGCACAACCCACTCCGGTCGGTAAAAATTACAAACGTGTTATTTTAATTGCATCCGAATCTTTATCCAATAAATACCTACACCACTTTAATTCGCAAATCCCGGCAGATGCTTCCCGGGAATTGGACCGCTTGTATGAAAACAACCCTTCCGCCTCTTTGCGTCACGTTACACTTTCCACCCTTTACGGTTTAACCGTTATTTTTACTTCTCATCCGTACGCGCAGTTGTCGTTTGAAAATCAGTATCCTATTTCGTTGGTAAAAGAATTAAATAAGCACGGATACCACACGGCTTTTTTGCGCGGCGCGAATGAAACCTATATGGATGAACATATTTTGTTTCATCAGGCCGGGTTCAAAGATGTAATCGGAGCTACCTATTTTCAAAAACGGGATGATTATAAAAAATACCTGAATTGGTGGGGGCTTATGGACCGCAAACTTTTTGATTATGCCGTAGAGTTTTTGGCGGAAAAGAAAGATACCCCCGTTTTTCTTACACTGCTTACCGTAGATACACACGTGCCGTTGGGGCGTTTGGATTATTTGGGTGAAACATATCGGGAAACGGACCATAAATTTTATAAAACACCAACCTTGCCGCGTGCATTCGGTCGCTTCGGGCAAGATGTGCAACGATTTTTGGACATGTTGGCAGAAAAGGGATTATGGGATGAACAAACATTGGTGCTTGTGATGCCCGATCATCCATCTTATTCTAACACGCCGACCAATGCGCTGTTTAAACCTTTCCGCGCGGAATTTGATAATTTGCCTTTTATCATCGTAACGAAAAGTAAAATAACATCCCCGTTAACGGATAATGCGTTGGCCAGCCAATTGGACATTGCTCCCACCCTATTGGATTTGCTAAATTTAGAAATTCCGCGCGGGATGTTCGGGCACAGCTTGTTTGATTTGCAAGCCCGGCGCAGTATATTTGACGTGAAAGAAGATTATGTAGTTGTTACTACCGAAGAAGGAAATGCGATTATTCCGTTGCGCTCCCGCCGCGTACAAGACAAACCCGTTTTGGAACTCATCCGTACCTTCTACCAACCGAAATAAAAAAACAATCCGTTTGTTTGACAGTGTGAACTTTCCTCACACCATCCAAAACAACCCTCAAATACCGACAAACCGAACCGTCTTAAATATGTTATAATAATGTGTATTCAATTTTCGTAATAGGAGATGCTTATGCAAACTGCTGCACAAGGCGGGATTTCCTTTATTTGGTGGATATTCCTGGCTTTTATGATTGTGATGATTTGGCTGCCTGCACGCAGTCAGAAAAAACAAGAGCAAGAACGCATGACCAAAGTCAACGCATTGCAAAAAGGCGACAGCGTTGTTTTGGCTAGCGGGATTGTCGGCACTGTGGCTGGGTTTAAAGACAATGCCATCGAAGTAAAAGTAGCCGAAAATATGAAATTAACCGTTTTGAAAACTGCGATTGTTGGTTTTGGATCTGAAAAATTAACAGCGCAAAATGAAGGAGGCGCAAAGTAAATGTCAAATAAATTAGCCGTAAAATGGGGGCTGATTATCGCCATTTTGTTGGGGTCTTTGTACTTGATTTACCCTAACTACAGATGGTATTCCAAGCCGCTAGCCGAACGTGAACAACTTGATACGCTCGGTGAACGCCCCAAACGCATGCTTAACTTAGGTTTGGATCTGCGCGGAGGTTCCAGCTTACTTTTGGAGTTGGATGTTTCCAAACTTAACACCAGCGAACCTTTGAACGAAGCCATGCAACGTGCGGTAGAAATTATCCGCAACCGTATTGACCAATACGGTTTGGCCGAAACACAAATCACCCGCCAAGGGGATAAGTGGATTATGGTGCAGTTGCCCGGTGTTTCCAACCCGCAACGCGCAGAAGAGCTGATTGGCAAAACGGCTATGCTCGAATTCCGTATCGTGAAAAACGATACTACACAAGCTCAAGCGGCCATTGAAGCGTTAGAAGCCAGTGAAAAACCTTTCGATGATGAAGGAAATTTACTTCCTTCCATTGCAAAGCTCGTTCCGGCCGGCTACCAAATTTTACGCACCAAAGACGGAGGATACTCCTTAGTAACCGCCGAAGCTACCGTAACCGGGGCAGACCTGGATACGGCGCGTGTTGTAATGATGGGCGAAAACGGATTCCCGGAAGTTTCTTTTACCTTCAAACCGGAAGGCGGTAAAAAATTCGGTCAATTGACCGGGGCCAACATTGGTAAAAACTTAGCCATTGTCCTGGACAATACCATTCAATCCGCACCGGTTGTTAATTCTCGTATTACGCAACAAGGTCGCATTTCCGGCAGCTTCACACCGGAAGAAGCCCGCTCGTTGGCGATTGTACTCAAAGCCGGTGCGTTGCCTGCACCTGTGCGCGTAATCGAAAAGAAAACAATCGGCCCGACGTTGGGTGAAGATTCGATTAAATCGGGTCTTTCCGCCTCGGCCATTGCCTTGGTGCTTATCTTGTTATTCATGGCCATCTATTACAAAGCGGCCGGCGTAATTGCAGATGTGGCACTGGTACTTAACTTTGTGTTCACCGTAGCGATTATGAGCTACTTCTCCGCTACGTTGACGTTGCCGGGTATCGCAGGTATGATCTTATCCTTGGCCATGGCAATCGACGCCAACGTTCTGATTATTGAACGTATGCGCGAAGAAAAACTCTTGGGCAAACCTGTCTACGAGATTATTAACTTAGGGTATGATAAAGCGTGGAGCGCTATTTTTGACTCTAACATTACCACAATGATTGTGGGGGCCTGTTTGTTACAATTCGGTACAGGGCCCGTCAAAGGGTTTGCTGTTACGCTTATTATCGGTCTGGGGGTCAGCTTGTTCACGGCCGTATTTGTCACACGTGCCATCTACGAGTTAATTTTAACCTCTAACACCAAGGAGATCAGCTTATGATGAGATTATTGCCTAAAACCAATATTGATTTCCTAAAATACCGTAAAGTTTACTATACATTGTTTGCCTTGTTGCTGGTAGTGGGAATCATTTGTTTCTTTACCAGAGGGTTTAACATGGGTATTGATTTTACCGGCGGCACCATGGTGCAGGTAAAATTTGAACAACCGGTAGATATGGGGCAAGTTCGTAACGCACTTACCGTCACGGGTGCAAATTCCGAATTACAATCGTTTGGTGATAATTCGTTTGCTATCAGTGAAAAAAGCACTTCGGAAGAAGTGGGCGTAGTGCAACAACGCATTGAAAATGCCTTAAACACCTTGAATGTACCTTATACGGTACTGCAAACCAACTCCGTAGGGCCGGCTGTCGGTGCCAACATGACAGAACGTGCCTTGTGGTCTATCTTGCTGTCCATGGTGTTCATCATTATCTACGTAGCGTTCCGCTTCAATAACATTTTGTGGGGGTTGTCGGGTGTTGTGGCCCTTTTCCACGATTTGTTCTTAATGGCGGTAGCGTTTTCCATTACGCAACGCGAAATTGACCTCGTAGTCGTAGCGGCGTTCCTGACGGTAGCCGGGTTCTCTATTAACGACACGATTGTTATTTTCGACCGTATGCGTGAAAACGTACGGTTACATCCCAAAATTTCTTTTGGAGAACTCATCAACCTCTCCATTAACGAAACGTTATCCCGAACAATCATCACCACGCTCACAGTATTGTTTGCTTTGTTCGTGTTGTATTTCTTCGGTGGGGAAGTAATCAATTCCTTTGCGTTTGCTATGCTTATCGGTTGTGTATCCGGCGTGTACAGCACCATCGCACTGACCACTCCGTTGGTATATACCTGGAGCCATGGCGAATATCATGACGGCGGCAATACCGCTTCAAAACCGGCAGCCCGCAAACAGGCGGAAACGGCAACCTCCGTTGGAAATGAAAGAAACAACCAACGGCCCGTTGTACGCAAACGCCAACGCAGAAACCATCGCTAGTTTCTTATGCAAGGAGATGGAACCCTTCCATCTCCTTGCAATTTTCTCTAAATTGATTTGAGTGTTTTTGTTCGTTAATAAGAACATTGAAATGAATGTAGGAATTTTTACAAAATGATGCGTAAAATCAAACGTTTTAAAATTACCTCCCGTTCACGCGAAATTTTAAACCGCCTCATGCGCGAACTGCCTCTCTTGCGTCGGGCCGGATTTCAAAGCCAGCCGGAAGTAAGTGCATTTATTACTGATATTTTCAAGCGTTTGGATCCCGGGGTAGTATATGAATTTAACCAAGATGCCCATTGGGAACTGGACGATCAAAGCGTATTACACAAAGAAATGTTTTCCGCTTGTGCGGTAACGCTGGGGGATCAGTTGGAACCTTTTTTGGAAAGCTTGCCGAATGAAGATAAAAAGATTGCGGCAATGACGGTAATGTTGGAGTTTTTAAAAACAGCCATCCTCTTTGTAACAGATTTGGTCAAAGAGCAAGCTCAAAAAGAGGAATGTGAAGCACTAGATTTACAATTTGTCTATTTGCCTTCTTTTTCTACGGCGGGGGCTCCCAAAATGTTGCGCGAAGCGGTGCTGCTGGATAAGACACTGGCCGACAAATCACTTCCGCTCATTTTGGAAAAAATTCATGCGGACAAAATAGATGTCACTTTAACACAACAGGGCATTTTAGCACCCCGTTTTACGACTGTATTTTTGGTGCCGTGGCAAAAAGCAAAACGCAAAGGGAAAAAATAATGGCAAAACAACCTGCTAAATTTGGTTTTAAACATGTTATCGGGTCCACGTTGGCGTATTGGTACACTCTTTTTTTGGGGTGGACTACCCGTGTTTACTGGTTTAAAACCGATGAAGCCAAAGCACTTGAAGAAGGATCCGATGGCTTTATCTATGCAATTTGGCACAACCAACAGCTCTTCCTATTATATCCCTACCGTAAACAAAAAGTGGCGGCGCTTATCAGCCAATCTTCCGATGGAGAATACATTGCCCGTTGTTTGCCGAAGTTCGGCATGCTTGCGGTGCGCGGTTCTTCCACTCGCGGCGGAGCCAAAGCATTGATTAAACTGTTGCAAGCCACGCGTGAGGGATACCGTCCGTTGCTCACTCCGGATGGGCCGCGCGGTCCTATTTATACCGTTCAACCGGGGATTTTGTTTTTAGCCAAGAAAACAGGTTTTCCGATTTTGCCGGTTGGTTGTGCGCTTTCCCACAAAATTAAAGTGGGATCTTGGGATAAAATGCGCGTTCCTCTTCCCTTTGGAAAAGTGGCCTTTACCTACGGAAAAACAATATGGGTCAAATCGGAGGAAGATTTTGACCGTGCCGCCAAAGAATTACAAGAACAGCTCAATTGGGCCAGCGACCAAAGTGAACTGTACATCAATAAAAAGCATTTTGATACCGTCCAAGGATAAAAATTTCTGTATTTGCCAATATCCCCGGGCTTATTCCCGGGGATATTTATGGAAATTTTCTGCAAAAGATATCCGTTTTGATATAATAAGAATATGAAAAAATATCTTATTTTGACTGTGTTGCTGGCAAGCGTTTACGCGTTTGCGTTACCTGCCGCCAACGAACTTTCCACCCGGGAGCTTGTTGGCCAGACGATTATGCCGCGTGTAGTAATTGGTCATCATCATGTTTTTAAAGAACCGCTTGAAAAAGGAGAAATTACAGGTTTTTTTGTTAAAGCGAGCGAAGGACTAACGGTGCATCCGGTCATTACGCGTAAAAACCAAGACAAATTTTTGGCCAAACAGCGTAAAAAACTGATACAAACTATTCGTGATTTAAATACGTGGGCTTCCAAAAATCCCCGCCAAATTCCGCTTTTGCTTGGATTTGATTACGAAGGGGGAACGGTCACTTCTCCCATGTTCATGGGGCTTAAACAGATGCCGTCAAATATGTTGTTGGCCGCTACGCAGGATCCGTTGCTTATCAGCCAAATGTATGCCCAACAGGCCGCCGAAATTAAACGTGTGGGGGGAAATATGGCCTTAGGGCCGGATGCGGACGTGAATTCCAATCCCGCTAACCCCATTATCCAAACGCGTTCATTTGGCGATAACGCTTCCCAAGTGGGTCGGTATGCGGCGGCAGCGGTAGAGGGATTACAAACGTACGGAGTTCCGGGCTGCGTGAAACACTATCCCGGTCACGGCGATACGGCGACCGATTCCCACTATTCCCAGCCGATAACTAATCTGTCGGAAAAAGAACTATGGGATACCCATATTTCCTCCTTTATCCCTGCCATTGAAAAAGGGGTATGGGGGGTAATGACCAATCACGTAGTTTATCCGCAGGTGGATGCAGAAAATTCCGCTATTTTTTCCCGTAAAATTATTCAGAATATTTTGCGTGATAAAATCGGTTTCAACGGATTGGTGATGACGGACGGTTTAGATATGGGCGGTACCAACGGGAAACCGATCAGAGATATCGTTTTGGATGGCTTTGCCGCGGGGAACGATGTGTTGCTCCTTACGGGGGGAACGACCGAATTTGAAGCATCTGCGCAATACCCCGGTCAAGCGGCTACATGGGTGGAAGAAGATTTGTATCAAACTCACCCTCGTGTGGATAAGGATGCCCTGGTCAAAAGTGTGCAACGTGTGTTGGATTTAAAGCAACTTTTGGCCCACCCATCCGATGCGACCTCCGATGAAGCGGAATTTGCCCGCACTTCCCGCCGGGTAGCGGAAAAAGGGGTAACCCTTGTGCGGGATACGCAAAGTTTTCCGCTCTCTTTGAAAAGCGCTTCCAATGTATGCGTGGTCATGTTTGCGGACGGTATTTTTTCAAATCAAGTATATGCTTTTGTCGATGTACTCAAACAGCAGGGGAAAAAGGTGAAATATGTACAAACTCCGCGCACGCCTTCGGCAGATGCGGATAAGAACATATCTTCCTGTATGCACAAGGCAGAGGCCGTGATTGTGGGAACCTCGGCAACGTCTTCCTTACAACCGGAACAATTTGAAAAAACCGTGGCTTTGCTTCAACAAGCCCAATCGCGCCGGATACCGGCTGCATTGGTATCCTTATTAAATCCTTATGAAATTCCTTCCTATCCGCAAGCAAAAACCGTAGTAGCCCTTTACGGCCCTACATCGGATACAACAACTGTGGCGGCGGAAATTTTATTAGGGTCGCGTGCGGCCCAAGGTGTTTTGCCCATTACATTGCCCGAAAACACCTTTTTGCCTTTTGAAAAGATAAAGCGCGCTACTATTTTATAAGGTTGTTCCTTTTCAACAAGGCCCTTCTTTTGAAGGGCCTTGTGTTGTTTTATCTTGATAAAAAAGAGTAACGGCACAATCCGTGTATTTATTTTACCCTTGATTTTTTAAAAAATCCCTTTATACTATCAATGTGTCGCTCACGAGCCACTGAAAAGTTGGGGAGTGAGAATTTTTCCAAGTGATATTCGTACCGCAAGGAGGGTCTAATATGAAACGGAAAAAAAGAGCCGCGAAGGGTGCGGCAGTAGCAGGAGTGCTAGTACTTTTGGTGGGGATGTTGGCAGCGGCCATTGGCCCACGGCATGCTTTAAGCGGCGCTAAGGGTGCAGTTATTGTAGCCGCTTTGGAACAAGGGTTGAATCTCTATATGGAGTTTGCGGAGAACTATGCTGCTTTGGATCAATACTGATAACCGTATTGATTACGGAGTTGGATATGTTCATTCGCAGCCGGTTACAAGGAGCCGGGCAGCCCGTAAACTAGAAAAAAAATAATTCCCTGCGCTGTGTGGCGAGGGAATTATTTTTTTGTGTTTGAATAAATTTACGGAATAGCGTCCATAATTTTACGAAGTTCTTCTTCGCTTTTATCCCGTACTTCTACGGTTTTTTCTTTTCCCTTGGCGCCCTTTACGAGAATAATACTTTCTTCTTTCACGTTAAAGAAATCTGCCAAGAAAGTTTTCATAATGGCGTTTGCCGGTTCGTCATCCACTTTTTTATTGCGGATTTTTACACGCAGCACACTACCGATACGGCTGATGACTTCGTTGCGCTGTGCGCCGGGGATTAAACGTACTTTTATAATCATGCTTCCTCCAAATTCTTGGCAAATAAACGGCTGCCTATCCTGGGTAATGTAGATCCTTCTTCCACCGCTACAGTGAAATCCTCACTCATGCCTAACGAAAGCCAACGCTCTTGTGAGGAAGAAAAATCTTTTTCAAATGCCTCGTTTACGCTTCGGAACAACGGCCGTAAACGGTCCGGACTAATTTGCGGAGCGATGGCCATATATCCGCACACCCGCAACTTTGCAAACGATGCGTGTTTGAGTTGGGCCACTAACTTTCGGGCTTTTTCCAACGGTAAACCGGATTGTGTCTGTTTGTCCGTCAGTTTTACTTGTACAAGCGCTCGCACGATTTTTCCGTCAGGCACATGATCATCCAAAATTCGGGCGGTTTCAAAATCGTCCAGTGCATCGATAAAATCAAAAAATTGGGCGGCTTTGGCCGCTTTATTCTTTTGTAAATGCCCGATAAAATGCTTACGCACTGCGGGAAAGTCTCGGAATGCCGGATTATCTTTCCATCGGGCCAACGCTTGTTGCACCCGTGACTCTGCTATATCGGTAATTTGTCCCGTTTTCAGCAGGGTTAGCACATCCGCATCGCACGCATATTTTGTAACAGCTAACAACGTAACCGTTTGAGGATTTCTGCCGGTCCGCTGGCAGGCATTTCGCAGGGAAAGTTGTACTTCTTTCAAATTGTCCAACAGTATTTCTTCCCTGGAAAGCATAAAATCCTCTTGACATATTATACCAAAATTTACTTTAATTATCCAATTTTCTACAATATAAACATGCATAAATATACCCGTGCCAGCATGATTGTCGTGTCCGTTGCCAACGGATTGCTCCTGTTTGGGTATGGGCTTTCTTTGCCGTTTTTTACGATTTATTTAATTTCCCAGCGGAGTTTGTCGTCGGCGTTGGCCGGTTTGATGATTGCTCTGGCGGGGTTGTCGCGCTGTGTTTCCAGTGCCATTTCCGGCGAGTTAGCGGATACTTTCGGCCGCAAGAATGTGATGATGTGGGGGCTTCTTTCCCAAATTGTGGCCATGTTTGCGTTAGGGTTGTGTATTTCGTTCCAAGTGGATGTGCCTTGGATGCTCACCTGTTACTTTCTGACCACTTTTTTGGGCGCATTTTTCCGTCCGGCGGCCAATGCATGGGTTACGGATAATACTACGGCTCGTACCCGGGTAGAAGCATTTGGCATCATCCGCATTGGGTTGAATATCGGTTGGGCACTGGGGCCGGCGGTGGGCGGATTTTTAGTGCGTTATTCGTACAGTACAGCATTTTATTTTACCGCCATTTTGTACGCTGTTACTATATTGTATGTTTCCCGGTTGGTACGGGACCGTAAAGTGCAACCCGGTCGCAAACGCAAACCGAGTTTTGTTTCTACGCTTTTATCATTAAAAGATACGCGTTTGGCTAAAATTTGTCTTTACGTAGTGATGATTACGGCTGTCAATTCCCAGTTGGTGGTAGGGCTATCGGTCCATTGTAAGCAATACTTGAATATGCCGGAGTATTTTATCGGTTGGTTCTTCACGATTAACGGCCTGGTGGTTGTGTTTTTGCAATACTGGGCTACCCGGTGGATGAAAAAAATTCGTCTTTCTACCGCCATGCTTTTGGGATGTATACTTTATGCGGTAGGATTTGGGTCAGTCGGCTTTTTTGGCTCTTTCGGCCCCATTGCGTTAGGCGTCTTTTTGGCAGGGGTGGGGGAACTGATTGTTTCGCCCGGAGAACAAACGCTCGTTTCCAACATTGCCTCGCGGGAAACACGCGGGCGGTACTTGGGGATGTTAATGGTGTTTTACAACTTTGGCTCCGCGGCCGGGTTTTTTATGGCCGGCGTTCTCAGTGATGCGATTGCCCCACATTATTTGCCCGGCCCGTGGATCATTGTAGGGACAATAGCGTTACTGGCGGGGTATGGTTTTTGGCGGATGCGCTACCGTCTGACAGACGCGGAAGACGGCAAACAAAACGTGCCGGTTCCTATCAAAAAAGATACAATAACATTAAATTAGAGTTTTTTATGTCCGCTTTCAAAAAAAATCCTAATAAAGGAAGCACCCCATATTGCAAGGAAAAACGATGAGAGACATTCTTCAAAATAAATTATTGCGTGAGGAAATGTATAATTTCTTAGGTGTTCCCAAAGGGCTTATCGGACGTTTTTTCGTTTTTACCGTTGCTTTTGTGTCGAGCGGACTAATGTGGTTTTTTGCTACCCGTGCACTGGAAGAACGCTTTTTAATGATGGAAGATGTTGCTTCAAAAATAGAACTGTTGCAAGTACTAATTTTTTTGGTAGGGTGGTTGTTTGGATGTATCGTCGGTATTATTTTGTGGAACGCATGGCTGTCTAAACGAGTTACTTGGAAAATTTAATATGCATTTGATTTTGGCCTCTAAATCGCCCCGACGTATTGAAATTCTAAAAAAAATGGGAATGAAATTTGATATTATTCCTTCCCAATGTGATGAAAAAAGCACCAAAAAACGCCCTTCCTTACGGGTAACGGAATTGGCATTTGAAAAAGCTTTTGATGTGGCAAAAAAATATCCGGACGGCGTTGTAATCGGTGCGGACACGCTTGTTTTTTGCAAAGGGGAAATTATCGGAAAACCGAAAAATTTAGCGGATGCCAAACGCATTTTGCACAAATTAAACGGTTCCTGGCAAAGTGTCTATACCGGGCTTTGTTTAATACAGTGGAATACACGTAAATTATTTTACGGGTATGACGTTTCCAAATGCAAGGCGCGTAAATTATCGGAAAGGGAACTATTGCATTTGGCCGGTAAACACATGGATAAAGCCGGTGCTTACGCCGTACAAGACGAACAGGACCCTTTTATCGAACGGATTGTAGGCAGCCGCAGTAATGTGGTGGGATTTCCCGTAGAATTTTTTGAGAAATTAATGAAGGAGTTTTTGAAATGACGAAGACAGATTTGTTGATTATCGGTGCCGGCCCGGCCGGTTGCAGTGCCGCCATTTATGCCGCGCGGGCGGGTGTAAAACCGTTAGTGGCAGGTGGCGCAGTACCGGGGGGGCAATTGCTTCAAACCAGCGAAATAGAAAATTATGCGGGTTTTGTAAATCCGATTGGTGGTTATGAACTCATGGACAATATGCACAAGCAATGCAAACGGTTGGGTGTGGAATTCACCACGGACGAAATTGCCCGTATCCAAGGGGATAAAACACCGTTTACTGTTACCACCACGGATGGAAAGCAATACCAAGCTCTTAGTATTGTGATTGCCACCGGGTCTAAAGCGCGTTGGTTGGGATTGCCCGAAGAAGAAAAACTGCGCGGGAAAGGTATTTCGGCCTGTGCTACGTGCGACGGCTTTTTTATGCGCGGGAAAAAGGTCTGTGTAATTGGCGGCGGTAACACTGCTTTTGAGGATGCTTTATTTCTTTCCCAATTTTGTCCGGAAGTCAATTTGGTGCACCGCCGGGATGCTTTCCGTGCCGATAAAATAACGGTAGAACAGGTAAAAAATAACCCCAAAATAAAACTGGTGCTTAACAGTGTACCTGTACAAGTGTTAGGCAGAGACATGGTGGAAGGATTAAAAGTAAAAAATGTTCAAACGAACGAAGAAACCGTGATACCGTGCGGCGGGGTATTCGTGGCCATCGGAGCAGACCCGCAAACTTCTTTTTTGAAAGATTCTTTGGTAGCCCTGGCCGATAACGGATTGGTACTGGTGGACGAAAAAAACCATACAACAGTGAATGGAATTTTTGCGGCAGGAGATTGTGCCGATAAGCACTTTCGCCAGGCCATTATTGCGGCGGGTAACGGTGCCAAAGCCGGTATAGAGGCCGCTGCGTTTGTTAATTTGCATCGCGGAAAAATTTAATTCCTCCATAATGGGGAGATAAAGACCTAGATAAAAAATAGGTCCAAAGGCCCTTGTCAATAGTTTCTGTAAATTTTTAAGATTAGAGTGGTAGGAGAGATATCTCAAACAGGAGACCTGCTTATGAAAAAAACGATTGTATTAATTTCCGCGTTGTTATTGTTTTCTTTCGTTCCCGCTTTTGCGGATGGTTGCATAACGGGCCCTACCAGTGGGCAAGGTTGTGAGACGAGTGTTACGTTAGAGGGGCTTTCTCTGTTGTGGAACAAGGCACAAGCGCTTTGTAAAGATTTGATTTCCAGCGGAAAAGAAGCCAAAACGACTAGCGGTTCCGGTTACGTGCCGCCTGTTAAGCCGTCCGAGGGGAAACCCAAACCGGATTCTAAAAAAGTTGCTCCCGCTAAAAAAGATGGGAAGGATAATCAAAAAGAAACGAAAACGTTCAAACCTTCTTACCATCCGGCCGGTGAACAGATGCGCCAAATAAATGTCAAACCGGCAAATATGCAATCTTTGCGTAATCAAATTTTTCGCAGTGCGTATAACGCCGTTCCAATTAAATAAGAAAATCTTGAAAAGTATTCATGCCAACCCCGGCATAAACCCGGGGTTTGTTTTTTATTTTCTATGTATGGGAGTAATATAGAAAAGAACTTGTAAAAAAATACTTGTATATTTTTTTAAAAAGATGTATTCTTTACGATAGTGCGCAATTTAATGTAGTACAATAAAGTCAAGTAAACATAAGGAGAAAAACGAGAAATGAAACAAGTTGCAGTACTCTTAGTAGCTGTTGTGTTTGCAAGCGTTGCGCCTGTGTTCGCACAGAGCACTTCTCACGCAAATGGCACTAACCCATCAGTAGCTGCCACACAAGACGCGAAGTATGCTACGTCTTCTGCGGATGCGAAACAAACTGCCGCCTCTAATCAAGAGGTGAAAAAAGCTGCCGTAAAGGATGTGAAAGCATCCTCCAAGAATGCGCAAAACACGGCCTCCCAAAAAAAGGCTCAACCTGTACAAGGTAAAAATACCAAAGGAAACAACCTGGATATGAACCAGTTGTCCAATCAAATTAAACGGGCATGTCACTGCTCGTACACAAGTGCACAATTGGCCAGCAACGGTCGTAGAGGAAACCCAGGGACAGGTATGCAGACAAGATAAAAACTTGACTGAGAACTTTGGGGAAGCGCCCTTGTAAAAGGGCGCTTCATTTTTCTAACGGGATGTTGAGTAGCGGTTTGTTTTTCCATCCTTTCTTATCAAAATGCCACCA
Organism: Elusimicrobiaceae bacterium; assembly: GCA_016283355.1. Lineage (GTDB taxonomy): Bacteria > Elusimicrobiota > Elusimicrobia > Elusimicrobiales > Elusimicrobiaceae > Avelusimicrobium. Next base: position 31,093 of record JAEEMS010000005.1, on the reverse strand, counting down.
CTCGGTGCGTGTGTAAGTAAATCCGGCAGCTTTCATAATTTCTTTTAGTTTTTCACGCCGCAGTAAAATCGCATCCGGCAAATCCAACTCATAATAATCCATGTGGGCGCGTGGCGTGAAATCGTCAAAGTCGGTTGGCATTTCCAAAGGAGTGCCGTTAAAATCGCACGGGGTTAAATCAACGGCCATCGCGCGGCTGTGGCGCGAACCTCTTCTGGGAGAAGCTACATAGCTGGCATTGGGAAAAGCGTTCCACAATATTTTCTGTGCATCTTGAGGCCGGTAGCAATCCCACAGGCAAAACGTAAACGGTTTTTCTTCCTGCGCTGCGAGTTTTACAGCTTTTTTGAGCCCTTCTACGGCTTCTTTACGCAGGTAACATTTATTGGCGTTGTAGATTTTCTTCCCCGTAAAATTATTTTCCGTGGCATAACGCAGCCGGACAAAAACTGGCAAATCTTCTACCGTTTCTACGTCTATTAAATCGCTTTGGGCGTAAACCGTAGCACACAGCACCAGCAAAAGCGGGAGGATGGGTAGCCATTTTCTCATACTCTTAGTATAACACTTTACAAGCAAAAATAAGTACAATAGCTATATGGACGAACAAAAATTTAAAAGCGGTTTTGCGGTACTTGCAGGATTACCTAACGCAGGGAAATCAACGTTGCTAAATGCGTTAGCCGGCGGGCTTTTATCGGCCGTTACAAACAAGCCCCAAACCACGCGCCAAAATATCTTGGCCATCAGCGAAGGGAATAATTACCAAATTGTTTTTGTAGATACGCCCGGCTTTTTAAAACCCCAATACAAACTGCAGCAAACCATGGCAGATTGCGTCAATCGGGCCGTAAACGAAGAAGCCGATGTGGTACTTTTTTTGGTGGACGCCTCGGCGGAGAACGCCTTGAATTCGCAACTCATTGAAAAATTAAAGCATGTATTTTGCCCTATTTTTCTCGTCCTTAATAAAATTGATTTGGTCAAGGATAATGCGGTGTTGGATACGTTACAAACACGTGTGGAAGCGGAGCTCAAAATCACTAAAACATTTCGTATTTCTGCCGCTAAAAAACAAGGTACGACAATGTTGTTAGAGACGGTAGCACAAGCGTTGCCTGTTTCTCCGGCTTACTTTCCAAAAGGTCAATGGACGGACCGTTTTGAACGTTTTTACGCGGCCGAATTTATCCGTGAGCAACTTTTTCAACTCTATCAAAAAGAAATTCCCTACAGTACATATGTGGAAATTGAAAAATTTACGGAAGATTTGGGGGCTAAAAATTTCATCCGTGCCAACATCCATGTGGAGCGCGATAGCCAAAAACCCATTATCATCGGTAAGGGTGGCAGTATGATTGCCAAATTGCGCGAAAAAAGCCAAAAGCGCATTGAAGAATTTTTGGGTAAAAAATACCGTGTGGAACTCAATGTCGTGGTGTCGCCCAATTGGCGCAACGACACGTCCAAATTAGAGCAATTCGGCTACATTCAAAAAGACGAACAGTGAGATTCGTTTTATGCTTTTAACTGCCGCGCTATTTCATCGAGCGTGGCAGTTAGTTTTTTATACTCTTCCACGCCGTTTGTGTCAGCAAACGGGAAACACGCGATGCGCAACGAATTTTTCTCTACCGTATGGTATTTTTTTAATCCGTCTTGTAAATTTTTAAGTCCCGTGGCAGCCAACGCTTCGTTGAGGCGTGTATCTTGAATTTTCGGGTGGATAATTTCCATCGTAAGGGTTGTGAAAGAGCGGTATTTCGCATTTTGTATAAGCGGGCGAATCCAATCGGTCTGTTGGGCCCACGTGACCAAGTGATCCGTGTGCAAACGGCACAATTTTTCCATTTCTTTCATTCCGCCGTGCGAAAGCATAAATTTAGCCCCTTCGTTGGCCATCCAAATATTAATGGTGGAGGGGGTATTGAGCGTTTGATGTTTTTGTTGTGCAAACGGAACGGCGTTTGTCAGATCGAGTAAAAAGGGAATATTGCGTCGGGTGGCCATTTCCTTTGCCCGCGCAATCGCTTTGGGGCTTAAAATCAACGCACATGTTCCGCCACCGGCCGCAAAACATTTTTGCAATCCAAAGAGTTGTATATCGTATATCCCGGCCGGCAGTGCGCGCCCTCCGGCACAGGAAGTTGTATCCCACGCTACCAACGTATCTTTGCTCCGGCGGTTCCATACGTCTTGCAAATAATCATCCGGCAGTTGTACTCCGGTAGAGGTTTCGTTCGGGGTCAAAATCACCAGGTCAGCCGCTGTGTTGGGCAACGCTTGCGGGATTAAATCCACCTCTAAAAAATCAGTATGAATACCCGGCACGCGCGGAGCCAAGCGGCTGCACCACAGGCGGCTAAATGCGCCCATATTAAGCCCGCTCACGTGTGACTTTGTCAAACTCCACAGTACCGCATCCATGGCGGCGGTTGCTCCGCCCGGGAAGAATAAGAGCGTATAATCCGAAGGCACGTTCAACAGGGTCCGCAAATTATTTTCGGCTTCTTTATATAAGCCGTTAAAAGACATATCGGGCGCTCGGTGGCTGCGTTCAAAAAGAGTTTGATAAAGGGCCCTCTCTCTTACGGAGGGTAATCCCTGGGCGGGGCCGCAGGCAAACGTAACAGACGGTAAATAATGGGAATCTAATTTAATCATATATATATTGTAGCAAAAGGGTGGTCTCGCGCGTATTCTCTTCAAAAATGCTAAAATAACAAAGAAAGATTTTATTTTGAGATAGGAGATTCATTTCATGAGTTGCGAAAAATGCACCCCTGAAGTTGCAAAGATGTGCGCTGTCTGCAAAGGCGCCAAACATCAACCGGCCCCGATTCCCGAAGAAGGAAAATGGGTCAAAGCCAAACAAATTGCCGATATTAGCGGCCTTACCCACGGGGTGGGCTGGTGTGCCCCTCAACAGGGCGCTTGTAAATTGACGCTCAACGTAAAAAACGGTGTCATCAAAGAAGCGTTGGTGGAAACGTTAGGTTGCTCCGGTATGACGCACTCCGCTGCTATGGCCGCGGAAATCTTGCCCGGTAAAACCATTTTAGAGGCCTTGAACTCTGACCTCGTTTGCGACGCAATTAACACCGCTATGCGCGAACTTTTCCTGCAAATTGTTTACGGCCGCACACAGAGTGCTTTTTCCGATGACGGTTTGCCGATCGGTGCCGGCATGGAAGACCTGGGTAAAGGTCACCGCAGCCAAGTAGGCACCATGTACGGAACCGAAGCCAAAGGCCCGCGCTATTTGGAAATGGCCGAAGGGTATGTGCTGAAAATCGGTTTGGATAAAAACAATGAAATCATTGGTTACCAATTTGTCAACTTGGGCAAAATGATGGACGCTATTAAGAAAGGCGAAAATCCGAAAGATGCCTACGAAAAGAACATCAACAAATACGGGCGCTTTGACGAAGCCGTCAAAGTAATTGACCCGCGCAAAGAGTAACCCGAGGAGATATATATGGTAACGTTTGAAGGATACGAAAGAAGAATTGAGAAAATTAATTCCGTTTTGAAAGAAAACGGCATTGGTTCTTTGGAAGAAGCCAAAGAAATTTGCACCAAAAAAGGCATTGATGTGGAAGGTATTGTAAAAGGCATCCAACCCATCGCCTTTGAAAACGCCGTGTGGGCCTACACTGTAGGTGCCGCGATTGCCATTAAATCCGGCGTAAAAACAGCCGCACAAGCCGCTGAAAAAATAGGCGTAGGGCTCCAAAGCTTCTGCATTCCCGGCTCGGTAGCCGATCAACGCGCCGTAGGTCTTGGCCACGGGAATTTAGGCGCCATGCTCCTTTCCGAGGAAACCAAATGTTTCTGCTTTTTGGCAGGCCATGAAAGCTTTGCCGCGGCGGAAGGAGCCATCGGTATTGCCCGCACCGCCAACAAAGTGCGCAAAGAACCGTTGCGTGTCATCTTAAACGGCTTGGGTAAAGACGCCGCTTACATCATTTCCCGTATTAACGGTTTTACTTCCGTAGAAACCGAATACGATTATAAAACGGGGAATTTGAAAATCGTGAGCGAAAAATCCTTTTCAAACGGGGATCGCGCCAAAGTGAAATGCTACGGTGCCGATGACGTGAACGAAGGGGTTGCCATTATGCGCCACGAAGGGGTAGATGTTTCCATCACCGGGAACTCCACGAATCCGACCCGCTTCCAACATCCGGTAGCCGGTACCTATAAGAAATGGGCCACGGAAAACGGCAAGAAATATTTCTCCGTTGCTTCCGGTGGCGGTACGGGCCGTACCTTGCACCCGGACAATATGGCCGCCGGTCCTGCCTCTTACGGTATGACCGACACCATGGGCCGTATGCATAGTGATGCGCAATTTGCCGGTTCTTCTTCTGTGCCTGCCCACGTGGAAATGATGGGTTTAATCGGTATGGGGAATAACCCGATGGTAGGTGCCACTGTGGCGGTAGCCGTGGCGGTAGCGGAAGCGACAAAATAACGCTTCTTATTTCCTTATATAAACCCCGGGGAGTTCTCCGGGGTTTTTTGTTGCCTGCCCAATTTATCGGTTGTAGGATTAAAAATGTGTAATCTGTTTTAAAAACTTGCTACAATATATCTAACATAGGGAGGGGATATGAAGAAAGATCTAGGTGTAAAACCGTTTTTGTTTCCCATGCCGGTATTGATGATTGCTACATATAACGAAGACGGCACGGTAGATGTAATGAATATGGCCTGGGGTGGCATTTGCGATCACGATAAAGTGGCCTTGAATTTGGAAGAATCCCACAAAACGGTAGCCAATTTAAAAGCGCGCCGTGCTTTTACGTTAAGTGTGGCCGATGTTGCGCATGTAGAGCAAGCTGATTATTTCGGTTTAGTATCGGGCAACAATGTAAAAGATAAATTTGAACGTTCCGGTTTGCACGCGGTAAAAAGCAAGCGGGTAGATGCACCGATTATTGAAGAATTTCCACTTACGCTGGAATGCGAAGTGAACGAAATCCAACCGGATGGTTTTCGTGTCGTAGGCAGAATTGTTAATGTGCAGGCCGATACCTCTGTTTTAAACGCCAAAGGGATGGTAGAAGTCACATTATTGCAAGCATTAGTGTTTGACCAATTCCAAGGTGGCTACTATAAAATAGGAGATAAAGTCGGTCAAGCTTGGAAGAGCGGCAAACCATTGGCAAAATAAAAAATTTGTCGCTTTTGTATTAAATTTAAAATTTGAGCAGGTACCCAAAAGGCCTATCCGTAAGATAGGCCTTTTTGCCTATTGCCAAAATGATTTTTTTATGAAACAATGAAAGAGGAGCAAGAAATGCCGTTCAATATATCTCTCGTAAAGGGAGAAGGAACGGCTTTTTTATTTCGCTAAATGAAGGAGGATGTGTGATGATTCGCAATATAAGTGTATTCGTAACAGTTGCGTTGTTATTGGTTCCCGGTTTTGCTGTAAGCCAGACCAAACGTGGTGTGGGCCAGATTGGACGAGGAGTAGAGCAGGCGGCAAGGCGGGCATCGCAAAACTATTGGAGAGAATTACCTCAAGTGAAAGCATTTCAAAACCCTGTGAAACCCGTTGAAAGTTTGCATATAAAGCAGTTATCGGCCCTTGATTTTAAGAAAGGATTTTTAAATCGTGACCAAATGTTAGTGATTTCAACGGTTTATGATAGCAATTCGTTGCAGGAAATGTTTGCGAAGGAATTGCTGGAAATTGGAAAAGATGACGTTTCTTTTTACGGTGGATTTGTTGCCACGCCGGAAGCCCTGCAACTGGAAATGGGGAGTTATCCGTTGCCGGGATATGCTACAACAGCTGAACAAGCCACAGAAGAAGTCCTTTATAAATCCACTCAACATCAAGAAGGATATGGATTTGTAAAAGTAACGCAGAGCGTCTCTGGAGGAGAACCTCGTCAAACTATCTTGGTTCCTCAATTGGAATGGAATGCGCAGGGGGGAATCGCGAACGTAACTTGGATGCGCTACAACGGCGAAAAACCGAGCGTTTCTCAATCCTCTGTTTCTGGCGGAGCTCAGGGAAATCCAAGCCAGTCGGCTTCCGCATACGAAGAGGGCGTTCAGCAACGGTTAGTGGCTCAACCAGTTATGCTGGATGGGGATCCGAATGCTCCGTTAGCGCCGAAACAACCGGTCCGGAAAAGAGTAGAAGAATATGATCCGTACAAAGGATTGTTTATCCCCCATGGACCCAACGATGTAAATATGCCTTCTTCTCCTGTAATTCCTGATCCGGAAAATTCTAAAATTACTGGAATAGGCAGAGATGGCTATCCGGAGTCACACCTTGATATTCCTGCTCCGGGTATGGAAATACCTCAACCTCAACAACCTAGTCAAGTTGTTCTCGATCCGGATCCGAATGCTCCTTTACCAAAAACTTCTAAGAAGAAGAGAGGAAATCAATATGACTGGCTCGAAGGTGATCCGAAGGGACCCGTTCCGGTTCGGTCGCACATGCCGCCCAGTGATGAAAACTAAGTTTTATTTAAAACGGCCCGTTTTTAGCGGGCCGTTTTCTTCTATAGAAATTCAAGCAAACTTGCTCAAAAAATACTAAAATATAAAAAAGACGAGTTTACACCGTCCCGCGTTATGCGGGATATTTTATGAAATGAGGAGTATATGACACACACCCGCCAAGACGTACGCAACGTAGCCATTATCGCCCACGTTGACCACGGCAAAACAACTGTAGTAGATGCCCTGCTTAAATTTGCAGGAGAATTTAAAGTAAAAGAAGACGAAGCACAAGATACCGTTTTAGATTCCAACCCCTTGGAGCGCGAACGCGGTATTACCATTTTAGCCAAGTGTACTTCTATCGGCTACAAAAACCACACCATTAACATTGTAGACACGCCCGGCCACGCCGATTTTGGCAGTGAGGTGGAGCGTGTTCTCAAAATGGTGGACGGTGCTATTTTGATGGTAGACGCCGTGGAAGGCCCCATGCCGCAAACACGTTTCGTGTTGCGCAAAGCGTTGGCCCTCGGCTTGCGCCCGATTGTAGTGATTAATAAAATGGACCGCGAACACATCCGCCCCAGCGAGGTAGTGGACGAAGTTTTTAACCTCTTTATGGAATTGGGTGCCACGGATGAACAACTCGATTTCCCGATTATTTACGCTTCCGGCCGTGCCGGTTGGGCCAGTTTAAAAATGGAAGAAAAAGGCAAAGATATTGCGCCTATTTTGGATACGATTTTGTCGCACGTTCCCGCACCCGAAGCGTTGCCGGATGCGCCCTTGCAAATGCAAGTAACCATGCTCGACTACAACAATTTCTTAGGCCACGTGGGAATCGGTCGTATTTTGGCGGGCAATATTTCCAAAGGCCAAGCGGTAGCCCTCATCCACCCGGATGGGTCCACCACGCAAGCCAAAGCTGCCAAAATTGAACGGTTTTTAGGGCTTGGCAAAGTGGAAGTAGAAAGTGCCACGGCGGGGGATATTGTTTCCATTGCCGGATTAGAGGGCGTGGACGTGGGAGACACCATTTGCCGCCCCGATGCGCTGAAACCGTTACCACCGCTCACGATTGATGCGCCCACGATGTCTATGGATTTCCTCGTTAACGATAGTCCTTTCTCCGGGCGCGAAGGTAAATTTGTCACCAGCCGTCACCTCAAAAACCGTCTTGAAAAAGAAGCCCAAACCAACGTGGGGCTCAAAGTAGAACAATTAGAGGGCGAAGGTAAATTTAAAGTGTACGGCCGCGGGGAACTGCACCTTACCATTTTAATTGAGAGCATGCGCCGCGAAGGGTTTGAACTCGCGGTTTCTTCCCCGGAAGTAATTTACAAAGAAGAAAACGGCCAAATTTTGGAACCGATGGAATCCCTGATTTTGGATATCAAATCCGAATACCAAGGCGCCGTATTTACCATGCTCGGCACGCGTGCTGCCAAAATGGAAGATATGGTAAGCGAAGGCGAAGACCGCTTGCGTTTGGAATATCTCATTCCGTCTCGTGCGCTCATTGGTTTTAAAAATGAATTTTTGACTAATACCCGCGGAACGGGAATTATGCACCACAGTTTTAAAGGGTATTATCCCAAAGCCGATTTGGCTGATCTGCGCCACAACGGGGTGCTGATTGCCAAAGAAGACGGCGAAACAACGCCCTATGCGCTTTATGCACTTGAAAACAATGGGGAACTTTTCTTAGGTCCCGGCGAAAAAGTATATGCGGGGCAAATTGTCGGGCAAAATTCCCGCGCCAATGATTTGGTGGTAAACCCCTGCAAAGCCAAACATTTAAGCAATATGCGCAGCAAAGCCAGTGATGAATCTTACGTGCTCACGCCGCCGCGCGAAATGAGCTTGGAACAAGCAGTTGAATATATCGCGCCGGACGAATTGGTGGAAGTAACCCCCAAATCGTTGCGGCTACGTAAAAAAATCTTATCGCACCTTTTGCGCAAGCGTACCGAACGCGCCGAAGAAGAAGCGGAAGAATAATTTATAAATAAAAACCCCCGGATGATTCCGGGGGCTTTTTTGCACACTTTTCTAAAATAATCCGCCTAACCCAAATTTGGAAAGCACTTTATCAAACAGTCCTTCCTCTTGCGTTTGGGAAGAGCCCAATTCGTTGCGTTCCCGTTCCAATGCATGGAAAACCAAGGCAAGCACTCCGGTATATTGTGGGGTGTTCGTTTCGCAATCGGCAATCAGATCATCAAATACGGCCATGCGTGCTTTGCGTACTTCAAAAATCGTTTTGGCCAATTTGAGCAACAACGCGTTGGCCCCGGTTCCGCATAAAATGAGCTGTGTGGGATAATGCTGTACAAACGGCAACGATTGCAAAAGTTCCGCTTTTATTTTGGAAAGAAGAATCTCCCCTGCATCTTCCCACAAACCGTCTGTATACTTGTCCGTGCCGGGGGGATTGGTCAGCAGTACCTGGCGGGTGGTATCTTCGTCGTTTAGCAGTAAATCAGCAGCTTGTTTTACCAAAAAATCCAGCCCGGTATTTAATTCCCAACCTGCCATTAAACAACCCTGTTGGTAAAATAAAGCGGAAGAAGAGGTTTCGCCGATGTCGAGGATGAGGCAATTTCCTTTTTTCTCATTGGGGAGTAAAACTGTTTCGCCGATAGCAACCGAGGTAGCCAACAGCAGCGCATCCCCACATTCGCACGCGGATAACACATTATTTAGATTGTTTAAATGGGACGAAAGCGCCACAGAAAGGAATGTTTCCACTTCCAATGTAAACCCACTCATCCCGTTGGGATCTTCAATGCCCACATTGCCGTCTACTACATAGGAAAGCGGCAAGATATCAAACACTTCTTGCGTTTCGGCCAGCGTGGTAGGAATCGAATTGTGGATCACTTCCTCAATATCGGTTTCCCGGATGATTTTTCCGCGGGAGGCAACGGTTGTAAACCCGGTGCGGTGTTGATACGACAGAAAATTTCCGTGTAACCCCACAATTACAGTGGGGGGATTACTGGCATAGGAGCCGATATCTTCCACCAATTGGGCCAGCGCTTGCTTAGCGGCCGACATATCCCGTACAAATCCGTCGAAAAATGCCGCACACGTCTTGCGCTGTATTTTGCGGATACGCAACGTGTCGGTTTTTTCGTCAATAACGGCCAGGGTAGCGGTAATGCCGTGGCCGTAAAAATCAAGTGCCAGGATATTACGGTTCATTGCCTAACTATTTTATCAAATTTCACGCAAACGCAAAATTTTCGGTGTGAATCACAAGCAGTATCGCAAAAAATATACTGTTTTACCGTCTAAACAAAGTGCTTTGTATTTAGTAAAATAATAAATATGATAGATATTGAGCGTCTTTCTTTTCATTTTGGATTGCGCACCCTGTTCGAAGAAACTTCCGTCATGATTCAAGACGGGCAAAAAGTGGGCCTGGTAGGCCCCAACGGGTGCGGGAAAAGTACGCTTTTTAAACTCATCGAAGGTAAATTCTCACCGGACGGCGGGAAAATAGAGATATCCCGCGGCACGCAAATTGCTTCCGTAGCACAGGAAATAGATGATCCGTCGCAAACACTTCTAAATTATGTATTGGCGGCCGATAAACGTCTAACTGCATTACAAAAGGAATTGGAAAATCCGCAAATTTCCGGCGAGCGTATGGCAGAAATTTTTGACCGTTTGGAAACATTGGGAGCACATAGTGCCCAGGCCCGGGCCAGTGCCATTTTAAGCGGTTTGGGTTTCATGCAAGAGGATTTCAACCGTCCGCTCAAAGAATTTTCCGGCGGTTGGCAAGTGCGGGCCAATGTAGCGTCTTGCTTGTACGCACCGTCTAACTGTTTATTACTAGACGAACCGACCAACCATTTAGATTTGGAAACAGCCATGTGGCTGGAAAATTATCTTGTCCGTACGGATAAAACAATTTTTATCATTTCGCACGACCGCCACATTTTAAACCGTGTTTGCGATAAAATTATTCACGTAGAAGAAGGCCAATTAAAACTTTACAACGGCAATTATGACACGTACGAACGTACCCGCGCCCTTGCTATTGAAGGAGCCAAATTGGCCGCTGCCAAACACGAACGTACCGTGGCGCATTTGCAAAGTTTTGTGGATCGTTTTCGTTACAAAGCAACCAAAGCCAAGCAGGCGCAAAGCCGTTTAAAAATGATTGAAAAATTAGGCGATGCACCGCAAATTCCCAAAGACCCGCAAGCGCATTTTGTGTTTCCTTCGCCGGAGCGGTTGCATAACTCTTTGCTTACCCTGGAAAACGGCGTGGCCGGCTATGACGACAAACCAGTATTGGAAAATTTAGACCTTCGCATCGAGCCCGATGACCGTATTGCGCTATTGGGGGCCAACGGCAACGGAAAATCCACATTGGCCAAAATTTTATCCCACCGTCTTCTCTTGTTAAGCGGCAAAATGACCTTGGCCAAAAAAATGAAAGTGGCTTATTTTTCCCAACATCAGACGGAAGAATTAGACGTTGAACAAACCCCCTATGAAATGCTCAGCGCCAAAATGCCTTTAGCCACCGAAACGCAAATTCGTGCCCAACTGGGAGCGTTTGGATTAAACAAAGAAAAATCTGACACGTTAATCGGTAATCTCTCCGGGGGGGAGAAGTCACGCTTGCTGTTAGCACTCATTACCAAAGATGCCCCGCACCTACTTATTTTAGACGAGCCGACCAACCATTTGGATTTGGAATCCCGCCAAGCACTGATTGAAGCATTGAATAATTACGAAGGCGCAGTGGTCCTTATTACGCACGATTTGCACGTCATTGAATTGACGTGCGACACGTTGTGGATGGTCCGCCACGGCACGTGTAAAACCTTTAGCGGGGACTTGGAAGATTACAAAGCTCAATTGTTAAAAAATAACGACCGTAACGATCTTGCCAGCGATAAAGAAACATCTAAAGAACGCCAACGCAGGGAAGCCGCCCAGCGGCGCGCGCGGGTAGCGCCTTTAAAAAAGGAAATCCGTGCCCTGGATGAAAAAATGACGAAATTATCCGCACGTAAAAAAGCGTTGGAAGAAGAATTAGTGGTACAATATTCTTCAGCCAGCAGTATTGAACTGGCTTTGATAGCGGACGAACTTTCCAAAGCGGAAGATCAATGGATGAGCTTGAACGAACAAGTGGAGAATGCATTGGCAGAATAATTATGAATATATTTGAAACGCTCCCCGATTTTTTACAAAAAGCACTCAAGCGTATGCTCATCACTGCGCCCACGCCCGTACAAGCACGTGCGATACCGCCCGCGTTGGAAGGGAAAGATGTGCTGGCTACCGCACAAACCGGTACCGGCAAAACATTTGCGTTTTTGTTGCCGATGATTGTTTATCTGCTTAAAAATCCGGCTGAAAATGCGCTCATTTTATCACCCACACGCGAACTTGCGGAGCAAACGCGGGAAGAATTGGAAAAATTATTGGATGAAGAACATCCGCTTCAAACCGCGCTCATTATCGGCGGGGATAATATCCATAAGCAGTATGCCGATTTGCGCAAGCATCCGCGTGTTATTATTGCTACACCGGGTCGTTTGATTGACCATATCGGTCGCAGAAGTGTTAATTTAACAGCCACCCGTTTTTTGGTATTGGACGAAACCGACCGTATGCTCGATATGGGGTTTATTGAGGATATGCGCCGTGTGGTTGCGTTACTCGTATCCAAACGTCAAACGCTTCTCTTCTCTGCCACGTTACCCAAAGAGATTATTACGTTGGCCCATGAGTTTTTAACTGCGCCCGTGCGCGTAAAAGTGGGGGAAACGGTAGTGGCCGGTGCGCAAGTATTACAAGAAGTGGTTTATTTAGACATCCGTGAAAAACTCCCACAACTGCTGCACGAATTAAATACCCGCAGCGGATCCGTATTGGTTTTTACCAAAACAAAACACGGCGCCGAGCGATTGGCCAAAGAACTGAAACGTTACGGTCAAAAAGCCAATGCCCTTCATGGCGAACTACGCCAAAACCGCCGTCGTCAAGTGCTCGCATTTTTCAAAGATGCTACGGTGCGTGTATTGGTCGCTACGGACTTAGCCGCCCGCGGGTTAGATGTAACACATATCGAACACGTTATCAATTACGATTTACCCCAATGTGCCGAAGATTATATCCACCGCATAGGCCGTACGGGGCGTGCCGGCGCGGTGGGCAGTGCGATTTCTTTTGTGACCGAACCGGAAAAATGGGAAGAGATTTGCCGCGTGGCTAAATTTTCTTCACCCGTCAAAACGATTCAAAAAACGATAGAACCTCTGCCGGAACCAAAATTTGTAGCACAGGAAGAAAGTACCGTGCGTAAAAAGAAAAATAAACCGTCTGCCTACACAAAGCGCGCCAAAGAACTTTTATCGGAGGGGGAGGTTGCCTTACCGCAGGGTAAACCGTTGCCCGCTCGGCCGCAAACATATCGCAAAGCAACGGCTGCCGCACACGTGCTGAACGAAGAACGCTCGCTTTCCATGCGCCAAATAAAAAAAGCCCGTCCCTTGCCGCCCCAAAAAACAGGAAAAAGGAATTTTGCTAAATTTTTCAATAAGAAAAAACACCGCTAGTTGTGCATGTAGGGGGTGTCTTTTTGTTCATAAAAAATCCCCGGTAAATCGGGGCTTTTTTATAATTGCTGCTCACACACAATAAACCCCGGGCAGAAACCCGGGGTAATTTACTTATTCAATAACGTATAAGCCGGAGCTTCCCGTTACTTCTGTTCCTAAATAGTTACATACGTAGTTGAATTTTTCATATCCACTTAGGTTTTGGCAGAAAATCGTACCCGGTCCATATTCATTTCCATACTTCGTTACACTCTTATAATTCATACTAATACAAAAAGTATTGTCACTATTCCCTTCTAAAAGGCAAGATTTTATACCATCGTCGGAAAATCTATATCGAAAAAAGCCAATATCCGTATACCCTAGGTTCGTATTATGCTGAGCTTCGAAGAAATTGACGTCCAATCCTTTGGCAGTAGTTGGATTTTCAGAATTGGCGGCGCGGTAACGCATAGCCGAATCGAACATGGTACGCAAGTTGGTCAATGCCTCGGTGGCTTGCGTGCGCTGAATAGCGCGGCGGTATTGTGGCAATGCCGCAGCGGTTAAAATGGCAATAATCATTACAACAGCCAATAGTTCTATTAAGGTAAATCCTGTTTTTTGATTCATAGTTTTCTCCCTGCTACATTTAAGTATAACGGTTTTTTTTATTTTTTTCAACCCTCAAAAAGGGCTTGAAAAAACGTGTAAAAACGTTATAATAGTATAGAAGGTCCATTATTGGGAGGATTCTATGAAAAAGATAAAATCTTATTTTTCGAAATATCGGGGATTTACGCTTTCCGAGTTGTTGGCTGTAGCCGTTATCTTAGCCATTTTGGCAGTTATGGCGACGGGTTCTTTCCGTTTGAGTACGGAAAAAGCTAGTTTCACGGAAGGGTTGCAAACGGCCGAAAAAGTGGCTGCTGCCATGGAACGTTTTTATTACGACAATCCTTCTCTGCCCTATCTGCAACGTATCTATCCTACTATGGACCAATTGGACTTGTCTTTTACCGATATGGGGGAATGTACGGTTACCACGCAATTAGCTGGTGGGGATGACATGTCTACTGTTGAAGCTTGTCTTAATTCACAAGAAATGGAAACTTTCATGCCTGAGGACAAAATCAAGGAAATTAAAGAATCCGCAAAGGAATATGCCAAGCATTGCAAACGAATTGGTAAATTTGAGGTATCTATTGAGCGCGCGGGCTTTTTTGGCAAACCCTGTATTACCACGGTTACAGCTCTTCGCGGAGGAGAAACGAAGCTCCGGTGTCACAAGAGAACTCAAGATACAAGCGGCCGCATCCCCGTATGGAATCACGATGGTTATTTCGAATTATCTTCCAGAGGTTCCGGACCTGACGGTGCGTTTTCTTATCGGGATTATGAAATAGATGTGTATCCTTCCTTCTTTGACGGATCTACCGGGTTGAGTTCCTGCGCGGGCGACGACTTGAGGTGGATTGACAGCGATCTTTTACTCCAAAAGAAGGTCGCGTGCGTAGGATTGGAACGTCTGTGCGCAACAATGGGATTTACTCACAATGCGGATGCCGCAAGGCAGTCAGAGACGCCCGTGGGACTTAATACGAATGTATACAGATGGGTTCGCCCGTAGATAAAAGAGATACTTTCTTAAATGCCCCTGTTTTTCAGGGGCATTTTTATTTCACACCGGTGTTTTGTTTGTGTTACTTTTATATAATGTAACTATGAAAATTATCACTACGGATTGTTTGGTTATCGGTGCGGGAATTGCAGGATGTGTCTACGCGCACGAAGCTGCTAAACAAGGGCTTCATACGATATTGCTTTCTTGCGGAGAAATGCAGGAAGCCAATAGCGATTTGGCCCAAGGTGGCATCGTATATGAGCCGCATGTAAATATGGCGGACTTGTTGGAAGATGTTAAGTTGGCCACGGCGCACATGTGCAATACACGTGCTGTGGAAGAAATCTCCCGGGCAGGATTCCGTGCGATTGAAGAAATTTTTCTAAAAGATGTAGCTGTTACGTTTGACCGGGATGAAAAAAACCAACTCCGTTTCACGCGGGAAGGTGCCCACCGCAAAAACCGTATCATTTACTCCAAAGATACAACCGGCCATGCCATGCTCAGTGCCTTGCAACAGTCGGTTAAGAAAAATGCGCGTATTACCGTTTGGGAACATGCCTCCGCCATTGATTTGTTAACGTTATCTCACAGCTCCGTAGATTTAATGGACCGGTATTACCCGCTGACTGTTTTTGGTGCGTATGTATTGGACAACCGCACCGGTGAAGTAACGGCGGTAACCGCCAAAAAAACGATTTTAGCCACCGGCGGTGTCGGGCAAATTTATTTACATACTACCAATTCGGCCCATGCATACGGCCACGGTATTGCCATGGCGTACCGTGTGGGGGCGCGGGTAATGAACATGGAATATGTCCAATTCCACCCGACGGTATTTGCCAAAGGTAAGACGTTTCTCTTGTCCGAAGCATTGCGCGGAGAAGGGGCCGTTTTGCGCAATTGCCACGGGGAAGCATTTATGGCACATTACCACCCGCTTAAAGATTTAGCCCCACGGGATATTGTGGCCCGTGCGATTGAAGAAGAACGGCTCAAAACCGCCCATGATTGCGTTTATTTGGATATTACATCCAATCCCGCACAGGAAACACAAGAACGTTTCCCTGCCATCTATCAAAAATGTTTGGAAGGCGGATTTGATATGACCCGTGTGCCGGTACCGGTTGTGCCGGCCGCGCACTATTTTTGCGGCGGTATCTATGCTACCCCGCAAGGGCGCACCAATATTTTGCATCTCAATGCCATAGGGGAAACGGCTTGTACCGGTTACCACGGAGCCAACCGTTTAGCCAGTACCTCGTTATTGGAAGCGGTGGCCATGGGTTATTTGTGTGCACACGAAGATGCACGGGAAATTAAAAACACCTCTTTTCATATTCCTACGCCCAAAGAATGGGTGCTTCCTTCGGATACGCCGGACATTGCTCTCATTCGGCAAGATCTTGCTACGTTGCGCAGCACAATGTGGAATTATGTGGGGTTAATCCGCAGCCAAAAGCACTTGGTCCGTGCGGAAAAAATTCTGCGTCATTTACACAATGAAATTGATGCTTTTTATAAAGGCACTACGCTTTGTCAGGAATTGTTGGATTTGCGCAACGGCGTGCGTACGGCTTTGCTCATCACGTATGCAGCACTGCAAAATAAGCGCAGTATCGGTTGTCACTACCTTTCGGATGCTGCCAAATAACGTGTATCTGTTTATTTCTTTTTGAAGAACAGCGTTTGCCCGTGTGCGTGGAAGAACCGGCTGAGCAAAATAGCTGCCAGTGTGGTGGAAATTAAATCTGCAAATACCGGGGCTAAAAACACACCGTTAAGCCCCCAGAAAAGCGGTAAAATCAGCACCAACGGAATTACTAACAAAATTTGACGTGATAAGCTTAAAAACGCGGCCTTCCACGGTTGATTGATAGCCTGGAAAAAACTGGTGGTCATCATCTGTAGCGGAATAATGGGTAAGAAAATATTAAAGATACGGATGACGCGGGCCGTTAAAGTAATAAGCGCCATATCACTCGTGTTGAAAATAGTGGCTATAGGGCGGGCGAAAAGTTGCAAAATAATAAATCCTCCCGTAGTGACGAGAATACCCCAACGCAACGCCATTTTAAGCGTTTGAATGGCTGTTTTGAATTTGCGTGCTCCATGGTTATAGCCGATAAGCGGCTGCGCTCCCTGCGAAATTCCGCCCAGTGGCATGGTAACAATGGTATTGATGCTTACCGCAATGCCCATGGCGGAAATTGCCAAGTTTCCTCCGTATTTTAACAATGCATGGTTTAAAATTACATTGAGTGCTCCCGATGCCAAAGAAAAAGCCCATTGGGAAAATCCGATAGCACTGGCCTCTTTGGCAATCGCCCAACGAAGTTTAAAATTCTTCCATTGTAAACGGTAAATACCGCGTTCTCCCGTCAAACAGTAAATCACCCAAGAAAACGAAATAACCTGCCCGCATACCGTCGCCAATCCGGCCCCTTTGATTCCCCATTTAAATCCAAAAATAAACAGCGGCGCGGCAATTAAGTTGATAAATGCCCCGATGAGTTGCGTGGCCATGGCGGTTTTGGGTCGGCCCGAAGAACGGATAAAATGGTTCATCCCCGCACCGATCGCAAATAGGAAATATCCAGGGAATACCACGCGTGCATACGTTTTGGCCAACGGCAAAATTTCCGCATCCGCTCCGCAAAATTCCAGTAAAGGTTCTAAAAACGTATAACTGAATAAAGTGACACTGCCCGCCATAATGGCCAGCAAAATAAAACCGTTGCCTAAAATCAGTTGTGCTTCTTCGGTTCGTTTTTCGCCCAAACGGATGGAAAACAACGCGTTACTGCCAATCCCGATTAATGCGCTGAATGCCATATATAGCAATCCGATAGGGAACATGACCGTGATGGCCGCAATTCCAAGAGCTCCGATATCCTGCCCTACATAAACACGGGAAATAATGTTAAATAACGCGTTCACGAACATGCCCGCTACAGCGGGTGCGGAGAATTTTAACAAAAGGGCGGATAAACTTTTGTCTTTAAACGGATTTTTTACGAAAGCGGTACTCATAAATGACTCGGTAATCTTTGTTATCTTCGAAGATTTATACAACTATTTTAGCAAATTATAAAATGGTACAATAAATATAATTTGGAGGGATTATGCGAAAAAATCATGGGTTTATTTTCTTTTTATTTACTTTGTTACTGTGTGCTGGGGCCGCCAACGCACAGCACTTGGCGGTGTTATCCGCTTCTCCGAAAGGTCAGTTGTCGGAGGAAACGCGCCAAAGTATTCAACTTCACTTCAACCAACCGGTTGTGGCATTGGGGGAGGAAACACAATTTTCTTCCCAAAATTGTCCGCTTTTACTTTCTCCGCAAGTACCCGGCACATGCCGCTATAGCGGTACACAAACATTGGTTTTTGAACCGAAGGAAAATTGGCCGCAAGCCACCCATTTTAATGTGACGCTAAAAAAAGGATTTGCTTCCAACGTTTCAAAGCAAAAACTGGAGAAGGATTACACTTTTTCTTTTACAACGCAAGTTCCGCAAGTGCGCCGCGTGATTCCCTATGAAGAAGAACACTGGATTAGTTTAAATCCTTCATTATATGTACTATTTAATATGCCGGTTAATACGGGAAAAATGGTCAACTATGTGACGTTGTCTGCCGACGGTAAAAATGTCCCCGTTTCAGTCAGGAAGGCCACCCCGGAGGAACATAAAAAAAATTTTTCATACGAAGATTTGGATTTAATAGCGGTAATCACGCCGAAAGAAGTGTTACAGAAAGGGGCTCATTATTTGCTTTCGTTACAAAAAGGGTTGCCCGCTTCCGTCGGTACTGCGGGAATGGCGGAAATTTTCTCTACGGATTTTTACACCTATCCGGATTTGCAAGTGCTCTCCAGCCAAATATCGGGTTGCTTACCGTTTGATGCTTCCGTTAATCTTTCCTCTCCTGTGCGCCTAAAAGAATTTCATCGTGCCAGCAAAGTATTTCCGGCGTCCGCCAAAAAAGATCTTTCCGAGGAGGAAGAAAACTATTTGGGAGAATCGTATGTAGAGCCCAAAACAGGGAAAGCTTTTTTCCGTATGCCATTTTCTTTTATTGCGTTAAAACCACACCAAACGGTAACGGTTACACTCCAAAAGGGGATGCAGGATATTTACGGAAACAGTTTACCGCAGGACCAAACATTTACCCTTACCAACGACGGTTATTGCCCGGCGGTTGATTTTTCCGGCGGCCGAGGTGTGCTGGAAAGTTATCTCAAGCCTTTTTTGCCTATCGATTTAATGAATGTGGCTTCGCTTCCGGTACGGGCTGCCCGGTTTAATAAAGATAATTTTATCCCATTTGACCAACAAGAAAAATCATATTGTAAAGAAGTTCCGTTAACGGATCCTACCTTTACAGAAGAATATACTTTTACCGACGTAAAAGATCGTACTGTAAAGACATTTATGGATTTGGCTAAATTTAAACCAACCGCCCAAAACAGTATTATTTTTAGCCAGGTGCAAATAAAACGTGGCGAAAATAAACCTTGTTGGGTTTCTTCTACGGACAACATAACAGATGTAGGTATTACATTTAAAACATCCGGAGAAAATATTTTATTGTGGGTTACATCTTTGCAAACCGGATTGCCGTTACCGGGATCGACAGTAGAGCTTCGTAATTTGGAAAATAAAGTTATTTGGAGCGGTGTAACCGACGAAAAAGGATTGGCACAAGCTCCCGGATGGAATAAGCTGGAAGTGGAAATGCCGCAATGGGGCCGCCCGTCCTTATATGCTTTTGTGACAAGCCCCGGCGGGGACGGAGTGGTTAGCAATATGTGGGATGACGGAATGGAATTGTGGCGTTTTAACATTGATTATACCTACAATCCTTCTTCCGCGGCCCAACGTTCCTTTTTATTTACGGACCGGGGAATTTACCGCCCGGGTGAAAAGGTATACGTAAAAGGAATTATGCGTACGTTGGGAAATGGCGCGTATCATACGCCGGATCATACGATTAACGGGCAGTTGGTTGTTTCGGATGCGCGCGGGGAAGAAGTTGTGAAGAAAAAAGTTACCCTTTCCGCACAGTACGGCACATTTGATACTTCTTTCGAACTCTCTGCGACGGCCTTTACCGGTTATTGGAATCTTACGTTTATTCCTTCCGTTAATGGGAAGGAATTAGAAGAAAGCCGTGCCTATGTGTCCATCCAAGTGGAAACCGTGGAAGCGGCCCAATTTAAATTAAACGTACGTCCTACTTCGGAAAATTTTTTACCGGAAGAAGAAGGATCCTTTTTAGTAAATGCACAGTATCAATTCGGTGTGCCTTTGGCAGATGCCCCCGTTAAGTGGACGTTGCGCCAGGCCCCGCTTTATTTTACACCGAAGGGGTATGAAAAATATACATTTTCTCCGTATTTTGTGCGGGAAAATGTAGAAGACGGTACAAAACTTTTATGGGAATCTTCCGGGAAATTGGATAACAAAGGAACCTTTTCTTTTTCCTCCCGGATGCCTCGGGAAACGTACCCTGTTTCCGTTTTTGCGCAGGTAAGCGTACAATCCCCTGCACGTCAAGATTTGTTCAATCGTACTTCCGTTACCGTTCATCCGGCCAGCTTTTATTTGGGAGCGAAAGTTTCCCAAGATAAGACGGAAGCCAAACAGCCGGTTTCTCTGGATATTGTGGCCGTTACGCCGGAAGGCAAACCGACAACCGCTACGGTCGTTGCGGAAATTTATAAAGAGCAATGGTTCAGTATTCGCAAGGTCAGTTTGGCCGGGCGTTTGGAGTGGGTAAGCGAGAAAGAAACCATCCCGTTGCCTACGCAAGTGCTTCAAGTGGGTAAGAAAGGTGGCGTTTTAACATTTATTCCGCCGGAAGGAGGAAATTACTATGTACGTTTATCTTCCTCAGATGAAATGGGTCACCGTGTGATTGGAGGGGAAAGTGTCTATGTGCATGGGGAAAAAGATACCTATTGGCGCCAACGGGACGATGATTTATTAACCTTAAAACAAAATAAGAATGAATATAAGGTAGGGCAAACGGCTCGTATACAAGTAGAAGCGGGTTATGAAAATGCCACGGCACTTGTAACGGTGGAACGGGAAGGTATTTTAGATGCCTGGGTAACACAAGTGAAAGGGGGCGCATCTTATATTCCGGTCAAAATTAAAGAAAATTATTTACCTAATGTGTATGTTGGCGTAGTAATGGTGCAAGGACGCACCGATAAAGCCGTCACAGATAAATTGGACCTGGGGAAACCGCAAGCAAAGGCCGGTTATGTAAATTTGAATGTCATTCCTGCCGGCAAAAAAATAGAAACCAATATTACGGCCAATAATGCCAAATACCGTCCGGGCGAAAAAGTAACGCTCTCTCTCTCTACCAAGGTACAAGGGAAAGCGGTGCCGGCTGAAGTAACGGTCATGGCAGTAGACGAAGGAATTTTGGATTTAACCAATTATCAAACGCCCGATTTGTTTACTTATTTTTACGGTTCCCGCCCGCTTAGCGTATTTACAATGGACAACCGCGCTTTTATCATCGGGCAACGTAATTTCGGTGAAAAAGGCCAAAATCGCGGTGGCGGCGGCAGTGCATCTTCCGCTTTGGGAGGAACAGATATCCGTTCCAATTTCCAATTTACGCCTTATTTTAAAGCGAATGTTTTGACAGATGAAAAAGGCCGTGGCACGGTGTCATTTACACTGCCGGATAACTTAACTAAATTCCGCATCATGGCAGTGGCGGTTCGGGAGCAGGAATTTGGACAAGCCCAAACGCGCATTGCTGTTACAAAACCGGTTATGGTGCAACCCAATTTACCGCGTTTTGCCCGCAAAGGGGACACATTCCAATGTGGGGCTATTGTGCATAATTACGAAGATAAAAAAGGAAATTTCACAGTAACGGCGCAAACCGGCGGAGCCCTTATGTTGCAAGGCGAATCCGAGCGGACCGTGCAGGTGCCTCAAGGAAGCACACAAGAAGTAACGTGGACGTGCCAGGCCACACAAGCCGGTAAAGCAACGGTCATTTTTACGATTAAAGGTGCACAAGAAACAGATGGCGTTAAACAGGAATTAGCGGTGAGTGAAGTGGAAAAACAGCAAACTCTGGCGCTATACGGCTCAGTTTCTTCCCGTAAACAGGAAGTAATTGCCAAACCGGAAAATTCGGATCCTACCGCCAAGAATGAAGTTCACTTGTCTCTTGCTTCCACGGCTCTTTTAAATATCCAAGGGGCAATTTTCTATCTAATGACGTATCCGTACGATTGTTTGGAACAACAACTTTCTAAAATTGTTCCGACGGTTGCGGGAGAGAAAATAGTGGAAAGTTTTGGCCTTGGATCTGCCAAAGCCAATCGCGCCCAGGCGCAAGAAGTGTTGGGGCACCTCTCTCTTTATCAATATCCCACAGGCGGACTTTCATATTGGAAAAACGCACTGCCGGATCCGTATGTTACCGCTTACGGTTTAGAAGTGAGTGCGTTGGCGAAACAACAAGGATACCAAGTTCCGCAGGAAGTGCTTAAAAAAGCGATTTCCTATTTGAAACAAGCTTTTGAAAAAGAAACCATACGCAATTATTCTTATGAGAACGAAGAAACGCAAGTGGTTCGTTCCTATATTGCGTATGTGTTGGCATTATATGGGGAGAATGTTGAAGGAACATTTAACACATTGTATGCAAACCGGACCTCGTTGCCTACGGCAGCCAATGCTTATTTGCTCAAAACAGCGATACTGATCCACCGTCCGCAACAACAGCAGGAATCTTTGGTGCAACAGTTACTGAATCACCTGGTGTATGACTCCTCAACTGTTTTTGTGGATGTTGCGACGACAATGCCTTATTTGCATTTGGATAATGTGGGTGTGACGGCCTTGGTGCTGGATAGTTTGTTACAGTACAATAAATCTTTTGATGCGGCCCCGCAAATGGTAGCATGGTTGTTAACACAACTCAACGCGCAAGGGCATTGGAAAAACACAAGCACCAACGCGCTTGTGCTACGTTCTCTGTTGTCGTACTACCAAAAGCAAGAGAGTCAGGAACCGCATTTTGAGGGGGCGATTGTACAAGGAGAAAAAGCCCTTTTAACCCATTCCTTTCAAGGGCGCAGTACAAAGGAAGTATCCGCCCGGATTTCTTTTGCAACGGTATACGGCTCCCAACCTAAAACGCGTTTGGATATTACCAAAAACGGGGCAGGAACCCTTTATTATACGCTTGGGCAAACTTACACACCCTCTTCCTACAAACGTTCTGCCGGAAGCGGTTTTCAACTGACACGTTTGCTTACCACCTTGGATGATCGCCCCGTACAGCAAATTGTGGCAGGGGAACGGTATAAAGTAACCCTTTCCGTGACTACCTCCGCCTCACGTTCATTTGTGGCGTTGGAAGATTTTATTCCGGCGGGGTTTGAATTGGTTTCTACCCGATTGGCTACGGAAGACCATTTGACCGAGGATTCCTCTCAACCTTCTGTTTTCAATCATACCGAGCAATATGACGACCGTATCGTTGCCTTCGCTGATTCGTTACCGTCCGGCACGCATACGTTCTCATATACGGTAGCGGCACGTGTCCGCGGAGAATTCGGATATCCGGCGGCTTGGGTTAGCCAGATGTATTCACCGGAAGTTTTTGGCCGCAACACCACGTCCGTAATGGTTGTACAATAATGCGCATACTGCTTACGGGAGTAATCCTTTGTTCTTCGTTTTTGGCGTGGGGGGGAGAAAAAACATTTCATCCCTCACGCCAATTTTATGACCGGCACGGTGTAATGTTGCGCGGGTTATTATCCTCTAATAAAACGCATGCCATTGAAGTGCCGTTACAAGAAATTTCTCCCTGGTTGATAGCGGCTGCGGTGGCGGCGGAAGATAAACGGTTTTTCGCTCACAGTGGGGTGGACACTGCAGCTGTTTTGCGCGCCTTATGGCAAAATACAAAAGAAGGCAGTGTTGTATCGGGCGCTTCAACCATTACCCAACAACTGGTACGTACCTTGGAGCCCCGTCCTAAAAACCTATGGGGAAAGATAACGGAAGCCGGGCAAGCGTTGCTTACCGAGCGTCAACAAACCAAAGAAGAAATTTTGGAACAATATTTTAACCGGGTGGAATTGGGCAATCTTAACCAAGGGGTGGAGGCCGCCAGCCGTTTTTACTTTAACCGTTCTTCGGGGATGCTTTCTCCGTCGCAGGCCGCTTTTTTAGTGGGTCTGATTAAATCTCCTACTTATTACAATCCGCTCAAACATTTTGCGCGTGCTTTACAACGGCGCGATTATGTTTTAAAGCGAATGCAAGAAGAGGGAATGATAGATGAGGAACTTTATCAACTTGCGTTAAATGAAAAAATCACGTTGGAAAAATCCTCTCGTCCGTTTGCGGCTCCGCACTTTTTGACATTTGCGCTTCCTTTTCTGCCTGCACAAGAAACTTTTGTTTACACGACGTTGGACCAAGAATTGCAAAATTTTGTCCAAACAACGGTCAAAACACAAATTGACCGTTTAACACAAGAAAACGTTACCAACGCAGCCGTAGTGATTATTGATAATTTAAGTGGCGCTATTTTGTCATATGTGGGGTCGGCTGATTTCCGAGACAAAAAAAATCAGGGTCAGGTGGACGGGGTGCGGGCGTTGCGCCAACCGGGTTCCGCGTTAAAACCGTTTGTGTACGGGCTTGGCTTTGAAACAGGGAAATTCACGCCCTCTACATTGATAGAGGACAAAGATACCTTTTTTGATGACGGTTTTCGGCCGCGTAATTACGATGACTCTTTTCACGGTTGGGTTTCCGTTCGCAGTGCGTTGGGGAACTCTTATAATATTCCGGCCGTAAAAGCCACCGAAAAAGTAGGGGTAGAAAATTTATTGGCCTGGTTGCATAAGGCGGGCCTTTCTTCGTTAAATAAAAATGCCGATTTTTATGGTTTGGGATTGGCTCTGGGGAACGGGGAAGTGCGCTTGTTGGAGTTAACCAATGTTTATGCTTCGCTGGCTCGTTTGGGCGAGTGGAAACCGTTACGTTTGGCGCAGCAACCCGCTGTATTCATGCCGGGGCATCCGGTGCGTTTGTTGAGTCCGCAAACGGCTTATTTAATTACGGATATTCTCAAGGATAATCAAGCCCGTACGGAGGCGTTTGGATTGAATTCACCGTTATCGTTACCGTTTGAATTTGCGGCCAAAACGGGTACCTCCAAAGATTATAAAGATAATTGGGCCATAGGGTATACCTCCCGTTGGACAATCGGTGTGTGGACCGGCAATTTTAATGCTACCTCCATGCAAAAGGTTTCTGGTATTACCGGTGCCGGGCCTATTTTGCATGAAGTTGCCCTTTTTATGCAACAGAAATATCCTTCCGCTCCGTTTGAAATACCTTCTAATGTGGTGCGCCACAGTGTGTGCGCGGATAGTGGGCTCTTGGCGGGCAAAACATGTACGCACCGCCGAGAAGAAGTTTTCAATGCAGCGTATGTCCCTGAAGTGTGTGACGGCAAACATCAAAATACGGAGGGGCAAATGCGTATTGTGTCGCCTACGCAGGGGGATATTTATAAAATTGATCCTGCTGTAATACGGGCTTCCCAACAACTCAAAATAGAGGCCGTTTGTCCATCAAGCCAATGCGTTTGGAAATTAAATGGCAAAAAATTACCGCAAACCGCTTGCCGCTTTTTCTGGCCACTTTCCGTTGGGAAATACCAATTATCCGTTTCCTGTAACGCACAAACTCAACAAGTTTCTTTTGAAGTTTTACCTTAGTGTTTTTCTGAAAATACAAAGGACCTACAATTTTGTAGGTCCTTTGTATTTTTTAAGTTGCTTTAGTTGCTTTCTTTCTGCTTTAAACTGGCTTTTATCAACCCGTCAAACAACGGATGAGGGCGCATGGGGCGGGAACCAAATTCCGGGTGGAATTGGCCCGCAATAAAGTAAGGATGATCTTCCCGTTCTACAATTTCCGGGAGTACGCCTTCGTGCCAACCGGATACTTTTAAACCGGCCTCTGCCAATTGTTTTACGTAATTGGGATTCAATTCGTAGCGGTGGCGGTGACGTTCTACAATTTGATCTTTTCCGTAGAGACGGCGTGCCAATGACCCTTCTTTTAAATCTGCGGTGTAATTACCAAGACGCATTGTTCCGCCTTTATACACAACGTTTTTCTGTTGGGGGGTTAAATCTACTACCGGGTCCTTCGTCGTAGGGTCAAATTCGGTGGAATTGGCCCCGTGCAGACCACACAGGTTGCGTGCCGCTTCTATCACGGCACATTGCATTCCCACACAAATACCTAAAAACGGTTTTTTGTTTTCGCGGGCATATTTGACGGTATCGATTTTTCCTTCAATACCGCGTGTCCCAAAGCCGCCTGGGATCAAAACTCCGTCCACATTAGCCAATTTTTCTTCCACATTGTCTTTTTCGGTATTGATGTAGACAATCTCCACTTTGCAATCATTGTTCATGCCGGCATGGCGTAAGGCCTCGTTAACGGATTTGTATGCATCTTGCAATTCGGAATATTTCCCGGCAATTGCAATACGCACAGATTTGGAAGGCGTCATGGCCTTATCAAAAAATTCGAACCATTGCGGGTCCACTTCTTTCGTGGGATGAAGGCCCAATAATTTGATGATTTTTTTATCCACTCCTTGTTTGTAAAACATTTCCGGTACGTGATAAATGGACTTTGCGTCCGCACATTCGATGACGGCTTCGGCCGGCACACTGCAAAAGAGTGATATTTTTTCTTTCAAATGTTGACTGATGGGTTTTTCGGTCCGGCAAATAATCATGCTGGGCGCAATTCCCACTTCGCGCAGTTTGTTGACGGAGTGTTGCGTCGGTTTTGTTTTAAGTTCTTGCGCAACGGCAATGTAAGGAATCAGCGTAACGTGTACGGAAATTACATTGTCGGGTCCTTTTTCCAAACAAAGTTGGCGGGCTGCTTCCAAAAACGGTAAAGATTCAATATCACCGACTGTACCGCCGATTTCGATAATGGAAACGTCCACTTCGTTTTCAAATGCTGTAAAACGTTTTTTGATTTCGTTGGTAATGTGGGGAATAACCTGTACGGTGGAGCCCAAATATTCCCCGCGGCGTTCTTTGTCAATAACGGTTTGATAAATACTGCCGGCCGTATTGGTGTTGGCCCGCGTCATGGTAACATCCAGGAACCGTTCGTAGTGCCCCAAGTCCAAATCCGCTTCGGCTCCGTCGGTCGTTACAAACACTTCTCCGTGTTGATAAGGGGACATCGTTCCCGGATCCACGTTAATATAGGGGTCGCATTTAATCATATTGACACGCAACCCGTTGAGCTGCAACAGTTTGCCGATACTGGCTCCGGAAATTCCTTTGCCCAGCGAGCTTACTACCCCGCCGGTAATAATAATAAATTTAGACATATATTTCTCCTTTTAAAAACCTAATAACCGAAATCCGGTATCAGGCATTTATTTGTTTAAAATAAAATTCGGCTGCGCGCAAATCATCGGCTGTATCGATAGCCGGTCCGGCCCCTTTAATTTGTACGCATTTAATTGCCATTCCGTCCTCAAGCGCCCGCAATTGCTCTAATTTTTCCAATTGCTCCAGGGGGCTGGGGGGTAATGTGACAAATCTTTCCAAGGATGCACGACGGTATCCGTAAATACCGCTGTGTTGCCAATAGGGGACATTTTCGTTTTCCGGGGTTATTTCCCGTTTAAATGGTACACGGGAGCGGGAAAAATAAAGGGCTCTTCCATCCTTGGCTAAAACGGCTTTGACACAATTGGGATTATCTATTTTTTTCGGGTCCAGTGTGGGAGCTACCGCGGTGGCAATATCACAAGTGGAATCATTGCGCAGAAGTGTGGCAATAGCAGCCACGGTAGAAGGCAGGATGAAAGGTTCATCCCCTTGCACATTGATAATAAAAGGTTCCGGGCGATTTTTTGCCACTTCAAAAATACGATCGGTCCCGCTTTGGCAGTTCTCACTGGTTAGTACGGCTGTTGCGCCGAATTTGGCTACAGCATCCACCACAATTTGGTTTTCCGTTGCGATAAATACTTCGCCCACGTTGGCCTTTTTACATGCTTCGTAAACATGCTGAATAACCGGTTTCCCGGCAATTGTTTTTAGCATTTTCCCCGGTAAACGGGAAGAACCATAACGGGCTGGGATTACAATTAAAACATCGTTCATTTTAGTACTCCTAAAAGTTCTTGTTGGGTGGTAGTGGCGGTACCGGATTTTTCTACCACAATGCCGCCGGCAAAGTTAGACAATACCGCCGCTTCCTGTAACGTAGCTCCTGCCGCGAGTGCCAAGGTAAAGACGGAAATAACCGTATCGCCGGCACCGGTGACATCGTACACTTCTTTCGCCGTAGCGCGAATGGTAGTAGGTTTTTTCTTTCCTTTTTCAAACAAGCTCATTCCGTCTGCGCTGCGGGTAATCAAAATGGATTGAGCATTAAGCATTTTTAAAATTTTGTGTCCCAGTTTTTCAATGGCTTCCTCTCCCGGTTTGGGTGTCTGTCCCACCCCTTCCCACGCTTCTTTTGTATTGGGTGTCATACAGGTAATGTTTTTGTATTTTTTGAAATTGTCGAGTTTCGGATCTACACATACCGGGATTTTATGTTTGCGGCATTTTTCAATGATTTCTTTGATGTTGCGATCGCTGAGCATTCCTTTCCCGTAATCGGATAAAATAACCCCTTTGGCCGTTTTGATTTCCCGTTCCAAATTGCGCATACATTCTTGTGCGATGGCGGGGGAGATAATATGTTTGCTTTCACGGTCATAACGGACAATTTGCTGTTGTTCTGCCATCACGCGAATTTTTTGCGTGGTCGGCCGGGAAGGATCCGTAGAAATGGTATCCGTGATAGCACCGTGTTCTTTTAAATAATCTTTTAACATTTCGCCGCCCAGGTCTTGCCCGATTACGGAAATCATCACGGGTTTAGCGCCCAAAGCGGCCAAATTGACGGCCACATTCCCCGCACCGCCGGCTACATAGAATTCTTTATTGACGGCTACAACAGGTACCGGGGCCTCCGGGGAGATGCGCGATACGGCCCCTTTTATAAAATGGTCCAGCATAATATCCCCGATAACGATAATTTTTTTATTATTAAAATTTTTTAAAATGCTTTTGAAACGCTTTACCTGGTTTGTCATAATTCCTCCCTAGTTCCGTTTATACTCCAATAATTCGGCCGACACACTGCCGATAAATACTTCCGTTTGCATTTTGATTGGCATTTTGTATTTATCGTCTGTGAGCCATACTTTTAAACTTTTTCCTTTACTTACAAAGATTCCTTCGCCCCTAAATTGCGGCTCTACTACAAAGCAATTAAATTTCCCGGCGGCGGTTTTAACCGTTTCTTTCCCGGTTACTTTTACAACCAAAGGATATTGTTCTTCTCGGTTAATGATATCAAAAATAATGTCTTTTCCCACTTCCAATTTTTGTGCGCGTACATAATAAAGGGAAGAAAGCACATCTAATACGGGAATAGTCATTTCCCCTGCGATGGTCCGGGGTTCTTTTTTCTTTTTTACTTCCCCGTAGTAGCGGTGGTGCGCATCATCAAATATCACCCATTCGTCACGTACGTAATTTCCTTCCCGTAAACTTTGAGTATATCCCCAGGAAGTAAAATTTCGCGTATCTATCCATGAGTAGTTCACATCCCTCACTTTGAAAACGGAATCTATAACGGAAGCAGAGAATGCCGTTGTTTGAATTAAATAAGCTTGTTTATCTCCCAAAGTAACAAGCCCGCGGTTTTTAATGTATGCCGTTCCCGCTTTGACAAAGGAATAATAAACCCCGTATTTTAATTCTTCCTGGCTCCAAGGGGCGACCGTTGGGGTTTGCACTACAGGTTCATAGGCCAACGGACCGAGTAAACGGTTGTTGGTGGAAATAAGATTTTCGTTTTTAAATACGGCTTTATCTGCTTGCGGTGTTTGAAGCGTTTGAGCAGACCGTTTTTGCTCAATTAATTGTTGGGCAGCGGCTACGTCAAAGACAGAGGTTGTTTCTTCCGGGGAGGCAGCTGTTTTTTGCGAAGGGACAATTTTTTTATCGGTAGTATCAACCGATTCCTTTTCTTTGGCGAAAGATGGTGCTGAGGTTGTGGCAACGGCAGGGGTAGAAATTTCGGGTATCGTTGTTTGTGTTTTACTAGCGGAAAGATCCTGACCAAGCGGGGAATTTTCTGGTTGTGTTTGGGAAATTATTTCTGTCATAACATCTGTTTCTTTTTGGCAGTAACAACACCCTGCCACCAGTAGAAAACAACTTGCCCATACGATACAAAATTTTTTCATACGTTCTCCCCTGAATCTTTTACGATAAAACGTGCTGCATTGAGTAAATTGTTGGCCACTTTTTCCGGCTGCAATTGTGGATATTTTTGTAGATGTTTTTTACCGTTGGCCGTTGTGACCAAAATAGATTTACATCCCAACGCATGGCCAAATTCAACATCGGCTTTTTTATCCCCAATCATATAAGAGGCCGAGGGTGTAATATGATACTTTTGAATTAAATAATTCCCCATTTGCGGGTGAGGTTTACGGCAGGAGCAGTTATCTTCCGGTGCGTGCGGGCAAAACACAATTTCTTCCAAGCGAACAGGGCGTAAAAGTTGTTTTAGCCGTGCATGCACCCGGTTGACTTCTTTTTCCGTAAAATAACCGCGGCCAATTCCGGATTGGTTGGATACGAGGAACAATTTGAACCCATTTTGTTTTAATAAACGTAAGGCCGGGAGTGTACTTTTATAGAGTCGGACTTTTTCGGGATCGGAAAGATATACGCCCGGTTTTTCTTCAATTATTGTTCCGTCTCTGTCTAAAAATACGGCTTTAATCATACAGTTTCCTTGGGATGTTCGGCCAGGTAACGCTTCCCTTCTTCTTCACGTTTCCAACGATTGTGTGCCCACAACCAAGAGGCGGGATTTTCCCGCATCCATGCTTCGTAATACCCTACCAGTATTTTAGTAAATTGGCGCACATTATCAATACTGTATTGTGTGGGGGGAGTAAGCGGATCCAAAATTTCACAAGTTAAAATTCCCGCGTGGTCACGGGTTACTTTTACCGGGAAAACGGGCACCTGCATTTTGATTGACAATAGAGCGGTAATGGGAGACCAGGCACAAATCCTCCCCATAAAAGGAAGCCATATTTCTCCGGAAATTACATTTTGGTCAAACAGAATGCCTAACATGTGTTTCTTTTTCAACCAACGCATGCACGCAAAAAATGGTTTATACTCGTTGTTACTATAAAAAGTATATCCGGAAAAAATATTGCGCAATCGATTGATTTCTTCGTCCACATAGGGATTGTCAACCCGTTGTGCCAGTACGGCTTT
>JAEEMS010000004.1 GCA_016283355.1 Elusimicrobiaceae bacterium | reverse complement strand
TGCTATTTCTTTTGCCATGATAGGGATATGTGTCCAAACCATTACCAGTACCCTCCCTGTGCGTTGGGTTCTACCAATTTTAATTTGTTAATTTGTGTTTGTTGTGGTGCCGAGCGGTGCAATACCGGGCGCGGGTTTTGGAGCCCTTGTGAAGGAGCCGGTTCCTGAGCGGTAGGAGCCGGCGCAGGCGTTGCCTTGGGGGTATCCCCCAATATGATTTTTTGTGCAGTGGCAACTGCTTGTGCATTGTTCAAATTATCTGTAGGGCCATTTAATGGTTTGGGCGCGGTAGCTTCCAACAAACGTCCTTCTTGATAGGCCTTTTGCAAATAGTGTAACCACACATTTTGCAATACGCTCACTTTATTAAACGGCATCCCGTAGGCCCGGTATAATGCTTGATAGACCGGTGAATTATTTTTTAACTCGTTGCAAAAACGATAAAACTCATCACGGGAACGATTGTTGAGTAAGTAATCTACCACACTGTATGCCTGGGTATACCATAAAGCCGCGGCATCGTCTGAATATTTGTCCAGCGTTTCGGCTGCCATCATCTCTTCGAACGGAATGAGTTTTCCTTCCTTCAAAATTTTTTGCAAACTTTCGTTGACCCAGGCGGGTCGTTCTCTGCTAGCTAAAATTTGCATGTAAACAGCCATTCCTTCGGAGAGCCAAAGAGGCGATAACGTGGGTAAGAAATAACCGTCGAAATAGAGGTGTGTTAATTCGTGAACCGTCAGCGGGTAGAAGCCGGGTTCTTCTACTACATAGACACTGTCGGATTGAAGATCCGAAGAAGCACCGCTCCAAGCGGGCCGATGGGTATATTGCATATACGATTGACGCTGATTAAATAACATCACCAGTATTTTATTCGGTTTTAATACTAGCGTAAAGGGTGTTAAATCCAACATTAAATTTCCGTGAATAGTATCCAACACCGTTTTCAAAGCAGGGGTGACCGGTTGCTCTTGGCGGTAGATTAAATAATTATAGGTATCAGCCGTCATAAAACCGGGTGGCGGCGGCAACCATTTTATTTTTTGCGCCGCATTGGCGGGGCGGAATGTTTGAACAGGGATAATGTTGGAACCTGTGTTTGCAGGAGTTTTACTATCCCCAAAAGATGCTATTTTTTCCAATCCGGTAATTAAATCTTCAAAATTTTGTTTATCTTCTGATGTATTATTGATCGCGGTTTGAGTGGAAGTTAGGACCGAATCAGTGGGGTTATTTGCGGCCGGGGGCACCGAAATATCCGGGCGGAGTTCTCTGGCACGTCCGCGTTCAAAAGCAGGATCATCGGAGGGAGTTGCTACGGTGTTGGTATTTTTTTCTCCCGAAAAATGTTTGGGAGTGGAAAACAAAGTTCTCCACCACTCACTGGCGCTCATAGCGTTTGACGGAAAGGTACAGAGCAACAAAACCGATAACCCTATCATTTTTTTCATACGGTTAAATCCCTCTTTTCGAACAAAACAATATGACGTTTTTTGTTGTCTGCACAAGGAAGATGATATTCAAATTCGTCTTGTAAAAAAGAATGTTGTGGAACGGCACAATCGTGCGTTTGCGGATGTTCCCCTTGGTAGGCCAAGAAAATCCCCCCCGGTTTGACGGCATCCAGACAAATATTTAGAATTTCGGGCAATTGG
The DNA here is from genome assembly GCA_016283355.1 of Elusimicrobiaceae bacterium. GTDB lineage: Bacteria > Elusimicrobiota > Elusimicrobia > Elusimicrobiales > Elusimicrobiaceae > Avelusimicrobium. The sequence continues at coordinate 37,579 of JAEEMS010000004.1, read as the reverse complement.
CCCATGGCACGCTCCGTTACCGCATCAAATTGAAAAGAATTTCCTTGACCTAAACGGGCATTTTTGACAGATAGATTGGAGAGACCTGTCTTTAAAGCTGTCCAATTCATAAAGGAGCACCGTTTTTCCAAACTTTCCACACACGTGATATGTGCATGCGGCAATGCAATGGCCAAGGTAAACCCAATATAACCGGCCCCGGAACCGACATCCGCAATTTGGGGTGTTTCCCATTTTTTTGTTGAGGCAATGTTTGCAATTCGGGATGCTGCTACCAGTCCGTCCGCAAGGTGACGCGTAAAAATTTCATCTAATGTTTGGACGCTGGTTAAATTTAAAAAATCTTTTTTCTCCCACCCACATTGGGCATAAATTGTTAATTGTTCCCATTGTTTGTTACTTAGGGAGAGAGATAATTGCCGGACAAAAGGTTGTAATAAGTTAGCGGGCATTTTTCAATCTCCGGAATCGTTCGATATGCACGGCTAACAGTTGCAAATCTGCCGGAGTAACCCCCGGGATACGGCTGGCTTGTCCCAATGTCAACGGACGAACTTCTTTTAATTTTTGTGCGCTTTCAAATAACAATCCTCGCACAGTGGAAGGATCAAATCCTTCCGGAATTTTGACGGCATCCATCTCCGCTAATTTTTGGGCATCTTTTAAATTGCGTTCATAATATCCTTCGTATTTTTTATGAATTTCGGCATAGGCGAGGGCTTTGGATACACTCCATGGGCCCAAATCCCCGGTGTCTGTGGTAAGGGTTTGCAAATTATCCCTTAATTTTTCGCAAAGGGCTTTGTAGTTTTCAAACGGACGTTGGTATTTCTCATCCACAAGGCCCAAACGCAGACCATGTGGTGTCAGCCGTAAATCCGCATTATCGTTGCGCAGCAAAATACGATATTCCGCGCGGGAGGTAAACATGCGGTAGGGTTCATTGACGCCTTTGTTCACCAAATCATCAATTAGTACCCCGATATAGGCCTCGTCCCGGCGTAAGATAAATGGCTCTTTACCCTGCACTTTTAAAGCGGCATTGATGCCGGCCATAAGGCCTTGCCCGCCGGCTTCTTCGTACCCGGTTGTTCCGTTCACTTGACCGGCTAAAAATAACCGTGCTACCCGTTTGCTTTCCAAGGTAGGAAATAAATCTTTCGGGTCGGAAAAATCATATTCTACGGCGTAACCGGGACGGGTAATTGTGGCGTTTTCCATACCGGGAACGGATTTGAGAAGTGCCCGTTGGACGTCTTCGGGCATAGAGGTAGAAAATCCTTGGATATAAAATTCCTCTGTATGAAACCCTTCCGGTTCCAAGAAAAGCGGGTGCGAAGTCACTTCCGGAAATTTTTTAATTTTATCCTCCACAGAGGGGCAATAACGCGGCCCTTGACTGTGAATGTTGCCCCCGTACATAGCGGAGCGGTGAAAATTTTCCCGTAAAATTTTATCCGTGGCCAAAGTGGTGCGTGTAACATAGCAACAGCCGTACGTGCGTTTAGAAAGTTGGGCTGCATCGGAAAAATGTGACATAGCCCAGGGTGGATTGTCGGAAGGTTGTAGCCGGAATTTAGAATAGTCCAAACCGCGCGCATTGATGCGCATAGGGGTACCGGTTTTAAAACGAGAAATGGGAAGGTGTAGCTCTTTGCGTAAATTATCCGATAATGCGTTGGAAGGCATATCGTTGTAGCGGCCTCCCGGTGTCATGACGGTACCGATATGAATGGTGCCCGCCAAAAAGGTGCCGGACGTGAGGATAACGGTTTTTGTTTTATAAAAAGTATCGCGCAACGTCAAAACGCCGTTTACACCGTTGTCATCGGTAGTGATGCGGACAGCTTCGTCTTGCATGAGTTGCAAATTGTCTTGCAGTTCCAGTAAATGTTTAAAGCGGAATTGGTAGATTTTTTTATCACACTGGACGCGCGGGGAATGCACGGCCGGCCCTTTGCCGGTGTTGAGCATGTGATAATGAAGGGCGGCATAATCGGTTACTTGGCCCATAGCTCCGCCCAGCGCATCAATTTCCCGTACGATTTGGCCTTTTGCAATACCGCCGATGGAAGGGTTGCAGGACATTTGAGCAATGGTATCTAAACTTTGGGTGAGTAGCAGTGTTTTGGCCCCTAATTTAGCCGAAGCAAGTGCGGCTTCGCACCCGGCGTGTCCGCCGCCGATCACCACTACATCAAAGTTTTCTTCGCAAACAAACATTTATTTCCCCATACAAAATTTTGAAAATATAATACCCAATACGTCGTCGGGTGTGACTTCGCCCATCAAATCTTGTAAATCGGTCAGTGCACGGCGGATGTGTTCAGCATAAATTTCCCCCCCGGCGTTTTTGTTAAGTTGCAGCAAGGCGGTTTCAAGTTCCGTTTGAGCACGGAGCAACGATTCATAATGGCGCAAATTGGAAATCATCAACCCGTCGGCAGATTGAGCTTGTGTTACATCTTGTGTCAAAAGGTCCTTGAGGGTTTGGATTCCTTTCCCCGTCTTGCAGGAAACCGCCACTTTGGAAAAATGGTTCTGATTTTCAAGGGTGCAGGGTGTGGTGGGTTTATCGCACTTGTTGTGCACCAGCAAAATCCGTTTGCCCGTTTGTGATTGAATATCTTGCCAAAGGGCTTTTTCTTCGTCAGATACAGGGCGGGTGCTATCCAACACAAATAAGACAACATCCGCTTGTGCCATGGCGCGTTTGCTACGGCGCATCCCTTCTTGTTCGGCCGGGTCTAGGGCGTGGTCGCGGATGCCGGCGGTATCGGTGAGTATAATTTTTTGGCCGTTGATTTCCAAACATTCTTCCACGGTATCGCGCGTCGTACCGCTTTGGTCCGACACGATAGCACGGTCAAATCCTACCAACGTATTGAGCAAGCTGGACTTGCCGCTGTTGGGAGCGCCGACAATGGCAATTTTTAACCCCTCTTTAATAAGACGGCCGACGGAAAAAGTGGCAGCCAATGCTTGAATGTGCGAAAGAACGCTGTTGAGTTGTTCGGCAATAAAAGCGGGTGAAAGGGGCGTCATTTCTTCATCTACATCATCCAGGCGGACCTCAATTTGGGCCAACAACTCGCTGAGGGTTTTTTTCATTTGCGCAATACGGGAGGATAATTTGCCGTCCAGCGAAGTCATAGCAATGGTGTGCGCGGCTTTATTTCCCGAAGCAATCAAATCACATAGACCTTGGGCTTGCAACAGGTCCATTTTACCGTTTAAGAAAGCACGTTGGGAGAATTCCCCCCGCTGAGCCGGTACGGCCCCTTGTTCGCAAAGGATTTCCAACAGTCTACCTTTGATGTAAGGGGAGCCGTGAATGGCAAATTCCACCACGTCTTCCCCGGTAAAGGAATGTGGGGACTGAAAATAGGTAACCAAAGATTGGTCTAAGATGTTTTCGCCGTCGAAAAGGGTGCAAAAATACTGGTGGCGCGGTGCCCAGTTTTCCCGGTGCGTTACCGCGCAAGCAATCGTACGCGCACGCGCGCCCGACAAGCGAATGATGCTGACCGCCCCGTTTGCCCCCCCGGTGGCGACCGCGCAAATGGTAGAAAAACTCATATACAGTTATTTTATAATATTTGACGAAACAGCGGGCGGAAAGATAGGGCATGCGGTGCAGCGACCCTCCCGCTTAAAAAATCCCCCGGGTGCCCCGGGGGATAAAAGTAATCATTTGTTGTACAAACCGTTTATTTCGGCTTATAAATGGGCCTTACGCTGTGCGGAAAAATCTCCAACAGGTAGTTGCTGTCAACGGGCATCATTTCGTTGTCGCTCGTGACAATTAAGAAAGATTTTTTCGGGCGTGCCAAGAAAGATGATTCAACGGATGTAACGGAAAGTTCTGCTTCTTCAATGTAAGGATTCTCTACGACCGCCAGCCGGTACAATTCACTTGGATACAAAAAGTTACGTGGGTGTAACGAATTGTTCATAGCGGCGTGAATGGCTGTCAGGTCTTCGCCTACTTCTGCCACATCTTGTGCATAAACATGATCAAAATATCTGCGGACTTGATTCTGCATCACTTGTGATAAGTATTGTTGGCTGGGGTGAATACGCAATTTTTGTGTTTCCAAGGCCTCTTCTTTGGAAAGGGGCAATAGTTTTGCATGTGCAAAATCAACTTTCACGACGTCGCCAGGCATCACGTGGTATGCGTTACCGTCATCTTTACACAACATTTGAAATTCCTTGTGAAATTCAAGGTAGAAAGTAGGATTAACATCCCCCTCCACATGTTTGAGCGTAAATAACGGAGAGGAGATAGAATAATCATTTTCTTTGAGGGTATAGACCAACAACCTGAGAATTTCCGCATCTGTGGGCAAAATTTGCGGGTGAAGTTGATAATTGCCGGCAAATTCTTCAATCAAGTGTTGCGGATATACACTCGGAATAGGTTTAATTGTCAGCGGAGTAGGCGGCAAAATGGTTTTTACTTGCCGGAAATTCTGCGGTTGGCCCCACTGTCTCCGTGCGTTGCGTGCCAAACCATCCAGTATCTTCAAAATTTGCGTTTGTTTCAGGGAACCGCATAATCCCCTCGGAACTTTTGGTTTTACGGGCGTTGCGCCGAACATTAAAGACGGTGTAATACAAATTATTAACAATATGATTACTTTTTTCATAAAATCTCCTATTTTTTATTCTACTACCTCGGTAAAGCGAAATTTCATTTGATCCGGAGAATATACAGAAATGCCGCCGGAAAGGCCGCGATTTATGAATGTTACGTTCACATAATTCCCGGCTTCAACAACTTCTCCCGAATCCCACGCGATAAACGGGTGGAATACTTCTACAAAATATCCAATAGAACCGTCCCTGTTGGATTTGAATTTTTTCATAGGACCTATGTAATTAAGCGGGACACCATTGGAAAGGAACAATTCCTGATACACATTCATAGATCGTGTTGTGCGCATGGATTCTATTACATAGTCCGGTAATTCTTCCGGGTCTTGCCCGAAAGGGGTTGATTCCGGGTCCGACCGGAACAACGAAGGGTCATGGGAGGGCAAGGGCTTGAAATCCGGTTTTTTAGTTCCCTTTTGTACGGAACCTTTGGGAGCGGGTTGTTCTTCGGGAACTTGTGGGGCCATTCGGCGATTCCTTTCCACTTTTTGGGCATTTTTAAAGGCCTTTGCCGCCATGGTGGATTCAGGGGAACGGGTGGCAGCCGGTTGTTGAGGGGTAGTGCCATCGGGCAGTTGGCTCAACCCGCCTTGTTCTATTTTCAAAAAGCGTGCTTTTTCGGCCGTGGTAAAGGGTATATTTAAGGGGTCGTTTGTTCCGCGGAATGCTTCTTTTTCCCACTGTTCAAACGAAACAGGGAACGTTTTTAACGTAGCACTTTCTATGACTGAATGCTCCGGGAAAGGAAATATTTGACCTTCCCGGGTTTTCAATAAAATATCCACTTCCCAGGAAGCACAATTTAACATTGTTGCAGCAAATCCTTCATCACTGCAAGGAACTATTTCCATCACATCTTGGTCGGTCAATACCTTTAATGAATCGTCTTCATCCTTAAAAAGGAGGGCGTGACCCGGCTTGAGGTGTGCAAAGAATTTCCCTTGTTTGTATTGTACTTCAAGGAAGTTGGCACGCAGGTCATCTGCAAAAGTGGAGTAATCTGAAAATACTTTAAAGGGATAGGCCATCTCCTCGGTAATCTCATCCCAACTTCTAGCCCTAATTGTTTCATGAGGATTATGGGAATCGTTTACCGGATTAAATTGTGCATAATGCTTGGCCGGCAGCGGGATAAACGTATCACCACCTATTTGCACCAAAAACGACTGTTTAAGGGGTGTAAGGGAGATAATATCTTCTCCCGAATAACGACCATAACTCTGAGGTTTTTTCGCCAACAGGGTGGGACCAAAAAGCGAGTCGTTGTGACGCATTAACGCATGGAATTGATCGACAGATATGGGCGTGTGCATTACGAACGCACTTTTGGTAGCCACTGACTCTAGGTGTTGATAATAATATTCTCTCCTACCAGGGATGTTCGCAAACTGCGTGAGGCGAATTACTTCTTGTGAAGGAGTTAAAGTTCGGATGTTGCCTTCAACATTCAACGGATTTTGTATATCAATATAAGTGCCTTCTTCCAAACGAACAAACTTTGTTGGGGTGCCATGTCGTGCTATCGCAACGAGAGGATGGCGTACTTGTACGTATATTTTGCCGTCTGTGTGATGGATGGGTGCTGATAAAAATTTGTGCGGGGCGTCGTCCGCAAATACGTCAAAAGCCAAAAGATGGTCCATATCAAAAGAGTCATCCAACCAATAAGGAGTGCCATTCCCCCCTTGTACATAAATGTCGGGTTTGAATCTTATATCGTGTAGATCTTGCTCGGAAAGGGAATTTTCCGGTGTGAGACGATCTTCCAAGCCAAGGCGTGAACACTCTACTTGCGCCACTTGCGGGAAGAGCACTTGACGGACTTCTGCGTCCGAAGATACTGTTTGGCGGTTTGCTTGGTCGCGTATGCTTTGTATAAGGGCTAATTGGCTTGTGACCTTCTCAAGTTCTGCCGGGTCGAATGCCCGTTTTGCTGAAAAATACTTCGGACAGTTCGGGCAACGCACTTTGCCGGTCCATTTTAACAAACCGGTTCCGTTTTTTGCATTCGCAACGGTTTTGGCGGCTTGCTTGAGCCCGCCTTGCCCAAAGGACAGCGGGGCCATTAAACAACAAAGGGTAAGTAGAAGTAGTTTTTTCATGTGTTTCCTCTTTAGTCCACTAAAAGTGATGGCGCTGCAAAATCTTCCACCACTCTATTTTCCGTAGTGATGTTATAAATGCGTACATCCAAACGCTGAGACGGGTTGCCCGATTTTTTTGTATTCAATACTTCGCTTCGTGGCAATTGTACATAGCTGCCTTGTTCCAACACAGTGAGGTGTCTCCCGTCGTATACAGTGAGTTTTTGGGGCAATTGAACCGTTAAAACGGTATGACCGCTTTCTTCGTATACGCCTGCTTTCGGTTTGCCAAAGTAACCGCTTGTTATCAGTTCTTTTAATTCCTGGGGAGTTAAAAAGCTGCGTTCCCCGGTGGAACGGAGCGCGATTTGTTCTAACTGCTCCAATGACGCTTGAGCTATCAGCATGTCTATTTCAGGTGTGAGGGAATTCATAGATTCTTCTAATTGCCTCACGGTGGCGTGACTGACGGCAATTTCATCCCCCGGTACGAACGTATAAAAGGCACCGTCAGAATCCAATACGTCTATTTTGGCTTCTTTCCCGACGACGGCTATATATTCGGGATTGGTTTGTATAAATCCAAATTCATCGCTTACCGGCCGAGTGAAGAAACGTTCAAAAATCGGCGATTTGTAACCCTGTTGGGAGGCCAAATAGGAAAGTCCTACCAATTTTTCCAATTGAGCGTCCGTGCTATGATAGTCGGAATCATGCGTCAATATATGGACATCCTCGCTGCTGTTCTTAACCAAATTATTTAAGAAAGTGATGCGTTTATCGGACAGTACCGGTTGCTTGTAGGAAAGTGCACTTTTATAGTCGGGAATTTGTATCGTGCGAGCTATAAATTTTTGAGTTGTCTGTGCTTGCGGTATATCAATATAAGAAGCCCCCGGAAACCCAGGCAACTTGGGATTTGCGGGTACTCTTTGCGTTCTTGTTTTGAAAAGGTATTGTCTGTTTTTGGACTGCCGGACTCGTTTAAGGTGAGCTACTACTCTAGCGCGTATTTCATTGAACGGAATCCTTTTTAGCTTGAATATATCTGCAGCAAAAGCCGGACAAGCGATTATTGTGCAAAGCATTAATATGATTAGTTTTTTCATCGATGGCTCCTTTCTGTTTTTTGAATTTTTCCTATAATGTTGTAAATGATTGTTGTCCCTGATCCAGCACCAAAGAGTTTCCGGCAGGAACAAACTTGGAATCCCCTTTTAATATTTGAAAAGATCCCTTTTCCGGGTCCAGTACCAGATAATCCCCGGCAGGAATGAATTTTGGCGTCCATTGAGAGGTTCCTTCTATTGTTATTTTAAAATTGGCACGGTATACTTGGTGCATTCTTCCGTCTAAAAGAGAACGAATGGCAAAGGGTTCTTCAAAAAATACATGGTTTGTATCGTTTGCCACCAGGTTGAGAAGGGTTTCTTTCGTAAGGGCGGTAGGAACACCCGATGCATGGGAGACATTTTGCCCATCAGAGGTGAAAAATAAGTAACTGCCTTCTGAAAAGGGAACGAAAGATTGTTTCTCTTTCGAAAATACGAATAACGGTTTTTTCAGATTTACACCTATTTCGTACCCGGGTTCCGCTTGACTGGCCGCAATAAACGGTTCGCCCAGTACCTTATTGTCGAGTGATAATGCCAACGGGAATAATTCTTCCTGAAATAAGAAACTACGTGCCCCAGAAGAAGCGGATGCAATGGTTTGCAAGTCGGATGCTTTGGCCTGGACGGTGTTGGTGTCGTCGAGTTGCAATTGATTGCGCAATTCCAACAGTTGCGAGATTTGCATATTTAAGGTAGAAGATTTTTTGAGTGTATAGAACTTTTGAGAGCCCGGGTCAAATACGTCTAAATTCCGTCTTAGGCGTACCACAACGATATCGTCCGTTGCGCCAAGACGCTCAAAAAAGATGCTGTTAGTGTCTGTTAAATATAAATAAGGAAGTTGTGATTCTAACAGACAAAGTTTATTCGTCCGCTGCGCAATAGAAGGTATTTCCTCAAAGAAATTTTCAGGCAGCTTAGGGGTTATTTGCGGGTATCTCTCTTTGAATAAAGCGGAAATTACCGGATGAACGGTGGGTTGTTTTTCCTTTGCCCGTTGCCCTATTTTGCGCGTGATTTGCGAAATATAGCCATGCGGTGCAAAGTTTCCTACTCGTCGCACTTGCCCTTGCGCGGGAGCCCGGTTTTTCCTAAAAATTCCTTTCCAAAAGCTATGCCCAGGTGCTCCAAACGAGAGAACCGGGATAGAACAAATTAATAAGAAAGCAAATAATTTCTTCACGTAACACTCCTAAAATAAATACAAACTTCACTGCTACATTTTTATAATAGAAATATTGGGAGAGATCCGCAAGGGTATTTGTACCTAGATGAGAATGGGCCAAAAGACCTAGATGGGTTTTTGGCGTTTCGACGAGAAATAAAAAAAACCCCACCAAAAGTGGGGTTTTTGGGGAAACAATAGTTATTTTGTTTCGGATGTTTGAGGTTGTAAAGTATCTGTTGTTTGTGTTGTAACCGATACCGAAACAGTTTCGTGCGTAAGCGTTCCTTCTTGCGTTTGCACAGTTGTTTCGGAAACAGTTTGTAGAACTTGCAACGAGGTTTCTTTGGGTGTTACCGGTTCCAAAGCGGTGGTGGAAACATCTTCCCCAATAACCCCCGGTACAAAATCAGCCGGGGCACGGTTGATGTTGGCGTTTTGTAGGGCTTTTTCCGTCGGGCGGAAAGTTACTTTGCGCCATTTCCCTTCCCCTTCCGAAGTGGTAACAACATATTCGTTGCCTTCCACCGCACGGTGGATGTAACGGCGTAATTGAGCGCTCATCGGGCGGAAACGGAAAACAGAATTCCCGTTTTTAATTAAATCAATTCCGCGGGCAATTTCGGCTTCGATTTTATCTTCCGCTTTGCGCCAGTAGTTTTGTGTGTCCGCCACTACGGAGATGGGCGTGTCAAAATGACGGCTTAACGAAAGCGTGGACAAATATTGAATGGCTTCCAACGTTTTGCCTTCTTTGCCGATCACAATGGCCGGTTTGTCACAATCGAACGTCAACAAAATGCGTTGTTGTTTTTCATCCCACCAGGCATTGAGATTTTCTACTTTTATCCCCATGTGCGTAAGGACTTGTTGCAAATAATCTTTTGCTTCTTGCATGGGTTGTTTCAAATTGTCCGGAATGACGGCATTTTGAATGGTGGCATTGGGTAAAAGTTGCGGTTCGTTGGCCTTGGGGGTACGTTCCCGTTCTTCGCGGCGCTGCAAGGGCCGTTCCGCTTTGTGAGCACGCACACCACCCCGGCGGTTTCCTTTGCCGGAACGACGCCCATTACGGCCTTTATGCTTGGGAACGTCCATGTAGATTTGTGAGTCCAAATCGCGGCCGCTCCAGCGTTTTTGACGTATTTCTACCGTGGCCATGCGGGAACCGATACCTAAAAAACCTTTGCGCGGCATTTCCAGTACGTTTACTTCTACTTGATCCCGGTGGCGAAGCCCTAATTTTTTTAGCCCTTTATTGATTGCTTCGTCAACGTCTTTTCCTTGAACTTTAATTTTATGTGGCATATAAAAAACTCCTTATTTGGCTTGCGCCATTTTTTTGTTTATCATCGTTTGAATACCAAACGTCAGTAAGCTGTTGGTTAACCAGTAAAGCACCAGCCCCGACGGGAAATTCATAAATAACAATGTGAAAATTAACGGCATATATTTAAACATGGCAGCTTGTGCCGGATCTGTACCGGCAGGGATATTGCCGCGTTGCTGAAAAAACATAACCGCCCCCATTAAAATGGGTAGGATGTAGTAGGGGTCTTTGGAAGACAAATCCGTAATCCATAATACGAATTTTGCCCCGTGCAATGCCCAAGAGGTCCGCAAAGCGTTAAACAACGCCAGGAAAATGGGCAACTGAATAAGTAACGGCAAGCAACCGGCCAACGGGTTTACTTTATATTTCTGGTACAAAGCAAGGGTGGCACGGTTAAGTTCTTGCGGATTATCTTTATATTTGGCTTGGATACGTTTCATTTCCGGTTGGATTTTCTTCATTTGCGCGGCTGATTTAAATTGCATCACTGTAAATTTAAACAGAATGGCTTGCAAAAGGATCGTCAGCATAATGATAGCAACTCCGTAGTTGCCGGTCCATCCGTAGAATGTTTCCAATATGTTACGGGCAATCTTACCCAATGCACCAAAAAAGCCAAAGGCAATACTGCGGTCTAATTGGTAGGGTAAGTTGAGAAACTCTTTATAATCTTTCGGACCAAAGTAAAAATCCGATTCGTATACCGCTTTTTGACCTGCATCCAGTACAGCAGAGGGAACTTCTATTTGAAGGCGCGGGCCCTGTACATCCGCATTACCCATCAGCCCCCATAACCGTTTTTGTTGCGTTACTACTGATTTTTCTACCGTCAGCTTGCCCGGTGTCCATCCTTGTGGAATAAGTACACTCAAGAAATAACGGTTTTCGATTCCGGCCCATGTCCACGGAAGTTTGGGTTGATTTTCATTTTTGCTCATTACCTCCAACGTCGGACGTCTTTTGCCTTCTTCTTGCACTAAATAAACCGCTTTTGATTCACGCTCGTTGTCTTTGAGTTCACTTTTTACAGTAGAGAGCCCCGGCCCGAAATTAAAATTCCAGGCAGGTAATTGAACGGTTTTCCCGGTACTGTTTTTAAACGTAATTTTTAAGTGGTTTAAATGATTCTCCGCAAAATCGTATGTTTTGTAAACATAAATACCGGAGGACACTTCTCCTTCAAACGAAATGGAATGAGAGGTGCGTGCGGTTTCTTTAAAATCAGTTTGCGCGAATGTGGCAAAATAACCCTCTCCCGGATAGGGTGTTAAATCTACCGGGCCCAAAATATCCTTGAATTCATACGTTTTGATGCCAGCCCCTTTACTGGAAAAAGTAACTTCCGCTTGCGGCAAACTAAAAGATGTAAGCTCTTCCGGCTTGGAGGATGGCATAATTTCTTTTTGTATGCCTACCGTCGAAGTGGAGGATTGGGCGGCTTTTGCTGTCACTTCTTGGCGTAGTTGTTCTTCAGCGGCAAGTTGGGCTTGGCGTGCTTTAGGCAGCGCTACAAATTGGTTATAACCGGTAAGGACCAGCAAAAACAACATTGCAGCGGTGAGGAATTGTCTGTTATTCATAACACTCCTTTAGCTCGGCCGATAATATCGGCGGGTTAAGAAGCGCTTTTTGTAGTAGAGGCCGGCACCGGATCGTAACCGCCGGGGTGGCAAGGATGACACTTGCATATGCGCACCACCGAAAGGTAGGTTCCCTTTAAAATGCCGTGTTGTAAAATTGCTTGCCGGGCATATTGGCTACAAGTGGGCGTAAAACGACACACGCCACGCGGCCCGAGTAACGGACGGATTATTAGCATGCCTCCATCCAACAACGCAAGCAAAATATGTCTAATGAGAAGCGAAATTCGTTTCATTCTTCGGTTCCTTCCTCTTTATGCACCACGGAAGGACACATTAACCCGGCTTTGCCGTATAGTGTCATGAGCGCCTCTTGCGCTGCTTGCACATGAAGTAACTTTTCGCTACTTTGCGGGCGGACAATTATGTCTACCCCCTGCTTCAATTCAGTTCTACTACGTCTAAAAGCTTCTCTTAACAATCGTTTGGTACGGTTGCGAACAACCGCCGGTCCCAACTTTCGGGAAACCACTACCGCAAAACGCACATTTGATAACGGGGATGGATTGGAACAGACCCACATCACAAGACCCTTTGCTTGCAACTTGCGGCCGCCTTTTATGACACGTTCAAAATCTTTTTGTGTATGAAGGCGGCACGTACGCGGCAGACCATTTTGCAACATAATTAAGCGCGGATTAATTCGTGGCGGCCTTTTGCACGGCGGGAGCTTAATACTTTGCGTCCACCTGCAGTTGCCATACGGGCACGAAATCCGATGTGTTTGGCACGTCTTCTTTTGTTCGGTCTATATGTCGGTAACATAATTCAACTTCGTTATTTCTGGCACGCTATAAAAGCGAACTGGAAAAAACGATTCTCCTTCATTAATATAAAATTGTTTCCTGTGAAACGTAGTAATATTATAGCTTTTATTGGTTTTCTTTGCAAACACCTCGCTGTTTAAGGGGTTAATAATGTATAATAACTGCATGATTTTTACGGATAGCGGTATTGTACTGCTGCGGCAAGATTTTCGCGAAACGGACCGTATTGTTTCGATTTACACCCGTCAACAGGGGCGTTTCAATGCGCGCCTGCCGGGCGTTTTGCGTCCAACAGGCAAACTGAAGGCCCTGTGCGAGCCGTTTGTATGGGCAGATTACCGCATTTATGTACGGCGCGGCGGGGTCATCGGAACGATAACGGGAGGAAAGTTAAATAATATTTTCCCCCACATCCGCCAAGATTTAAAGCGCTTGCAGTTGGCCTTTCACTGTTGCGAATTGGTCTTGCGTTTAACCCCTTTGCATCAACCCAGCGAAGATAAATTCAATTTGTTATTATCGGCTTTAAATGCTTTGGAACAAGATGGTGCTCACCCGGCCTTTGCCAGTGCCTTTACCCTGCGTTTGATGACATTGGCAGGGTTCGGTATTGATCATCCGGTACTCAAAATACCAACGGAATTTTGGGAAAAGATTCATAAAGCAGAATTTTCTTCTTTGCACTTTTCGCAACCGGAGGATTTATTGTCTTTGGCCAAGTGCAATAATATTTGCAAACGCTTTTTGGACAACTATTTAACCTATCCGCTACAAACAACCAAACCGGTGGGACTCAATGAGTGGGATGATTTTGCCGCAGACGAAAAAGAAATTTTAACGCTTCGGCCGCAAAACGTGGCTTAAGATAACAACTCTTTTAGGTCGTTGGGAATATCCCACAAAGATGTGTAAATTTTAAATGCGTTTTCACGAACGAAGGTGTTGGGTTGTTTTAAATCCGGTACCATACAAGTACGCATTCCCGCGCAAATTCCTGCCGTTACTCCGGGGATAGAATCTTCAAATACCAGACATTGGGATACGTCAGAATGAAGCTTGCCTGCAGTTTTGAGATATACTTCCGGATCTGGTTTGAGTTTGCTGACTTCCTCGCAAGATGTAACCGTTGTGAAATAAAACCCCAATCCCGTTTTTTTAAGATAAAAATCAATCCATCTGCGCATATTGGAAGAGGCCAGGCCCAGTTTCAGATTGCGCCGATAAAAAAGTTCCACTGCTTCTTTGGCTCCGGGTTTAACGGGGATGTCCTGCCCACTCATTAAATATTCTTCTACAAAAGAAAAGGCACGTTGGTTTAACTGTTCCGGACTGATTTTATCCCCAAAATGTTGGCGCATAAACTGGTTGGCATCTTCCCGGCTGATACCGATGCATGCAGTGAACAGTTCAAAAGGGAAATCAAGACCCTTTTCGCGCGCAGCCTTCTGATAACAACAAAAATAAATTGTCTCTGTATCGAATAACAGCCCGTCCATATCAAAAATTACTGTGGTAATCATGCTTTCATTTTAGCAAATTATACAAAGATAAAAAGGGCCCAAAGTTCTAGAAAGCATATAGGACTTTTGGCCCTTGTGAGGGATAAAATTGTTATGTAAAATAAAAGAAAAAATGGAGTGTTTCTTCTTATGAAAAAAATAGTTTTGTGTTGCGTGTATGTGTTATTAACTTCGTGGTTATGGGCAAATGATACGGCCGGACAGTTATTGCCTACCGGTGAAATTCAATTTAAAAGACAAAAAAATATTGTGTTAAAAAATGAAGCACTTGTGTTATCGGAAAAGGTGGCAGTGGATTATCTTTTTGAAAACACGTCCGTTCAGGACATCACGACGGAAGTGTTTTTCCCCCTTCCGCCAACCAGTCCGCTGGTTCCTTATTTTAACAAGGGACATAATTTCCATTTTAAAGTATTTGTCAACGAACAAGAAATTCCGTACCAAACCCACCGGCGTATTATGCTGGATGAAAAGGATGTTACCCGTTATTTTGATTTGATGGGACTGGATTCATATGAAAAAGTTGTTGCTTTGGACGGCAGTGATTGGAAGGGAACAGCCGAAAAATTACAGCAATTAGTTCAATCGCTCTCCGAAGAAACCAAACAAGAGATGCGGAATCTGGGCATACTGGAAAAGAGTTGTTTGGAGATGAACGAGGATACCGGTATTTGTACTCGTTTTTCTCAACAGGAGCAACTGGCCCACAAAGATTATCAGCAAGAAGTATATTTTTACTGGATGCAGACATTCCCTGCCCATACTACCACGCATATTTATCACGAATATGTACCTTCTTTCTTGGAGCAAAGTGTTGGATATCCGTACGCTTCGCATATTCCTTTTGAGTATAAAGAAGATAATGATATTTTTTGGAAAGCAGCCGCTTATATTGTAACAACCGCCAATAATTGGAAACGCCCCATCGGACTTTTTCACCTTTTAGTGTTAGGAGAAAAAGGGGCAGCTGTTTCCGCGTATAATCAAGGCCGTACCTCTGAAACAAAAGTTGCTCTCGGAAATTATATTGCCGTTGAAAAAAGAGATTTTGTACCGAGTAGTGAAATCCTATTTGAAATTGCTTCGGATCCGCACACATCCCATTCCAGTGTTATTTTGCCCCGGTTGTATAAGGTAACAGAAAACGCATCTCTTATGAATACTCCTTTCGGTACGCCGGACAAAACATTGGTCAAAGATAGCTATGTGTGGGCCTATCCTGCGCAAGAAAAAGGTTGGTTTGTAGCGTTAACTGCGCAAGGAACCGTTCATTATATTGCACAAGAGAATTTATCGGATTTTTGGAAGTAGTTTCTCGTGTTGCCGGGGATAATTGTTTTCCAAAATCTTACGGATACTCGTTATTTTGTATAATTAATCAGTATGAAACAAGGTATGAATTTTCAAGATATGATTGTTGCCCTTAATAATTATTGGGCAAAACAGGGTTGTGTGATTGTACAACCTTACGACGTAGAAAAAGGAGCCGGGACCTATAATCCGGAAACTTTTTTTGGGTCTCTTACCAAAAAACCGGTTCGCCGTGCTTATGTAGAACCTTGCCGCCGGCCCGCAGACGGGCGCTACGGGGAGAATCCCAACCGTTTGGGAAAATATTACCAATACCAGGTGATTATGAAACCTGCCCCGGAAAATATCCAAGAGATTTATTTGAATTCTTTAAAAGCAATTGGCCTGGATCCCAAAAAACACGATGTCCGTTGGATTGAAGATGATTGGCAATCTCCGACGTTGGGGGCATCCGGTGTCGGTTGGGAAATTTGGTTGGACGGAATGGAAATTACACAATACACCTATTTCCAAAATATGGCCGGTTTTGCGTTAAACCCGATAACAGTAGAGATTACTTACGGACTGGAACGTATTGCCATGTATTGCCAAAAAGTGGACAACGTGTTTGATTTGCGTTGGAACGATACAATCACGTATCGTGAAGTATACCACGAAAACGAACGGCAATTTTCTCACTACTATTTCGAAGAATCAAATGTAGAACATTTGCGACGTTACATTGAAGAATGTGAACAGGAATGTTACGCTTTGTGCAAAAAAGGGCTTTATCTACCGGCCTACGATGATGCTATGAAACTTTCTCACTATTTCAACATGTTGGAAGCGCGCGGAGCCATTAGCGTATCGGACCGCACCAACAATATCACCAAAATCCGCAATTTGGCCAAAGCATGTGCAAAGGCGTATGTAGAAAGCGTGGAAGGAAAGAAGGAGGAAACGGCCAAATGAACACATTACTTGAAATAGGTACAGAACATTTACCTGCACGGTTTGTAATGCCGTCTTTGGAGCAATTAAAAACACACACAGAAGCTATTTTACAGGAAAAGCGAATTTCATTTGAAAGTGTAGAGACGTTCGGCACTTACCGCCGTTTGGTGGTTATGATTAATGGAATTGCTGATAAAGCTGCCGATATACAAAAAGAAGTCAAAGGACCACCGGTTAAACTTTTAAAAGATGCTAACGGAAAATTTACCCCTCAATCCGCCGGTTTTGCACAAAAAAACGGAATCTCTCCGGAAAAGTTAATTATCAAAGAGACAGACAAGGGGCCGTTTATTTATGCGGATATTAAAATTAAAGGCGAAAAAACTTCCAAATTATTGCCTGAAATTTTTACCCGTATTGTAACTGAATTGGAATTTGCCAAAAATATGGTATGGGAGGAAAGCCAACTTAAGTATGGTCGCCCCATACGCTCTTTGATTGGATTATATGGCGATAAAGTGGTTAAATTTACAGTAGCAGGAGTAACTTCCAGCCGGTATACTTATCCCATGATTTCTTTTGGTCGCAAACCTATCAAAATCTCTCGGGCAGATAAGCAAGAGTATGTACAGGTATTGCGCAATCAATATCCCCCCATTTTGGTATTACCGCAAGAGAGAAGAAATGCACTTATCAAAACGGTTTCCAATGAGGCGCAAGCCCGCGGCTATTTGGCTGATTTGGATGAATCGCTTATTGCAGAGACCGTCTGTTTTACGGAGCATCCGGTAGCCGTAGGAGGCGATTTTGAATTAAAGTTCCTTACACTACCCAAAGAATTGATTACAACCGTGCTGAAAAAGCAAATTAAAATGTTTCCGGTAGTTAATAAAAAAGGCGAATTGCAACCTTACTTTATTGCCGTGCGGGATGGATTATCCGTCAACCAAACGGAAGTATCCGATGGATTTAAAAAAGTAATGTCGGCACGGTTGTCCGATGCGGTTTTTTTCTTTGAAAATGATAAAAAAGAAGGATTAAACGTTTTCAAAGAAAAACTGAAGAATATTCAATTCTTAGAAGGATTGGGAAATTTGTTCGATAAGTCAACCCGTGTGCAACAACTGGCCTTGTGGCTGACGGACAAGTTCGGCAAAAATGATTTAAAACAAACGGTAGAATATGCGGCCAGTTATGCTTATGCCGATTTGGCAAGCCACGTCGTATATGAATTCCCTGAATTGCAAGGATATATGGGTGGGCAATATGCCGCTTTAGAAGGGAAAAAAGAGGCCGCCCGGGCGATGGAAGAATTCTATTTCCCGCTTACTTCTACTTCCGCTTTGCCTTCTACCGAAGCCGGAAATATTGTTTCCCTGGCCGGAAAAATAGATACGCTGGTAGGGAATTTCTTGATCGGGCAGATTCCGACCGGAAGCGAGGATCCCTTTGCTTTGCGCCGGCAAGCGTTTGCGGTAGTGCGTATTTTGTTAGAAAATAAAATGCCTATTTCTATCCGGGAAATTTTGACCTATGCCGCAAAGTTGTACAAAGCGGGCCGTGAAGAAAAAGGACTGCAAGCGTTGCCGGAATTTTTGTTCCAGCGTTTGTCCTTGGTGTTGGAGCAACGCGGGCATCATGCCGCTGTATTAAATGCTGTCAAAAATTGGGAAGAAATTCCCTTTGCGCAGGTAGAGGAAGTGGTAACGGCATTGGAACAAGTAAAAACAAATCCCAAATTTGATGCTGTATTGGAATCCGCAAAACGGGTGTGTAACATTTTAAAAAAATCAACACTCAAAGAATCCCCGGTTCAAACCTCTCTGTTAGAATTACCGGCAGAACAGGAATTGTTTAGTGTATTGGAAAATACGGTCAAACGTATTCCGCTGCATCCACGTACACAAAAGCAATATTTAGAGGTTCTTTCCGGTTTGACTGTTCTGAAAGATCCCTTAGAAAAATTCTTTACGGATGTTATGGTTAACGTGGAAAATGAAAAAGTGAGAAATAACCGTTTGGCACTTTTGAATATGACACGACACCTTTTGACAGAAACGGTGGCAGATATTACATTACTGTAAGGTCCTATAAAAAAATGGGTCTTTTGTACCTATCTATCTGGGTACAAAGACCCTTTCTGTAGAGATAGAAAATATTTACAATAAAATTAAAAATAAAAGAAAGGAGAAAAAAATGAAAAAGAATATATTAACTATTTTGCTGGGAGTTGTACTGTGTACATCTGCCTATGCACAGTTGACTAGGTACGATGTGGAGATGTCTGAAAAATTAGTACCGACGGTCTCAAGAAAAGCAGGTAATGCAAAAAAAGCAGAATCAAAAAAGCAATCCATTAATTGGTTAGCGTTAGTAAAAGAAGAACTGCAACACATCAAACGCCCTAGCTATGTGGGTGACAATATGTATGGCTGGAAAACGCCTGTTTACGAACAAGTTTCCGTTAGTGCTAAAGATGCAGGTCTATTTACACAGCATAGAGAAACAATTCAAAAAGCAATCAGTTTTCAGGAAACTGTGAAGGAATTTAAATTTGTTGTGCCGCAACCGAAGGATTTGGTTAAATTGGATGAGATGGAAGTGGCACGTCTAGTATTTCTATTCTTAGAATCTGACAATGCTGGGGTTGTTACATCCGCTAAAAAGAAACAAGATGGTGTAGTAGAAGTGATTTTCCGACCAAAAGGTTTTGATCATAAATTGCTTCTGGTATTTAGTTGCAGAGAACAAAGAATTTATTTCTTTCTCAAGGAACATTAAAATCAAATAAACTTTACATCCGGCGTTGAAACATATGCCGGATGTATGTTTTAAAGGGGTTTAAAAAATGAAAAAAATTGCTCTTGGATTGATATTGCTTTTTGCAACACATGGAGTGCAAGCGCAGTTTTTTACAAGTTGTACCCGAAGGAAGTCCTCGGAGAATTACAAACAAAATGTCTTGGAGAAAGCAAAAAATCAAGAACTCCCGTGGGTAACATTGGTAAAAGAAGCCGCAAAAATTAAAAAATGCCCTACCATGGTAGAATTTAAACAATCTCCCGTTCCGACAAATTCAAAAGCAGCGGATACCTTTCATAAGCGGAAATTTTTACTCGAACGGGGAGTTTTTTCAAACCCGCTACTAAGAGGATATGAAATCATTATTCCACAACCTACAGATTTAATTTCTATTGATAACAACGATGTTTCAAATTTAAATACTTTTTTCACACAGGGAATTACCTGCGGGGAAGTTCGATTTAATTTAAAAAATCAATCCGCCAAGAAGTATCAAGAAGGAATGGTTGAAATACGGTTAAAACCGAACACCTCCGAAAATACTTTCATTTTTCTTATCAATGTGCCTCAAATGAAAATATATCTGTTTTTGAATAGATATAAAAATAAAAAGTGACACTTGGTTCGTTATTTCCAAACAGTGAAGACGCATGAATTGGGAAATATAAAAATGCCCCCCGGTTTCTTCAACCAGGGGGTACTAGTTACTCGGCGTCATTACGCCTCCTTCTTTGCTTCGTCCGCTCGGATTGTCTAACAGGCCTTACCACCAGACCTCAAGCCGAAACAATTTATCAACTTGGAAATGCCTAAACAGAACCGCCCACCCAACAGACAATTCCGCCCAAACATTAGCCCGGCACCCTGCCAAACGAGGCGAACTGCTTATAGTGTTAGTATAATGATTTTTTAAAAAAAATCAAGGGGAAATTTTTATTCTTCCAAAATGCTTGGTGATAAATTGGTAGAAGAAGGAGTATCCTCTTGGGCCATAACGGGGGAAAGGACCATTTCTTCATAATCTGAATCCACGGTAGGTAAGAGCGTTTCTTCCTCGGGTGCGGGGGTGGAAATTGTCGGAATCGCGGTTGGAGTGGAGACAGTAGAGGATGTTGGGGAAGGAGTTGAATAGCGCCCGGAAGGATTCCACCATGCAGGAGGATTCCCGGCACAAGCTGTCAAAATAATTAAACAAAATGTAAAGGCAATATATTTTTTCATTTGTTGTTTTCCCCTTCAAAAACGGCCTTAGCGTAAAGAGCTCCCGCCCGGTAACTGCTGCGCACCAACGGGCCGCTTGCCACGGCTTTAAATCCAAGGGAAAGTGCTAATTTTTCCCACCGTTGGTAATCTGCCGGTTCCGGGTAACTTCTGACTTCATAATGATGTTTGGAAGGTGCCAAATATTGACCGATTGTCAACAAATCCACCTCTGCTGTGCGTAAATCTTTTAATAAGGAATAAATTTGTTCTTCACTTTCTCCAAGCCCTACCATAAAACCCGTTTTGGTGGGAATGGAAGGGGCTAACTCTTTGGAACGTTTGAGTAATTGTAACGAACGCTCGTAAACGGCACCGATTCGTACTTGAGAGTATAATTCTTTTACTGTTTCAATATTGTGTGCCAATACAGTGGGACGAGAATTCAAAATCGTTTGCAAGGCATTTTCATTGCCGCCAAAATCGGAAATCAACGGTTCGGTTTTGACAATCGGTGTGAGGGTATGGATCTCTTTTATTACACGGGCAAAATGTGCGGCCCCGCCGTCCGGCAAATCATCCCGGGTAGGCATTGTAAGGACGGCATAACGGATACCCCAGGTTTTAATTTCTTGGGCAATGCGCAATGGTTCCTGCGGATCCGGCGGGAGTGGTTTTTGTTTGGTAACGGCACAGAAACGGCAGCCGCGTGTACAACGGTTCCCCAATACCATAAAGGTAGCATCCCCACAATTAAAACATTCTCCGCGGTTAGGGCACCGGGCTTCGTGGCAAACCGTGTGAAGGCCCTGCTGTTGCATCTCTTGTTGAGCCCATTGAGCGGAAGCACTATGAAAAGCTGCTTTATTTTGGCCGATTTTTCCCTTCAGCCAGGCCGGTATTGGTTTCATATTATTTATTATATAATATAAGCATTATGAAATGGTTTCTCCCCGTTTTTTTTGTTTTTTGCGTTTCCCCGACAGTTGCTCATGGCGCGGAGGAGAAAGCGGCCTTGCAACAAGCAAAGGAATTATATTTTTCCGGGCAACAGGAAGAAGCATTGGCGGCCTACATTGATTTATCCAAAAAGAACCAAGACAAAATATCTTTTTTAAACGCGGCTTTTATCGCACTGGAGCGTAACCAAGCTAAAAAAGCGGTGGATATCATGATGGCCGCCTATCGTATTTATCCGCAGGATGAAAATATTTTAGATATGTTAGCGGAAGCTCTCCTTTCTGACGGACAATATACGGCCGCAGAGCGTATTTTATCGTTATTCCCCTCCCAAAAACCGGAAAAGGCCGCTTTTCACTACATTAACCTCGCCCGTGCCCAACGTGGATTAAATGAGCGGAAATTGGCTAAATTTAATTTAGAAATGGCAACCCGTTCCGGTACGCATGCCGGTTTGGCGTACTATCTGCTGGGAACCTTACAAAACGAAGATAAACAATATTCGCAAGCGCGAGAGTCGTTTGCGAAAGCCGTAGCGCATGATCCTCAATTTACAGAAGCCCGTCGTTCCTATGCACAAGCACTTGAGAAAACAGGGAAAAAAGACGAGGCCATTCGTCAATATCGAATGATCTATACGGTTGATAAACATGATGATATTACAAATAAGGCCTTGGCACGGTTGAAGGTCAATGTATCGGCCCATCCTACGCCCACGTCCACTGAAAAAAAACCGCTTGTTCCTTCTTTTGTAACCCCCATTTCAATACCCCCTCTTTATAAACCGGAAGAAGTAAAAATAGGGTTGGGTGTACAAAAAAACGGGCATCCTTCCGCACGTACGGTGGTTCAGTTTACCATGTCGCATCCTTTTACGATTACCAATTCGCACGGAATAGCGTTAGCGAAAGGAAATGCCGGAGAAGAGTGGCAGATTCATCTACAACAACGTAAACCGTTTATCCTTACTGCGAAGGGAACAAAAATTCCCTTTAAAAAAATCATTACGGTAACCCCTCGTTCCAATGATAATACAAAAGCCCCTACCTTTATCTTAAAAAATATCATGAGTGGGGCCGGAATGACATGGATGAGCGTAACCGATCGAGAGTATCGCGGAAAATTGCAGGTAGTTTACAACCCCAATTTAAATACACTGGTCCCTATCAATATCGTAACGATAGAAGAGTATTTGTTAGGAGTCATTGCCTCCGAAATGCCTACCCAGTTTCCGGCGGATGCCTTGAAAGCACAAGCGGTTTTGGCACGAACCTACGCGCTAAAACATAAAAACAAGCACAAAAAATATGGATTCGATTTGTGTGACAGCCAAAATTGTCAGGTTTACGGTGGAGTTCTGAGTGAAAGCCCAAGTGGCAATGATGCCGTTTCTACCACCTTGGGGGAAGTGCTTCTCTATGAAGACAAGCCAATTGAGGGTGTATTTTCGGCCAATACCGGAGGAATTACACAAAGTGCCCAAGATGCCGGATGGAGTGAAACTCCCTATTTGCATTCTGTGTCTGATTATAAACGGTTGGATTTAGAGAATTTACAGCCCTATCAGTTTAAAGAGTTGCTTCAATATCCGCAGGAAGCATACAGCCGTTATGATAAAAATGTAAGTGCTTCCGCTTTCCGTTGGGCGCGGGTCATTACGATAGAAGATTTGCAGAAAGAAATTCAACGAAAGAAAAAAGATATTGGCAAAATAGTGGCCCTTATACCGGAGCAACGGACGAAATCGGGCTATGTTAGCAAATTAATTGTCAAAGGAACGAAAGGGCAAATTACATTAAAAAAAGAAAATATTATCCGTTCCAATTTAGGGTTAGGGATGTTGCGCAGCAGTTATTTTATTGTAGAACCCAATTATGAAAACCGCCAATTGAAGTATTTTGTACTCTATGGAGGCGGATGGGGGCACGGAGTGGGTTTTGACCAAACGGGGGCAGCCGGAAGAGCCGAGGAAGGACAACATTACCAAACGATTTTACATCATTATTTCCCGCTGGCTAATTTTTATTCTCCGTTGGAACAAATATCCCCTTCCAACGAATTTAAAAATAGTACATTTCTGGATGGATTTTAACGGTTGGCAGCAGCCATTTGCTGTTGTAGTTCGCGCAGCATATCTTGTAAGGCGATTTGCTCTTTTTCCAATGACTGCAAGGTTTGTTCTTTTTGATCCTGCGGAATATTCATCCGCTCCACAGCGGCTATTTGCACATCTAAAATTTTACGGTTGGCCTCCAAACGAAGCAAGGCCTGTTGGCGCATACGGTCCGTATCCGTCATTTCTTCCCGGGCCGTTTGCATCATTTGTTGATAATAGTTTTGCAAGATAGGCCTTACGGTTGCGGCGGTTTCTTCGCCAAAGTATTGGGTAAACTCGTTGAGCTTATCGTTTTGCTCTTTTTCCAAAGTTGTGGACAGCCCTGCCGTGTCTGTCTCGGACATTTTGCGCGGAACACTTATAATTTTCCCCTCTTCTTCCAATTGTTGTTGTTCCCGCCATTTTTGTTTTTCTTGGTCTTGTTCATATTTGAGCAAATCGTTTACAGAGCCCCCTAATTTTTTGACAGCTTCTTGCGCTTCTTTTTGAAGGGCATAGTGATTTTCATACTTAGCGGTACTATATTCCTGTGACGTTAGATTTTGTGAAGACAAGGATAAATCTTTGGATAAATATTCTTGATAGATACGGGCAAGTTCTTGTTGTAAATCCGGATTACCGGGATAAATTTCCTGCAAATCTTGCAGTTGCTTGTTATAATCTTGGGTAAGATTCTCCACATACTGATTGTATTGGTTTTCTTGATTCATTTTTTCAAATTTTTGTTGATAATTTTTAGTAATTTTTTGTATGTTTTGAACGGTTGTTTGAGGAGCTTGGTCCGTTTTGGAAATTTCAGACGACAAATCACGTTGGAAATCGCTCATAAGTGCGCCGGCGCGTTGCCCGGCCTGCGCCCCGAATGCTTGGGTAACATTTTGAACAATCTCATTTTTTTGGTTATTGATTTGTACCATCATTTCTTGGAAGGGATCTTCCAATCCTGCAGATGGAGATGTTTGCTCTGTTTTGTGTAAATACTTCTCAATATTTGTTTCTTTTTTGCTTTTGGGAGTTAAAAACCTTTGTAGGGCCAGGGCAATAGAATTGCTTAAATTTCGCAAATTGTTATTCAATTTGGTTTGGGCTTCCGGTTTGGGCAACAAATAAGGTGCCAATATTTGCTCTCGGACTGTATTTAATTCTTGGGAATCTCCAAGAGAGGACGGCTGTGAAAAATGTGTATAAGTGCTAAGGGGAATGGGCGTTTGATTCCCCGTAGTAGTTGTAGTTGGATAAGCCCCGTTGGACATACCCGAATAAGAGGTAGAATGGGGCAAGGGGGCCGGCTGGCCTAAATATTTTTTCCATGCGGGTGCAGCGGTTTCTTTTTTTACTGCGGAAACTGTGGACGGATCCGTGATTACGAATTTGTTTGTTCGGCCTAAGTCCTCCGGCGAAGATAAAGAAAAATCCGGAGCAGCCATCAGTTCTTGACGGCGTATTTTTTGGGACAAAGTTTCGGGGTCTGCGTTTTGCGCAAAATAGGAATTTGTACTTTTCGAATCGTATAGAGAATGTATCGGAGACGCCGGCTTATAAATCCAAACGCGCCAGACGGCTAGCAATGCTATTGCCAATGCCAATAAAATAAGCCCGCCTACTAGGATACCTCTATCTTCATCCATACCTTTTCCTCAGAAGCATCTGCCGAAAAATTACTTCGTTGAATTTTATTGTTCCTTTACAAGCGCAATTCCTAATTCATCCAGTTGGACTTGGTCTACCACGTTGGGCGAATCTGTGAGTGGGCAAACCGCTTGTGCCGTTTTGGGGAAAGCAATAACTTCACGGATGGAATCTTCCCCGGCCAAAAGTGCCGTAATACGGTCCAACCCGAGGCCAATCCCTCCGTGGGGAGGTGCCCCTGCTTCCAATGCATTTAAAAGCATACCGAAACGGCGGGCGGCTTCTTCTTTAGAATGTTTCATCAGTGCCAAAATACGTTCCTGCACTTCTCTGCGGCAATTACGTACCGAACCGGAAGCCAGTTCGTTGCCGTTAAGCACCAAGTCAAATTGGTAGGAACGGACCGAGCCCGGATCTTTTTCTAAATTGGGCAAATCTTCCTCCACCGGAGCTGTGAACGGATTATGGGCAGCATCCCAACGGTTTTCTTCCGGAATAAATTCCAAAAGCGGGAAGTTGGTAATCCATGCAAATGCCCATTCCTTTTCTTGCGGAAGCTCTTTGATGAGTTCTTTGCGTAAAGCGCCCATGAAAGTTTGGCAAGTGCGCGTGGCGGTATCGCTACCGATAAAGATAGCGTCACCGTTTTGTGCGCCTACTAAATTTTTGACACCTTCCAATTCTTCGGCAGAGAAAAATTTTGCGGACGGGCCTTCCACTTTTCCTTCATTTACTTTGAGCCATACAAGGCCTTTGGCACCGTTCTTTTTTACCAGTTCGGTGAGTTTATCCATGCGGCTGCGGGCATAGGCAGCACCTTTTTCCCCGCGCACGGCCTGTATAAGCCCTCCGGCAGATAAAACGTCTTTAAATACTTTAAATTCCGTTTTGGCAAAGACAGTATTTGCATTTTTGAGTTCTAAACTATAGCGCAAGTCCGGCTTGTCGGAACCGAAACGCTCCATGGCCTGCACAAACGGAAGTTTTACAAACGGCGTTTGCAATTCTTTGCCGGCTGTTTTAAAAATTTCCGTCATAAGCCCTTCCACAATTTCATGGATGTCGTCAATTGTTACAAAGGACATTTCCATATCGATTTGCGTGTGTTCGGGTTGGCGGTCTGCGCGTAAATCTTCGTCGCGGAAACAGCGTGCCAATTGGAAATAGCGGTCAATTCCACTGGCCATTAACGTTTGTTTAAACATCTGCGGGCTTTGCGGAAGTGCGTAAAATTCGCCATGGTGAACACGAGACGGAACGAGATAGTCACGCGCTCCTTCAGGAGTAGAACGTGTTAAAACGGGGGTTTCTACTTCAATAAATCCCTTCGCGTCCAAATAACGACGGGCGGCCTGTGCAATACGGTGGCGTAAGTGAAGATTGGCAAACATTTTTGGATTACGTAAATCCAAATAACGGTATTTCAAACGAGTTTCTTCTTGCGCTTCGCGCGATTTGTCTACATCAAAGGGAAGGGCAATAGAAGTATTTAATACTTTAAAATCTTCGGCTACAAGTTCCACTTCACCGGTTTTGATATTTTTGTTCACGGCACCTTCAATACGGTGTTGTACTTTACCGGTTACTTGGAGTACATATTCATTGCGTACTCCATAAGCTTCGTTAAAAAACGGGCGGGAAGGTTCTATGACCACCTGGCAAAAACCGGTACGGTCTCTTAAATCAATAAATAATACGCCGCCGTGATTGCGGTAAGCATTTACCCATCCGCAAAGCGTTTGTGTGGTTCCAATTTGTTTGGCTGTTACATCGCCGCAGTACATCGTACGTTTCATAAGATTTTTTTAACCTCGTTTACAATTTCAGAAAGGGCAATTTGTTGTTGGTCGCCCGTTGTTAAATTTTTAAGGGTTACTACTTGTTTGGCAAGTTCATCTCCGCCTAAAATAAGCGCATAAGCGGCACCGCAACGGTCGGACTGTTTCATTTGCCCTTTGATATTTTTATCAAAGAGTCCCCCCTCGGTGCGGATACCTGCTTGACGAAGCGTTTGCATTAGGTTGAAAGCGGTTTCGTTGCAAGATTTTTCCATGGAAACAACATAAATGGATTTCGGCTTTTCAACGGGGATTTCTCCGCGTGATAATATGACACGCTCTGCGCCCATAGCCCAACCGATAGCAGGTGTGGCGGGACCACCCATATTTTTGATTAAACTATCATAACGGCCACCGGCGGCAATGGCGTTTTGGGAAGCATCGCCGGCTTGAAATTCAAATACGGTACGAGAGTAATAATCAAGCCCACGCACGAGCATTGGGTCTACTTCAAAATCGATTTTTCCTTTCAGTAGTGCTTGCACCTCGTCAAAATGCGCTTGGCAATCCGGGCAGAGTTGCATGGTCGGTACGCGGCCTACAAAACGAGGACCGTCAATTTTGCAATCTAACACACGCAGTGGATTTTTTTCCAGACGTACTTGGCAGTTCTCGCACAACGTGTCTTTTTCTTTGGATAAGAAATCAATGAGCGCTTGGCGATAAAGCGGGCGACATTTATCGCATCCTAAACTATTGATTTTCACGCGGTAATTTTTTGCCCCGAATTTGGCCACGATATCTTTAAGCATTAAAATTACTTCCGCATCCGCGGCAGGGGCGGAATTGCCGATATACTCTGCGCCAATTTGTTCAAATTCGCGGTAGCGGCCGGCTTGCGGACGTTCGGCACGGAACATATTGCCGATATAGTAGAACTTTTGCACGGGAGCTTGTTGTACAAAATTATTTTCCAAATACGCGCGTACCACGCCGGGGGTTCCCTCGGGGCGGATTGCCAATTGACGATGACCGGCATCTTCAAAAGCGTACATTTCCTTTTGTACGATATCAGTGGTTTCGCCGGTAGATTTGACGAATAATTCCTTTTGTTCCACAGTGGGCAGGCGCAGTTCGCTAAACCCGTACAGGGAAAACACGCCGCGTGCGCAGTTTTCCAATTCGGTAAAAGATTTAGATTGGGGTTCAAAAATATCGCGGAACCCGCGTACAAGTTTTGCCATATAAGATATTTTAGCATTTTAAACGCGTACGGGAAAGGTAAACGGTGCGTTTTTTGAAAAAAATAAACAGATTTGTTATAATAAGTATGTTGTCAGTACGACAAAAGATTTCACGGGCGTGTAGCTCAGCTGGGAGAGCGCCTCGTTCGCAACGAGGAGGTCGTCGGTTCGATCCCGATCACGTCCAAAATTTGAGCCCCAAGCGGGGCTTTAATTTTAGTGGGTAGGCGCGTTTCGCCCCGAAGGTGAATCAACGAAGAGGTCGTCGTTCGGGTGCCAATCACGTTTTAATTTAGAGCCCCACTCGGGGCTTTTTTAATAAGAAGGTTTTTATGTCCAGCAAATATCGTGTGAAAGATGTAGGCCAATACTTAGGCCAAGAAATTACCCTAAAAGGGTGGCTTTACAATAAACGCTCCAGCGGCAAATTGCATTTTTTGCAACTTCGCGACGGAAGCGGTATTATCCAATGCGTAATGTTCAAAGGGGATGTAACTCCGGAGCAATTTGATTTAGCCGATAAAGTAACGCAAGAATCTTCCATCGTCGTTACGGGAACGGTGCGCGAAGATAAACGTTCCCCCCTTGGCTATGAGCTGGGCGTCAAGAACTTGGAAATAGTGCAATTGGCTAAAGATTACCCAATTTCACCCAAAGAACATGGGCCGGAATTTTTAATGCACAACCGTCATTTATGGTTGCGTTCGGCCAAACAAATGGCCATTTTGCGCATCCGCGATGAAATTATTTTTGCCATTCGCGAATATCTGCATAAAAACGGATTTGTACTTTCCGATTCGCCGATTTTAACGCCGGCCGCTTGCGAAGGAAAAAGTACTCTGTTTGAAACGGACTACTTTGGAGAAAAAGCGTTTTTATCCCAAAGCGGACAATTATATGGGGAGGCCTCTGCCATGGCATTGGGGCGAACCTATTGTTTCGGGCCGACGTTCCGTGCCGAAAAATCCAAAACGCGCCGCCACTTGACGGAATTTTGGATGGTAGAACCGGAAGTGGCTTACAACGATTTGGATGACAACATGGATCTGGCGGAAGATTTTATTAAATACATTGTAGCGCAAGTGCTCAAAAACCGCGCCGATGACTTGAAAACTTTGGAACGCGATACTTCCAAATTACAAGCCACGGTGGAAAAGAAATTTCCGCGTATTGATTACACGGATGCCATTGAAATTCTGCACAAAAAAGGCAATAATACGCAGTGGGGCGGCGATATAGGTGGAGACGAAGAAACGCTCTTAGGCGAAGATTACGATACCCCTATTATGATTCACCGCTACCCGGCCGCTATTAAGGCATTCTATATGAAGCGTGACCCCAAAAATCCGAAAGTAGTATTGGCGGTGGACGTCATCGGGCCGGAAGGCGCCGGAGAAATTATCGGCGGCAGTGAGAGAGAAGCCGATTATGACGTGCTTGTAGAGCGTATGAAAGAGCAAGATTTGGATCCTGCCGGATACGACTGGTATTTGGATTTGCGCAAATACGGCAGTGTACCGCACGCCGGATTCGGAATGGGTATTGAACGCATGGTGCGCTGGATTTGCGGCCTTCAGCACGTGCGGGAGACAATCCCTTTCCCCCGTATGATGGATAAGATACGGCCGTAATTTTTGGAATAAACAAATGAAAAAAACCCGCTCAATCGAGCGGGTGTTTTTTTATTCAAAAGATTTTACCTTCTGGCGTTTTGTTGCGTGGTGGCTTGGGTACGTAACTGTTTGGCTTGTACTTGCTTGGTTTTACACTTAGAGAATAGGTCCGCCGGAGAATTGCCGCCCACGCCCGGTTTTGCCCCAATGGAAACTAAGTAGTTATAAATTTCGTAATCACATAAGTATGCGGCTACCGTTAACGGCGAAACAGGGACCAATGTTCCCAAATTAGATACCACTTGTATCCCCGGTACGATGGCCTTATATTCCAGCATCATGGACAGGTTACCGCTTTCACGAGCACGTTGCACCATGTGTTTGAGCATATCCAAATTCTGGGTGCGTACCGCTATGTGAAATGCGTTTCCTTTGGGGGAAGATTCAAAAATGCGGGCACTGTTATCCAACGCAATATCTACGATTTCCGTATTGCCTTTTTCAACCGCACGCAAGAAAGCGGACATTTGCTCCCGGTCTTTCTTCTGTACCACTAAAGGCCCGTAAATATTGATAACACGGTTAAATTTGGACACATCTTCTTGGGCAATAGCGGTGAAAACATCTTCTTCCGTCAAAGGTTTTTCTTGTGCGGACGAATCGGAAGAATCCGGCAACACTAGGCCTTGTGCGACGGCTCGGTCGTGATCAGCTTTGGCAACCGCTTCTTTTACCTCTTCTAACGGTTTTTCAAACCATTCTAACACTTGGGTACGGTTCATCTTTTGTGCAATCGTATAAGGAACCATACCGTTATTCGCCGCAATGGTAGGGTCCGCCCCGGCTGCCAGCAAGCGCTGTACCACTTCCACAAATCCCTTGGAAGCCCCTAAATAAAGTGCGGTTTGGCCTTGTTTGTTCTTTGCATTAACATCCAACGGAACTTGCAGTGTTTGCGGTTGCAACAACTCTTCGATCACTTCCGGATGATTGTAAAGGGATGCATACATCAAAGCAGTATTGCCGGCTTGGTTGGCGGCATTTAAATCCACGCGGTACATCAGTAAATAATGAACGCTCAGCACATCCCCTTGTGAGGCGGAGATAATCAACGGTGTGTTTCCTTTTTCGTTGGCCACGTTACCGTCCACCCCCCCTTTAAGCATGGCCAGTACACCCAAAGGATTCTTTTTGGCAGCCGCGCGAAAGAGATAATTCGTATTGAGCCCTTCTTCTACGCCGCTTGATAAAAACAAGTCAATCAGTTCTTGCTCTTGTTTTTCAAGCGCAATAAACAACGGCGATTGGTTATAGTTGTTTTTGGCATTTAAATTGGCACCGGCAAATACAAGACGCTTGGAGATGTCCGGCGTTGCATAAGAAAGACTGCGAATCAAAGGGGTATCTTTGGTAAACGCATTGGCTTTGTTTACGTCGGCACCCAAGGCCAATAATTCATCTACCGCTACTTCATTTCCAAGCGTAGCGGCCACCAGCAACAAAGTATCCCCTTTGCTGTTGACCATGTTGACATCTTTTTTACCGTATTTTGAAAGGAGTTCTAAAAATTGATTGGTATCTTTTTTTTGCAGAAGATCCGTCATTTCATCCGCCGTTTCTGTGGGCGTATGAACTACCACAATATCTTCTATTTTTTTACTTTTCGCAGTAGGTACAAATCCACTTTTAAAGGTAAAAGCCAATAAGACAACCAACAAAATAGTAGAGAGAATAAATAAAGAAGTAAACGGCTTTTTCTTGGCCGCAGTTACCGTTTTTTTGATTTTTTCCTCTCCCGGACGGATGACACCGTGCCCGGTTGTTTTAGAGGAAAAACTATTTTTCGTTTTTTTAGAAAACATAAATTTATTTTTGAAGTTGTTTTAATGCGTCTTGGGCGGCAGCTTGTTCCGCTTGTTTTTTATTGTGCCCTTTGCCTATGCCCAATACACGGCCGCTTAAACTGACTTGTACAGTGAAAATTTTGTCGTGTTCCGGGCCGACCGTTTGCACAGTTTCGTATGCAGGCGTCTGCGGTCCGCGTTTTTGCAAAAATTCTTGCAAGATGCTTTTATAATCTCTTGTGTCGGCTGTAAGTTGCTGTGTTTTTACCCAAGGTAAAATAAGCGCTTGTGCTGCTTTGTACCCACCGTCAAGGTAAACAGCCCCGATAACGGCTTCCACGGCGTTGGAAATGATACTGTCACGTCCCCTACCGCCAGTGGCAAGCTCCCCATGCCCGAGGTATATAAAGGTACCGAGCTGCAACTCTTTGCCCCAAAGATAAAGATTTTTACGGGAAACTAAGTTGGACTTAATTTTTGAAAGCACTCCCTCTTCGTCGTGAGGGCATTGGTTGTAGATATAATCCGCAACAATGGCACCTAAGATACTGTCTCCCAGGAATTCGAGCCGTTCGTTATGCTTGATGCCACGATGCTCCCCGGCAAAGGACTTATGAGTGAGTGCTTCCTTTATAAATGCTTTATCTTTAAAGCGATATCCAAGGATATGCTCTATTTCTTCAAACACACTTATTTTTTGGCGTTTTCTTCAATGTAAGAAATAGCTTCGCCAACCGTTTTGATTTTTTCGGCTTTTTCATCCGGAATTTCAACGTCAAATTCTTCTTCCAAAGCCATAATGAGCTCTACCGTATCCAAGGAATCGGCACCCAAATCGTTCACGAATTGAGCTTCGGGTTTCACCTGGTCGGCTTCGACGCCTAATTGTTCCACGATGATATTTTTCACTCTTTCTTGTACGTTTTCTACAGACATTTTGTCCTCCAATTAAAAGGGGCTTCCCCTTGTTTACTGTTATGTAAATTAAATATAAAGCCCGCCATTGACGGCGAGAACATGCCCCGTAATATACGAAGCATCTTCGCTGGCCAAAAACATTACTGCTTTGGCGATATCTTTCGTTGTTGCAAATCGTTTAAGCGGAATGGATGCCAGGGCTTTCTCGCGTACTTCTTCCGGCAACGCATCCGTCATAGCCGTTTGTACAAATCCGGGCGCTACGGCATTCACGCGCACTCCGCGGGAACCAAATTCTTTTGCCAATGTTTTTGTCAGCCCAATAATACCGGCTTTACTGGCCGAATAATTGGCTTGGCCGGGGTTCCCCATTTCTCCCACTACGGAAGAAATATTTACAATCGCACCGGCCCGTTTTTTAAACATTACCTTCAAAGCAGCTTTGCTGATTAAGAAGGTACCCTTCAAATTTACATTCATCACCGCATCCCAATCTTGTTCACTCATGCGAACGGTTAAATTATCTTTGGTAATGCCGGCATTGTTTACAACCACATCCAAGGAGCCAAACTCTTGGAGTGTGTTACTGACAAAATCTTCACAAGCTTGTGCGTTGGAGATATCAACCGGTTGGGCATATACTTTTGCGCCCAGGACACGTAATTTTTCAGCCGCTTCACGGATGGCATTTTCCCGGGTGGCGCAAATCGCTAAGTTTGCTCCGGCTTTGGTAAATTCCTCGGACATTTCAAAACCAATCCCGCGGCTGGCACCCGTAATTAAAACGGTCTTTCCTTGAAAATTCATTTATCCTCCTGATGCAATTTATCCTCAATCGCATCAAAAGTAGGTTTCAATGCAGCCATTTTGGCTTCAATGTCACCGACAAAATCTTTTTCTACCAAACGTGCGGCATTTTTAAGGGCATTAAAAATAGCCACATCGGTCGATTTTCCGTGAGAGATGAGAGCAACCCCGTTTACACCCACAAGCGGTGCGCCGCCGTATGTATCGGCGTTGGTATGTTTTTTAACCGCTTTAAAAGCTCCTTTGGACAACAAAGCTCCCAGAATGGCAAGCGGACGTTTTTTTACCTCACGCTTGATCATATTAATCATTGTTTTTGCCAATCCTTCGGCCAGTTTTAAAGCAATGTTTCCCACAAAACCGTCACAAACGATAACATCTGTATCACCGGTATTTACGTCTCTGCCTTCCACCGTTCCTCTAAAGTTGACTCCGATCTCGCGCATGTGCGGAACGGTATGTTTGACAAGCATATTTCCTTTAGTTTCCTCTTCTCCGATGGAGAGAACCCCTACTGACGGGGCAGGAATATCAAACACTTTTTGCATATAGGTGGAACCCATAACTGCAAACTGCAATAAATGAATCGGCTTACAATCCGCATTGGCGCCGGCATCTAATAATAAACTGATGCCTTTATAAGTGGGCATAGGGGTTGCAATTGCAGGCCGCTGTACCCCTTTGATACGGCCCATACCAAATAATGCGGCCACCATTGCGGCCCCGGAATGACCCGCGGAAACAAATGCAGCAGCTTTTTTGGTATGTACCAAATTGGCACACACCACAATGCTTGCATTCTTCTTGGTGCGGACTTCCTTGGCCGGTTCGGCGGCCATATCAATCGTTTCGGGGGCATGGACGATTTCCAAATGTTTGGGCAAATCGTCATACCCAAGTGCCTCAAGTTCACGGCGCAAAACTGCCTCATCCCCTACCAAGATGATATCCAGGTCGAGTTTTTTAGCAGCTTTGATCGCCCCTAAAATATTGGGGCGAGCGCCGTAATCTCCGCCTAATGCGTCGAGGGCTATTTTCATAAGATTGCGTTATTTAGCGGCAGGTTCTTCTTTCGTTTTTTGTGCAACAACCACTCTGTCTTTATAGAAACCGCAGGCCGGGCACACATTGTGCGGCAAGCGTTTCGCGTGACAGTTCGGGCAGTCCACGAGTTGCGGTAATTCTACCCCGGAATTATGAGATCTTCTCATGTCCCGGCGGGAACGAGTGTGTTTTTTCTTTGGATTCGGCATTGGTATTACTCCTGTTACTTATTAGTAAAATGTAAATTTTACTTAAATTTTCCTTTTAACACTGCAAAAGGAGACAAATTCTCCGGCTTACAATTACACGATCCTTCGTTTAAATTCTTACCGCAGTGCGGGCAAAGCCCTTTGCATTGCGTATTACAGAGAAAACGAATATCGTCCGTTAAAGCCAATGTTTGCCTAACTAAAGACATTATATCAATTATTTCGGTCTTCGTGCTATAAGTTTCTACAAATTCTTCGCAAAAAGGTTGTTGTGCCGTCGTTAAACAGCGGGCACATTCAATACGGCGCGTTCCGCTGATTTTCCCCCGTAACAGAATTTCATGGGTGGCTACGGAAAAAGTCAACGATACTTCCGCCTGCGTAATTTCATTCGGTTTTTCCAGTACGCCTTCTAGATTCGAAGGGCGCAGTTGTGTACTGCACACCAACCCGCCCATTCGAACAATATCGGAGGTTTTAAATTGCAAATCTTGCGGTACATCATACTGCGCGTAAAAAGATGAATTCGTCATATATTCTATTTTACCAAATTCTAACGTGTAAAACTCTTGTTCTGCCATTTGCAGCTTTGCCACCGCCGTTCAAACAAGGCGGCCCGGATAAGTTCATCCAATGCCATGGCGAACCAAATTCCCATGAGGCCCCAACCGGCCCAAATACCCAATATATAGGAAAATAAGGTGGCTACCCCCCACATTACAATGACTCCTGTGAGAAACGGAAACATAACATCTCCGGCCGCTATCAACGAATTAACGGCTGTAATATTGACCGCACGACCAATTTCCAGTACCACATCTATCACTAAAATCAAAGCACCCATTTTGATTACTTCCGGATTTTGCGACAAAAAGCTAAAAAGCGGCTTGCCTACAATAGCCGTTACTAACGCGATAACTACCGTTACAATCATGGCCCAACGCACGGAATATTTTTCCAGGGAAAAAGCGGCCTTTGCCCTGTTTTCCCCCACCAAGTGTCCAATCATAATAGAAGCCCCGTGTCCGATAGCAATGGCAAAAACAAAGGAAAACATTACGATATTCATGGCATAGGTACGAACTGTTAAAGAGACAGTTCCCAATATAACGGTAAAATAGGTAATCACTAATTGGGATAAATCGTAAGAAATATTTTCTCCGGCAGCAGGTAACCCAACGATAAGTAAATTTTTGATTTTATCCCATGGAAAAGGGGTGAAGATTTTAAGGCGTGGCCAAGAAGTTACTTTTGTAAAAAGTATGATGGCCAATAGCACAACTGCCAAAAAACGGCACAAAGCGGTAGAAAGGCCCGCACCCGAAATGCCCAGGGCCGGGAATCCGCCATGCCCAAATATAAAGAGGTAGTTCCCTACCACATTTACCACATTAATAATGAGGGCTACCAACATGGGGTAATAAGCTTTTTTAAAACTGCGTAAAATTGCGCCCAACGTCATCGCTAAAGCCAAGAAAACGGAGGAGCCGCCGATTAACCACATGTAGGGAACACCGTAGCGCATTAAATCTTCTTTTAACCCCATCAAGTTTAAGAGTTGCGGGGCAAAATAATAAAGACCCGTGCTGACAAGAATTCCCATAATTGTATTAATGACGATGGATAAACCAATCACTTGAGAAACATTTTTATGTTGTTTTGCTCCCAAGTATTGTGCACATAAAACGGAAGTGCCCAGCGTGGTAATCATGTATACCAAACTTACGAGGAATACAAGCTGATTGACCACCCCACTAGCAGCCACCGCTTCATCCGCGTAACGGCTGAGCATAAACACATCTACGGCGCCGGTTGCCATTAACAAAAGCGTTTCAAAAAAAATAGGATTGGTTAAATGGAATAGCTGCTTGCGGAGTTTTTTCCCTGTTTTTTTTAACTTAGACTTCATATTTATTATTTTATCAAATATTGAGGGTTCTCTCTACCCTGACATTATTTTTTTGTGCACAGAAAAATAAAATTGCTACAATGTTGGTAGTTGTTTTTTAAAGGAGATTTTTTGAAATGAAAAAATTATTTGTACTGTTCTCTTTATTAATAGTTTCTTTCCCCTCTTTTGCTACGGAGGCCAGCGTACTTAAACTTTCACTATGGGATCAAATGGCAGTAGCCGCACCGAACAACAAACACGACGTAACCGGACTTGATTTTGGAATCGGTTCCAAAACAGACAGCGTTACCGGTTTACAATTAGATTTGATTTGGTCTGAAACAAATTATCAATTAAAAGGGGTAAGCTCTGCTTGGTTGGTAAACATGGCCAATCAAGTGAAAGGTTTTCAAACGGCCGTTTTTGTGAGAGCAACCGATGTAGTGGGTGTACAATTAGGTGCGGTCAATATAACGCAATCAATTAACGGAGCCCAAATAGCATTTTATAACCAGGCCGAACAGCTCCACGGTTTGCAACTTGGGTTTATTAACTATGCCCGTGAAATTAACAAAGGGTTACAAATTGGGTTGCTTAACATTGCCGAAAACGGTTACTTGCCCGTGATGGTATTTGTAAACGGACGATTTTAGTAGTATTTAAGTTATATATAAAGGAGAAAAAACGACATGAAAAAACTAGCAGTATTGTTAGCAGCTGTACTCGTAGCCGCTCCCGCTTTTGCAGGGGATAAAGGCATTATCAAATTGTCCTTGTGGGACGATATTGCCGTGGCGTTGCCCAACAACACCCAAACCGTAAGAGGTGTGGACTTGGGTATTGGTTCCAACACCAATTCTATCTATGGTCTTCAATTAAATTTGATCTCCAGCAAAGCCAATGAAGTACGTGGTATCAACACCGCGTGGATTTATTCTCGCTCCAACGAACTTTATGGTTTGCAAGGCGGTATCTATAACGTTTCCAACAGATTATA
>JAEEMS010000003.1 GCA_016283355.1 Elusimicrobiaceae bacterium | reverse complement strand
GTAGAAGCCACTGCGAAGTAGAAAGGAGAAACTACTAACTATGCCTATTAAGTCATTTAGACCTTATACACCGTCCCGCAGAACGATCACGGTTTCGGATTATTCCGATATTACCAAGACCACTCCGGAAAAACGGTTGACCAAAGGTCTTCGCAAAACCGGCGGAAGAAATAACACCGGTATGATTATGGTACGTCACATTGGCGGAGGCCACAGACGTGCTTATAGACAAATTGATTTTAGAAGAGAAAAATACGGCGTGCCGGCCAAAGTCGTGTCCGTTGAATACGATCCGAACCGCAGCGCCCGCATTTGTCTTTTAAATTATGCCGACGGCGACAAGAGGTATATCTTGCAACCTGTTGGTGTAAAAGTGGGCGATACATTGATGTCCGGCCCGGCTGCTGATATTAAAGTGGGTAACTGCCTTGCACTTAAATATATCCCGGAAGGTACTTTTATCCACGCAATCGAACTGAAAGTTGGCAAAGGTGCGCAACTTGCGCGTAGTGCCGGTTCCCAAGCGCAGCTTATGGCCAAAGAAGCCGGTTATGCTCACATTAAGATGCCGTCCGGCGAAATCCGCTTAGTACCGGAGGGTTGCTGTGCAACCATCGGTCAAGTAGGAAACGTAGACCACGGCAATATCGTTATCGGCAACGCCGGTCGCAACCGCCATCGCGGTGAACGCCCGACCGTACGCGGTAGCGCTATGAACGCTGTAGATCACCCGATGGGTGGTGGCCGCGGTCACGGTAAAGGCGGAAACATTCCGCGCTCTCCGTGGAACCAACAAGCCCGCGGTTTGAAGACACGCTCTACCAAAAAAGCGTTTGGCTGGATGATTGTCAGCGATAGAAGAAAAAGTAAGGTTAAATAAGTATGGGAAGATCAACTAAAAAAGGTCCGTTTGTGGATTTAAACCTGTTGGAAAAGGTTCAAGCAATGAATGCTTCCAACGAAAAGAAACCTATCAAAACGTGGGCAAGATCCTGCACCATCGTACCGGAATTTGTAGGACATACCTTCTTGGTACATAACGGCAGAAAATTTCTTCCCATCTACGTTTCCGAACGTATGGTAGGTTACAAACTCGGTGAATTTTCGTTCACCCGGTTGTTCAAAGGCCATGGTGGTATGACGAAAGATTCCACCGCCTTGAAATAGGATTGAGGATTTGATATGGAAGCTTGTGCTAAAGCCAAATTTCAACGCTACGGTAGCCGCCGTGTAAATTTAGTGTTGGACCAAATCCGCGGTAAAAACGTAAAAGCAGCTGAAGAAGTATTACCCTTTGTTGCAAAACGTACCGCTGATTTAGTAGCCAAAACCTTACACAGTGCCGCCGCAAACCTAGAAGTCAAAGCAGGAAAAAAATTAGACTTCAGCAAGGTATTCATTAAAGAAGCCTTTGCAAACCTCGGCCCCAGCGGGCACTTACGGCGCGTACAGCCCGGTCCGCAAGGCCGCGCCATGCCTTATAAAAAGAGCATGTGCCATTTAACGGTTATTGTAACCGACGAAAAAAAGGGAGGTCGCTAATTTATGGGACATAAGATTCATCCCCGGTCTATCCGCTTAGGATACATTCAAGACTGGCGTTCCAGATGGTTCGCTCCCAAGAATATGCCGGCGCTCATTTCGGAAGATTTCCAAATCCGCAAAATGATTGAAGGCAAATTCGCAATGGCGGCCATCAGCTATGTCGGTATTGAAAGAGCCGGTTCTTTCTTGCGCGTAAACATTCACACGGCCCGTCCGGGTGTTGTGATTGGTAAAAAAGGTGCTGATATTGAAGCCCTTCGCAAAGAACTTGAAGCCATGACCGGTAGCAAGACATTTGTAAACGTAGTCGAAATTAAAAATCCGGAAACCGATGCCCAATTAGTGGCACAAAATATTGCCCAACAATTGGAAAAACGCGCACACTATGGTGCAGCTATGAAGAAAGCCATCGAAAAAGCGTTGTCCGGCAAAGCATTAGGTATTAAGATTATGGTGTCCGGCCGTTTGGGCGGGGCCGAAATTGCCCGCACCGAATGGAAACGTGAAGGCCGCGTACCGTTGCATACCTTGTGTGCCGATATTGATTACGGTTTTACGGAAGCCAATACCATCAGTGGTAAAATTGGTGTTAAGGTGTGGATTTTCAAGCGGACACATTTCGCCAAATCTCCCAAAGAGATTATGAATGAACTGAAAAAACACCGCGATATGGAAAACGGTGCTACCGAAGGTGCAGTAGAAACTGCCGCCGAGGAAGCCAAATAAGAGGAATTTAACTTATGTTGATGCCGAAAAGAGTGAAATATCGCAAACCCTTCAGCGCGCCCCGCATTAAAGGTAATGCCAAGCGCGGTACAGAAGTTGTGTTTGGCGAATATGGGTTAAAAGCTTTGGAACCCAAATGGATTACTGCACGCCAGATCGAAGCTGCCCGTGTAACCTTATCCCGCTTTATCAAAAAGAAAGGTAAATTGTGGATTCGCATTTTCCCGGACAAAGCCATTACGAAACACCCGGCTGAAACCCGTATGGGTAAAGGGAAAGGTGCCCCGGAATACTGGGCTGCCGTGGTAAAACCCGGCCGTATCCTGTTTGAATTGGAAGGTGCTTCCGAAGAAGATACAAGAAGAGCTATGCGCCTTGCTTCTGATAAACTTCCGATTAAAACCAAATTGGTCTGCAGAAGGTAATTATGAAAACCAACGAAAAAGAAGCTTTGAAAAAACAATCTTTGGCCGACTTGAACGAAGCACTCGGCAAAGCCCAAGAAAAGAAGTTTAATCTTCTTTTTAAACACAGCACCACGCCTTTGGCTAACCCCATGGAAATTCGTGCTGTCAGACGCGAAATTGCTCTTTTGAAAACGTTAATCAGCCAAAAGAGCTTGCAAAAATAGAGGTTTAACATGACAAATCAAGAAACCCGTGCCAAACGGAAAGTATTAACCGGCGTGGTAGTGTCCGACAAAATGAACAAAACCCGCACCGTGAGTGTAGAACGCTTGGTTCATGACGACCGCTATGGCAAAACGCTCAAAAGAGTTGCAAAATTCCACGCGCACGATGAAGCTAATGAAAGCAAAACCGGCGACAAAGTGGAAATTATGAGCACCCGTCCTGTTTCTAAAACGACGAAATGGCGCGTTTCCAAAATTGTGGAAAAAGCCAGAGCATAGTTTGACAAACTACGGAGTTAAGAAAGTATGATTCAAATTAGAAGCATTCTCAATGTGGCCGACAATTCCGGCGCCCGTAAAGTTCAGTGCTTTAAGGTGCGCGGTGGCCACCACCGGGATATCGCAGGTTTGGGAGACGTAATTATGTGCTCCGTCAGAGATGCGATCCCGACTTCCGCCATTAAAAAAGGCGACGTGGTCCGTGCGGTAGTAGTTCGCGTGGCCCGCGAAAAAAGACGTAAAGACGGTTCCTATATTCGTTTTGATGATAATGCTGTTTGCATTATCAACGATAACGGGGAACCCAAAGGCACCCGTGTGTTCGGCCCGATTGCCAGAGAGTTGCGCGAGAAAAATTTCTTGAAAATTATTTCTCTTGCACCTGAGGTGGTATAGTTATGAAGATTAAAGCAAAAGATACCGTGCTGGTGTTAGCCGGCAAAGACAAAGGCAAGAAAGGCGAAGTGAAATCTGTAAACCCGGCCAAAAACAGAGTTGTAGTTGCTGGTGTAAACATGGTTTCCAAACATACGAAACCTTCCCAAAATAAGCAAGGCGGCATCGTGCAGATGGAAGCTTCTATGGACGCTTCCAACGTAGCTTTGGTTTGTACTCACTGCAAAGAAGCCATGACGCCTAAAATGCAAATTACGGCCGACGGTAAAAAAGTACGCGTCTGCCGCAAATGCAATGAGCCGATTATCTAAGTAGGAAACGAAAATGACTGCTAAGAAAGAGACGAAAAAAGCTGTAACAAAGGCACCTGAAGGGTACGTCCCGCATTTACAGGTCCTTTATAAAGAAAAAGTTCTTCCGGCCTTGCTCAAAGAAATGGGTGTAAAAAGCCCTATGGCCGCGCCGAAACTCACAAAAATCGTGATTAACATCGGCGTCAAAGAAGCCCGTGAAGATATAAAGGTGATGGATATCGCCAAGAACGATTTATCCGCCATCGCCGGACAAGCCGCGCAAGTGCGCCGTGCTAAAAAGTCCATTTCTAACTTCAAACTCAGAGAAGGGATGCCTATCGGAGTGCGCGTAACGTTGCGCGGAGCCAAAATGTATGAATTTATGG
The DNA here is from genome assembly GCA_016283355.1 of Elusimicrobiaceae bacterium. Taxonomy (GTDB): domain Bacteria; phylum Elusimicrobiota; class Elusimicrobia; order Elusimicrobiales; family Elusimicrobiaceae; genus Avelusimicrobium. The sequence goes on along the minus strand of JAEEMS010000003.1, from coordinate 26,110 downwards.
AACGGTTCATCAACATTGCTGCTCCCCGTATCCGCGACTTTCAAGGATTTAACCCGAGCTTTGACGGAAGAGGCAACTTAAACTTGGGGATCAGAGAACATTATATTTTCCCGGAAATTGACGTGGAAAAATCCCCGAAAGCTTATGGTATGAACATTACGTTTGTTACCACGGCCAACGACGATAAAAGCGGCCGCTTACTCATGGATTTCATGGGTATGCCTTTCCGCAAAAACGCTAAATAAGGAGCAAACACTATGGCTACGAAAGCATGGGTTGCAAAAATGGCGAAAGACCAAAAGTTTGCCGTGCGCTACCACAACAGATGCCAAATCTGTGGTCGTGCAAGAGGATATTATCGCGACTTCGGTCTCTGCCGTATCTGTCTGAGAAAGATGGCGCACCAGGGGTTAATCCCGGGTCTTAGAAAATCTAGCTGGTAATTTAAGGAGGAGCTGCCGCAGCGGGTTAACTCCGCAAGGAAAGTAATTTGCACGGCAACTTATATTATGGATCCAATTGCAGATTTCTTAACCAGAATAAGAAACGCTAACATGAAGAAAAAAGAAAAAGTGGATATTCCTTTTTCTAAAATCAAAACTGAAATTGCGCGCATCCTTAAAGAAGAAGGATATATTGCCAATTTCAAAGCCGTCCATAACGAAACAAAGGGCGGCGTGGTAAGAGTATTTTTGAAATATACGCCTGAAAACGAATGTGTTATCCAAGGTTTGAAACGTGTTTCCAAACCGGGTTCTCGCGTTTACAGCGCTTATAACAACATTCCGAAAGTGCGCGGCGCATTCGGTATTTCTATTCTTTCCACTTCTAAAGGTTTAATGACCGACGCGCAAGCCAAAGCGGCCAAAATGGGCGGCGAAATCTTGTGCCAGGTGTGGTAAGGGGGAATGTATGAGCAGAATCGGTAAAAAAGTCATTAACATTCCCGCTAAAACCAAAGTGGAAATTAAAGATAATGTAATTACCGCTTCCGGTGCGTTAGGAGCACAATCCTACACCATTCCGGCCGGTATTACGCCCAAGATTGATAATGGTGTGTTGACCTTCTCTATCGAAGAAAAGGATTTCAAACGCTTGAACGCTTTGCACGGCACTACCCGTGCCAACGTGGCTAACATCATTGAAGGTGTTACCAATGGTTTTACCAAAACGTTGGAAATTAACGGGTTAGGTTACCGCGCAAACGTAGCGGGCAAAAAACTCAATTTGGAATTGGGTTTCTCTCACCCAGTCAATTTAGACATCCCGGAAGGTTTAACCGTATCCGTGGATCCCAAATCGGGCTTTGTAACGATCAAAGGCAGCAACAAATTTGCCGTGGGCGATTTTGCCGCCAAGATCCGCCGTATCAGACCGCCGGAACCGTACAAAGGCACTGGTATTAAATACCAGGGTGAACACATTGTACGCAAAGCCGGTAAAACTGCGGCGGGAGGTAAATAATTATGGCTACTAAGCAAGAAAGATACCAATACAGAAAGGACCGCAGCCGCGGACACCTTTTGAAAAACGGTGCACACCGCCCGCGCTTGTCTGTTTACAGAAGCTTGAAATACATTTATGCCCAAATTGTTGACGACAATACACACAGCACGCTTGTGTCTGCTACGACATTGTCTAAAGAATTTGAAGGCAAATTTGAAAATTCCGCCAAGAGTATTGAAGCCGCTAAAGCTTTAGGTGAAGTAATTGCCAAAAAAGCGTTAGACAAAGGCATCAAAGAAGTAATGTTTGACCGCGGCGGACGCGTATATCACGGCAGAATCAAAGCATTAGCCGATTCCGCCAGAGAAGCAGGATTGAAATTCTAAGGTTTAGGTGAATTGAATGTCCAATGAAACGCTCGTAAAGAACGAGAATAAAAAAGAAGCGAAAGGCAAAAGAGCCGAGTTTCAAAAAGCAAGACCGGCGGTTGAAGGTAAAACCACGGTTATCCACATCGCCAGAACGACCAAAGTAGTAAAAGGCGGAAAACGTATGGGTTTCCGCGCGTTGGTCGTAGTCGGTAACGGCATGGGCAAAGTGGGCGTTGCTATTGGCAAGGCGAATCAGGTTCAGGCCGCTATTGCAAAGGCCGAAACCCATGCGCGCAAACATATGATCACGTTCCCGATCGTGGGCGAGACCATTCCGCACGAAGTAATCGGCAAGTTCGGGGCTGCCTCCGTTTGGATGAAGCCCGCTGCTCCGGGTACCGGGGTTATTGCCGGTTCGGGCGCGCGTTTACTGTTTGAAGCAGCCGGTATTAAAGACGTGCTTGCCAAGAGTTTAGGCAGCACCAACCCGTGCAACCTCGTCTATGCGACGATGGAAGCGTTTAAACAGCTTAAAAACAAAGAAGCAGTCAATGTACTGCGCGGTAAAGCCGAAGCCGTAAAGGAAGAAGCCCCCGCCACCGAAAACGCTGCTCCTGCCGCAAAGGCCGAATAGTTTTGTGGAGAAAATAAAATGGTAACTTTAAATAAACTTTTCCCTAAACACGGGTCTCGCAAAGCAAAAAGACGCTTGGGCATTGGTCCGGGCTCTGGTTTGGGTAATTACTGCACCAAAGGAATGAAAGGTCAAACCTCTCGTTCCGGTAACACCCGTAAAGAAAGCAAAGAAGGCGGACAGATGCCTTTGATCCGCCATACGCCGAAAAGCGGTTTTTCCAATAAAGATTTTGCCAAACGTTACGATTATGTAAACGTTGGTTCGTTGGAAAAATTGTTTAAAGCCGGTGCCGAAGTAACCCCCGAGGCCTTGAAAAAAGCAGGGGCCATTCATGATGCTTCCCGCGTCAAAGTATTGGCCAATGGCACTTTAAACAAGGCCTTAAAAGTGTCCGCACATGGTTTTTCTGCCACCGCGAAAGCGGCAATCGAAAAAGCCGGCGGCACTGTAACCGTAATTGAGACCAAATAATGTCCAATAATACAGTTGCAAATATTTTTAACGCTCCCGAGCTCAGAAAGCGTCTGCTTTTTGTGCTGGGGGCGTTGGCTGTTTTCCGGGTGGCTGCGGCCATCCCGATACCTGGTATCAATGCAGATGTTTTACGCCAATTATTCGACGCTCACCGAAACGGTATTTTAGGTTTTATGAATATCTTTTCGGGTGGTGCTTTGGGGCGTTTCTCTATTTTGGCACTGGGTATTATGCCTTACATCAATGCTTCCATTATCATGGGGCTCGTGCGCGGGGCACATATTTTTCCGGCGTTAGACCGCATGCATAAAGAAGGTGAATCCGGCAGAAGAAAAGAAAACCAGATTACCCGTATTTTTGCACTGTTCTTGGCCTTGTTGCAAGGCGGTATGATGACGTTTGCTATTACCCGTGTAGAAGGTGCCGGTCGTGTACCGGCGGTAGTAGATCCGTCATTTATGTTTTTTGCCACTACCTTGGTAACATTAGCCGCGGGGACGATGTTTGTAATGTGACTGGGTGAACAAATTACCGAAAAAGGTGTCGGGAACGGTATTTCCTTAATCATCTTTGCCGGTATCGTAGATCGCTTGCCCAGTGCCATTATGGAAGTCGTTAGCCGTGTCCGAGCGGATGAAATGGATTTCTTTATGGCCCTGATTATTTTTGGGGCTGCCTTGGTCATTACCGCTTTGGTAGTTTGGTTGGAAACAGCCCAACGCCAAATCCCGGTACAATATGCCAAGCGTCAAATCGGTAATAAAATGTATGGTGGGCAAACCAGCTATTTACCGCTTAAGATTGATCAAAGCGGTGTAATCGCGGTAATCTTTGCTTCTTCTGTCATTTCGTTACCGCTGACGATTGCCAGTTTCAACCAGGATGCACCTTGGGCTCAAAAGATTTTAGAAGCCATGGGCCGCGGGAACATTTGGTATATGTTGATTTTCTCCGCGCTCATTATCTTCTTCTGTTATTTCTACAATTCCATGACGATTAACCCGTCGGATGTAGCGGATAACATGAAGAAGGGCGGTGGTTTTATTCCGGGAATTCGTCCCGGAGAACCGACAAAGAATTACATTGAATGGGTAATGAATCGCTTGACGTTCTGCGGTGCCATCTTTGTATGTTTGATTGCAGTATTACCGGATGCCTTCCGCGCAGAATTCGGCGTGGATTTCTATTTCGGTGGCACGGCACTCTTAATCGTTGTCGGTGTGGCGCTGGATACGGTTGGCCAAGTGCAAGCACATTTGCTCGCACGCAATTATGAACCGTTAATGAAAGGTTCTAAACGCATTAAAGGCCGCTGGTTCAACGTCGGACAATAGTTTTTGTGCAATTTGGGGGGAATTCCTTTGTTGCTATGCACTTGGGGATTCCCACTAAATTCCTAAAATTTTATGAACATCATTTTGATGGGTTGCCCGGGGGCCGGAAAAGGGACCCAATCGGCAAAACTTCAGGAGTATTTTCAGCTGAAACACATCTCCACCGGGGATGTGCTTCGTGCGGAAATAGCATCCGGTTCAGCGTTAGGTAAACAAATTGCCGGCATTATTGATAAAGGCAATTTAGTATCGGATGAAATGATGATTGCAATGTTGGAAAACATCGTAAAAAATACCAATAAAGGTATTGTTTTTGATGGTTTCCCACGGACGGTAGCACAAGCAGAAGTGTTGGATGATATGATGCGCCGTTTGCAACGTAAAATTACCAAAGTGGTAATGATTAATTTGCCGGAGAAGGAAGTGGTAGGGCGAATTTCATCGCGTCGCCAATGCAAAAAATGCGGTGAAATTTTGCACATTACTTCCGCGCAAGAGAAGGTTTGTCCGCATTGTGGCGGGGAGTTGTATACCCGTCCGGATGACACCCCTGCGCGTGTGAAACACCGGTTGGAAATATACCACAAAGACACATTGCCCGTTAAAAATTATTATCAAAATTCGGGCAAATATGTAGAAATTAACGGGGATCAATCCCCGGAAAAAGTTTTTGAGGATATTAAAATATCCTTGAGTAAGTAAAATGATAGAAGTAAAAAATGATCACGAAATAGAAAAAATGCGTGCAGCCGGTAAAGTAACAGCGGCGGTTCTCAAATTGATGACCGAAATTGTGAAACCGGGTGTGTCGACGTTGGATCTGGATCGTGAAGCCGAAAAAACAATCCGCTCCTTTGGGGCGACACCGTTGTTTTTAGGATATTACGGGTTTCCGGGTAGTATTTGCGCGTCTGTCAACGAAGAAGTCGTGCACGGAATCCCAAAAAAAGATACAATATTAAAGAAGGGTGATATTATCAGTATTGACACAGGGGCCCGCCTTGACGGTTTCTGTTCAGATGCCGCAATCACCCTCGGCGTAGGAGAAGTTTCTGATGAAGCCCAACGGCTGATGGACGTTACCAAAAAGTCGTTATATAAGGCAATCGGGCTAGTCAAACCCGGCCGCCGCCTCGGCGACGTGCAAAACGCGGTGGAAACTTTTGCTAAGCAAAATGGTATGGGAGTCGTTCGTGATTATTGCGGGCATGGAATTGGTCGCAATATGCACGAAGAGCCCAGTATCCCGAATTTCGGGAAACCGGGCACAGGGCCTATCCTTGAGAAGGGAATGGCCTTGGCTATTGAACCCATGCTTACTGCGGGAACTTACAAAGTCAGGGAGTTGGAAAACGGATGGACCGTTGTTACACAAGATGGCAGTTTGGCTGCTCACTTTGAACACACCGTCGCAGTTACCGCTAACGGCAGTGAAATTCTCACTGCTTTTGAATAAACCCCCTGCGTTTAAAAAACAAGAACGGCAGGCGGAATATTCTGTGATTTAATCCGAACTCGGAGTTGTATGAGCGATAAAATCGAAATTGAAGGTAAAGTTCTGGAAGCACTACCCAATGCAATGTTTCGTATTGAAATTGCGGGTGGAAAAGAAATTCTGGGGCATATATCCGGCAAAATGAGAGTTCATCATATAAGAATTCTTCCGGGCGATAAGGTTAAGTTGGAACTTTCTCCGTACGATTTAACCCGCGGAAGAATAACTTATAGGGAGAAATAAATGAAAGTCAGAGCTAGTGTAAAAAAGATATGCCAAAAATGCAAAATCATTAAACGTAACGGCGTAGTCCGCGTGGTTTGCGAAGTAGCAAAACACAAACAACGCCAAGGTTAATTTAAGGAGTTCTAAAATATATGGCTAGAGTCGCAGGTATTGATTTACCGAAAAATAAAAGAATTGATGTTGCCTTGGAATATATTTATGGCATCGGCAAGAAGAACGCCAAAGACGTGCTTGCCAAAGTAGCAGGCCAAATTGATCCGGCAACCCGTGTCAAAGATTTGACCGAACAACAAGCGGGTCTTTTAAATACCATTTTGCAAAAAGAATACAAAGTGGAAGGGGAACTTCGCCGTGAAGTAGCCCAAAATATTCACCGCTCTATTGAAATTGGTTCGTACAGAGGCCAACGCCACCGCCGCAACTTGCCGGTACGCGGCCAACGCACCAAAACCAACAGCAGAACGCGCCGCGGAAGAAGAAAAACGGTCGGTTCAAAAGCTGCTGCAAAATAAATTTAACATAGGAATTTAACATTATGGCAGAAGAAAAAGAAACAACAGCCGCTAAAGCACCGGCTAAAGGCAAAAAGAAAAACGCCAAAGCACCGGTATTCGGTGTAGTGCATATTTACTGCTCGTTCAATAACACGATCGTAACTGTGTCCGACGATAAAGGCAACACCGTTGCCTGGTCTACGGCCGGTTCCCACGGTTTTAAAGGCACCAAAAAATCTACGCCGTTTGCTGCACAAATTACCAGCAACGCCGCTGCCGAAAAAGCCGTGAATATGGGTATGCGTGAAGTAGCCGTAAAAGTTTGCGGCCCCGGCCAAGGACGTGAAACGGCCGTACGCGCCTTAGCCCAAGCAGGGCTTGTGGTTTCGTCAATTAAAGACGTAACCCCCATCCCGCACAACGGATGCAGACCGCCTAAAGCACGGAGAGTATAGTTTTATGTCAAGATATATTGGACCCAGCTGCAAAAAATGCAGAAAATTAGATTGTAAACTTTTCTTAAAAGGAACCAAATGCTACACCAATTGTGTCATCGACAAATTGGCTGCTGCCACCAAACGTGGCGGTAAAGTACGCAAAGCCAAAGTTTCCGAATATGGTATTCGCTTGCAGGAAAAACAAAAAGCCCGCTTGCAATCCGGTATGTCGGAAATTCCGTTCCACAATATGTTTGCCACGGCCGCCAAAGCCGAAGGGCAAACCGGTGAAAATTTCTTGCGTAAATTGGAAACCCGCTTGGACAATATCGTTCGCCGTTTAGGTTTTGCGGTTTCATTGAAAGCGGCCCGCCAACTGGTATTACACGGTTATGTAACGGTAAACGGTAAAGCGGTGAATGTTCCTTCTTACCAATTGCGCGTTGGAGACAAAGTTACGTTGGATAAATCTTTGGCCGAAAACGTGCAAGTGAAACAAGCTTTGACCGATGCAGAAAAACGCAATCAACGTCCCAGCTTTTTGGAATATGATAGCGAAAAACTGACCGGTAAATTATTAAGATGGCCCGACAGAGCGGAAAGTTCCTACCCTGTCAATGAGCAGTTGATCGTAGAATACTACTCTAGATAGTTTGGAGGCATTACATGGCTTTAAACGAATTAGTCCTTCCCAAAAAGATCCAATTGGAAGAAAAAACCGCTACCGAATACTACGGCAAATTTATTGCCGAACCGTATGAAAGCGGTTATGGGCACACAGTGGGTAACTCCTTGCGCCGGATTTTGCTTTCCGGTATGGAAGGGGCTGCCGTAACGGCTGTGCGTATTGCAGGTGCCGTGCATGAATTCAGCACCATTCCCAACGTGCGGGAAGATGTTATTAACATCTTGTTGAATTTGAAACATCTGCGTATCAAAATGGAAGGCAAAAACCGTGAATACTTGCAGGTAAATGCCACCAAGCCCGGTGTGGTAACCGCTGCTGATATCGAAGAAATAGACGGCGTGGAAATTATTAACAAAGATTTGGTGCTGGCCACTTTGGAAGCCGGCGGCAAATTGGATATGGAAATCGAAATTTCCCGCGGTAAGGGATATGGCCCGGCCGAAGACCTCGCCAAAGTACAACGTCCTTCCGGTTTTATTCCGATGGATGCGTTGTATTCCCCGATTGTGAAAGTACACTACGATGTCGAACCGGCCCGTGTGGGGCAAAAAACGGATTATGACCGCTTGATCTTGGAAATTACGACCGATGGCACTTTGTCTCCGGCGCGTGCGTTGCACCGTGCGGCGGTGTTATTGTCTGACTCCTTACATATCTTTACGATTGAAGGCGAAGACGGTCGTGTGGCTACCGTGAGTGACGAACAAGTGGAAGAACCCGTTACCACGGCACCGGCTACTGCTTCCTCGAGACAAGATGACCTCTTAAACCAATCCATTGAGTTTATTGAGCTTTCTTCCCGTTCCATTAATTGCTTAAAATCCGAAAATATTCATACCGTACGTGATTTGGTCAAAATGACCGAAGGCGACTTGAATATGATCAAAAATTTTGGCGCGAAATCGATGGAAGAAATTAAAGCAAGACTTGCCGAGATGGATTTAACCCTCGGTATGAAAATTTAAGGAGTAGTTTTTCGTATGATTAAAAATACCGGATATAGAAAACTGGGTAAAACGCCTTCTCACCGCAAAGCGATGCTCAACAATATGGCTACCAGCATTATCCTTCACGAAGAAGTGAAAACAACGCTGCCCAAAGCCAAAGAAGTGCGCCGTGTGGTAGAGGGGTTGATTACCCTGGCCAAAGCCAATGATATGCGTGCCGCAAAAGATACGTTAAAAGATGCGGCCGCCATCAAAAAATTATTTGATGTGTTGGCAACTCGTTATGCCAACCGCCCGGGCGGATTCTGCCGTATTTATCGCGCCGGTTTGCGCCAAGGCGACAACGCCGAAGTGGCCATTGTTAAATTAGTGGACTAATCATTATGGTAATAGACTATCTAGGGGGGCTTTTTTCTTCTGACCTAGGGATGGATCTGGGCACTGCCAACTGCTTGATTTATGTCAAGGATAAAGGCATTGTGTTACGGGAACCGTCCGTAGTGGCCGTGGAACGTGAAACGGGTGAAGTGAAAGCCGTAGGTGCCAAAGCCAAACAGATGTTGGGTCGTACTCCGGCCAACATCGTGGCAGTGCGCCCGATGAAGAACGGTGTGATTGCGGACTTTGAGGTAACGCAAGAAATGATTCGTTATTTCATTCGCAAAGTACATACCCGGAGCAGTCTGTTACGTCCTAGAATTGTGATTGGTATTCCCTCGGATATTACCGGCGTCGAACGGCGTGCGGTAGATGATGCGGCCCGTCAGGCGGGTGCACGCGAGGTCTATTTGATAGAGGAGCCCATGGCTTCGGCTATGGGCGCCGATTTACCGATTGCAGAACCGCATGCCAGTATGATTGTAGATATCGGTGGCGGTACAACGGAAGTAGCGGTCATTTCCTTGGGGGGAATGGTCGTGGCGAAATCCATTGATGTCGCCGGGGACGAATTGACGGAATGTATCGTCCAGTATTTTCGTAAGAAATATAATTTAATCATTGGTGAAACGACTGCGGAAGAAGTAAAAATAAATTTAGGATCTGTTTATCCGCTCAAAGAAGAAAAAACGATGGAAGTTAAAGGTCGCGATCAGACCCAAGGTTTGCCGCGTACGTTGACGGTAACTTCTGAAGAGATTCGCCAAGCACTCATGGAACCGGTTCGGTTAATCTTAGACGTTATTAAGAGCACCCTAGAAGAAACTCCGCCGGAACTTGCGGCCGATTTGGTGGACCGTGGTTTGGTGGTGGCCGGTGGCGGTAGTTTATTACGCGGGATTACGGAACTCATCCGCAAAGAAACGGATATTCCGGTACATCGCGCGGCTGATCCGCTGAGCTGCGTGGCCTTGGGAACGGGGAAATTTTTAGATCAACTCAACGAAAAAGGTTCTCGTTTCTTCGGTTCTCGCGGGAAGACGTTTTAACCAATAGATAAACTGTTTAAGCGGACACAGTTCTTAACAACGGTGTCCGCTTTTTGATAGATATGGTAGTAAAAAAACACAAAACTTCTAAAAAAGGGTTTTCAATTCGCCGCAACTACTGGTTGCCGGCGGGGTATTTGTTGCTATCGGTTTTCTTGATGATTTTACCGTTGGAAGGTTTTATTTCCTCTTTCAAAACGGTGTTAGGTTATATTTTTTTACCGCAAGTGCGTGCGGCGCACAGCGTGACGACTTATGCACAAGAGGTCTCTCAAACTGTGCGGGAACTTCTGGATGCCCATAGTGAAAACCAAGAACTCAAGCAAGAGATTGCCACCAATCGTTTGTTAGTAGCGCAAGCCCAAGCCGTGCTGGAAGAGAATCAGCGTTTGTCCAATACCCTGCAACTTTCGGCACAGCACCGTTGGAAAGGAAAATGGGCCCGTGTAGCTTATCGGGAACCTTCGCAATGGAACACCGTTACGTTGGATAAAGGTACACGCGACGGTATTGCGGAGCGCAGTGCCGTCATTGCCATGGAGGACGGGAAAGCCGGATTGGCCGGTATTGTTATTGAAGTTACGGAACGGACCTCAAAGGTTTTGCTTGTGCGGGATGAGGATTTTTCGGCGGCGGTCTATTTGGAACGAGGCAAAGAAACAGGATTGCTGACGGGGAACGGTCCGCGCCCGGTACGTATTCAATATATCCCTTTGCAAGCTTATGTAGAGGAGGGGGATAACGTGTATACTTCTTCTACCAGCAGTGTGTTCCCGGCGGGAATTTGGGTAGGAACCGTTAGCAAAGTAAAAGAAGACGAATCCTTTCAAACCGCGCTTACGGTGCAAGTGGATTTGGCTATTCATTCATCGGCTATACAAGAAGTTTTTGTGATTGCGGCGGGGTGAAATTATGGGAAATGTGATTAAATTATTTTTATTGTTTTTGTTAGCTACCGTTTGCCACTGGGCGTTTGCATTAGGGTTGGGATATTTGGGATTGCAAGTGAACCTCATGTTGGCTTTTGCATTGGCTTTTTGCACAGTTCTGCGCCCGGCTTTCGGTTATCCAACGGCATTTTTATGTGGATTGTTTTTGGATTTTTTTGGTACCAAAGTATTTGGTAACAATGCTTGCACTTTTACGGTAGCCACGTTTATTATGTATCAAATTATGCCACGGTTTGACTTTGAAGGGGTTTTACCGCAGGTGCTGACGGTATTTTTATTGACCTGTTTTACCGGATTTTTAAACGCTTGGTTGGTATGGGAATTTTCCTCCAGTATTTTATGGCCGGGCTTTGGAAGCATTTTCGGAGGAGCTCTCATCAGTGCGCTTTTTGCTCCGGTAGCGTTTTGGTTGGTAAGCAGGACACTTGGTAGTGGGCCAATGTGCCAATCCCAACAACATGCAAGTTTCTAGAATTTTATTTAACAGTCGTTTAAAAGGGCTTTTTGTTATTGCCGCTATTGTGGCCGGCGTGATTGCGTTGCGCTTGGCGGACATTCAAGTGATTCGTCACAAAGATTATCAGCAAATGGCGGAAAGCAACCGTACGCAGGTTTTGTATCAAACTGCGCCCCGCGGGCGTGTATTTACTTCGGACGGAATTGAAGTCGCTTCCAATTCTCCCTCTTTTAGTTTCTATTATTTGGGTGTAGGAAATAAGGAACCGGAATATCTTAAAAAATTAGCCGCAGATGTGGCTCCCTATATGAACATGGCTACGGAGGACGTCTTCCAAAAATTGCAAAAAGGAGTCCAAACGGGCAAAGCCATTGCCATTGCGGACAACCTCTCCACACAAAGCACCGTTGCTTTGAAAGAATTACAGTTTTATTATCCGGGTGTGTATTTAGTAGAAGAAACAAAACGCAATTATCCGCACGGTATTTTCGCCAGCCATTTGATTGGTTACATTGGGCAAATGGATGAGCGGGAATGGCGCCGGCGCGATACCAATATGGGATATCGTTTGAGTTCCAAAATCGGAAAAAACGGAATTGAAAAGAAGTTTGAAAAAGAGCTCAAAGGGCGCGATGGCGGTATCTATTTGGAAGTAGATTATCGCGGCCGTGTACGCAGTTTAATTCAAGATAAAAAATGGGGAGCCGGCAGTGACGTTTATTTGACATTAAATTACAAAGTGCAACAAGCGGCGGAAGAAGGACTTAAAAATTCTAAAACAGGTCGTGGTGCGGCCGTTGCATTGGATCCGCGTAACGGTGCGGTATTGGCCTTGGCCAGTGCCCCTGCATATGATCCGAACATTTTTGTGGCGTATAGTGACGATAAAAAAGCCCAAGCACAGAAGAAAAAAATTAAAGAATATAATTTGGCCATTCAAGGGACTTATCCTCCGGCTTCTACTTTTAAAATCATTACGGGCGCGGCAGCGTTGGAAGAAGGGAATATTGATGTGAACCGTAAAATTAATTGTACGGGGAAATATGATGCAGGTTCGCGTATTTTCAAATGTTGGGGAACACACGGTCCCGTGGATTTTTTTGATGGAATGAGTAATTCGTGTGACGTATATTTTTACGCAGTAGCTTCGCAGATCGGGCCGGCCCCTATTGAACGTGTGGAACGAAAATTTATGTTTGGTCGTCAAACCGGGATTGATTTGCCCGGTGAAAAGGCCGGCAATTTATACGGTCCCACCCGCCGTGCCCGTAACAAAACCTATTGGTTTATAGGTGATACGCTTAACCTTTCCATTGGGCAAGGAGAGTTGTTAGTTACACCCATTAAATTGGCACAATTTGCCGCTGCCGTAGCCAGTCGCGGAAATGTATACCGTCCGTACTATATAGATAAAATTGTGAGCAATCAAACCGGCAAAACGGAAGAAATCGGCAAAACGGAAATTTTGCAACATGCGGACTTAAAAGAATCAACTTACGATACACTTTTTGCAGCTCTGAAACATACCGTTGATGATGGAACGGCCCGCCGTGTAAAAATTAAAGGGTTGGATGTCTATGCAAAAACCGGAACAGCCCAAAATCCGCATGGAGAAGACCATGGTTGGTTAATGGCATTTGCCGGAAAAGAAGGAGAAGAACCGTCCATTGCTTTGGCCGTATTTGTGGAATTTGGAGAAGGCGGAAGTTCCGCAGCCGGTCCTATCGCACGGGATATGTTGGAAGCTTACTTCGGTATAGAAAAACAAAAGCCGGTTGTGGCTGTTCCTCCGCAAACTCCGCCTGCAACAGTGGCAACGGTAGCACAAGTTCCGCAAAGCCAACCAGCGGAAAGCGGTGGAGAGGAAAATTTATGACAGTATTTAAAAACCTGGCCGCCAAAGGCCGTTCTCGCGTTGATTATTTACTCTTAGGGGCCATGATTGGTTTGGTGGTGTTGGGAGCGGTGTGTATTATGTCTGCGGTAAACAGTTTATCGCTTTCCAATCCGATTGTTCGTACACATTTGTTGGCGTTACCCATCGGGGTATGTGCTTTTGTGGCAGGATGGAGTTTTAATTATCAGATTTATGATGAACAATGGAAATATTTGTACGGATTTATTTTAGCCCTTCTGATAGGTGTTTTGGTTTTTGGATCGTATCAGCGCGGGTCACGGTCGTGGTTTGTATTGCCGTTTTTTTCCATGCAACCTTCGGAAATTTGCCGTGTTTGTACATTGTTGGTGGCAGCGGCCTGTTTAGATAGACGAGGCCGGCGTATTCGAGAAACTTCATCACTGATTTTATTGGGATTATTATTGGCTCCCATTTTTGGTTTGATTATGATGCAACCGGATTTCTCTTCCGTAGTGGTAACATTCCCCGCTATTTTAGTCCTGCTTTATTGTACGGGTATCAACGTATTCTACTTAGCGTTAATTGGTATTTTTGCCGGAGTAGCCGGATTTTTTACCATTGCCTGGACCTACATTTATTTACATCCGGAATTATTGGATTATACGGCGGTGCGGTTGTTTAACGATTTGGCGCATAATGGGTGGTACATGGGTGTATTTGCATTAGCCGTTGCGCTGCTGGGGTATGGGACGTGGTGGTTTTTCAAACAATTACGCATTTTTATGCCCTCCATGTATTTCTTGCTGGCCACGGGAGTCGTGCTGGCGGGTCTTTTTGGCGGAATCTTTGTGGAACACCAAATGAAACCGCACCAACGTAAGCGGGTGGAAACTTTTTTGGCACCCAAATCGGATCCGCGCGGGGCGGGGTATAACGTGTTGCAGGCCCAAATTGCTATGGGAGCAGGCGGCATTTGGGGAAAAGGCCTTTTCTCCGGAACGCAATCTCGTTTGGGTTTTGTGCCGGAAAAACATACCGATTTTATCTTGGCCGTTGTAGGGGAAGAGCTCGGTTGGTGGGGAACTTGTTTGGTATTGGGGCTTTATTTGATTATTTTATGGCGGATTATGATTATCGGCTATATGTCCAGCGATCGCTACGGATACCTAGTTTGTGCGGGAATATTCGGAATGTTTTTTACGTATATGTTGGTAAATTTTGGGATGTTGGTAGGAATTGTGCCCGTAGCGGGGATTCCGCTGCCGTTTATTTCGTACGGAGGGTCAAATCTGGTGGCCAGTTTTTGGGCCCTGGGTGTCATCCAATCCGTTTATGCGCAGCGGTTGCGGATATAAAAAGATGATAAAAACGTCAAAAATTTATAAAATGCGTGTAGTGTTCCGTGCGTTAAAAAACGGAACGACAAATGTTTTTAAAGCGGTAAGAGAGATGATACTTCACAGTGGGCTTCCGTTTGAGCCGGCCAAAATAAATAAACAATGGCCGCGTTTTTCATACGGACCGTCGTTATCGGTGCATCAGCAAGCTTTACGGGAGTACGTCGATGTTTATTTAAGTGCGCTTGTTCCTGCTGAGGAAGTGCAACGCAAGTTAGAAGAGGCCAGCGCGGGCGAATTGGTTATTTTAAATGTCCAGCGCGTGCCTTACGCAATGCCTTCCGTGCAAAATTTGGCGGCCGCTGCCATCTATAGCGTAGAAGGGCCTTTTGCATCCTTCGCGTTGGAACAAACGGTTGAAAATTATTTTAACGCGCCGCGGGTGGAAGCCGTATACCGTAGCGAGAGTGGGCTTGCGCTTAGCAAAAATATTAAACCATACGTATTGCAAGTTCAAACGCTCTGTGCGGATAAAATTCGGTTAACATTGGCGTGTGCAGAAGGGAAGTGGATCTCCCCGCAAGAAGTGGTGGCTTCATATTTGGGGATGGAAATTCCGGCCCAACAGGAAGATTGGACCGTGGAGGGATTCATCTTTGTAAGGGAAGGGTTGTATTGGCAGGATAGCCAAGGTGCCCTCTATTTAATTTAACGGAGAATTTGTTATGAGTAAAAATGTGGAAACACAGCCGGTGGTAGAAGTGTTGGTAAACACTTCTTTTGAAGAAACACGTATTGCTATTTTAGAGAACGAACGAGTCAACGAACTCGTTTGGGAGCGCCGCGGAGCGCTGAACATCGTAGGAAATATTTATAAGGGCACGGTGGAAAATGTATTGCCCGGTATTTCCAGCGCGTTCTTAAACATTGGGTACGAGAAAAATGCTTATTTATACATTTCCGATGTGATTGGGACGGACAAAAAGAACATTGATAAGGTCTTGCACAAAGGGCAAGAAGTAATGGTGCAGGTAGTGAAAGATGCTATCAGTACCAAAGGAATGAAGGTAACCATGGATGTAACGTTGCCCGGCCGTTATTTGGTGTTGACGCCGCATCAAAGTTTTGTGGGAGTATCTAAAAATATCGAATCGGCCGAAGTCCGCCACAAATTAAACGAAGTCGTTCAAGATTTGGCGGCCAAACATTTAAACGGGATGGGTTGTATTGTCCGTACGGAAGCGGAAGAAGCGACACACGATGAACTGGAACGGGAAGTAAAATATCTCTATCGTCAATGGCAATCGATTTTGAAAAAATTTGAAACGTCGCGTTCTCCCAAACTTCTGCACGAAGATATGGATGCTGTTTTGCAGGTGGCACGGGATGTTCTGTCCGAAAACGTACAAGTGTATTTGTTAGATAACAAAAACGATTACGAACGTGTACGCGATTTTGTGGAAAAAAACTCTCCCGATTTGGAAAACCGCGTCCAGCTCTACAAAGGGAAAACGCCGATTTTTGAGGCCTATAACATTGAGCCGGAAATTGATAATTTGCGAAAAATCAAACTACCGCTTCCCAACGGTGGCAGTATCATTATTCAGGAAGCGGAATCGCTTTGTGCTATCGATGTAAACACAGGTAAATTTACCGGGAATAAATCCCAGGAAGAAACCGTTACGCAAACCAATATTGAAGCCGCTAACGAAATCGCCCACCAGTTGCGTTTACGCAACATCGGCGGGATTATTGTGATTGATTTTATCGACATGCGCAAGGCCTCTAGCCGCCGCCGTGTGTTGGAAGCTCTCTCCCAGGCGGTGCAAGGGGACCGTGCAAAAATCCGTATTTTGCCCATCACCAAACTGGGGCTCGTGGAAATGACGCGCGAACGCAAACGGGCCAGTACCGGCAGTTTTATCAGTGAGGAATGTCCGGAGTGTCATGGTTCCGGGCGTGTACTATCTGCCGAAAGTATGCGTATTAAAATTCAGCGCGAAATTTATGATTTGACAAACGGCCGTCCCGGTGGGAACTTGCGGGTTGTGCTGCATCCGATGTTGGCGGAAGCCATTAAAAACCATCAGGACGATATTGAACAAAATATTCACCGCACGCTTAAAATTCAGGCGGATCCGCAACTCGCGTGGGAAGATTATAAAATCGTGTTGGAATAACGTATGTTCAAGCGTTTGTGCCAAAGTATATTAGCCGGGGTTTGCTTATTGTGGGCGGGTAGTGTATATGCACAAAGCCGCGTGGATTTTGTTGTTTCCGGCAAAAACAAGAGTTCTGTGGATGCAATGGAAGTCAACGGGGTAACACTCGTTAATATCCAGCGTGCTGCCCGCAAATTCGGCGTAAGTGTGGAGTTGTTTGCCGCTTCCAAACAAGCCAAGATATCTTCCAAAGGATTCTACGGTATTTTGACGGCCTCGTTGGACGAAGCAATCGTCAACGGGCAAAACGTTGCATTAAGCACCGAAGTTGTCAACAACGGCGGGGATTTAATGGCTCCGGTAGATTTCTTTTTATTGCCTGCATTCCAAAAATCAATCAACCGTTATGTGGAATTCAAAGATAATAAATTCCTGATAGAGCGACGTTTTACGTTGGCGTATGAATCGCCGCAAATAGAAGGCACGGAAAACAAATTGTGGTTTTCCGCACCCGATAATTTGAAATATACGGTAAAACAAATTAATTCGCACACGGTTACGGTTACTTTTAAAAACGTAGTGCTCAAGCGGGATATGCACGAACGTTTCAATACCGATTACATCACTTCTATGGGGGTGATGCAAATGCGGGATGATGCGGAGTTAAAAGTAATTTTGGGCCCCAAAGCAAAAGATTGGGGATTTACTCCCGCGGCGAAAGGTTGGTTTGTTTTTCGCGCGGCGGTAGAAAAAGGAACGCCGGTTTTAAAAGCGGATGATTCAACGACCGTTGCGCCCGAGCAAGAGATTAAGCAACAAACCCCGCGTGCAGCGGATTCCTCCGCTGTAGAATCTCCTTCCGTTTTGAATGAGGAAGATGATTTTGAAGAGATGCCCGCGGATGAGTCAGGCGCTGTGACAGCGGATACGCCGACCGAAGTTCCCGCCGAAGATCCGGCGCCTTCCGTTCCGGTTACTTCCGGGCCTGTTTTTAAAGAAGAGCCGCACCCGTTGTCCATTAGCGCGGTACATCCGAAAATTCGTATTGTGGTAGATCCCGGTCACGGCGGAAAAGACGCCGGAGCGGTGCGTGGCCGTTATCGTGAAAAAGATTGGAACTTGGCCGTAGGGAAAGAGCTGGGCCGCTTGCTTAAAAAAGCGGGATACGAAGTGAAAATGACACGCGAAACCGATGTATTTATTGCATTGGGGGACCGTGCAAAAATTTCCAATAATTTCAAAGCGGACTTGTTTGTTTCTATTCACACCAACGCCACAAAAAATACGGCGGCCAACGGATTCCAAGTATATTTCCGTTCGGAAAAAGCTACCGATAAAGAAGCGGCCGAAACCGCCGCTTTGGAAAACGAAGCCATGCAGTACGAAGAAGCCCACTACAATTTTGTGGATGCGTTGTTGCAATCCCTGGCCAAAAACGAGTTTATGAATGAAAGTTCAAAACTTTCCGGTTACATCCAAAAAGAAGTATACCGTCAGCCGGGCATTGGAATTGCCGTTAATCCGAAAACGGGCTTGCGCCAGGCCAACTTTTATGTGTTGCGTGGGGTAAATGCACCGTCGGTGTTAATTGAGATGGGTTTTATCAGCAGTCCCAAAGACCGTGTAAAACTTTCCAATGCTACCGTGCAGAAAAAAATGGCGCAAGGCATTTTCAACGGTGTGGTGCAATATGCCAATACCGAACTCAAAAATAAGTAAATACAAAATTTACGTTATAATCCCCGGGTACAACCCGGGGATTTTTTTGGGAAAAATCGGGTCAAAGGGCCCTGTCTGCAAAAAGCGTTTTCCAAGAGTAAAAAAAGATTGTGTTTTGAAAGGGAAATTGGTATAGTGTGGTGTAAAGAAAAATTAAGGAGTTTTTACAAGCCCGTTTGCGGGTTTGTTTGCGTTTGAAATATGAGCGAAAAAGAACAAACATCCACCAGTGTAAACACAGCAGTATCTTCGTCGAAAGACGCGATTAAAAATCCGACCCAAACCCAAGGGGTAGCATCCGCCACCTCTTCCGCACAAGCACCGCAAGATGTAACCGCAGCCGTGAATGCAAATGCAGACCAAAAGCCCAATCCGCAAAATCCGTTTTTAATAGATATCCCGGCGATTCCTACCCAGGAAGGACCGATGGGCATCCGTTACGATTTCAACGACGGTGCGCGTGTATTATTGCCGAAAGGGAAATGGCACGTCCAAATTGAAGATGACGAGACGGACAACATCATCTTTGCCTGCGACGCAGATGAAGGTTGGGTGCTAAGCACAAAGAAATACTATATTCCGTTTCGTATTCGCGTATGGGTACGTGGGCAACAAAATCCTGTTTTAAACCACACGCTTGATTTGAAAGGCAAAGATGTACAGCTGAAGTTTCCGGTAGGAACATTGGGCGATACGATTGGCTGGATGACCTACGCAAGCCGGTTTCAAGAAAAGCATGAATGTGCGGCGGAAGTAGCCATGTCGCACAACATGGCAGAAATATTTGAAGCGCAATATCCGAATTTATTCTTCACACACTTACCCGGTAAACCGCGGTTTGAAAAACCCTACGCAAGCTACATGCTGGGGCTGTTTTTCCGGGAAAATACCACCAATCAACCGATTGATTTCCGCAAAGTGGGATTACACCGTACAGCGGGGTTTATTTTAGGGGTAGACCCGCGCGAAGAAGCCCCCAAAGTGCGCTTAGGCAGCAAACGCCAAATCAAAGAACGATATGTATGTATTGCCACGAAAGCGAGTTCACAAGCCAAGATGTGGAACAACGGCTTTGGGTGGGATCAAGTAGTACATTACTTGAAAGAATTAGGATACCGCGTGTTATGTATTGATAAAGAAGCGGTAACGGGTTCCAATTTTACGTGGAACCGTATGCCGCGCGAAGCGGAAGATTTTACAGGTGCTTTACCGTTACAGCAACGCATTGAACTCTTGGAACATGCGGACTTTTTTATCGGGTTAGGTTCCGGTCTATCGTGGTTGGCCTGGTGTGCGCATGTACCGATAGTGTTAATTAGTGGTTTTTCGCTCCCAATGTGCGAATTTTACACGCCTTACCGTGTGTTTAACTCCCACGGATGCAATGGTTGTTGGGATGATGTCCATTGCAACTTTGACCACTACGATTATTTCTGGTGTCCAAAACATAAAGGCACAGACCGTCAATTTGAATGTACCCGTTTGATAACGGGCAAACAAGTTATTAGCCACATCAAACAGTTAATGAAAGACCATCATTTAAATGCCCCCAAAGATGATAAACAGGAGAAAAAATAATGTCTAAACGTACCCACCAACCCGAAAATATATATTCCAGCGCTTGTGTGCAAGCGTTGGAAGAACAATATTGTTCCAGCTGCAGCGCAGCAGTAGTAAGCTCGTGCTGCGTGTCCAGCCATGGGCTGGGATACCGTGTAGTATCACGCATTTACGATGGTGGGCGTCGTGCGGTGTATACGGCCACGGTGGGGGCCATGCTTGCCAACAATATGGCCATGCCGGCGTATGCTGAGGATTATGTGACGGTGACTGCTGGGCAAACGTCTACGGGGTTGGTGATTCCTAATGCTGCCGGTGCATATATTGTACAGGTCAAAGGGGGAACGACGATTGGCACCGTATTAAATTCGGCTGTCGTCTCAAATCATCATGGGGTGGAATCTGTTTATTTAGGGGGAAAAGCATCCGGCACCACAATTAACAATAAAGGGACACAATACCTTACGCGTTCGGATGCGAACGATTCAAAAGGTGGTAGTGCATATAATACCGTTATTAATGATGGTGGTACGCAGTATGTGCGTATGGGGATAACATCCCACACCTCCATATACACGGGGGGCAAACAAATTATGAGCACTTTCTCCGATGGGGCACCCGTTACTGCATACTATACGTCCATTTATGGTGGAGCGCAGAGCGTATTTGGAAATGCAGCAGGTGCAGGCATAGCACGTTCTACCGATATCTATGGTGGTCATCAAGATCTTGGCGCTCGCGCAAGTGCATATAATACCAATATCTACCAGGGAGGAAAACAGATAGTTGGATGGCTAGCATTCGCCTCCGATACAACAGTGGATGGTGGAATACAGCTTGTGTCAGATATTGTGAGCGGAGGGGTAACGTCCAACACAACGGTCAAAAATAACGGCTCGCAAGTAATCAATGCATACGGCAGTGCTTTTGACACTACACTTTCGGCAAATGGATTTCAATATGTAGAAGATAAGGGCTATGCCAGCAACACGAAAGTGGGGACAGGCGGTGCCCAGCATGTTAGGAGTGGTGGTTTAGCCGATCACACCACCATTTCCAGTGGCGGTCATCAATATGTTTCCTCCGGCGGAAAGGTTTCCAGCACAACCATTTCTGCATCGGGGACACAGTATATTTCAGATGGCGGACAGGCCTGGTATACATCGGTAAAAGACGGTGGTTCACAATATATTGAAAGTGGCGGGATGGCCATGTCCACTATTGTTTCGGCCGGGGGGTATCAATATGTATCTTCCGGTGGTAATGCGGTGAGGAACACTGTATTAGCCGGCGGAACGGCAATAGCAGAAACAGGGACGTTTACTACTTCTACTTGGGTGGAAGGAACATACAATTTAGAAGGTACAGCCAGCGGAACCCAAGTATTGGCCGGTGGTGTACTCAATGTAGCAAACGGGGCTACTGCCACGGCTACCTCGGTATATGCGGCAGAAGGAACATGGGGCGCCGGCGTAGAAAATGTGTACGGTACAACCAACGGTACAGAGTTATTTTCCGGTGCCAACAGCAAAGGCGGGAAACAAAATGTTTACTCCAAAGGTGTTGCCAGCGGTACCATTGTATCCGGCGGCGCGGTACAAACAGTTTCTGACGGGGGGTTGGCCACTTCCGGAACAATTCTCGCGGGAGGAACGCAGATAATTTCAACCGGCGGTAAGGAAGATCACACAACTATCAGCGGAACAGCCATTGTTTCCGGGGGCGCGCAATCTATCTCGGCAAAACTAGCCGGAGCTAACGCAGTACAAAGCGTTTACGGAATGGCAAATAATACAGAAATTAGAAACGGTGCTTTACAAGATGTAAGGGTTGGCGGTGTAGCGAACGATACCGACATTATGGGAACACAAAAAGTACAAGGTGTTGCCAATAATGCCATTGCTACCGGTAATGGTGCGATGCAACAAGTTTATAGCGGCGGAATTGGTGTAGGGACGGTTTTAAGCGGTGAAGTGCTACCGAATGGGAGCATCGCTGCTACCTTCCAATATGTGCTTACGAGCGGAACCGCCAGTAACACTTCTATTTACAACAAGGGTAGCCAGTTGATAGGGTCTACTAATATATCTTCTACGTGGACGGGTGCAGGTGCAGTTGCTTCCAACACCACGATTTTTTCAGGCGGGTTACAACGTATTTCCCTCAACGGAACGGCCGTAAGTACCACTATTAGTAAAGGGGGGGTACAAGAAGTTTTAGCCGGTGCGTCGGCAAATAACACTTCCATTAGAAGTGGCGGTGTGCAACAATTGGGCCGCATGCAAAACAATTCAGTCCTCTGGTCCGGCGGTACGGTCAGTGATACAACCGTATTCAGTGGCGGTTCTCAGCTTATTTATGCCGGTGGTGTAGCTAGCAATACCACGGTATCAGCACATGGTTATCAAGCCATTTACGAAAGCGGCTCTGCCGATCACACAACGGTAATGGCCAATGGCAGCCAATGGATTTATGCCGGCGGTGTAGCCACGAATAATATAGTATACGACGGCGGGAAACAATATGTGTATGCGGGCGGAAAAGTAAACGGAACGGTGCTTACTTCAGATGGATACCAACAAATTGCTTCCGGTGGTCAAGGTTCCAGTACAGATATATCCGGTACGGAAGACGTAGAGGCAGGGGCCTTGTCGGAAGACGGAAGGATTCTGGCAGGTGGTGTACAAAACGTATACGGTACGGCCAACAATATGATTGCTTTGGCTGCATCTGAGGGTAAAAATCCTGGTACACAAAATGTATTTAACGGCGGTATAACCAATAGCACGGTACTTTCCGGCGGTATTCAAAATGTATCCAATGGTGGTAAGGCCAGCAAGACGATAATTTCTTCCGGTGGTAATCAAAATGTTTACTCCGGTGGTATAGCCGATGGTACGATCATTCGCAATAAAGGTAAACAAACTATTTACAAGAGTGGTATAGCCAGTAATGCAATTATATCTTCCGGTGGTAGCCAGTATATTTCGTCCGGCGGTAAGGCAAGCGGAACGACTATACTTGCCAGTGGATCTCAATTTGTTTCCTCCGCAGGGAAAGCATACGGCGCGACGTTGGACGGAGGATATCAAGTAGTATCTTCCGGCGGATGGGCTTCTGATGTGACTATTAATGCAGGTGGTAGTCAGGCCGTGACCGGAGAAGTTTCTAAAACGATTATTAACGAAGGTGGCTCTGCACAAATATTTAGGAGCGGTTATGCCTACGACACGATTATTAACAGTCAAGGGAAACAAACCGTGCTGGGTTCTACCAAGAAAACAACGATTAGTAAAGGTGGTGTGCAAGAAGTTACAAACGGAGGTCGTGTAGAAAGTACGAATATTAGCGGTGGTGTACAATACCTATGGGAGGGGAGCGCTGATAGCACGATTATAAACAGCGGGACCCAATGGGTTGGATACGAAAATACCGCCGGAACGAGGACTGCTACTAATACGAGCATATATGCCGGGAATCAACAAGTAATATCCGGTTTAGCAGATCAAACCTTTATTTATGGTGGAGTCCAAAGCGTGGGTAGCAAAGGTTCTGCTACGAATACTACCGTTTTCAATGGTGGAAAACAAGCTATTTTGGCAGGAGGTTCTGCCATTAGCACAATAATATCTGCCGGTGGTTTACAACACATTTCCGATGGTGGATACGCCAGTGGAACGGAGGTGCTAGAAAGTGGTAAGCAAGTTGTGTTTAATGGCGGCTGGGCCGATTATACCCGAGTATCTGCCGGTGGTTCTCAGTATGTGTCTGCGGGTGGTTCTGCTACGAATAACTGGGTAGAAAACGGGGCTCACTATACTGCTGAACAAGGGGCTTACATCACCAGTCTTAATGTAGACGGAATTTTTGAATTGGAAGGTACCGCCAATGATACGGTAGTTGGCGGGAACGGAGAAGATTACGCTACGGTAAATGTTCGCAACGGTGGTGTAGCGAACCGCACGACGATTAAAAATGGCGGTGAACAAAATATTTACACGGGTGGTACGGCCAACAACACAACTATTTCTGCCGGTGGTGTAGAGAATGTATACGAAGGTGGTGTGGCCAATAACACGATTGCCTTAGCAGCAGCAAATGGCTTAGCAGCTGGTACGCAGAACGTATGGGGAACAACCAATAGCACGGTGCTTTCCGGCGGTATACAGAATGTATCTTCCGGTGGTGTGGCCAGCAAAACGACTGTAAGCAACGGTGGTGTACAACACATTTACTCCAGCGGTAAAGCAATCAGCGCAACCGTATCCGGGGGTGGTTCACAGGTAATTGATCCCAACGGATCAGCAGAGAATACAACCGTTTCTGCTAGAGGGACGCAAGATGTGTATGGGACGGCGATATCCAACTATATTGCAGGGACACAATATGTAAATAATGGTGCCACAGTTTCTAACACATATATTTCTAACGGCGGGAAACAAATTGTAAGTGGCGGAACTGTTAGTAAGACGTATGTTTCCAACGGTGGACAACAAATTGTTTCTACGATTGGGGCAGGTGATTTGGATGTAACAAGTACGGTTGTATTTGCCGGTGGGAAACAAACTGTGCAAGGGATGTTCACGCGTGTATCCCATACAATTCTTTCTGGTGGAAGCCAAGAAGTAGGAGATGCAGCTGGAGCGAGTATAAAAGCATATTCCACGGTGATTTCCAATGGTGGTGTACAAACAGTAATTGCCAACGGGGAAGTATACGATACACAAATCAGCAACGGTGGTAAACAAGAAATCCAACAAAATGGATGGGCCAGCGGTACGAGCATATTTACCGGCGGTTCTCAAATTATCAACAACGGTGGCGAGGCCAGCGCTACGATTATTTCCGGTGGGGAGCAACACATTTCCAACGGTGGTAAGGCCAGTGGCACAACTATTTCAAATGGCGGTAACCAATATATTTCCGAGGGTGGCACCGCAGTGAGCACCACGGTATTGGCTCACGGTTCGCAATATATCTACGGCGGAGGATCTGCGGACCATACAACGGTAAAGGCCTACGGTAGCCAATGGATTTATGAAGGTGGTATAGCCACGAATAACACCATTGAAGCCAACGGTAACCAATGGGTAGCGGCTGGTGGTATTGTAAACGGAACAACCATTACTTCCGGTGGTTGGCAATATATTGAAGACGATGGAGTAGAAGAAGGGACGGTTGTAGAAAGCGGAGCGGTAGATAATGTAGAAGGAACCGCCACTAGTACACTGATTAAAGCGGGTGGTGTACAAAACGTATATGGTACAGCCAATGACACGACCGTATTAGGAGCCAGTAATGCAGCACCTGCTGGTATCCAGAACGTATGGGGAACGACGAATGATACGATACTTTCTGGTGGTGTAGAGAATGTTTCTGAGGGTGGTATAGCGAACAATACGATAGTGACTTCCGCAGACATA
Source organism: Elusimicrobiaceae bacterium (assembly GCA_016283355.1). Lineage (GTDB taxonomy): Bacteria > Elusimicrobiota > Elusimicrobia > Elusimicrobiales > Elusimicrobiaceae > Avelusimicrobium. The sequence continues at coordinate 648 of JAEEMS010000003.1, read as the reverse complement.
GCAGGTTCGAAGGGCGGGCGGTTACACGTATATGAAGGAGGACAAACTTCCGGTACGCGAGTATCTGCCACAGGGGCGGAGCAAGTATTAGGAGGGACGGCCAACGGGACGACCGTATCTACGGGAGGTTACCAAGAGATAGGTTCGGGAGCCACGGGTGGTACAGCGAACGATACGATACTTGCCGGAGGGACGCAAACGGTCTACTCTACAGGTATAGCCAATGACACGGTGGTATCAGCGGGCGGGACGCAGAATGTAGGGTATGCTCCGAACGATGTGTTGGGAGGAACTGCGAACCGGACCGTTATATTGGAAGATGGCCGACAGGTTGTATATGACCAAGGTATAGCCACAGACACAGTGATATCGAATGGAGGGCAACAACACATCTCTAATGGTGGTTTAGCCGTTGGCACGGTGATATCCGATGGTGGGCAAGCATATGTATCGAATGGTGGTAAAACACGACAGACGAAGATAACTGCTGGCGGGAAACAGAATGTACTTGCCGGAGGTAGCACGTATCAAACGAGTGTTTTTGGTGGTATCCAAAATGTTAGTGAAGGTGGCATAGCGGAAGAAACAGAACTACAAAACAACGGTGTTCAAAATATATCCAATGGTGGACTGGCAAAGAACACGCTT
>JAEEMS010000002.1 GCA_016283355.1 Elusimicrobiaceae bacterium | reverse complement strand
TTAATCATTTTGCGCGTATCGTTAACTTCCAAATCGGAGAAACTGGGCGATTTCTCAATCGATTCGAGCAAGAATTTAATCCCCAACAATAGAAAGAAGGCAAACGCCACCCAATTGCGGGCAAAGTAGACCCAATTGTGGAAAAATACTCGGCTGATTAAAAATCCCAATCCGTAGAACAGTATATTAAAAAACGAAAAATACAACGCCATTTTAATGGAAAATACACTGCGTTTATCGGACGTTATTTTAATAGAGGACATATTGGCACTGACCATATTGTCCACGCAAATACACATAAAAACAATCAATACAGCAAAAATACTCATAGCACAACCTCTCTTTTAAGATAACAGAATTTTAGCAAATGGGCCCCACTTATAGCAACCACTTTGCCCCAATTAAAATTAAAATACATCCTCCGATGATCTCCATGATTTGCCCGAAGCGACGCCCCAACCAATGCCCGGCATAAAATCCGCCCACGCTGGTAAGAAAAACGCACACACTGAGTAATAAAACCGTCAACCAAAAGGGAGCGAATGCTAATCCGAGCCCAATGCCTACCAACAAAGCATCTATACTGGTAGCCAATGCCAAGATAACCTGCATTTTAAATGAATTGAGTACGTTGATATTTTTTAAATCGGTCGAATGGAAAGATTCATATATCATGTGCACTCCAATGTATACCAAAATAACCGCTGCCACCCATTTACCGATGTTCCCAATCCAAAACATCAATTCATGCCCGCCTAAAAAGCCGATGGAAAACATTACAAAATGTGCCGTTGTGAACAGAAGGCCCACTTGGATAGTAGCCCGGTGCGGCAACGAGGTAGTGCGATTACAACCGGCCGCCAACGCAACAGCCAAATTGTCCATGGATAAACTCAGTGCGACCAAAAAAGCTGATAGTATATTCATTTCAATTATGATACCATTTTTTATATGGAATCCATCCGAGAGTTATATAGAATTGGAACAGGGCCTTCCAGCAGTCACACCATGGGCCCGCGCAAGGCAGCGGAAAATTTTTATCGTCAATATCCACAGGCCGCCTCTTACCGTGTTGTACTGTACGGATCGTTGGCGGCCACCGGCAAAGGCCATTTAACAGATTTTACAATCCGAGAAGCATTCCAACCAAAAACGGTAGATATCGTATGGGACCATACTACCCTCATGCCGTTGCATCCCAACGCATTGCGGCTGCAAGCATTAGACCCTGCCGGAAACATTACCGCCGAACAAGTTATCTACAGTGTGGGTGGCGGTGAAATCAAGGAAGAAAACACTTTTCATCAAGTACGTCCTTCCGTTTATCCGCATACTTCCATGGCTGAAATTTTAGAATATACCCATACCCAACGGATAACGCTTTGGGAATACGTAGCACAATACGAAGGACCCGAAATCTGGAATCATTTAAATACTGTGTGGCAAACAATGCAGGATACCATGGCACGCGGACTCGAAAAAAACGGGGTACTGCCGGGGTCTTTGAATTTAGAACGCAAAGCGCAACGCTACCTGCACAGTGCGGAGCACTCTCCGCAATACTTACGCCGGATGAACAATTTATTTGCCTACGCATTGGCTTGTGCCGAAGAAAATGCTTCCGGCGGGCAAGTGGTCACGGCTCCTACTTGCGGCTCGTGCGGGGTTGTTCCGGCCGTATGCCGTATGATTAAAGAGATTTATCAGTTTGAAGATACCACCCTCGTTCATGCACTGGCTACAGCCGGACTGTTTGGCAATTTAGCCAAAGCAAACGCCTCCATTTCCGGGGCGGAAGTGGGTTGCCAGGGGGAAATCGGCGTAGCATGCGCCATGGCTGCCGCAGCAGCTTGCCAGTTGGAAGGCGGTGACAACCGCCGTATTGCCTACGCAGCCGAAATGGGCCTGGAACACCACTTGGGACTTACGTGTGACCCTGTAGACGGCTTGGTACAAATCCCTTGTATTGAACGCAATGCTTTGGCGGCCTCCCGCGCCTTGGATTGCGCCACTTATGCACTTATGTCCGATGGGGAACACCGCATTTCCTACGATGACGTTTTGGCTACCATGATGCAAACCGGGCTGGATATGAACAAAGATTACCGTGAAACCTCCCGTGGCGGATTGGCCCGTTTTTTCAAGCTCAAATTGCTCAAATTAAAGAAAAAAACTTTTCCGCATCGCAGAAAGAAAAAATAGCAAAATTCCCATTTTTAAGACGGATACCCCGGCCTTTGTATTTGCAAGGTAGGCCCTAATTTGTTAGAATAAGAGAGTACCGCAAGATTTATGGTGGATGTAGCTCAGCTGGTTAGAGCGCCGGTCTGTGGAACCGGAGGTCGCGGGTTCAAATCTCGTCATCCACCCCATTTAAAACCCGGGAAATCATTTTTCCGGGTTTTTACATGTCTCCACAGATTTTACTGCTGTATATAGGTCTAAAGGCCTATTTGGTTCTAGGGCTTTCGGCCCTGGTCTTGCCGGAATCATTTTTTTACAATAAGATAATGAAACATTTACGAATTTTTCTTTTTCTATTGGGATTAGTATCGCTGGCAACACCGTTGGCGCATGCAAACCGGAACATTTTCTATGAAGCAGCCATACGTGCCGCCTCCATGCCAAAAGTGCGATCCTTCCCGATTACCCGTCATCCTCATTATATGGGAGGATATAAAATTACCAATCTAAGTGGAATATATAGCAAAACGCCACTGGCCCGTTCAATTTTTCGCGCCCACCCCAAGAATTATGATTCTTCTTTTTCCGGCACCATTTTTAAAACAATGCACAATGGAAAAGAAGAAAAATTTGCTGCCATTGCCTCGCATACGTTGCACATCATAAGTAACGACGGACTAATCGATCCGGCCATTCCGCATTCCTTGGGCAAACACATCAGCGCGGAAATTTTTGATGAAAAGGGAGACAGCATCCCGATTAAGTTTAAAGTTGTGCAGGTTGGCGCAACGCCCATGTCGGATGTAACCCTTCTTAAGATATTACCGGAATACGAAGACCTAGTAAACGCATTGGAACTAAATTTACAAGACCTTCCGGAAGAGGCCCCTTTCTCTGTACAAGGATTTACACAAAAACCTTTTCAATTTATGAACCGCCTGGAAAATCTGCATATTACACGTGTTTCCCCCCTTTCGTTGCGTGCGCCCATTCCGGGGGAAGAAAATGAAATTATAGGGCTATGTGGTGGGGTGGCGGTAAACGAAGAAGGTAAAATTATTGGAATTTTCATTGGGTACGTTGATATGTTAGAACCCAATCCGTTGATCGGCTATATTGCACCCGCTAAATTTTTGCAAACCTTGGTTAACGCCTACTATCACGAACCAGAGGGCACTTTTCCATTGGAATTGCATGGGCAAAAAATTATAGATTTAAAACCTGAAGAATTTATTTCTTTTATTACATTACGCGATGAACAGCTCAACATTCTTAAAGCAGAAAGTGGTTCTTTTAAATTTTCCCACCGTAAGGCCAATGAACTATTGAACACCTATCCCTCCACACGCTATATAGAATTGGAAATAGGAAAAATGGTCTGGAACGAAAATAACCCGGAATACTTAGACATGTTTCAAAGATATCGCCGCGTCGTATACGACCTACAGGAATCTCAAGTCCTGCGCGATATTATTCTTAGGGATCTTGAAAAATAGAAGTATAACAATAAACATAAAATCCCCCGGGGTTACCCGGGGATAATTTTTTGCCTTTCCAATCTTAATTGTCTTTGATGTATTGGATCTTCTTCGGCTTCCTAAAACCTCGTAACGTCGGATCTCCCGCATTCGTAGTTGTCGTTGTCGTCGTCGTAGTCACCTTCTCTTATATCACAACTATCCCAATTTCTCCTTTAAAATACAATATTTTTATACCGGATTTAGCAATAAAAAAACCGGAGGCATTGAGACCTCCGGTTATATAGCCAATCATTGTATTTATTTTGTTTGGCCGGTCGTATCTTTTTGTGTATGATAGTGCGTATGTAATAGTTGGTGAGCTTTTTTACCACCAATCTTATCCAGCACCTTTCCATACAAGGCCATTACATCTTTGTTGTCTTGCGATTTATAATCAAGCACATTGTCTTCGTCATATAAACCTTGTGCACGTTCTTTACGGATAGCCCACCCTTCGTATTGGGGTTGACCGGCACCCGCCACACAACCGCCGGGGCAAGACATGACTTCAATAAAGTCATAATGCGCTTTTCCGGCTTTTACGTCTTCCAGCAATTTGCGTGCATTTTTAAGCCCGCTCGTTACAGCCACACGGATAGTAAGCCCCGCTATTTCTACCGTGGCTTCCTTGAACTGTGTGCTTTCGCGCAAGACATTGAATTTGAGTTTCCCGGCTTTCGGATCCAGTTCCGCAGCCGCATAGCGCAGTGCCGCTTCCATTACACCGCCGGACGCACCGAAAATTACGCCTGCACCCGTTTTAGTGCCAAACGGCGTATCAAATTCTTCATCGGGCAAGTTGGCAAAATCAATACCGGCGGCTTTAATCATGTTAGCCAAACCAACCGTGGTAACCACATGGTCCGTATCCGGGTTTTTATCCACATAGAATTTATCCAATTTAGCTTCCATTTTCTTGGCCGAGCACGGCATAATGGCAACCACTACGAGGTCTTCGCGTTTGCCACCGCGTTGTTCAAAATCAGCTTTGAGCACAGGCCCCATCATCTGCATCGGCGAGCGTGCACTGGACAAATTGGGAATAAATTCCGGTGTGAATTTTTCCACGTAATTTACCCACGCAGGGCAGCAACTTGTAAGCTGCGGCAAGCGGTCTTTATTTTTAAAGCGTTCAATAAATTCGGTCGCTTCTTCCACAATTGTTAAGTCCGCCGCAAAAGAAGTATCGTACACATAGTCAAAGCCGAGCATGCGCAAGGCAGCCGCAATTTTGCCGTCTACGGAAATGCCGGGTTTAATACCAAACATTTCACCTAACCCTACACGCACGGCAGGAGCGATGTGAACGGCTACTTTTTTGTCTTGGTTGTTGATAGCTTTATATACTTCTTCAATTTCATTAGAATTAGGCATCAAGGCACCGGTCGGGCAGACACGCGCACACTGGCCGCAGGAAACACATTCTTTGTTTTCTACCATGTCTTTAGCGAAGGCCGTGGCGATTCTGGCGCGATAACCGCGGAAAGCAAAATCAATGGCACCAATGCCTTGCACTTCGTTACAAGTGCGCACACAGTTGCCGCACAAAATACATTTGCTTTGGTCGCGCACCAACGCGGGAGCCGTAGCATCTTTTTCGTTTTGGGTCTTTTTGATTTTATAACGAATTTCCGTAATCCCTAATTCTTTGGCAAAACGTTGCAATTTGCAGTTGCCTGATTTCGGGCAGGTGGTGCAGTTGTGATTGCCGGAAGCGAGTAAAAGTTCCAAGTTAATTTTGCGTAAGTGACGAATCTCGTCGCTATTTACGCGGATTTTCATCCCGTCTTTGGGGGCGAGCGTACAAGAAGTGACTACGCCCATTCCTTCTACGTCCACCAAGCACAAACGGCAAGCGCCGTAAATTTCGAGTTCCGGTTGATAGCAGAAAGTAGGAATATTGAATTTGGCTTTGCGCACAAGTTCCAATACGTTTCTTTCACCTTCTATTGCTACTTTTTTACCTTCAATGTAAACAAAACCTTTATTTTCCATAACTAACTCCTAGGCGCGCACCGTAACTGCACCGAATTTACAAGTAGATTTGCAGTTACCGCATTTGACACATTTGTTCGGGTCAATTTGATGCGGTTTACCCACCGCACCGCTAATGGCTTGTACAGGGCAGGCACGCTTGCACATACCGCAACCTTTACATTTAGCAGCATCAATTTCATACCGGGCCAACGCTTTGCATACCCCGGCGGGACAGCGTTTTTCTACCACGTGGGCCAAGTATTCATCCTTAAAATGTTTCAAAGTGGAGAGCACCGGGTTGGGCGCTGTTTTACCGAGTGCACAAAGCGAAGTTTTTTGCACCGCTTTGGCAAGTTCTTCCAATTTGGTTAATGTTTCCATCGTGCCGCGGCCTTCTACAATGTCGTTGAGCATTTTGAGCATTTGGTCGGTCCCTTCGCGGCAAGGAACACATTTTCCACACGATTCGCGTTGCGTAAATTCCAAGAAGAAACGGGCTACATTTACCATACAAGTTTTGTCGTTCATGATTACGAGCCCACCGGAACCTACCATGGCGCCTGCCGCTTTTAATGAATCGTAATCGAGCGGAACGTTTAAGTGTTCTTTGGTCAAGCATCCGCCGGAAGGACCACCGATTTGTGCCGCTTTGAAAGCAGACGGATTTACCGTACCATCGGAGTTGGTAGTACCGCCGGCCACGTCGTTGATCACTTGGCTCAGCGTGGTTCCCATCGGAACTTCCACCAACCCGGTATTAGCAACGTGTCCCGTTACGGCAAACGTTTTTGTACCGGTGCTGGTCGGCGTACCGATTTTTTTGAATTTCTCGGCGCCCATTTCAAATACTTTGGCTACGAGTGCCAACGTTTCTACGTTGTTAATAACGGTCGGTTTTCCGAAAAGGCCTTTGTGCGCCGGGAAGGGCGGTTTGATGCGCGGCATACCGCGTTTTCCTTCCACGGAAGCGATGAGTGCGGTTTCTTCCCCGCACACGAAAGCCCCCGCGCCTTCCATGACGTTAATTTTAAAATTCTTACCGCTACCGAAAACATTTTTACCCAAAATGCCTTTTTCTTCGGCTTGGGCAATGGCCTTGCGGATACGTTGAATAGCCAACGGATATTCCATACGCACATACACGTATCCTTCATCCGCGCCGATAGCGTAAGCGGCAATCATCATACCTTCTAAAACTGCGTTGGGGTTCCCTTCCATCACGGAACGGTCCATAAAGGCACCCGGATCCCCCTCGTCAGCGTTACAAATTACATATTTCTTTTCGCCTTTTTCAATGCGGGTAAATTCCCATTTCTTACCGGTCGGGAACCCTGCGCCGCCACGACCGCGCAAACCGGAATCCAACATTTCTTTGCATACTTGTTCCGGTGTCATTGTGGTGTAGATGCGTTTGGCTTGGGCATAACCGCCATGGGCGATGTATTCATTGATATCTTCCGGATTGATACGGCCGCAATCGTGTAACAAGATACGTTCTTGTTTGGCATAGAACGGAATATCGTTGACCGTTTTGGCTTTTTGACCGGTAGCCGGATTGTGGTAAAGCAGACGATCAATTACTTCGCCTTTTACCATCGTTTTTTCTACAATTTCAGCAACATCTTCCGGTTTAACTTTGGTGTAAAAAATATCACCTACACTCACGAGCGGTCCTTGTGCGCAGAATCCGCGGCAACCGCTTAAACTTAAATAATTTTCACGGCAACCTTTGCTGATTTCTACACAGAAGTTCAAATTGTGTTTTTTCATTTCGGCTTTAAAAGCATCATATACTTTCAAAGAACCGCCGGCGATACAACCGGTACCGCCGCAGATCACCACACGCTTCGTAATATTTTTATAGGCCTCGTTATATTCTTTGGCAATTTGTTCAATTTCTTTATTTGGCATTTGCGGCCTCCTGCGCTACAACTTCATCGATAATTTGTGCTACTTTGGCAGGAGTAATCTGCCCGTGGACCGTTTCGTCCATTACCATTACGGGGGCCAATCCACATGCCCCTAAACAAGATACACATTCCAGCGTAAACATTCCGTCCGCAGTGGTTTCTTGCCCTTCTTTAAGTTTTAATTTTTCACGCACAATATTAATGGCAGAAGCAGACCCTTTAACGTGACACGCCGTACCGTTGCACACTTTGATGATATGTTTTCCTTTGGGAGTAGTGGAGAAGTGCGCAAAAAAAGTGGCTACGCCAAAAACGCGTGCCGGGGAAATGTTAAGTTCGTTCGCGATATAACGCATAATATCTTCGGGAAGATATGAATAATGATCCTGCACTTTTTGCAGAATGGGGATAAGTTTTGCACTGTCGTGACCGTAATCTTGCAAGATACGGGCGGCAGGAGCGAAGTGGTCTGTCATAAGGTCTCCTATAATTATTGTACGGCAAACTATTAAATGTAAGTAAAGTATAAAGCCAAGTACTTCACCTCTAAATTATATCAAAAAAAGAGGGGTAAAAATACCCCTCTTCTCGTACGCGTGCAAATACACAAATTACTTTGGCAGCATTTGTTCAAACGTTTCGGCCTTGAGCGGACGGGAAAAGAAATATCCCTGGGCAATATCGCAGCCGATACGGTGCAGAAAATCGGCTTGTTCCCGCGTTTCTACTCCCTCGGCCACTACTTGGACCCCCAGTTTTTTAATCATTTTTACCGTCCCTTCAATCACATTTTGCGCATAAGGATTGCTATCAAAACCGTTTAAAAATTCCTTGTCCAGCTTAATGCTGTCAAAATGCAGATTTTTTAAGACGTTCAGAGAGGAATATCCGGCACCGAAATCGTCCATCGCTACCGAGAAACCATACAAATGGAAATTACCCAAGATAGATTGGGCACGTTGTAAATTTTGAAAAATGACATTTTCCGTTAATTCCACTTCCAACAAATGATTGGGCACTTGATACTTGGCCGCAATACGACGAATCTGTGGAATAAAACGATCGTCATTTAAATGCAAGCGCGAGAAATTAACCGCCAAAGGTACCGGCTTGAGACCTTTTTGTTGCCACATTTGCAGTAAACGGGCCACTTCTTCAAAGATAAACATATCCAACTGCAAGATAAAACCGTTCTTTTCAAATACCGGGATAAAATCATCGGGCCGCACGATGCCTTGTTCATGATTCCAACGCACCAATGCTTCCGCCCCTCGCAGCCGGCCTGTTTTAAAATCACATTTCGGTTGTAAATAAACCTCAAATTCACGGTTTTTAAGCGCATTTTCCATTAAACTTTCAATTTTACGTTCGGCAATCATACGTGTTCTGCTTTCTTCCTCGTAAAATTGATATTTCCGCAAGGAAGCGGATTTAGCATTCTCAAGTGCAAAATGGGCACGGTCCAGCATGATATAGAAAGGTTCTTGCATATCCGTAATTTCATAGATTCCCAAAGCTACGTCTACAATCAATCCTTCACTTTCATCCGAACACTCCCGGCGCAAGCGGGAAGTAAGTTGTGTCATGCGCTGCAAAAATTCGGCCCGGTCTTGATACGACAAAAGCAGTTCAAATCGATCCGCAGCAGCACGGCAAAAACTTTCATTTTTTTGCAAATTTTCCTTCAATACACGCGCTACTTCTTTGAGCACTTTGTTACCGCGCTCCGAACCGTGCACCTCGTTAATAACTTTAAATTTGCAAATATCCAGCACCACCAAAGCGACTTTTCCGTCAAGAATCGCTACACGCTCCCGAAAATGCGTTTCCATGCAGTTAAAATTATCCGCCCCTGTCAGCGGATCGATGTAAGCAATGGAAAATAAATGTTGCTGGCTAATGCGGTGGAAGCGCAAGAAAGAAAACAATACGCCCCCCAATACCAAAAACATCAGGCCGAAAAGAGACAACGTCCACCATACGGCCGTCGTAGTGGCTTGATTTTTAAGCAACGGTTGAATTTGATACCAATAACACGCTACCCCAATGGTTAACACCAAAAGGGCTATTAGAAAAAACGTAGAAAATAAACGGTGCGTAATACGTTTCATACGTTATGATTGTGCCGTAGGGGCACTGGATTGCTGCTGTCTAAAAAAACCAATCGTTTGCTGAGAATACGCAAACATCGGGTAAAACGGATGGTCCGGTTGACGTACTTGCGATTGTGTCACGTGAATATAAAAGAGCTTTTCTTTCGATAAAGCGAACAAACAAACATCTTGGTCCGATAACGGCGCGGGCAATTCACTCCCGGCGGGAACAGCGGTCATCTTCTCCGTCAATTTCCCCGCATAAGCCAACAAATGGGCCGCTGCATTTTGCAAATCTTGGTTTCCGTTTGCCCCTATAATACCGCCGATGCCGCTTTTACTGTTGTTCTCAAAGTAAAAACTGGTATCCCCCAAAGAATTGGTTCCCACGAATACGTATTTCAAAGTACCGTTATCGTCCACCGCCATCTCCACGCCGGCCACCGCAATTTTATCCGGGCCGATTTCCAAAATTCCATGGCGGTTCTCCAAATTTTTGAGGTCCAGCCAAAACGCGCGCATATTTTTATAAGCGGTTTTCATTTTTTCCCCTTTTTAATACTATACCATTTTCTTCGCGTTCATAAGTTACATTTCTGTCTTTTTTACAGTATAATAAAAGAAAAAGCTTTTTAGGGGGATTTATGGCAGCAAAAAAACGTGTAGTTATTCTAATGATGGATTCGTTCGGTATCGGAGGAGCGGAAGATACCTCTTCCTTTGGAGATCAAGGAGCTGACACTTTAGGACATATCATCCAAGCGCGCGGACATCTGAATATTCCCAACCTCACGCAATTAGGGCTAATCAAAGCAGCTGAAAAATCGACCGGCACCCTTTTAAATCCTAAAAATTCCGCTACGTCCTCTATTGTTTTGCCGTCCAAATACGGCTTTATGAAAGAAATCAGCAAAGGGAAAGATACTTCTTCCGGCCATTGGGAAATGGCGGGCTGCCCGGTGAATTTTGAATGGGGTTATTTTAAGCCCGACTATCCGTCGTTTCCGCAGGAACTGGTAGAAAAAATTTGCCAAGAAGCCCAACTCCCCGGAATTTTGGGTAATAAAGCCGCGTCCGGCACCGCCATCATTGAAGAATTGGGGGAAGAACACATCCGGACGGGAAAACCTATTTGTTATACGTCGGCAGACAGCGTTTTTCAAATTGCCGCTCATGAAAAATATTTTGGATTAGACCATTTATACAAAGTGTGTGAAATTGCGTTCAAGCACGTTGCGCCTTTTAACATCGCGCGCGTAATCGCACGACCGTTTTTAGGAGAGAAAAAGGGCGAATTTGCCCGCACCAAAAACCGCCATGACTATTCCGTTACCCCGCCGCGCCCCACGGTGTTGGATCATGTAAAACAAGCGGGCGGGCATGTGATTTCCGTTGGCAAAATTTCGGATATTTTTGCTAAACAGGGAATTACCAAAGCCGTTAAAGCATCCGGCTTGGAAGAATTGTGGAATGTAACATTACAAGAAGCAAAAAACGCCCCGGATTTTAGCATTGTATTTACCAATTTCGTCGACTTTGACATGGTATGGGGCCACCGCCGCGACGTTGAAGGATACGCCACGGGATTAGAATATTTTGACAAACGCCTGCCCGAATTGGCCGCCCAACTGGAAGAAGGAGATTTGGTATTCATTACCGCGGACCACGGTTGCGACCCCACTTATAAAGGAACGGATCATACCCGTGAGCATGTGCCGGTAATTATGTTCGGCAAAAATGTAACACCGCAATATATCGGGGGACGCGCTACTTACGCTGACATCGGACAAACAATTGCAGATTATTTAGGGGTTGATGCGTTGCCCGTCGGCACAAGTTTTTTAGATAAGTAAAATCCCACAAAAAGCCCCGCGTTTGCGGGGCTTTTTTTTCAATAAAATTGCTATTCTAATTCACGCAACCACGCGGCGGCGCTGGCATCGCTGGGCATGCGCCAATCTCCGCGTGGGGATAAATTTACACTTCCCACTTTCGGTCCGTCCGGCAAGCAAGAACGTTTAAATTGCTGTGCAAAAAATCGTTGGAAGAAAACGCGCAACCATTTTTTCAACACCGCTGTCGTATAACGGGATCCAAACGCTTGTTTTGCTAAGAATAAAATTTTAGCCGGGCCGAAACCGTAACGCAAGAAGTTATACAGAAAGAAGTCGTGTAATTCATACGGACCGACTGTCTCTTCCGTTTTCTGCGTAATTTTCCCATTTTTGGCCGGTAACAATTCCGGGCTGATAGGCGTATTCAAAATAGCTGTAAGTACTTGGCGGGTGCTTGCGTCACTTTCGTGTATGCCAACCCACGCCACTAAAGATTTGACCAACGTCTTGGGTACCCCGCTATTCACACCATACATGGACATATGGTCCCCGTTATACGTAGCCCAACCCAACGCCAGTTCGGACAAATCTCCCGTTCCGACCACCAACCCGTTCGTTTGATTGGCTACATCCATTAAAATTTGGGTCCGCTCACGCGCCTGTACATTTTCGTACGTTACGTCATGTACACGAGGGTTATGGTCAATATCTTTAAAATGTTGTTCACACGCTTTTTTAATAGAAATTTCCCGTACCGTAATGTTTAATTGTTTCATCAGGGTACACGCGTTTTTGTAGGTATGCTGCGTAGTCCCAAACCCCGGCATTGTAACTCCTATGATATTCTTGCGGGGCCACCCCAAACGATCAAACGTTTTGGCGCACACCAGCAAAGCCAGGGTGGAATCAAGCCCTCCCGAAATTCCGATTATCGCCGTCTTGACGTGAGAAGCTTGCAATCGTGTAGCCAGGCCCGTTGTTTGAATGTTAAAAATTTCTTGGCAATTTTCCTCTAATTTTTCGCCAGAAGGAACAAACGGATGCGCCTCCACCGGGCGCATTAGCTTTGTAACCGCGGATATCGGTTGTGTGCTTTCCACTACGCCGTAGGGTACCTGCGTTTCCAAACTGCTGTCCGAGCGGAACGTAGTATTTTGGGCACGTTCGTTGCGTAAACGTTCTACATCTATTTCACTAATCACCAATTGTGGTTGCATGGAAAAACGTTGGGAAGATGCTAACAATTTTCCGTTTTCATAAATTAATGCATTTCCTCCGTAAACAACATCCGTTGTTGATTCCCCCATCCCGCAGGATGTATACACATACCCGCACAAACAACGAGCCGATTGCTGGGCTACTAAATTTTGTACGTAAGCGTGTTTCCCGGTCAAAGCGTTGCTGGCAGATAAATTGAAAATAACCTCTGCCCCTTGCAGCGCAGCATAACTCGACGGTGCAATTACTGACCACAAATCTTCACAAATTTCCACCCCAAACTTGAAACCGCCGGTCTGAAACAACAGTTCTGTCCCTGCCGGAACTGTCTGCCCGCATAACGTTACGGCTCCCCCTTTCCAAGCCAGGGCCGGAGTAAACCAACGCTTTTCGTAATATTCTTTATAATCGGGGAGATATGTTTTAGGCACAACACCTAAAATTTGTCCCTTATAGCAAACAACCGCCGCATTGAGTAAAGCACTTGCTTCTCTGACGGGAGCACCCACAATAAAAATAATATCCAACGTGCGCGTCTTGGACAGAATCCGCAACAGCGCTCCTTGCGCCGTCTCCAACAATTGTGGTTTTAAAAACAAATCACCGCAAGTATATCCGGTAAGGCACAATTCCGCAAACGATACAACGCGTACGCCTGCCTTATATGCCTGCCGGATTTGCGCGATAATTTGCTCTGCATTGTAATCCACATCTGCCACTTTTACCAACGGCACAGCCGCCGCTACTTTTACGAAGCCAAAGTTTGCCATAAGTTTCTCCTTCCGGGTTGTTTCCTAATGAATAGATATTACCTCATATCCGGCATCTTGCACAACTGCACAAATTTCTTCGTCGGGCACTTCATACGCGCTTTCCAAAACAGCCGTTTTAGTAGCCAGATCCACTTTGGCACGTACCCCCTGCATTCCGTTTAAAGCACGTTCTATATGCGCTGCACAATGACCACACACCATTCCTCTGATTTCAATCGTTTTATACATGTAGTTCTCCTTTAAAACTTCAAATTTTTAGGGCGGAAAAACCGCAAACGTAATGCGTTACTTACTACACAAATTGAACTTAAACTCATCGCAGCCGCGGCCACCATCGGGTTTAATTTCCATCCGAGAATAGGGAAAAATACACCGGCCGCAAGCGGAATCCCCAAAACGTTATAGAAAAATGCCCAAAACAAATTTTCCTTCATATTGCGCACCACCGCCACTCCCAGTTCCAATGCTATACCGATATCCGTCAAATCGTCCTTCATCAATACCACATCCGCCGTATCGGAAGCGATATCCGTGCCCGCACGGAACGCAATTCCCACATCTGCCCGGGCAAGGGCCGGAGCATCGTTCACCCCGTCTCCTACCATAGCAACGGTCTCTTTTCCCGTTTTAAGTCGCCCAATTACCTGTTCTTTTTCCTGTGGCAACACACCCGCTTGCACGTGAGAGATATTCGCTTGTGCTGCCACCGCTACAGCTGTCGGTTCATTATCTCCCGTCAGCAGAATGACTTTCTTACGTAGACGATTTAAATACGCTATACCATTCTTGGCGCTGGGTTTTAACGTGTCCGAAAATAAAATTGTTCCTAAAAATTTTTGATCTTTGGCAAAAAACAACGGGCTTTGACCGGCCGGCAAAGAAAAAGTTTCTATTGCAATGGCGTATTCTTGCATCATTTTTAAATTTCCACCTAACAAAACACTTCCGCCGATTTTTCCTCTCACACCTTTTCCTGGCACAGCTTCAAATGTTTCCACTTCCTTCGCTGAATATTCTTTGGCCCGCACATACTCTTTCAAGGCCTTTGCAAACGGATGCTGTGACGGACGTTCTACCGCAGAAGCCACTTGCAATAATTCCGTTTCCGACACACCTTTTGCCGTAATCACTTGCGCCACTTGCAACTGCCCGGTAGTTACTGTCCCTGTTTTATCTAATACCACCGTTGTAATACGGGCCAACATCTCCAAAGCGGAGGCATCTTTTACTAAAATACCGTATTTAGCGGCTTGTCTCATCCCCACCATTATCGCAGTAGGTGTTGCCAAACCCAACGCACACGGGCAGGAAATTACCAACACCGCTACTGCACATGTTAACGCAAAAGAAAAGGAACTACCACACAACCACCAAATTATCCAAGTGGCTGCCGCTATTCCCAACACAATCGGTACAAACACATGGCTTACGCGGTCCGCTAATTGTGCCATGGGTGCCTTGCTACTTGCCGCATCCTCCACCAAACGCACCATTTGCGCCAATAACGTCCGGGTCCCCACTTGATGTACTACAACTTCCAAATATCCATCCGTTAAAAGAGTCCCTGCGGACACAAAATCTCCCGATTCTTTTTCCTTCGGAAAACTTTCTCCCGTCAAAACACTCTCATCTACCGTGCCCGTACCTGTTTGTACAATACCATCCGCGCTCAAACGTTCTCCCGCACGCACCACCATAATATCCCCCTGCGCAAGTTGCTCGAGGAGAACGGTTCTTTCCGCTTCGTTTCGTTTGATCCGCACTTGCGTAGGAAGCAATTGTACCAAGCCGGAAATAGCACTCGTCATCCGCACCTTTGCCCGTGCTTCCAACCATTTTCCTAATGTAACCAACGTTACAATCATAGCTGCCGATTCAAAATATAAATCCAACGATTTTCCTTGTATTGTACCGAGCGCAACGTTACACAAACTAAATAACACCGACGAGCCCGCCCCCAATCCGACCAAAGAATCCATTGTCGGCATTTTACGAAACAGTTGGATACAACCTCGATAAAAAATTTCCCGATTAAGAAGTAAGATCGGAAGTGTTAACAAGATTTGCAGACATGCATTTTGCACAAAAGAACCATTTAAAACATTCGGATAAAAAGAAGGGAGCATTTTGCCCATGGCAACATACATCAAAGGAACAAGCCAACACACGGAATACCAAAACCGGTATTTGAGTTGCTCGGATTGTTGCGCAATTGTTTGAACAGATTCTGTAGACGCACGTTGTACTTGTGCTTTGTAACCGGATTTTTCAACTGCCTGAATAATTTGGGAAGAAGATAGCTTTTTTTCGTCGTATTCTACCGTCAGAATGTTTTGAAGCAAATTAACCCGTGCACTTTTTACTCCTGCCAAAGCAGATACTGCTTTCTCTACATGCGCTTGGCATACCGCACAACTCATCCCTGTAACGGTAAAAATTTGGTTCATAAGCCCTCTATATAGGATATTTTAATCGGAAAGCGCTGTCAACAAACTAATCTCTTTTCCCTCGTGCAAAAAGAGCTTGATAATGTTTCAATATAACCGCAATTAGAAAAACAGGAGGAAATATGTATTCACTCGCAAAAAAAGTAATACTCGCAACACTCTTCTCGCTTCTCGCATTTGCGCCGGTCGTGCATAGCTGCACCGGCATTTCCATCTTGGCCAAAGATGGCACCCGCCTACAAGCGCGCACCATTGAATGGAGCGGCGGTAATTTAAATAGCAAACTGATTATCATGCCACGCGGTCATGGTAACGAAGCACTGACACCTGACGGGCAAAACGGGCTTGTATGGTTCAACAAATACGGTGCGGTAGGGGCCAGTACCGTGGAAGATAACTTTGTGGCTGAGGGAATTAACGAGAAAGGACTCAATGCAGGGATTTTCTATTTTTCGCACTACGGAAGTTTGACGCCTTACAACAAAAAACATGCCAAAAAATCCATAAGTGACGGTGAATTAGTACGTTACATCCTCACCAATTTTGCCACCGTTGATGAAGCTTTGGAAGGCCTCAAAAAAATAGAAATTTTCCCTATTGGAAAACCGGGGGCCGACGGCCACTATGCCACAGGTCATTGGCGCATTGCGGACCCCGGTGGGCGCAGTGTTGTGTTGGAAATTACAAACAACGGGGAACGTCACGTGTACGAAAATGACTTAGGCGTCATCACCAACTCTCCGGGATTTCAATGGCACCGCGATAATTTAAACAATTATGTTCATCTAACCTCTGGAATGGCAAAAAATCAAACCATCGGAGGAGTGACATTATTTCCCTTCGGTGGGGGGTCTAATTTAACAGGTCTGCCCGGAGATTTAACCCCTCCTTCCCGTTTGGTGCGTGCTTTCTTCTGGTTGCATTCTTCCGCTGTAGCACCGGACGCATACACAGCCGTTACTCAAGCTTTTCACATCTTGAATAATTTTGATTTACCGTTAGGGGCAGAATACGCACCGGGGCTTCCCATCCCCGATATGCCCAGTGCTACCCAATGGACGGCTGTGTCGGACCAAACTCATCCGACTTTTTATTACCGCACCATGTATAATTCCGCAATTCGAAAAATTGACTTAACCAAAATCGATTTTAATACCGTTCCTTATATGGTAAAAGATCTGGATGAGGTCAAAAAGGAATCTTTCCACGAACTAACTTTCTAAACCACCCGTTTCCTCAAGCGCCCGGAGCCCGGGCGCTTTTTTGTTTCTCCCGGCGGTTTATTTGCTACACTATTAATATGACGATTTTATTTATCCTACTCATGTTAGCGTTTAATGCCCTTTTTGCGGCATACGAGATGGCTTTGGCCAGCATTTCCCGCACCAAAATTTCCGTATTACTGCAAGAAAAACATTCCGGGGCCGCCGCGGCGTTATTCATGAAAGATCATATGGAAGGCAGCTTGGCCACAGTACAAATCGGCATTACATTAGTAGGAGCCATCGCAGCAGCAACCGGCGGTATCGGCGGGGACAACTTGTTTGCACCCTTTTTTAAACGGACGCTGGGGTTACCTTCCCACTTGGCTTATCTGATTTCCATGGCATGTGTAGTACTTCCACTGAGTTTTGTGACAATTGTTTTCGGAGAATTAATTCCCAAAACATTCGCGTTAAAAAACAAAGAATGGGTGTTACTGAAAATGTCCCCCGCTATGAAAGTGATGTATTCTTTTTTGGCACCGCTGGTGGGAACGATGGAAAACATAGTTCGTTTTTTTACACTCAAAACGCCCTCTAAAGAACAAGACCCAAAAACACTTAAACGTGCCGCGTTGGAAGATTTACGCACGGCAGCCGCTATTGCTTCTTCTTCCCGCTTATTTACCAGCACAGAAGAAAAAATTGTAATTTCCGCCGCCCAGTTTTGTGTGCGCAAAATAAAGGAAATCCAAGTCCCCCTTGAACAAGTATATTTGCTCGATGCCAACGCTTCTATTGCGGACACTTTTCTCAAGGCCCACTTGGATATGCATACTCGTTTCCCCGTATTGGAAAACCCGCAGGACCCGCAAAGTATTATCGGCTATCTCAATTTTAAAGATATTTTTACGGCCACCAAATCCGGTGGCAGCGCAGGAACTTCTACCCGCTCCATCATGCGGCCGATTTTACGTTTGGAAGCCGATACCATTATCTCTGCCGCCCTCCAAAAATTGATGAAAAGCAAACAACACATTTGTTTGCTAACCGAAGAAGGAAAAATAACAGGCATTGTCACATTGGAAGATATCTTTGAAGAAATGGTAGGTGAAATTGAAGATGAGTATGATTTCTTCCCTTCTTACATCCGTCCGTTCGGTGCGGCGTTTATTGTTAGTGCCACCGCAAATATGACTGAAATTTTTGAAAAATTAAATCTGTCTATCCCTGCTGATTTACCCGCTACGCAAACAGTAGAACAATGGATAGATGCCCAGCTTGAAGGAAAAACACTTACCAAAAATCAAAAATTTTTAAAAAACGGTTTAATTTTAGAAACGCGAAAATTTCGCCGACATAAACTCATGGAGGCCATCGTTACAAAGGCCGAATAAGAACTATGCTCCGTACTTATTTGTTGATATGGATGATTGTGTGTTGTTTGCCTCTGGGTCTTGCTGCGCAAGAAAAACCAACCGAGGCGGCCGCTGTGCCCGCAACATCCGCGGAAAAAAGTATTATCATTGAGCCGGCGGAAGACCCCATCCCAACCCCCAGCGATCAAGATGAAATCATTATCGAGCTTACCGGCGACCCGGACCCTATTCCCGATGGCGTTAACGTTTGGGTGAAAACCGAACAGGAACTAACGGAAATCTTTAAGGAAAACACTCGCGAAGAAGTTTTGCGCATTGTAGACAGTGTGTCTTCGGCCGATACCGCTCTTAAAGCTACGGACGGCACCAAATATGCCTATGTGCGTTACGGCAGAGATAACGCCGATTACCGCAAATTTCTTTTTGATACAAAAGATCATTTTTTGGCTTGTGCCGATAATGTTACTACCGTCCTGCGTTTAAATTTACAATATCATCTCAATATGGGAGTCAACGAAGATGATTTCTTGGCAACTTTCCAAGGGAAAGCCATATCCACCGCCCTTTTTGACTTTGCCCATTCTCAGGAATTACAAAGTTACCAAATTTCCTTGGGAAATGACTCCAAACCGTTCTACTTAGTATTCGAAAACGAACGTCTTATGCAAATGTTTGAAAATGATAGATCTTATGCAGCATACGTAACCCAACTTTCCCGCGCCAATCAACAGTGGCTGGAACAACAGGAAAAAATTCAAAAAAAACAATTGGAACAAATTGAAAAAGAGAAAGAAGAAGCTCTCCACAGAGAACGTCAAAAAAAGCTTAAATTCAAAGCCCTGTTAAGAGGGGGCACTTTGGAGGACCGTCTCTACTTACCCCATGTGTTACATCCCGAAAAATACCCCGTAGAGCCCTTGGTTCCTAACGGAACTATTCCGGGCACCCCTATTTTTTAATCTTTTTTCTTCTCTGCAAAAATCAAAGATTTTCTATAATACTCCTATGAGTGTCTCTTTCCTTTCGTTAAGTTTGGCAGGGCTATTTTATCTGTTGTTACATACCGTTGTAACAATACACATTCTGCTTTTTAAAGAGGACGTAAAAAGCGCAATCGGCTGGATTGGGTTGGTGTGGATGGCTCCGATTGCGGGAAGTATTGTTTATATTTTATTTGGGATCAACCGCATTCACCGCAAAGCGCTTGTCCTTTCCACTCGCAGACCGATTAAAAAGTTAATTGAGAAATTAAATACAAAAACGCTTTCTTCGTTATCCCCCTCTTTTCTGCAATTTTTAAAATTGGGATATCATGTCCACCCGCAAAATTTTTCTCTTGGAAACACGGTTATCCCTTTTGAAAACGGCGACGATGCCTACCCTGCCATGTGCCAACTTATCTGCCGAGCCAAACACTATGTATGGCTACAAAGCTACATTTTTAACGACGACATTGCCGGGCAATCATTTGTGAGCGCTCTTGAACATGCCGCCAGCAAGGGCGTACAAATAAAAGTGTTGGTGGATGGGGTAGGGCTTAATTATTCCTCCCCCAATATTCTAAGCGCTCTTAAAAAAATCGCGCAAGTGGAAACTTCCGTGTTTCTACCTTCTAAGCACCTTATTAATTTACCTTTTGTAAATCTGCGCAATCACCGTAAAATTTTAATCGTGGACGGAACACACGCTTTTTTCGGCGGGATGAACATTGCTGCAGGGAACTTATTGAAAACAGAGCCCAAAGAACCGATCCAAGATGTTACTTTTCAAGTGAGCGGTCCGGTTGTAGAACAAATTTCTTGCGTATTCGAAGAAGATTGGGCTTTCTCTACACAAACCACCTTTACTCGCACCGCGGTACGTCATACTCAAAACGGATCTGTGGCGGCCCGTATCATACCGGACGGACCGGACAGCAACTACGGCAAATTACCTTTGCTATTTATCGGAGCCCTAAACAGTGCTCAACAAAAGGTACAAATCGTAACTCCGTATTTTTTGCCGGAAGAGGACATCCTATCGGCCCTTGAGGTAGCTGCCATGCGCGGCATTCGAGTGGAAATCATCTTGCCGCAAAAAAATAATATTTGGGGAATGGACCGCGCCATGCGGGCCAATTTTGTGCGGTTGCTTACGCGCGGAGTAAAAATTTACCGAACCGCGCCTCCGTTTGACCATAGTAAATTATTTTTGATAGATGACGAATGGGTATGTATTGGCTCGGCCAATTGGGATGTACGCAGTTTAAAACTTAATTTTGAGTGCGTAATGGAGTGTTTAAACGAAGATTTAGCCGCCCGTGTAGCCACTATCATTGAACATAAAAAACAAAAGGCCCGACAAGAAAACCTCTCTGTTTTACAACAACGCCCTTGGTATCAAAAGTTATTGGATAATGCTTTCAAACTTCTAACTCCTTATTATTAATATGCTAAAATGTAACTATGAATTGTTGCGATAACAACCAAGTATCTTTTTACCGCCGCATGGCATTACGCAAAGTGGTAGAAGCATTCGATAAAGGGCTATTGGAAACCCATGCCTATCGGATTCCTTTTGAAGTCATTCCACCCGGCTCACAATCTTCCGTAAGGTGTTGCATTTACAAAGAACAAGCTATTTTCCGTACCCGTGTGATTGCGGCACTGGGATATGGCGTGGAAGAAGATGATGGGGCCACTTCTCCCAATGAATACGCGCAAAAAGCATTGAACCGCAAAGAACTCCCCAAACATCCTTTAACCGTTGTAGATATCGCTTGTGAGGGTTGCCCTCCTGCACGTCATTTGGTCACAGAGTCCTGCCAGGGGTGCTTAACGCGCCATTGCCAACAAGCGTGCAAATTCGGGGCTATATCTATCGTTAATACTCGCTCGGTTATTGACCCTAATAAATGCAAAAACTGCGGAATGTGCAAAGAGGCATGCCCCTATCACGCAATCATTTATATTCCAGTTCCCTGTGAACAGGCCTGCCCGGTAGATGCCATTCATAAGAACAAGAACGGTTTGGCAAAAATAGATTTTGATAAATGTATCTCCTGCGGTCACTGTATGCCGGCATGTCCTTTTGGTGCCATCACAGAGCGCAGCCAAATTATTGATATTTTAAATGCAATTAAAAAAGGAAAAAAGGTGTGCGCGTTGGTAGCTCCTTCTATTGTAGGACAGTTTGAAAATACGTCGTTAGGGCAACTGATTACCGCTGTCAAAAAGGCCGGTTTTACCAAAGTGACCGAAGTGGCCAAAGGAGCAGATTTAACTACCCGTAACGAAGCACGTGAACTCGTCGAACGATTGGAAAACGGTGCCCAATTCATGACAACTTCTTGTTGTGCCGCATGGGTACAAGCCGTCAAAAAGCACCTACCGGCGCTGAAAGAATTTGTTTCCAAAACCAAAACACCGGCCGCCTACACTGCTGCTTTGGAAAAAGAAAACGGGTACACCACCGTATTCATCGGGCCGTGTGTATCCAAACGGGCCGAAGGAATGGAAAACCCGGATATTGATTATGTAATGACCTATGAAGAGTTGGGCGTTTTGTTTGCCGCACGGGAAATCGTTCCCGCCCAATGTGAAGAAACAAAACTAGAAACTAATATCTCGGCAGAGGGGCGTTATTACGGGGTAACCGGGGCCGTAGCCCAGGCCGTTGAAAACGCTATTGCCGGGAAGAAACCCTTTACCAAGATGGCAATTAGCGGCTTAGATAAGAAAGCCATGCTACTTTTAAAATCATTTGCCAAGGGAACCGGAAATTTCCAACTTTTAGAGGTAATGAATTGCAAGGGCGGTTGTATCGGCGGCCCCTGCACACTCCAACCGCAAGCGCAAGTCATTAAACCAATCCAAGATTTGGTGGAGAAAAGCCCTAAAATCCCCTGCGCACTGAAAGAGAAATAATCTTTTCACTCTTTTTTTGCTATACACAACTACAGACAAGGAGGTTGTATGAAAAAAATCACATTACTTACTCTCGCGGGGGCCTTATTGGTTGCGTGTTCTTCTACGCAGACAAAAACTGCTAAGAGCAGCTGCACCATCCAAGGAAAAGATTGCTGGGAAATAGCCCAATTACTCAACCAAACGAAAGAAATTACGTTAGATACCGTTGAAAATCAAGGGGAAGACGTTTGGACACACCCCGTTAAATACGAAAACGCAAGCTTGGCCGCCCTAAATTTAGAAGTAACCCACCACATGATGTACCGCGATGGAGGTTCTACGGTAGATATTTTAAATGATAAAGTATCTTTCTTTACCAACCGCCGATTGGGAAAAAATCCGCAACGGGGATACGTAACTGTTACATTTAAAGAAACCGGCAAAAAATTCGTGTTTGACGAAAAAGGAAAATTGGTGAAATAAGGTAAGAAATACCCTTATCCAAAAATAAAAACCCTCGGCCCTAAGCCGGGGGTTCTTTCCCTAATAAAAACCCCCGCCAAAAGCGGGGGTTTCGTAAAACTGCATTCGTTCCAATCCAAATTAACGTTTGGAAAATTGGAAGCGTTTGCGCGCACCGGGTTGGCCCGGTTTCTTTCTTTCCACCATACGGGGATCGCGCGTTAAGTAGCCGGCTTTCTTGACGGATTTCTTCAAATCTTCGCTGATTGCGGCAATGGAGCGGGCAATAGCGTGACGCAAAGCACCGGCTTGGCTGGAAACACCACCGCCTACTACTTTGGCTTTCACGTCATATTCCTTTTCCAAATTGGTTACCACAAGAGGAGCTTTTACAGCCGCTTTGCAGCGGGCATTGTTGCCAAAATACTCATCCAAAGATTTTGTGTTTACTGTAATAACGCCCTTGCCTTTTTTCAATTCAACTTGGGCGACGGAGGTTTTTCTTCTTCCGGTTTTCAAATCTTTTGTGTTCATATTTTTCCCTCTTATTTACCAAAGCGTCCGGTGAATTCGTGTGCTTCACCCGCAAACAAGCGCAAGCGTTTCATACGCGGTGCGCGGAGTTTGTTTTCGTCCAACATGCGTTTCACGGCAAGTTCCAACACTTTGGTCGGGTTGTTTTCCAATACTCTTTTTACCGGGGTTTCTTTTCCGCCTTTGGCATAGCCAGAGTGGGAGAAGTATACTTTTTGTTCCAATTTTTTGCCGGTCAATTTTACTTTAGCGGCATTGGTAACAACTACAAAATCCCCGCAGTCCATATTCGGAGTATAGGTTTTTTTGTGTTTACCCATTAAGAGAACAGCAATTCTTGTAGCTAATCTCCCCAGGGTTTTGCCGTTGGCATCCAAGTGGTGCCATTTACGGCTGGTTTCAACTTCCTTTACGGAAGGTAAAAAAGTTTTTGTCATACGTTTTGTTTCTACCTTTTGTAATTAGTCGCACGGAGTGGTAGCCGCGCGTATAATGACTCGTGGTTTCAATATATTATATAAAAGTTTACGGCTTTTGTGGGAGTTTTTTGCTAAAAGCAGTTAAAATACGGTATGAAACAACTTTTCGATATCGCTTACTTTCGCCAGCCGTACAAATTGGCCGCGCACCTCGGCTGCGTTGGGAAAATTGTTAATCCAATATCCCGCCGTTTTACGGCTACGGTTCACACCTATTTTTTCACCGTAATAAGCAACATTTTCGCGAATGAGGGCCAAATAAATTTCCATTCGTTTTTGCGGCGTCAAAACAACCGGTGGCAAACCGGCCATTTCATCTTGAATCGATTGAAAAATAAACGGGTTTCCCACCGCGGCACGTCCGATCATTACCCCTGCACATCCCGTTTTTAGAAATTGTTGAGCCGTTTGTGCGTTTGTGATGCCTCCGTTACCGATTACAGGGATCTTTACCCCTTGTACGGCTTCGGCCACCGCTTCGATATCCGGGGCTCCTGTATGTACATCTACCGCAGCACGTGCATGCAGTGTAATGGCACTGGCTCCGGCACTTTCCGCCAGCTTTGCCATGCGCAGGGCCAACCGTTCTCTATGATTTAATGCAATACGTGTTTTTAAAGTTACCGGGATGGAAACACTTTTCACGGCCGCCTCTATCAGTCGCCCCAATTTAGCTTCATCTTTCATCAATACACACCCGGCACCTGCCTTGTTAATTTTTTTAACGGGACAGCCGGCATTGATGTCTACTATATCCGCTCCCTGATCTTGCGCACTTTTGGCGGCTTGCGCTATTGTCTCTTCATCGGCCCCAAAGATTTGCATAGAAACCGGGTGCTCTTTCTTATTTACTTGCAGCATCCGTCCGCTTTTGGGATTCCCGTAGTGGAGCGCATGTGCGGAAACCATTTCCGCACATACAATTCCGGCACCGCCTTTCAAACATAAGATACGAAAAGGGGTATCCGTAATACCCGCCATCGGGGCTAATAATAAATTGTTGGGAGCCGTGAAGGCCCCGATACGCAAAGGGCGGAGAAGATTCATTTTATTTCCTCAAAGCTGGATCCGGTCGGCACTGCAATTTGTTTTTGGCGCACCAAACAACTGCGCATAATTTGACGGGCTTCTACAAACGTATTTTTAAATTCCAATGCATTGATAAATTCGTCGTGGCCAAAACCACCGGCCAAGATATGGTCCGTTACCGCAATACGGTACGTATCATTAGGCCGAACCAAACGACCGTTTTTCAATGATACGTTGTGGATGAGTTTATCATTTCCCAACATCCGATAACGGACAGTCATTCCGGCCACTTGCGGGAAATTTCCTTCCGTATTCAGCGACATTTGCAATGCACGCAGTAATACTTTTCCCTTTAACGTTAAAAATGTAATATTATCGCCGTAAGGATACATCTTGTATACATCCTTCTCTTTGACAACCCCTTGCGGTAACGCATTACGAATAGAAGCTGCATTGAGTACAACCCCATCCAATTTCGCCCATTTATGTAAACATTCCGCCAATACTCTCCCTAGCGGAGATTCCCGGTCCGCGTAAGTAGGAATTTCTTCCGCAGCAAAAGAAACCCGTTGATTCATTTTTTCTTCCGTCTCATGGCGCAAGCGGGAGGCCTGCTCCGCTAAAGCAGAATCTTCGGAATAGCGCCCTTTATCCAAAAGAATATCTTCAAAAGAGGTATCTACGGCCCTCTTGTTTCTGTCAAAGACAATGCGAATGTGCGCAACACTATCTAACCGTGAACCAGGCTCAACCAATAACGTTTGGTTTATTGTATCCACACAGGCC
>JAEEMS010000029.1 GCA_016283355.1 Elusimicrobiaceae bacterium | reverse complement strand
TGCACCCTGCAAATCGGTGGGCAATTTGTGCAACGTAGGGTTGGGTGCCATGTTTGGAATCCTCCAACGCATCATGCACGATTACGATTACCACTTGGGGCTGTTGGGCTTCTACTTGGATTAAAACCTTTTCTAAACTAACGAGCGGATCTTCAAAACGATACCCCGTAGCAGGTTTAGTGGGCGTCTGATTCCCCAGACCGATTACCGCAAATTTTACACCGTTTTTTTCTGTAATAAGATAGGGCAAAATATGGGGCGGATGATTTTGTGTGTTTTCTTCAAAAAAGTTAGCCGCCAGCATCGGGAAATTCAATGCTGCCACAATCGCCGGGAAGCTATTGGCTTTAAAGTCAAATTCATGGTTGCCCAGGGTAGTGGCATCATAGCCGAGTTTATTCATAATTTGCACGGCTTTAAGACCTTTGGAGTTGCGTGTTTCCACCGTGCCGTTGGCGAAGTCCCCGCTGTCTAACAATAAGTAGGGTTGCGGTCCGTTTTTTAGGACGGCTGCCAAAGCGGCAAAACCGCCTTGCCCGTTACGCGGAAAGAAAAAACCGTGTGTATCGCTGGTGTGATACACGACAGTCGTTTTTGCTAACAAAAGAACGGGAAAGAACAATACAGTTACTAATAAAATTATTTTCTTTTTTTGCATATGATGTACCTCTTTGGGTAGTGTATTAAATTTATTTTACCGCCCACAAGGGAAAAAGGGCCTAGAGCGGACTAGGCCTTTGGACCTATGTAACTTTACTAAAATCTTCTTATATTTTTTAGAGATAACTTATATGCGCAACCGCACTAAAAAGGCGTATTTTGGATATATGAGCTAAGTTTTTTGGGGTTAAAAGCAAAAATTCTATCCTTCCCGGTTTTTAAAAGTTAATCTAAACTAATATTATATATAACAAAATATTTTTTAACTCCTTATATAAATATATATTTAAAATAATATTTGTTAGTTTAAACTAACTTTTATATAATATAGTTACTTAATTTAATTAAGTAAGGAGATAGTATGAAACGAAAAATCGTTGCCGTAACGCTTTTATGTTGCGGTATATTTTTGGTAGCCCAATCGGCTATTGCACAACACAGGCAAGAAGTGGATCAACGTATTTTAAAACAGAGCAATGAACTTGCCAAAGCATTATCAAATATAGAGAGAAAAATTGCCCAACAAAAACGCATAGAACAATCAACCGTATCCCTAACATTTACGTGGATAAAACCTACAACTATCCGCCAAACGGATATATATCCTTCCCGCGGGTGGATTCACAAAAGCAAAGAAGTGCCCTCCACAAAAACAAAAACGACCCAATGCAAAGGAATTTTGTTGGAAAACGGGACGGTAGCCACTCCGGAAGTTTGCGCACGTAAAAAAGGATGGCAGTTAGAGAAGATAACACTTACATTTTTCGACAAAACCAGTATAGAAAAAAGGGATAATGAATGGAAGGTAATAGAGGATATTTGTTATATCGATGTAGCGGATTCCAAGAAGGACGTTCGTGGACTTCCTTTTTCTCCTATTCCTAACGAAGAGAACTTATGGGAACATTTTGGCGAGGATAATATCGGGCCTGCTTTGGCATCCTTTTTGTCAAGTAAAGGTGTAAAAAAAGCCCATTATTTCGGTAATAAACGTTACAAACAATCTATCAAAAGTCATCTTTCCCATATGGAATTGGGAGATGCCTTTATTTATAAAGGTCGTGTGGTTGCCTTAGTCAAAAAGAAAATAAATTATTATTACGTAACGCCGGAGAAAGAGAAAAATATATTCGCTTTGTTTCGTTAATAATTAAAGTTAAAAAAGCCCCGCATTGACGGGGCTTTTTCTTCCAAAATAGCAAGTCATGAACATAAGAACTGTTCAATTTAAGCTTTTCTAGTAGTTTTTGTATAAGAATTATCGGATCCGGACGGAGTTGGGGGTAACCTTTGTACAATGAGGGGGCTACTTTTACAACGAAATTGCTCTCTTAAAAACCCCTTCGGCAATATGCCAAAGGGGTTTTTGTGAGGAATTAATCATCATGCCGAAAGTAATCATCCTTCGGTTAGTAATCATATCCTTTGATTTTTAAGTATTCAACCATCTCCTGACCGCCATTACTTTTGGCCACATCTATGGGGAATACGAATGCATCGTCACTCTCGAATGGTTCTGCCCGACCGCCTCTTTCCATTATGAGCTTAAGCATGGGCAAGTTACCTGAGAAAATAGCAAACCAAGCGGGAGTTACGCCTCTATCCAGAGAACCAGTGGTTTTAGCATTAACATTAGCTCCGGCTTTTAATAAAATACTCGCCGATTTAATACTTCCGCATTCAGCCACACGCATTAAGGGGGTGATACCACCATATGCAGTTGCAAAATTCACTTTTGCCTTCTTATCTACAAGTGCTTGAATAATTTCGGGCACCGCACCATTTTCGGCAGCGATCAAGAGTGGACTCTTTGGACTTTTATGATATCCATCAAAACCACATTTTAAGTTAGCGGATGCGCCTCTTTCCAGCAAAAGCGCCACTGTTTTGACACGCTTCATTTCTACTGCAATACAAAGTGCGGAGATGTTTTCATTATTCAACCAGTCGATAGACATTATGGCTCCGTTGTCTAACAGATCTTTGACCATTTGGTAGTTCCCTTTGAACGTAGCCATCATCAAGGGTGTGTTTCCTTTCTCATCTCTCGAATTGACAAGTGCGGCTCTTTTCAAAGCGGCTCTTGTTTTTTGGGAAAATTTCCCATTTTTTACATCACGTTGAAAAGCTTTCACCTCTTGTTTAGAAGGCATATCAGGCGGCGTACGCCATTCTTCAAACAAAGCATGAGCGGAAGTGAATGCCATCGCACACATTAAGATTGCCATTATGCTCTTTTTCATACTATTTTCCTCCTTATGTGTAATTGTAGTTTAATAAAAATGTTTTGCAGAAACCAGGGTCTTTGGACCCAAATAGGCGGGTTTTTGGGACCTAGATAAAGATGCCTAAAGGGCCTAAATTTTTATAGGTCTTTTTTTCCTGGAGGTTTGGGTCTAAAGACCCTGGTTTGGGATTCCTTTTTTACATATACTAAAAGTGTAAGATAACAACTAAAGCAAAGGAGAATGAAGTATGAAACGTCAATTAGTATCAATGGTTGCATTTGTTCTGACGATTGTTTGTGCTCTGCCTGTTATGGGCCAATGGTTGCCGGAATATCAGCCAACCAAAAAAATCGACAATGAAACAAACGTTGGGTCTGTCAAGAAAAAAGCTACCCTTGCGCAAGTTGAGCAAAAATTTATGCGTGCGGTCCGTAACGGAGATACGGCTACCGTAAAAAAACTTGTAGAAGGCAATCCCTATACCGTTCTTTTAAGAAAACGGATGCAGAGCCAACTTAAAAATTCCGAATATTTCTGGTCGGAGAATAGAGAGAAAGTTTTGCATGCGTTTGTACTCCCCATTTGTATTGCGGCCGGAAACGGACATAACGAATTAATCCAATATATGGCAAAAAAAGATCCGTCTTTGTTAAAAGTGAGATGTGAAAATAGTGACGGAAATTTGGTGAACGTTGCTATAGAAAATAGGCACTTCGATACCGCAACCATGTTATTGAAAATGAAAGTAAGCCCTAATGCGACGATACAACATCCTGACTGGAGCCCGTTATCCACGTTTATAATGACGGCTCGTTATGTAAAAGATCTTGCTGCGTTAAAGAAATTAATTCCGGCCTTATTGGATGCTGGTGCAGATCCCAATGCGAAGTTTGGATATATCTGTTCTTCCACAGATGATGATGCTTTCTATAACGCTGCAAGGGCAGAGAATGTCAACTTTATAACCGTCCTGCGTGATGAAATGAAAAAACGCGGCAAAACACCGGTTTCGAGGTGCACATCGCATGGTGTTAGACACTCAGCCATTACTGATAGCTTTGAAGGGAAACTGTTGCGTAAATACGGGGTTGAAATAGAGATAGAAGATGGATTCGATGTGACATACGGCATCCCCGGTTATTATGATTAATTCAATTTCGGCCTTATGGCCCTAGTGAAGTGTGAAAGAATTCAGTTTAATTGTTTGCTAATAGAAAATAACTTATGACAGTGTAATTTTCTTGCTAACATAAACTAAAATTGGAAAGTAAAACCCGTCGCTACTTACATGGCGGCGGGTTTTTTGCGGGTGTTTTAATTTCTAAAATGTTTTTAGAAATAGAAACGGCCGGTTACGGCAGCTCCAAAACCTGAGCGATCGGAAAATATTGCCCCATCTTCTTCAACTTTGGCATCGATGTTGTAGCGCGCTTCTAACCCTAAAGCAAAAAGATGGGTAAAGCGGTACTCAGCCCCGGCGGCAACATGCGGGAACACTTTGTTTTGGTTGTGGTCAGCCATTACAGAGCCGCTTGCTTCCACTTCGGTACGCAAGAAAGTTGCACCGGCCCCAGCCCACCAAGACAGATGTTTCACGCCGTTATCGCGTTTGTAATAAACCGTAACGGGGAAAGCGTAAGTGGTTTCGGTAATTTTTTCACCGGGCAGCAACGGTTTCAATTCGTTTTCGCCGTACATATCCCAACCGGCCTTGAGCCCGATTTTGTTGGCTTCGTCGTTCAAATCCCATTCATACAAAACTTCTACGCCCAAATAACTCTCATTTTTATCCAGGGTGCCTCCCAAATCATGGAAAGCATCTTCCATTCCTTTGGGTTCGTTTTCACCGGCCCCTAACTTAACACCCACTCCCCATCCTTCCGCCAAGGCAGACGGGGCGACAAACAATATAGCGAGTACTGCAATTGCTAGTTTTTTCATGTTGGCTCCTGTGTGTAAATTTTAATACGCTCATATCTTAACAAAATGTGCGAAATAGAACAATCTTTGCAATTGCTTCGTGTGCGTATTTTTTTTCGGGAAAGATAAGTTATATAATAAAGTTAAGTAAATACAGAGGAAATAAGAATGATGGAACTGGAAAAAATCAGAGAACTTATGCAACAAGGCACCCCCATGGAAATGGGAACCGAACTATTACAAGCGTTTGCCGACTACAACGAAGAAGCTCGCAAAATAACAATGGAAATGAACAACCGTTACCATACACTTAGCGAGGTTCGTGAACTCTTTTCTACATTAACAGCCAGCAAAATAGACGAAAGTTGTATTCTGCTTCCACCCTTTTATACCGAGTTTGGGAAAAATACAAAACTGGGGAAAAATGTTTTTATCAATGCTTGCTGCCGTTTCCAAGATAACGGCGGAATTGAAATTGGGGATGATACTATGATTGGACAGGGGACCACCATTGTTACCCTCAATCATGATTTGGATCCTAAAACACGTCTTACCGCTACTCCCAGTCCGGTAAAAATTGGAAAAAATGTGTGGATAGGTGCCAGCTGCACTATTTTGCCTGGGGTAACTGTTGGCGATAATTGCGTCATTGGTGCGGGAAGTGTGGTCGTCAAAGACATTCCGGCCAATAGTGTGGCTGTAGGCAATCCGGCTTGTGTAGTCAAGTCCGTTACAGACGGGAAAAAGCTTTCATAACCGTTTCACGCTTTCGGACAGGCGGGATTTCACGGCGCAGGATTCCAATAGTAGGCATACTATAACTGTGCGGTAATGGCTCCAGACGGACATACAAAGCGACACAAGCCGCACCCCACGCAACGTCCTTTGTTTACTACAATGTAGCCGTCATCTAGGCGCAGAGCTTGGTGCTCCGACTCGCTACAAATCGTAACGCATTTGCCGCAACGGCCACAAAGGTCGTGATTTACTTGAGGATAAACAAGCGGTGTTTTGGGTAAGTTTTCGTGCGAGCAAATTTGTTCAATCGCTTTATTTTTTAGGGCACGGATATCAGCAAAGTCCTTTTCTTCCAAGTATGTTTGCAATCCCTTTAGCATGGGTCCGATAATCTTATAGCCGCTTAGCATAACCTCAGTGCACACTTGTACAGCGTCCGAACCGACGGCAATATACTGTGCGGCATCTTCCCACGTAGAAATACCGCCCATACCCAAAATGGGTAGGGTACTTGCCTGCCGTATTTGTGCTACACAACGCAATCCAATCGGTTTAACCATCGTGCCCGAACAACCACCGTAGGCGGTCTTTCCATTTACATTGAGCCGGGGTTGAAGTGTATGCAGGTCCAACCCCATAAACCCTTGTACGGTGTTAATGGCTGCCAGCCCGTCAGCATGTGCCCCTTCGACCGCGCGCGCGATATGCACAATATGGGTAACATTGGGGGAGAGTTTTACGAACACAGGTTTTTGCGCCACTTCCTTGACCCACGTAGTAATTTGGGAAGAAATTTCAGCATCCGTTCCAATGGCCATACCGATTCCCTTTTCCGGCATCCCATGCGGACAGGAAAAATTCAGTTCAAACGCATCGGCCGGCGTGTTATTTAAGGTTTTAACGAGGTCTTGCCATGCGTTTTTATCAACGGGTGCCATAATGCTGGCAATGATCACTTTGGTAGGGTGTTTTTGTTTGAGTTGTTTAATGCCGTCGCACCAGTAGTGAACGGTTTGGTGACTTAAAAGTTCGATATTTTGGAAACCTATAATGCGCTTTTTGTTTTGCAGTACAGCATAGCGAGGACTGGCTTCGTTCATCTCTAAATTATCGGGCGTGATGGTTTTAAGCACAGCCCCACCCCAGCCCATTTCAAATGCTTTATCAATGCTTTCAATTAGAGCAGTCGGCGGAGCGGAAGCAAGTAAAAACGGATTTTCAAAATCAATTCCTAAGATATTAGTATGCAGGGTGGCGGCCATGTTTTATTCCTCACTAGGTAATAAAGCGGATATTTTTTCGTGCAAGGCGGGCATTTCTCTTTTAAGTGAAACAATTTTCCCGTTTTTGATAAAACAATGCTGAGAAGATGCGGTGGAGCAGAGTTGTCGGGTTGTTTTATTAAAAAAATCGTAAGACAATTCTAACTTTACCGCCGTGTATTCTTTTACGGACACCTTAATTTCCACTTCGTCCGCAAAGCGCACCGGGGATTTGTACTGTACCACCACGTTAATCACGGGGGAAAAGATTTTTTCATTTTCAACTTTCTGGTAACCCAGCCCCAATTCTTCCAAATACGCAAGGCGTGCCTCTTCCATCCATTTCACGTAATTGGCGTGGTGGATAATGCCCATTTGATCTGTTTCGTGATATTGTGCTTTTTTAACGTAGGTAAACATATTTTCCTCGGGCGATTAAGTATTTCTTTTCACATTATATAAAAATGGCTACCAATTGCCAGTAATTGTTACAGTATTCTTATGCCAAGGGCTTTCTGGGTCTAATGGGTAACCCGGGCCTAGGTCCAAAGACCCTGGCCTTAAGGCCACTTGTTTATGTATTCTAAGAGTAACGTAACAATAAAAGAAGAAGGAGACAAGGATGA
>JAEEMS010000028.1 GCA_016283355.1 Elusimicrobiaceae bacterium | reverse complement strand
CCAAACAAAAATATTCTTCCAATCTAAGCCGCATTTGTGCGCGTATCGGTGCGATTTTTGTGCCACTTATCCCGGCGTATATCGGCTGCGGGCTTTTATTGGGGTTTGCCAATATTGCCAAAAGTATTAACGGTTGTCCGGCCGATTTGGTGACGTTTTTAACCATTATGGGCCAAGGCGTGTTTTTCTATTTAAACGCGGCTGTAGGTTGGAACACCTCCAAGGAATTTGGCGGAACGCCGGCGTTGGGGCTCGCACTCGCGGGGGCACTGAACTACCCGGGGTTGGCCAATTTGCACTGGTTCGGGCAGACGTTTGTGCCGGGCCGCGGTGGAATTATTGCTGTGTTGTTTGTGTGTTACCTGGCTTGCTTTGTGGAAAAATTCTTCCGCGCACGTGTCAAAAATACACTTGAAATTTTTACCACACCTACGCTTACGCTCTTGGTGATGGGGTTGGCGTCGCTCATCGTTATTCAACCGATTGCGGGGTATCTGTCCGACTTGATTACAAAAGGCGTGCAATACGGCTTGCACCGCGGCGGATTAATTTTTGGCGGAATTTTGGGCGGTTGTTTCTTGCCCACCGTCATGTTGGGGATTCACCAAAGTTTAGTACCGATTCACCAACAACTCGTAGATACGCTGGGTAATAACCCCTTGTTCCCGATTTTGTCCATGGCCGGTGCCGGCCAGGTGGGCGCGGGGATTGCCGTTTACTTTATGACCAAAAACAAAAACCTCAAAAATATTACCAAAGGTGCGTTGCCGGTGGGTATTTTGGGGATCGGTGAACCGCTTATTTACGGGGTTACGTTGCCGCTTTTTAAACCGTTTATTGCCGCGTGTTTAGGCGGTGCCGTAGGCGGAGCGATTGGTGCGGTGGCGGGGGTAACCTCGGCCATTGCGTTTGGTGTTTCCGGCGTGGTGCTACTGCTTGCGCTTTCCAATTGGCACAGTATTATTTTCTATGCGGTGGGGTTTGCCTGTGCCATTGCGGCCGGGGCATTGTTCACGTGGCTTTTGGGTTTTGATGACCCGGTAGAAGAAGAATAAATTGTTTTTTAACAAATTCGCACCGGTGTGATTTTTACAGCCGGTGCGGATTTTTTTTGCGCAATAGTGTACAATATGTGTAGCGGGAGCGTACTTCCCTATCACAATATGAAAAACACACTCGCCCGTTGGTGGGCCCAACTCAAACAATTCTCTGCGCAAGCGGTACAAAAAATCCGTGCGTGTTTTGATTTCAAAAAACGCCGCCGTGCGTTGTATGAGGAGTGGGACCAACAAGCCCAACAAGGCAACGAGGAAGCGTGCTATAAATTGATGACGCTTTACCTGGACGAAACGCCCGAGTATTACCCGCTGGCCTTCCATTGGACGGAACACGTAGCCACGCACCATGCTGACTGTGCTGCCATGTTGCAGTTGGCGCAAATGTACGAGAAAGGCCACGGCACCTCTAGACATCTCTCCAAAGCGTTGACGTGGTACGAGGCATGCTTATCCATGCACGTCATCCGCGGGAAAAATTCGCCGTTGTCGTTGGAAGCGGCCAACTTTGTGCAAGAGCGTATCTTGGTGCTGCGCAGAGAAAGAAAATTTGAAAATACTTCCTTAAACTAGCCCTTTTTAACACTATCCCAAGCCCCCCTATTTCGCTAAGATAAAATAGCTTGAAAGGGAGGGATTGTTATGCGTAAATGGTTTTTGTTAGGGATCGGTTTGGTTGCGCTGCCGGCTTGCGCGCAACTGCAACGTAAGTACGATTACGGCGTTATGCCAACGGAGAATATCACTTCGCTGGAAGTGAACCCGGTGCTCAATGTGCTCGATGACAGCGCGGGAATTTCTTCCAGTCAACTCATTGTCAAAAGTTACCACGTGATTGACAACGCTTGGAATTGGGGGGTAGAAGTGCCACTGGCGCGGTATGAATCGCCGGAGAAATCCGTGAGCGGTCTGGCAGACGCGTTGGTGGCACTGGCTTGGATGCACCCGGAAAGTTTAAACGGCGGGTTTGGCTACGGCGCACGGATGGAAACATTTTTGCCCACCGCCACCGATAAACGCTTGGGCAGCGGGCAACTGCAGGTGAGCCCGTCGGCATTTGTGTTGTGGTCTTGGAACAGCGGTATTTACGCGGCGGCCGGGTACAAACATTATTGGTCCGTCTTGGGCGACCGTGCGCGGGAAGATATCAACCTGGGGCGTTTTCGGGTAAACGTGTCGTATTTGTCGGACGCTAAGTGGTGGGTGCAAACCAACGTGTATTATTACCAGGATTTTGAGCATCGCGGCAAAATGGAAGTAGTGCCGGAAGCGGAAATAGGCACGCTTGTTACCGTTGGGACCGCAATTTTCGCCAATGTTTCCGCCCACGCGGCCGGAAACGCGCACAGCAAAGATTGGAGCGTAGGGGTGGGATTTAGAGTGCTGTATTTGTAGCGTTTAAATTTCCGCTTGAAAATTTGACATTTTTCACTTATACTATAGGTGAGGTAGTTTTGTTGTATAATTTTTGATGTGGAGTAATAGGAGAGAATTATGAAAATGCTAAAATACTTGATGTTGTTATTAGCCGTAGCAGTCGCCTTCCCGGCCATGGCGCAAGAGATGGAGAGGAAGAAAGTATCCGATGTGGAATCCATGGATAAACCGCTTGCCGTGAAATCCGATGTGGTAACCGGCAGATTAAGTGCCAAGAATTCCTTTTCAGTTGCAAAAATGGCGGACGGTACGCTTGTTGCTTCCGTCGTCAGCGTGAAAGGTACTGAACACGTATTGGAATTGTTGCCCAACGGTCAAAAGAACCGCACTTGCTATGCGGAATCCGCGGGCTATTGCCAGCACGGGTACGTCCACATGAAGAAGGGGCTGTTTGACGGTCCGGAGCTTCCGACCGCACTGCAGGAATTTGATTTCAGCGTGAAAGAAACCGTAAGAGAAACCGTACCCGTAAGGGACGCAAGGTAAAATGAACATGAGTTTAACGCCCCGCTTGTGCGGGGCGTTTTTTTGTTCATCCAAATTTAAAAATTTCCCCTTGAAAAAATGAAATTTTCTATTATACTATAGATGAGGTAGTATTGATGTACAAAATTTTGAAGTGGAGTAATAGGAGAATCTTATGAAAACGCTAAAATACTTGATGCTGTTATTGGCAGTAGCAGTCGCCCTTCCGGCCATGGCGCAAGCGACCGAAATGAAAAAGATAAACAAGGATGATGGTATGGACACACCGCTTACCTTGGAAGCCGATGTGGTAACCGGTAAATTGAGTGCCAAGAACTCCTTCGAAGTGAAGAAAACCCCGGACGGTACGCTTGCCGCATCCGTCATCAGCGCGCAGGGTACCAAACACACGCTGAGAATGTCGCCCAACGGCGAAGTAACCAAAACGTGCTCCGGGAAATCTAAGGGTTATTGCCAGCACGGATATACCTACACGGAGAAGGACGCTGGAGACGATACGTTTAAGCCGTTTGAAGAGATTGATCAACCTATTTTCAGGGATAAGCAAGAATTTCCCGAAAAGGCAGTAAGGTAAGATGAACATGAATTTAACGCCCCGTTTAGACGGGGCGTTTTTTATGGCTTTTTTGTGGAGCCGAAATTTTAAATTCTCCCTTGAAAAAATGCGATTTTCTATTATACTATAAGTGAGGGAGTATTGTTGTACAAAATTTTGAAGT
>JAEEMS010000027.1 GCA_016283355.1 Elusimicrobiaceae bacterium | reverse complement strand
GTACGGCTTTTTCCGCGCCATAAACGGAACTGGCCAGGCCGAACGCTTCCCAGTTGGTAAAATGCCCGATGTGAATAATGCCTCCAGTACGTTGGTCGGTCTGAACTACTTTTTCGAAACCGATGATGCGACAATGCTTTTTAAATTCTTCCGGTTTCATATGGCTTAAATGGACAAATTCGGCCAAAATTGTTCCCATATTTTTCCAAGATTCCAAGGCAATAGTGTGTACTTCTTGGGCAGATTTTTCAGGAAACGCTTGCTGGATATCTTGTTGCATGCGCCGGAAACGGTTGGGCAAAAATACACGGGCCCCGCCCATCAAAGTGCGTGTAACGGAAATGGCTGTTTTATAGGGAAGGAGCAGCAACGCCCCGCATAGAAATTTGAGTGCCAGGTATTGAATGTAGTGAAGCGGTGTCTTTTTAAAACGCGTACTGGACATATTTTCATTATAGCAATTTTTTGTTGATAACCCTTTCGGAAATGGTAAAATATCCTAACACATACTCATAAGGGGTTTTATATGGATTGGTTGACGATAAAAGAAAAATTAGAAGGGAATATAGTAGGTCGTGGGTGTTTGTTGTTAGCTTCCAAGGGTTACGGAGCTGCCGGTGCTTTGCATCGTGCCGCCTACGCCAATGGGTGGAAAAGTAGCCAAACAATCAACTCTCGTGTGGTATGTATCGGAAATATTACGGCGGGGGGTACCGGAAAAACGACGGCTGTTTTGTTGGCGGCCACTACGCTTGCCCAAGCGGGAATCCGGGTGGCAATCGTTTCCCGCGGATACAAACGGCAGCAAAAATCGTCCGAACCGATCATTTTATTTGATAATCCGGATGTGGATTGGAGAGCCGCCGGGGATGAACCTTTTATGATGAGCCGTATTTTAAGCAGTTATAAGGTGCCGGTTGTCATTTCTTCCAACCGCGCTCAGGGGGCTACGGAGGCCTTGCGCCGTTTTAAAAGCCAATTGATTCTGTTAGATGACGGATTCCAGCACCACCATTTACAACGCGATGCCAACGTTGTGTTGGTAGATGCACAAAATCCGTTTGGCAACAAGCAATTGTTACCTTATGGGATTTTGCGTGAACCGCTCGAAGCATTGGAACGTGCCAATTTGGTGCTTTTAACTCATTGTGACCAAGTACATCCCCGTGTGTTGGAAAACATCAAAGACGAGATTCGCCTTTACAACGATCATATTGAGATTTTAGAAAGTGAACATAAACCGGAGTATTATATTGATATTTGTACCAATAAAAAGGTAGAACTTTCCGCGCTCAAAAAACCGTCGGCCTGTTTTTGTGCATTGGGCAACCCGGAGTCCTTTGAGAATACCTTGACGAATTTAGGGTTGGAACTAAAACAAAAATGGCGTTTTCCGGATCATCAACATTATACGGTGGAACATTTGCGTACGTTTGAAGATACGCGCGGAAATATGCCGTTGATTACCACTTTCAAAGATTTTGTGAAATTCCCGGATAATTGGCGAGAGATTCTAACACATGATGTCTATGTGTTATCGGTCAATTTGAAAATCCGCGGCGGGGAAAAGGAAATGGACAAATTTACCGATATTCTTTACCCTCAGTTTTCCAAACTGAAAGAGCAAGAGGGATTTTTTACGGCTCCAAGTGAATACTAACGTTTAAAAAAAACCGCACCGTGAGGTGCGGTTTTTAGTTTCTTTCCAAAAACCAAAGTTTGATGTGTTTTACAAACGTGTAAAATGCACTGAATACGGCCCATATAAATCCGCGAAATCCATCCAAGAATCCAAGCTGCAAAAAGTAGCGTTTGATAAAATCAAACGGAAGGCATAGCAGAGCGGGTATTAAGTGAAAACGTTTCCCGTTTTGATACATCGTTTTTGCCGCCAAAGTGGTATAATGATTACATTTTTGCAAATATGTTTCTATCGTATCATACGGATGATGTTCAAACACATTTTTTAACTGTCCCACTTTTCCCGTTACAGTTAATTTTTCGTGTACAAGGCCACCTGTAAATTTTGCGTTCTTTGTGCGCACCAAGCGTAATAACGCTTCTTTTTTCAATCCGCTGTGATGCATTTGTTTTTTCCAAAAATTATTCACACGGGTCAATCGGTAGCCGTCATATTGGTCAGAGCTAATGGCTTGTTTGATTTCGGCAGCAAGTTGCGGAGTTAGCGTTTCATCGGCATCCAAAGATAATGCCCAATTCCCGGATACTTTGGAAAGGGCAAAATTTTTCTGTTGGGTAAACCCTTCAAATTTGTGTTCAAAAACAATGGCTCCCAAGTCACGGCAGATAAGGGCCGTCTTGTCTTGGGAAAAAGAATCCACCACAATAATCTCATTGACAATATTACGTGCACTGAGAATACATTTGGCAATGTTCTTTTCTTCGTTTTTTGTAATCACAAAAAGTGAAAGCCGCGCGGTTTCATTCATGCGTTCATTGTAGCATTTATAAGCTTTTACGCCAAATATAAAAGGGGAAACCGCTGTAGCAGGGTTTGGGGACTACAGCGGTTATGGGTAAAATCAAATTGTTAAGGGTTACTTTCTATAAATACTATAGCGCATCTGGCGTAAAATAACCAGGGTCTTTAGACCTAGGCGAGAAGGACAAAAGTACCCAGGGAAAAAATAGGCCCTTTTTACCCTATTGCGGAGAAATAACAGTTGCATAAGTCGGAAATATTAGTTATAATAAATATAGATTTTACGTCACCGTAGCTCAGCTGGTTAGAGCGATTCTCTCATAAGGAATAGGTCGGTGGTTCGAGCCCACCCGGTGACAAGATTTCCCCTTCTTGATGAGGGGGTTTATTTTTTTTAGGAAAAAGTAGTGCAAAAAATCTAAAAATGTACTATCATAAAGGTACGGAGAAATTATGAAACGATCGCTCTTCCTTTTTTCCTTTTTGGCTGTGGCGGTTTGCCCAGTGTGGGCTTATTCTACTTGCGAGACACGGGTAGACAATAATCCGTGGGCCA
Source organism: Elusimicrobiaceae bacterium (assembly GCA_016283355.1). GTDB lineage: Bacteria > Elusimicrobiota > Elusimicrobia > Elusimicrobiales > Elusimicrobiaceae > Avelusimicrobium. The sequence continues at coordinate 17,404 of JAEEMS010000027.1, read as the reverse complement.
GCACGCCGCAACGTGTTATGTATTGTTTAAATGAGGAAGATCCGTACGAAGTGCAACCGGTTCCTCCGCGTGTACTTTATACGGAAGTAATGTTGGAAGAAGAAAAACAAAAACCCGTCCAAACAAGAGTTTCCGATAACAACCCCTATTTTAGAATGGATCGCTATTCCGTTACGCGCGACTATGTGGGAACACCCAAATTCCCCGAGTTTCAAAACAATTTATTAAGTGAACAAGAAATATGGGCGGCAAACCATCCGTATCAATCGCAACCGCAACCTCAACAAGAGGTGGTGTACGCGGAGGAAACACAGTGGCAAGAGCCCGTTTCTTATCAAACTCAAACCACAACCACCACAACAAAAAAGAGAAAATCCGGCGTAAGAGAAACGCGTAAGGGTCTTTCTCGTCGTATGCAAAAAGCCCAGCGAAGAAATATGGCGAATGGAACCACGCAGGTGCAAGAAACGGTAGTTACCACAACCGTTACGGAACAGTATCCCGTAACCGATGTCTCTAATCCTTATGCTGTTCCGGTAGAGACGGATAACTTTTTGGAACAGGAGAACCTATCTGTGCCGGAAAATATCTAACGGGGAAAAGGTATGAATAAATTAGCAAACTATTTTAAACGGCCGTTTGAAGAGAAAGGGGTTATCGTCGCAACGTTTGATTTTATGTTGCGTGGCTTAACTGTTTTTGTGTGGATGTATTTGATGACGATTTTAATCCGCTTGGTGTGGGATTCGCTATTACTGGATTATAATCCTATGGCCAAGATGTGGTGGTTTTCTTATAGCTTTTTAATATTTTTTGGTGCTTCCTGGTTAGCGTATATTGTTTTGTTTGTGCGCAATTATTATATGGAAGAAGAGTAAGCGGTTCAAATTTTTAAACCCCGCCTCTATGGCGGGGTTTTTTATTTTAATTTTTTAAGAATCTGTTGAGCCAACGCACGGTCATTATGCAGTTGTGTTTTGAGTGCGTCCAGTGTTGTAAATTTTGTTTCATCCCGTAATTTCTCGATGAACCAAATTGTGATTTTCCGGCCATAAATACTTTTATGAAAATCAAAAATATGTACCTCTACAAGTGGCAATAATGTATGAAGTGTGTTCACGGTAGGACGGAATCCGATGTTGCAAAATCCACCGTAAAATTTTTTCCCGACACGTACTTTTACGGCAAATACGCCCAGCGGCAAAATTTTGTAAATACCGGTATCCAAGTTCGCCGTCGGAAATCCTAATTTCCTGCCCAAACGGTGCCCTTTAATAACCATACCGCTCAGTTCGTAGGGATGGCCCAGGAGTTGGGTAGCTAAGGGAACATTCCCCAAAGCCAATGTTTTTCGAATGAGCGAGGATGATATTTTTTGATGATCATTTTGGTAAAAATTTTCCACATGGAAGGGAATTTGTTCCCGCCGGCATTGTTCACGTAAGAAACTTACCGTTCCCTGGCGGTCCTTCCCAAAGGCAAAATCCGCTCCTACCACCATGGCTCCCATGTGGTAATTGGTTTTTAGTTGTTTCCAAAAGCGGGAAGGGTCGCAATCTCGGCACGCATTAAAATCCAACGGTAGTGTATTTACCCCATATTGTTTAAACAGTTGTTTTTTCTCCTGCGGAAGTGTTAATAGTGTCATTTCCGGATGATTCGAAAGTAATGTTTTGGGTGGGAACGGAAAATATAATACAAGCGGTTTTAACAAATAATGCGCCGCAATACTTTCCAACCGATTCAATAAATACCGGTGTCCGCTGTGCACTCCGTCAAAAGTTCCGATTGTGATGGCGTATTTTTGTTTCATAAAGGTTGTACCCTACGGTATAATTCTTCTCCGGTGCAAGTTTTTAGCAGTTGTCCGTCTAATGCGTTTTCCACCCGATATGGGCCCACCGCTACACGCCGTAAGGCAGTCAAGTGTCCGACCGTTCCCAATTTCTCAGCCAATAAAAATCCCATAGAGCGCACATAGGTACCGCAAGACCCTTGTAAGGTGAAAGTAATCTCATCGGGAGCATGGAAGCGTAAATCCTGCCAAGCTACTGTTACTTCATTGAATTTACGTTCCATCGGCACTCCTTTGCGTGCCAAGTCGTACATCCGTTCTCCGCGGATACGTTTGGCACTGTAAAAAGGAACGGGCTGGCGAACGGTCCCCGTCAATGTAGCAGCTGCCTGTTGTATTTGCGAAAGGGAAAGGGGGGGAACCGGGCTTGTATTTACCACTTCGCTGTAAGCATCCCAAGAAGCAGTTTCCTCTCCTAATTTTAAGGTACCTTGGTATATTTTTGAAAGTTTTAAGAAACGGTCTTGTTGTTGGGTCGCTTGTCGGCCGATAAGCAATACCAGTAAACCGGTTGCCATCGGATCTAACGTACCGCTGTGTCCGATTTTTTTGGTTGCCAGTACGTGCCGCACAATGGCGATAATATCGTGTGAAGAAAAATCAGCCGGTTTGTCGATTAACAGTAAGCCGCTTTGTTGCGGTTCATTGAATATCTTTGACGACATTTTGCACCACTTCGGCCAATGATTCAGCCACTTCGCTTACGGTTTGGCCGGTTACTTTGAATCCGGAAGCCCGTGCGTGACCGCCTCCGTTGAAAGTTTGTGCTATTTTGCTTACATCTACGCCGTTGCGGCTTCTCAAATTCACCGATACTTTATCCGGTTCTTCTTTAATCAGGGCCGACACTTCCACCCCGGGAATCATAGTGGGTTGGCTGACAATTCCTTGTGTTTGGGCGGGGGTTGCTCCCAATGCTTCAAAATCCCGCTTGGTCAAAATGATTTGACTGTATTTGTTATCAAACCGCATTTCCATTTTTTCAAAGGCACGGCCCAGTAATTTAAGTTCGATGTAAGATTTTGTGAAGTAAATGATTTGGTTAATAGTAGCGAGGTCTGCTCCCAATGCAACCAAAGCCGATGCTACCCGCAACGATTCTGCGGTTGTATTGGAATGTACAAAACGTCCCGTATCCGTCACTAACCCGGTATAGAGGCAAGTCGCTTCATCCGGAGTGGGCAAACAAACAGGATCTTCGGATTCTTCAAAAAGTTGGAAAATAATTTCAGCTGTACTGGACGCACCCGAATCAATATGATTGACGTCACCGTAGGCCTCACTGACTAAGTGATGGTCAATGTTGATAAGCGTTTTTGCATTTTTTAATACTGCTTGTAAATCACCGCCGCGGTTACGGTCCGAACATTCCAGCAGAATAACGGTGTCAAACGTATTGTTCGTCGGCAATACACCCACATGTACTTTGTCCAACCCGGGTAAAAATTTTAAATCGTTCCCTATGGCAGGTGCCGCATAGGCGTAAACTGTTTTTCCTAATCGTTCCAACAAAGAAGTAACCGCTAAGGTGCACCCCAAGGAGTCGCCATCCGGGTTTAAATGGCCTGCAATGAAAAAATTTTGCCCTTGGAGCAATGCCTGCCAAACAGCGCGTAGATTTTCTGTTCTATTCTCCATGTTCTTTTTCCTTGTCGATAATTTGGAAAATGGATTCCACTCGTGCGGCCTTTTCGGGCGTATCATCATATTCAAAGCTGAAAGAGGGAATTCTCTTCAGATGGAGTCGTCCGCGTAATTGCGCACCTATTTCTTTGCGCAGTAACGAAAGTGCCTGTTGCGTTTTTTTAAGATCTTCCGGACTGCCGAAAACGGAAAAGTAAACCTTAGCAGTAGCCAAATCTTTACTGATACGCACCGCTGTAATCGTGACAAATCCTCCAAAATCACCGTTGGCGGCCATTTTGGTAATCAGGGTATTGATTTCTTGCAAAAAAAGGGTTTCTAAACGTTTAATTCTATCTATCATAGGGTTATTATACCATTTTGATACTTTAAAAAATACTTGATTTTTAGAGGATATATAGCTATACTTTTATGAGCAGGATAGTTCCTGTTAAAAGGAGAATAGTTATGAATCGTAAAGGTTTTACGTTGATTGAGTTGTTAGTGGTTGTGCTCATTATTGGTATTTTAGCATCTGTTGCTTTACCTCAATATCAGAGAGCAGTAGAAAAATCCCGTGCTACGGAGATTCTTACTTTGTTTAACGGGTTAACCAAGGCCGAAACAATTTATAAACTTTCCGAAGGGGAGTTTACCGAATTACTTCCCAACCTGGACTTGCAGTTCCCCAATTTGTCTGCTTCCAACAGTTTTACGACGCAAAGTTTTGAAGTGGAAATTGTACAACCTACAGAGAGCAGTGCAACAAGAGATACTTTTCTGGTACGTGCAACACGGCGTACGGGTACCACTTATTATCTTTATTCCTCTATCGACAATGGTGGTGTAATTAAAAGTTGGTGCGGCGTTTCCGACGATCAAACGGAACCTACTACTTTAAGCGGGTCGGATGATGCTGTTGTGCTGTGTAAAAATATCAGCAACGGCGGAGCGAAAGGAGAAATTAACTAAGCTTGTTATTTTGTCTTATAAAAACCCCCGGATTTATGTCCGGGGGTTTTTAATGTGAAGGATAAACGCAGAATACTACATTTTAATTCTGCGAGTTACATTTTCCTTTTTAAAGCATTCAATGATATCGCCTTCGGCAACACCTTTGAATCCTTCGATTAGAATTCCGCATTCGTAACCTTTTTCCACTTCCTTTACGTCATCTTTGAAACGTTTGAGACCACCGATTTTTCCATGGCCTACTTCTTCGCCGTTGCGTTTGATGCGCACTTCATAGTTGCGGAAAATGGTTCCGGAATCTACCATAGAACCCGAGATAAGCCCCGAGCTCAATTTCATCACTTTTTTGATAGTGGCCGTTCCTACGACCGTTTCCACCACGTCCGGTTCCAATAAACCTTCCATAGCGGCCTTGATATCTTCCAAAAGTTCAAAGATAATTGTATAGTGACGGATTTCGATTCCTTCCCGTTCGGCTTCAGCTTGTGCTTTGTTTTCCGTATTTACGTGGAACCCAATCACAACCGCATTACTGGCTTTGGCAAGCAAGATGTCCGATTCGTTAATATTGCCCGGGGCGGAAAGAACAATATCCAGTTCTACTTCATCCGACGGAATACGTAACAAGGCATCTTTGATGGCTTCGATAGATCCTTGTACGTCTGCTTTTAAAATCAAACTGAGTTTTTTGACTTTGTTGCCTTGTTCATCCGCTTTTCCCAAGGCCATGAGTGACATTTGTTTGCGATGGGCCTGGGAATCTTCTTTTTGGGCTAATTTGCGTTTTTCGGCAGCGTAACGGGCTTCTTTTTCGCTCTCCATAATGTAGAGCGTATCACCGACTTGCGGCGGTTCCCCGTTGATTCCCAAAATTTCTGCGGGAACGCTAGGGCCGATTTTTTGATAGCGTTGGGAATTTTCGTCAATCAGCGCGCGGATGCGTCCGTAGTTGGTTCCTACGAGGAAAGGATCCCCTACTTTCATGGTTCCTTTTTGTACCAGTACGGTAGCAACGACGCCGCGCTTATTATCGCGTTTGCTTTCCAAAATAACGCCTACCCCTAAACGGTCTGGATTGGCTTTTAATTCCATCATTTCGGCTTGCAACGCAATCATTTCCAACAACTTATCAATATTGATATGTTTTTTAGCGGAAATCTCCACAAAAATTGTAGAGCCCTGCCATTCTTCCGGTACCAATCCGCGGGCTGCTAAATCTTGTTTGACACGGTCCGGATTCGCCCCGGGCAGGTCAATCTTGTTTACCGCCACAATAATGGGGGCTCCGGCAGCTTTGGCGTGTTCCATGGCTTCAATGGTCTGCGGCATGATTCCATCCGTGGCCGACACAACGAGTACCACAATATCCGTGGCCTGTGCCCCACGTGCGCGCATAGCGGTAAATGCTTCGTGACCAGGCGTATCTAAGAATGTCAGCACGCCGCGCGGCGTTTTAACGCGATACGCACCGATATGTTGTGTAATGGCACCGGCTTCTCCCGCCACCACGTTTGATTTGCGGATTGCATCCAACAAACTGGTCTTTCCGTGGTCAACGTGGCCCATAATGGTAATAACGGGGCTACGCGGTTTGAGAGAGGCAGGATCATCCTCTATTTGGATAACGGCCATGGCATCTTTATCGAGTTCTTCTTCGGCCATTTCTGCCGTAAAACCGCATTCGGATACAACGAGTTCAATCATGTCTTTTTCCATACGTTGATTGATCGTAGCGAAGATGCCCATGGTCATGAGTTTTTTAATGAAATCATTGATTTTGAAATTCATTTTTTCCGCCAATTCTTTGACGGTCGGTTGTCCCACAATGCGGATTTTTTTAGACGTATTTTGCTCTGCCGGTTTAGGAGTTTCCCCATGATGTTGTCCATGGCGCGGGGTTTGCGCGGCAGGTTGCGGTCGTTGAGGTTGTTGGGGGGGAACCTGTGGTTTGGGTTGAGAAATTGGCTGAGGTTTAGGTTGCTGTTGTACCGGAGCCGGTTTTGGCTGAGCCGCCGGTTGCGGTTTGGGCGCCACAGGAATTGCCACATGAACCGGTTGCGGTTTAGGCGTTGGCGTATCGGCGTGAACGGGCTTAGCCGGAGCTGTTGTGTGTGCCGGTTTATGGGCAACCGGAGCAGGTGTTTTAACATCCGTTTTTATTGTTTCTTTCGCGGTTGCTTTTTTGGTTGCTGTTTTTTTGGCAACCGGTTTCTCCGCCGTTGTTTTTTTAACGGGGGTTTTTTTAGTTGTTGTTTTTTTAGCGGCCGGCTTTTGCGCTGTAGTTTTTTTGGCAGGCGCTTTTTTGGCGGTCGTTGTTTTCTTCCCGGTTGCTTTTTTCTTCGCTGGGGCCTCTTCCGAATTAGTTGTTTTCTTGACTGTCATCGGCGGCCTCCTTTTTGGCGGCTAAATACTTCTTAGCACCTTCAATAATCTTAGCGGCAGTTTTTTCGCCGATTCCTTGCACGGTGCAAAGATGTTCCGGTTCCATTTCGGCAATTTTTTCAATGCTGGTAAATCCTGCTTTTTGTAAAATTTCCGCTGTTTTGGGACCAATTCCTTCTACATCTGCCAATTCGGATTGGATGGCATCGGTCACTTCTTTTCCTTCCTGTGCTTTTTGGCTTTCGCTTTTTACTTCCAAATTCCAACCCGTGAGACGAGAGGCCAACTTGATATTTTGCCAATCTTTACCGATGGCGATTGCCAATTGGTCATCCGGCACAATAATAGTAGCTTTCTTTTCCGTTAAGCTGTCTATTTTTACAAAATTTGCCTTGGCGGGAGAAATTGCATTCACTAGCAAGGTAGAAATATCCGGGGAGTATTGGATTAAATCAATTCTTTCTCCGGAAAGTTCGTTCATAATAGCCCGGATGCGAATACCGCGCATACCTACACATGTGCCGATAGGGTCAATTTTGCTGTCAATGCTGGAAACGAGCACTTTGGCACGAAATCCCGGGTCACGTTCTATTTTCTTAATCTCTACGATTCCTTCATTAATTTCCGGTACTTCTACTTTGAATAATTCTTCCAAAAATTTCCCGTTACCGCGTGATAAAATCACGTACGGCCCACGTTGTCCTTTGTCCATTTTAAAAGCGGCGGATTTGTAACGGGCCAAGGTTTGGTCTTCGCCGATGTTGGCCAAATCGTTTTGATTGAGCACTTTGGCGATAATCGCTTTTACGCGGGAACCGTTGCTGTAACGTTCGCGTTTGATTTGTTCGCAGTACGGCAAGATGGCTTCTACTTTGCCCAAATCCACGATAATATCTCTATCGGACATACGGCGCACAGACCCGGTAATCACTTCACCTTCACGCGGTTTGAATTCTTTATAAAAGTTATCGCGTTCAATGCCACGTACCTTTTGAATAAGTACCTGTTTGGCAATTTGTGCAGCAATACGTGAAAAATCTTTTACTTCCAACGTATGGGTTACAACATCGCCTGCTTTGGGGTTTTTTAAATGTTTTTTGGCATCTTCCACGCTGATTTCCGATTCCGGATTCATTACCATTTCCACTACGTTTAACGTTTGAAATGCTTTGATAGAACCGTTGGCCACATCGATGTTGGCGGTAATTTGGGCGGTTTTACCTAAATTTTTGCGCAAAGCGGAAACGAGCGCATCTTCAATTGTTTTTAAAATGTCTTCTCGTTTGATATTTTTCTCTCTTTCTAATCCTTCAAGAGCCAAAATAAAATCTTTTGCATTTCCTTCCATGTTATTTTCTCCTTACGATGTTAAAATTCAAGAACAGGGTCCAAATGGGCCTTCTTGATATTGTCATAATTAAATTTGTATTGGTTGGTGCCGTCATCAAGCACAAAATGATCCGCTGCGGCACTGGCAATAATACCGGTAAAAGAGCCACGTCCTTCCAACGGTAATTTTAATACCACTTTAACGCGTTCATTTATAAAACGTTTAAAGTGTTCGGGTTTTTTCAGCACACGCTGAATCCCGGGAGAAGAAACTTCCAAAATATACGCACCATCTATCAGATTCTCCATTTCTAAAATGGCATCGATTTTGTTGGTCAGTTCTCCGCAATCATCCAGGGTAATACCCCCTTTTTTATCTACAAAAAACTGCAAAACTTTCTTGTGACCTTGATTTTGGATTACCAGGTCCACCAATTCATACTGTTGGGCCTCTAAGGCCTTTGCAACGGTTTCTTCAATGGTTTTTGGGTCTCTCATAGTAACTCCTTGCCCTATTATACAAAGAGCGACTTGTCTTACCAAGTCGCTCTTATCAAAGAACACATATATTTTAGCAGTTTCCGGTTGGTTTGTCAATGTGAAGCCAAGGATACCAATTGTTCGACTGCCTGGGCCAAATCCCAACGTACGGCCTCTTTTTTAGCACGGGCCTTATATTCGCATTGGCCATCTGTCACCGTTCGGGAACTGATGACCAAACGGTGCGGCAGGCCGATAAGGTCCATATCCTTAAATTTAATACCCGGGCGTTCATCGCGGTCGTCCATTAATACGGAAATCCCTTTGGCCTCTAGTGCGGCGGAAATTTCGTCTGCGTGTTTTTTGACCTCCGGGTTGGTATCATAGTCAATGGCCACAAGCGCCACATCAAACGGAGCGAGGGGGGCGGGCCAAATAATACCGTTATCGTCGTGTGACTGTTCAATGGCCGCAGCCACTACGCGGGAAATACCAATACCGTAGCACCCCATAATCATAGGTTTAGCGGTTTGTTTTTCATCCAGGAAGGTCGCGTGCATAGCATCGGAATATTTGGTTCCCAATTTAAACACGTGTCCCGTTTCAATTCCTTTCTTAAATGTAAACGGTTTGCCGCAGCGGCCGCACAAATCGCCTTCCGATGCCATTTTTAAATCCGCATAGACATCTACCTTTATATCGCGTTGGGGCGTAACATTGATGGTATGCACGTCTTTTTTATTCCCGCCCGAAACACCGTTCACAATATTTTTAACGTAATTATCAGCATAAATCATGACGGACGGATTTTTTTCTTTAAGCCCTTGTGCACCGGCAAAGCCCACAAAAGATCCGGTTACTTGAGTATATATCTCTTCCGTGGCTTTTTCCAATTCGTTGCATTTAAGGAGGGCTTTGAATTTAAATTCATTAAGTTCATGATCCCCGCGCACAAGTGCCACGACCGGTTTTCCATCAGCGGTAAATACCAATAGTTTAATGATTTTATCTGTTGAAACGTTTAAGAGCTTTGCTACATCTTCCACCGTGTATACTTTGGGTGTATCGCGGTCTTCCATAGGTTTCAAATCAGCAGGATTTAAGGGAACTCCTTCCGGTTTTTTCACCTCGGCTTTTTCCGTATTGGCTGCATAACCACAGGCCGAACAGTTTGCGATAGTATCTTCACCGGTATCGGCCAACACCATAAACTCGTGCGAAAAATTCCCGCCGATAGAACCGGTATCGGCCTCTACTGCGGTAAATTCAAAGCCGCACCGTTTGAAAATGCGTTGGTAGGCATCATACATTTTTTGATACCATTCATTGGCTTGTTCATCGGTCGCAGCAAAAGAGTAAGCATCCTTCATATAAAATTCGCGTGCGCGCATGACACCAAAGCGGGGACGGATTTCATCCCGGAATTTCGTCCCGAATTGATACAAACAAACGGGAAGTTGTTTGTAAGAAGAGGTATCTTTACGCACTAAATCGGTGATGACTTCTTCGGCGGTGGGGGCAATACAAAAATCGGCCTCTTTGCGGTCTTTAAAGCGCAAAAGTTCTTTGCCGTAGAACGTCCAGCGGCCGCTTTCTTCCCATAATTCTTTGGGTTGTACAACGGGTAGCCATACTTCGCACGCGCCGGCTTTATCCATTTCCTCGCGTACAATATTTTCTACTTTTTTAAGAACGCGCAAACCAAGCGGTAACCATTCATATAGACCGCTGGCCAATTTGCGGATGAGCCCCGCGCGAATCATCAGTTTAGCCGATAAGGTATCGGCATCTTTCGGTGCATCTTTTAACGTCGGTATATAATAGTTAGATAATTTCATAATAACGTCCTTATTTTATGTTAGGATTTCCTTGGAAATCAGTTCTGTTAGGGCAAGTCTGTTCATTTTGTGCAGGGTGTGTGCGATAATAACGTACCATTTGAACATATATATAATTGCATCCATCCGAAATATTATTGTAATAAATGTGATCTATAATGCCTTTTTTATCAACATGAGCATTCACAGTACAAGTGGTTCGTTGTACATTTTCCGGATAACGGGTAGTGGTAACACCCCATTCAAAATATTTTTCTCCATCAACAGTTCTTTCCCCCATAGGAAGGCCCATCGTTTCAAAAGCAAATTCTTTTGTACACCCTTCCAATCCTTTAATAATTTTTTCTGCGGAATTAGGTATGTTAGAACGTTGATATGTGTATTGTTCTATGGTTTCATCTTGCTTTTGCGTAGTTATACACGCTCCCAACAATGCGGCTCCTACAACAATAAAAATTCCTTTTTTCATTTCACTTTCTCCCAAGTTTTTATCTTTTCGGTCAAAAAATCTACCCATTTTTCTTGTGGTAATTTGAACATTGTTTTGCCATGTTCAAAATATAATCCTTCACCTTTGCCGCCGGCGATACCAAAATCGGCATCTCTGGCTTCGCCGGGGCCGTTGACAATACATCCCATCACGGCAATTTTGAGCCCGGTTGCTTTTTCGCGCAAGGCCTTATCATTATAAATCTTTTCTTCCAACGCGTGAACCGTGCCTGTTACGTCCACTTGCGTTCGTCCGCAGGTCGGGCATGAAATCAAATTCGGCCCATATTCGCGTAGCCCAAGCGCTTTTAAAATCTCATACGCACAGCGCACTTGCATGCGCGGATCTTCGGTAAGCGATACACGAATGGTTGCACCGATTCCTTTTTGCAAAAGTGTTCCCAAAGCCACGCTGCTTTTTACTGTACCGCTTAAAAAACTGCCGGCTTCCGTTAGCCCGATGTGCAGCGGAATATCGGTTTGTTTGGCAAACAGTTCGTTGGCCAGTACGGTGCGGCGGAAATTGTCCGATTTCAACGAAACCAACACATTTTTGAAATTTAATTGTTCTAAAATATTGGCTTGTTCGAGGGCCTCGTTTACCATGACTTCGGCCCATTTTTCATCGGAAAGTTCCATTTTCCCTTCTACACTTTTCAAATATTTTACACTGCCTGCGTTGACGCCGATACGAATAGCCACCCCATTGTCTTTGGCGGCTTGTACCACGGCTTTTGTGTTTTCCACGGCGCCAATGTTGCCGGGGTTAATGCGCACTTTATCCACGCCTTGTTTGATGGCTTCCAGTGCTAATTTATAATCAAAATGGATATCCGCCACCAGGGGGGAATGAATACGTTTTTTTATTTCTCCGAGGGCCTGCGCGGCTTGCATATCGGGAACGGCTACACGGTTAATTTCGCACCCGGCTTCTTCCAATGCACAAATTTGGTCAGCGGTTTTTACGGCATCGCGTGTGTCGGTGTTACACATGCTTTGTACACGTACCGGATGGCCGGTACCTAGTACAAAATTTCCTATTTTTACTTCTCTACTCTTGTACATTTTCCGCCTCCGCGGGTTGTGGCTCAACCGTTTGCTCCACCGTGGTTTTCGGTTTGAAGAAAATACGTTTAATATCGGAATACGACGCATACACGAATAGTAAAATCAGTAAGTACAACCCGATGTTGACCGCCATATTGAGTGTTTTTTCCGTCGGTAATTTATGGGTAATTCCTTCCCACAAATACACCATTGCGTAACCTCCGTCCAATATCGGAATGGGGAACAAGTTAAACATCCCTACCGCCACGGAAAGCATGGCAATCAAAAATACAAAATCCAAAAGCCCGCGATGAACGGATTGGTGGATAATATTTACGATACCGATAGGTCCGGCCAAATCAGGTGCTTTTTTCTGTGAGAAACTTTTTCCCAAAGATTGAAGGGAGTATTTTGTCCAATAGTAGCATTGGTAAAACCCGTAACCGATGGCCACAAAGGCGGACACTTTGTGATATTCCGGTAACACGGTAATACCTAACACTTTAGGAGAAGAGGGGTTAAAATCTTCTTCTTTTACCGTGGCGGACAGAGTTTCTTCTCCGCGTTTGTACGTTAATTGTAAATCTCCCTCGCGTTGTGTCAACAACTCCGTTAATTCTTGCCAATTGGCAACCGGTGTTGCGTTCACGGAAGTAATGACATCCCCTTCTTTTAGGTCAATTTCCGCAGCCGGGTAATGCTCGGCAATAGAACCTACGACGGGAGCCATTTTAATTGGGTCGTTTTCCGGCATCCCTTTAATAAAAATCAGCACGCTGAAAATAAGCGCAGCCAGTAAGTAGTTAAACAACGCACCGTTTATAACCATGAAAAACTTTGCATACCACGGCTTTGCGGCAAATTCATACGGTTGGGGCGGTTGCGTAGCTCCTTCCGGGTGGAACATCGGACCGGCCGGTTCCACAAATCCGCCGAAAGGAATAGCACGGAGTTGATAATCGGTATCTCCGGCTTTCTTGTGCCACAATACTTTTCCAAACCCAAACGAAAATTCTTTCACACGGATTCCGGTCAAGCGGCATGCCACGTAATGCCCGAATTCATGTACGATTACAATAGGGCTTAATACAACAAGTACAGCAATAATGGACAATAACATGTGATTCTCCTAGAGAACGGCTTTTTTATACGATTTGTCTTTCAAACAAGCCAGGGTTCTTTCGCGCGCCCATTGGTCGGCTTCCAGTGCTTGGTTTAAAGAGGCATCCCCCTTTGTTTGGGGTGCGGTTTTTAAAACGGTATAAACTACTTTAGCAATATCCGTAAATTTGATTTTTTCCTTTAAGAATGCATCTACTGCCAATTCATCGGCCGCACTCAAAACGGCAGGCATAACTCCTCTGGCTCGGGCAGCCGCAAAGGCAAGTGCCAAACAGGGGAAACGTTCCAAGTCCGGCTCCAAAAAATCCAATCGTGCCGTTTCAAATAAATTTAATTTTTTGACGGGACTTTCTGCCCGCAGCGGGTAAGTAATGGCATATTGAATCGGTACGCGCATATCGGGTTCGCCCATTTGTGCCAAAATGGCCCCGTCATTAAATTCCACAGCCGAGTGGACAATGGATTGCGGATGAATCACAATTTGTACTTTTTCTTCCGGTACATTAAAGAGATTCATAATTTCAATGGATTCAAACCCTTTGTTCATTAAAGTAGCAGAATCGACCGTAATTTTTTTACCCATACTCCAACGCGGATGATTTAATGCTTCCCCGGGAGTAACGGTGGAAAGGGCCCCTTTTCGTTTGGCAAACGGTCCTCCGGAAGCGGTAAGAAAAATTTTTGAAATATCTTGCGCTATTTCGTGATAAGTATGTTCATTGGCCATGCCTGCCAAACATTGAAAAATGGCGGAAGGTTCGCTGTCTACCGGTAAAATAGCGGCTTGCCAACGTTCACATTCTTTCATGAGTGTTTTTCCGGCCATGACCATCGGTTCTTTGTTGGCCAGGGCAATGGTTTTGCCGGCTTTGATAGCGCTGACTAACGGTTGAAACCCTACGGCTCCCACCAATCCGTTGATAATCAAATCGGCAGAAGGCAAAGAAGCCATAAACATCAAACTGTCAATTTCCGGCGGTAGCAGGCGCGTTCCTTCCGGCATTTGGTCTTTGATTTTTTCGTAGCTTTCGGGGTTTAGCACAGCGGCAAAGCGCGGTTTAAAAGAATGAATTTGTTTTAATAATAATTCGGTATTATTATTGGCAGACAAGCCGATTACCTTGTAATTGGGGCCTAACCGGGCAATTACGTCCAACGAAGAAGTTCCGATAGAACCGGTAGAACCTAAAATAACAATATTTTTCATAAGGACACTTTAAATGTATAAATAATCACGTAATAAAAAATGGGGGCCAACAGTAAGTATGAATCAAAACGGTCCAAAAAACCACCGTGCCCGGGGAGCAAATTGGAAGAATCTTTTACGCCGGTGGAGCGTTTTAATATAGATTCGGCCAAATCAGATACTTGTCCAATTACCGCAATAAGTAATCCTATCCAAATAGCTTGTTTGACGGAGAAGAATGAAGATAGGAACAAATGGCGCATTAACAAAGCTCCGCCCACCGCCAACAACGTTCCGCCGATAGCACCTTCCCACGTTTTTTTCGGGCTGACTTCTTTGTTAAGTTTATGTTTCCCGAAAAAACGGCCGGAAAAATAGGCGCCGGTATCGCTAATCCAAACGGTGATAATCATAAATAGCGTTAAATATTCCCCGTACTGCACAATATCCCGCAAATTGATCATATGCGCCAACGACCACGGAATCAGAAACACACCTAAAAAAGTATTGGAAACACGCTCCCAGGAACGTTTAGGGGTAACCACTTCAAAAAACAATATGCCTGCCAGTACAACGCTAATGATGAACGGATAAAAGTGATTCGTCAGCGTAAGTCCTTCAATAGAGGTTCTTCCCAGAATGGCAGCAACTGCCAAAAGGAGACCGAAAATCATTAAAGAAATCGTGTTTACCGGTTTTTTCCCGGCGATCAACACCAAGCTATATTC
Source organism: Elusimicrobiaceae bacterium (assembly GCA_016283355.1). Classification (GTDB taxonomy): domain Bacteria; phylum Elusimicrobiota; class Elusimicrobia; order Elusimicrobiales; family Elusimicrobiaceae; genus Avelusimicrobium. The sequence continues at coordinate 2,353 of JAEEMS010000027.1, read as the reverse complement.
ATACAAGCACAAAAGTATAACACAGCCGATAAAAGCCATATAGATAATACCGCCGAAGTGAATGGCGGCTAAAATGGCAGGAATCCCTACCAAAGCAGTAATAATACGTGGTAATAGCATATAAGTTTATTTTACTATATTTCGCGCGCGTACGGTCATTATTTTCGGCGGGCTAACATGGCCTGTGTTTTGGGGGAAGTAAGTTCCCACAAGGCATTTTTGGCCACCCATACGGCGGTACGGTTTTCCGGATACAGGTCTAAGATATCGCGGGCACATTGCAGTGCGTAAGGGGTAAGACGTTGGTTTTTTTTGCCGATATTGCGCAAGGCCCAGTTGACGGCTTTGTAGACCATCGGGTGAGGATCGCAAGAGTGATTTTTAATCAGCGGCAACATTTTGATAAGATCTTCATTTTTTGTTTTGGCGCGCGGCATCGCCAAACAGGCGATTATGGCAAACCCGGCCCGGCGGACAAATTCACCCTCCCGTTTTATCCACCGTTCAGCCAATTTAAAGGGACTTTTTACTTTTGAAAACAAATTCAAACAACACATATCGCAAATATCCCAAGAGTTAAATTCTTTGACCCAAGTATCCGAATCCGCAAGTGTCATTTGTGCCGGGTCGGCCAATAAGGAAGCCATAATACGTGCCTCGTGGATATTACTTTTCCAAAGTTCCTCGGCTAGGTCGTGGTCCGGGCACGGCAATCCTTTTACCAGCAAACGCAAGGTAGTTACAGGTGTTCCCAGGGCGTAGTCGGTATTAATGCCAAAACGCTCCTTCATTTGTTTTTTAAAAGAGGGGGAAGAAAACCGTTCGATACGGGCCAAAAGTTCCTTTGCGCGGGAGCGGACAATGGGGGAAGTCATACGCCTCCAAAACGGCGCGTACGTTGGCAATACTCCGTAACGGCTTTTTGTAGTTCCGTTTCGTCAAAGTCAGGCCACAAAACGGGGGTAAAATAAAACTCGCTGTATGCACTTTGCCACAGCAAAAAATTGGAAAGGCGTTCTTCACCGGAGGTGCGGATAATGAGTTCCGGGTCCGGTAACTCCGGTTGGTAAAGGTGTGCGGATATATCTTGCGATGAAATGTTTGTTTTTCCTTCAGCCAACAAAAGGTTGACTGCATGCGTGATTTCCTGGCGAGCCCCATAGTTAAGTGCCAAATTGACGGTAAGCCCGGTATTTCCGGCGGTTGCTTTTACGGTACGGTCGATTTTTTCAAGGATAGAAGGGGGAAGTCCTTCCCGGGATCCGCTTACCCATAAACGCATATTTTGTTGGATGGCTTGCTGCGAATAATTGTCCAACACGTGGGAGAGCAACGTCATTAGTCCGTCTATTTCTTCTTTCGGGCGGGACCAATTTTCGGTTGAAAAGGCATAAAGCGTAATAAACTTAATTCCCATCTTTTGGGCGCCTTTTAACGTGCGTTCCACGGCTTTTGCACCCTCTCTATGTCCGGCCAGTCGTGGCAAATGGCGGCTTTTGGCCCAGCGGCCGTTGCCGTCCATGATAATAGCGATATGTGTGGGAATTTGATTTTGCTGCATATAGATATTTTACCTTTTTAGAATTGATTTGGATAGCAAGAAGATTGGGCTGAATTAATTACATTATAAAAATACCCCTTCACAGGGGTATTTTTTAGATTTCTGTGGGGAGTAAATTTATTTTTTGTAATAATATCTGCCAAAGAAATTTTTATATGCCTTAGCTATTTGATCCGGTGTATATGCATTGGGGGCAATGGCCTCTTTTGCGTTGTAAATATTAATCCAGTCCGAAACACGTTCTTTGACAATATCCCCTTCGCCTACTTCAAATTCGGCCTCTCCTTCAAAGTGGACGTGCAAGATTCCGTCCTGTTCTCTCAGGGTTGTTCCGTCACCGCTGATTCCCAATTCGTGATCTCCCATGCGTATTTTCCAACCGTCTTCCAATAAAGCGTCAAACAATTCTTCCACTTCTTCGGATGTTACTCCCGGTTGCAAATTAATCCCCTCTAGTACATTATTCTCTGTTTTGCTCCACACCAAATCAATGTGTTCTACTGGAGGGAGCATCTCTTCATCATAAACATATCGTCCTTTGTATTCCGTTACTGTGTAAAAATCTCCGCTGCGCAGGTGCCGGGGGTTTTTGCCGCCATATAGCATACGCACGAAACTGCCGTCTTCCTGCGGACCCAATTTGGTTTGGTAAAACAGGTCTATAATATCCCACACAGGATGATCTTCCGGCAATATGTTTACTCCTTTTACGTAATTTTCCACCAACATTAAGGCATCATTTCCCTGGGCGGTAAGATTAAGATATTTACTATTCTCATATACCCACTGATG
>JAEEMS010000026.1 GCA_016283355.1 Elusimicrobiaceae bacterium | reverse complement strand
GAACAGCTGGGAGTCGGACTCGAACCCAGGACCTTCTCCTTAGCGGGGAGATGCTCTCTCGACTGGGCTACCCCGGCATTTCTTCGACTCAATAGCGAGGCGGTACTACCAAATTTTAGCTGGGAGTGGGAATCGAACCCACGACCTTCTCCTTACCATGGAGATGCTCTACCGACTGAGCTACCCCAGCAAAAAATTGTCAAAACGTCCAGCGGGCGATGGGAATCGAACCCACGTCACAAGCTTGGAAGGCTAGTGTTCTACCATTGAACCACGCCCGCAGGACAGTACCTAATTATTATACAAAATATTCACGGAACACAAAAGTTTTTTGTGCCTTATGTACCGATAAAAACGACCCCCTTTTGGGAGTCCTGTATTTATTATATCATATTCGGCCTTTAAAAGCCAACCTTTTTTGAAAATGCAAAAAATACTTATTTTTTAATAGAATTTTATTCAAAAATTCCTTTTTAATTATTGCGCAAAAAGGCACTCTTTTGTTAAACAGGCGAATAAAAATAAAAAAACCTTTAATTTACAACAAGATACAAGCAAAGTGGGGAAGGGTAATGTGTTACAAAATTTTTGCGGGGCAGGCGGTTCTGCTACAAAAAACAGATAATAACAGAAAGAAAAAAGGTGCGGGTGGGAATCGAACCCACGAATAAGAGTTTTGCAGACTCTCGCCTTACCACTTGGCCACCGCACCGAACACTACGACTCAAATTATATGTTTATTATACTAAATTTTTAGAAGAAAGCAAAATTTTTAAAATTAGGCCTTGAATTTTTCAAAAATATCATTATAGTATTGGTAAGGGAACCCACACAGACGCGTTTAAAGCGTACGCTCCTAGAAGAGCACGGGTTCCTTTTTTATGTGTTTTTTTGTACACTATCCTTGTAAATTACAGACATTATAAAAGAACCTTTTGTTATGATTCCAACAGAAAAAACAAAATATCATCCTTCTGTTCTTTATAGCATGATTGGGAGCGATGAAAACATCTTATGGTCGGGCAGGCCCAATTTGAAGTGCTTTCTTTTGGAAACAATTTTTAATCCCTTATTACCTTTTGCTCTTATCTGGGGATTGTTTGATGCATTTTTTGTCAGCTCTCTTTTGATGTCTGATAAACATGCCACTTTCCCGACGGTGGGTATAGTGGCTATGTGTGGTTTTTTTGCGCTCCACTTGATGCCGGTGTGGATCTATTTGGGTGGCATTTTGTTTTCCTTTCGCAGACACCGCCATACGGAATTTGTCCTCACCGATAAATGTGTTTATACGTCCGGAGGAATCTTTGCACAAACATTTGAAACACTTCCCATTAAAGAGATTGTTACGCTTACTATTCACCGCGGCATGATTGATCAATGGTTGGGCGTGGGAGACGTGGTATTATCTCGAAAACAAAATACGCTTGTTTTACCTTTCCCTTTACCAATGCAGTCAAAGAGTTTTAGTAAGACAAACACACAACAAAAAAATACCGAGATAACCGACATCTCGGATTTTCAACGGGTGTACGAACTTATTAAAGATTTACAGACGAAAATTAATACAACGAATTCTTAACGTTGGAGGAAAAATATGTCTCTTTTAGTCGCTCTTACTGTTTTTTGTATTTTAATGGTTGCTATGGTGTTTTTTCTTATCAAACCGAGGGCTTCAAAAATTGATAATTTATATCGACAAGCATTTGAACAAAATGATTTTAAAGCACTCCTTAAATTAGCTCATTTCTCTGATTCGAAATATACCAAATCTTTTCAGAAATCTTCCCTACAAGCTACCGAAATTTTTAAAGGAACCCAATATTTATTACATCGATTGGAAGCTGAAGGGGCTGCATTATTATGCACAAAAAAACAGTTGGAAAAAGGGATTTCTAAGGATATAGAATTTGATTGCAACATGATTCTGACTTCTTACTACGACAATTTAGGGGAGATGTATGACACGGGATTTGGATGTGTTGCGGATAAGGCCAAAGCAAAAGAATGCTGTGAAAAGGCGGAAAAATATCTGAAAATACTGGATGATATTGCGCGGAACATGGAAATCGACGTAGATAATTTACAAAAACCTAATTAAACTGATTCATGGCTTTTTCGATACCATGAGCGAGATACGTTTCCAGCGCGTCTACGGCGCGAGGAAGCGTAGTAGATAAAACTTCTTCTTCCGTTTTGGTAAAACGGGACAACACAAAATTTACTAAATCAAATTTTTCCGGCTTGGGGCCGATGCCCAAACGTAGGCGCGCAATTTCTTGCGTGCCGAATTGCTCAATCACGCTTTTCATGCCTTTTTGGCCGCCCGCAGAACCATTACGGCGCAAGCGAATTTTACCTACCGCGAGGGACACGTCATCAAAGCAAATCAAGCAATTTTCCGTCGGTATTTTATAAAATCGGGCCAAGCTGCTAACAGCTCGACCCGATTCATTCATGTAGGTAAAAGGTTTTAGTAAAAAAACCTCGTGTCCGCAAACGGAAACTTTTGCATATACTCCCAGTTTTTGCCAGTCCTTCCAATCGGCGCCCCATTTTTGTCCTGCCGCATCCACCACCCGAAAACCTGCATTGTGGCGTGTGCGTTCGTATTCAGCACCTGGATTTCCCAGCCCCACCAAGAGATATGCCATAGGTTATTTCTTTGCGGCGTCGGCACCTTTAGTAAGGTTGCCTTCTTCATCTTTCTTCCCTTTGGTGGAAGAGCTTTCCGGTTGGGCGGCAGCAGCATCAGCGGCAGCCGGGGCCGGGGCAGCTTCTTCTTTCGGGATAGCGAGGTGAACAACCGGCGCTTGCGGGTCGGTCATGAGTTCCACGCCTTTAGGCATTGCAATATCGCCCGCCAAGATACCTTTGTTGATGGTCATGGGGGTAATATCTACCACGATTTCGTGCGGGATGGCGCTTACCAACGCGCGGACTTCGATTTCGCGCAAGATGTGTTCAATGATAGCACCATACTGAGCGATATCGGCGCAGGTACCTTCCAAGCGGACCGGTACGACCACATCCATTTTTTCGTTCATGGCTACACGTTGAAAATCAGCGTGAATCGGCAAATCGGTTACCGGGTGATACTGTACTTCTTTCACCAGGGCGAGTTCCGGCTTACCATTTAAAGTAACTTCTACTAACGTATTTTTACCGGCTTTTACGATTTTTTCCAAATCTTTTACGCTAACGGTTACGCTAACAGGGTCTTTGTGCCCGCCGTAGATTACGGCCGGGATGTTTTTTTCGGCTCTGATTTTAGAGAGAGCCCCTTTCACACCAATGCCTTCGCGGGCAGAGGCGGCAATACTTACTTTTTCCATCTTTTTATCCTCCAAGTTTAAAAAATCTTACATGTTAATATCGCTGAGAGATTGCCCATTATGGTTACGGCTAATGGCATCTGCCAGCAAGTAGGAAACGGACAATGTTTCCACTTTCGGGCCTAAATCCCGCACCGGTAAAGAATCGGTAATGACGAGCTTTTTGATAGCAGAATTATTAATTCGCTCTACAGCATTACGCGATAAAAGCCCATGGGTACTGGCCGCATAAACTTCTTTGGCCCCGCGGTCTTTAATGGTTTGGGCCACGGTGGTCAACGTGCCGGCAGTATCTACAATATCATCAAAGATGATGGCCGTTTTCCCTTCTACGTCCCCGATGACATTATACACTACGGCTTCGTTGGCTTTCGGGCGACGTTTATCAATGATAACAAGCCCGGCGTCCATACGTGCCGCAAATTTACGGGCGCGTTCCACCCCACCTACATCCGGGGAAACAACCACTAAATTATTACGGTCAAAACCGGAAAAATAATCCAAAAACACTTTCCGCGCACGTAAGTGATCCACGGGAATATCAAAGAATCCCTGGATTTGCCCGGCGTGCAAATCAAGCGTCATAATACGATCTGCACCCGCTTCCGTAATGAGGTTAGAGGCCAATTTGGCTGTAATCGGTACACGTGGGGAAGATTTGCGATCTGCACGTGCATAACCAAAATAAGGAACTACCGCCGTGATTTTCCCGGCACTGGCACGTTTAAACGTGTCAATCATAATAAGCAGCTCCATTAAATTTTCGTTGACGGGGGGGCAAGTGGGCTGAATAATATAACAGTCATGTGCGCGCACACTTTCCAAGAGTTGAACGTCTACTTCTCCGTCGGCAAAGCGTTCCACACGCAGTTTGCCTAGGTCCGTATTCAAATGGTTGCAAATTAACTGCGCGAGCGCAGGGTTTGCGTTGCCGGTAAAAATACGCAAGTCACCGTTTACACTTTTAGTCATTCTTTTTTGCACCTTTGTTTTCTAATACAACCTGACGCGAACGAGCAATGGCTAAGCCGTTGGCGGAAACTTCTTTCGTAACCGTTGATCCCGCGCCGATTTTTGCATATTCATGCACCGTAACCGGTGCTACGAAATTGACGTTCGACCCAATAAACACATGGTCTTCAATGACGGTTTGGTGTTTGTGAACCCCGTCATAATTGCACGTAATCGTACCGGCTCCTACATTGACCCCGGCACCCATTTGAGTGTCCCCGATGTAACTTAAGTGATTTACTTTGGATCCTTCTCCGATTACGGCTTTTTTAATTTCAGAAAAATTCCCTACTTTGGCCCCTTTGCACAATACCGATTTCGGCCGCAAATGAGCATACGGACCAAGCTGGCACGTTTCCGCCACTTCAGATTCTTCAATATAGGTACCCAATTTTAATGTAACATTATCGGCTATTTTAGAATCATTTATATATACACTGCTTTCCAGCGTGCAATTTGCACCGATTTGGGTATTTCCCAATAAATAACAACCCGAAGCAATCGTTGTATCTGCCCCAATTTTAACACCGGCATCAATATATGTATCTTGCGGATTTATAAGCGTAACGCCGTTATCCATATGGAATTGATTAATACGTGCACGCATAATTTGGAAAACTTCGGCCAGTTGCCCACGGGAATTTACACCTAAAGCTTGCTCAAAATCGTTGCTGGTAAAAACAATTGCCGGCAATCCTGATTTTTTAATAATGGATAGCGTATCGGTTAGATAAAACTCTTTTTTGGGGCCTTGCGGTTTGAGTTGCGTGAGCGCTTTTTGCAGTGATGCGCTGTCAAACACATACATACCGCTGTTAATTTCGGTAATTTTTTGAGTGGCTGTATCCGCATCCGATTGCTCTACAATTTTCTCAAATTGGCCTTTGCTATCGCGTACGATACGCCCATAACCAAACGGGTTCGGCACGTCAACCCCTAACACCAGCGAGCCGGCTTTTTGTGCTTCAAATTGTTGGGCCATTTCCTGCAGTGTTTGAGGTTTTAAAAGCGGTGTATCACCATTTAAAATCATAACCGTTTTATGCTTCTGCAAGAACGGCAACGCGGCTTTTACCGCCGAGGCAGAACCGGATAAATCGGTCTGTACAAAAAAATCCACCGGGGCAGTAATTCCCCAAGCGGATAAATTAGCGGAAACAACTTCTTTTACTTGCTCGGCACCATGACCGATCACAACACCGATAGCGGCCGGGTTTAGTGCTTGAGCCGCTTTCAAAATATGAGCTAAAATAGGAAACCCGCAAACCGAATGCAACGGTTTGGGGAGAGAAGATTTCATTCGCGTGCCTTTGCCGGCCGCGAGGATTAAAACAGCTATATTTTTGGCTACCATTTTGTTTAACTCTTGCCTAAAAATAAATTAAATTGGTAATTATATTGTACAAAACTAGCGCTTACTGTGCAACATCTTCTTGTTTAGAGGAAATCTCTTTATAAGATTTTAGAATTTTCATGAATTTTTCATCATTTTCTGTTAATAATTGCTCGCTTTCCCGAACAAATTCTTCATACGTTTTGCTGGAACGGGCCAGTTGTTTTAACTGTTCATTCTCTTTTTGCACTAAACTACATATTTGCTCACGAAGTTGCTCATACTCGATAGATTTTTGGGGCTGTTGTTGGCAGACGAAGGACGTATCGGGTATCATCATATGAAGTTGTACTTTAATCATGAGATGCTCATAAAGAGAGCGTCCATTATAAATTCCTATTCCCAATACAATAAAAAAGATAATAAGCACCACTTTTTTCATAACCTTATCCTTTTAAAATCTGTTTTTATTGAAAAAAATGCTTAATATTCCGTTTTATCTGTTTTGGCATCCCACAAATCAAAGGGCTCATTTTTGTTATTGATATTCATACAATATGTTTTGATAGAACGTTTCTCTACAGGGAGAGACACCTCTTTATAAATAAATTCATCATCAAAGCCGGATTTAGCCGCCCGGAAACGATCGGCGGCAAAAAAGAGGGCTTTTGGCCGTGCCCAATAGATTGCCCCCAAACACATCGGGCAAGGTTCGCACGAAGAATAAATGATGCAATCTTTCAATTCAAAATTTTTTAGCTTCTTGCATGCCTTGCGGATGGCATCCACTTCCGCATGGCGGGTAGGATCATTTTGAGAAGTCACCTGATTACAACCGCGGGCAATAATTTTGCCATCCTTCACAATAACGGCACCAAATGGGCCGCCTTTTCCACCTTGCATTCCTTTTTCCGCCATTTTAACGGCTTCTCTTAAAAAATGTTGGTGTTGTCTTAATTCTTTTTCTTCCATAATACTCCTCGGCTCATATTATAACTAAATTTTTAACGAAACTGTTTTATTCCTTTTACTAAAAACTTGTTTGTCTATCGTGGCTACAAAACGGCCATCGGCCCCTACGCAAAAATAGATTTTCTTTTCTTCAAAACAATAAGATACAACATCTTCTTTTGAACCCGTATATCCTCTCCGTTCGGTTAACCTTCCGTTTTCCTCGGGATAAAGGCCCCATCGTAACGTGACGGTTAAGGAATCGAACTGCCAGCGCTCTCCCGGCCACACCGAAGACGTAAAAGGAACTATCTCTTGTGTAACGGGCACCCAATTTGCCAAAGAATCTTTTTCGTCCTTTGGACGTAACACAAATTGCGCATCTACGCGACTGCGTCCTATTTTATATAAAGCAGCTTTGATTTTCTCCGGTGAAATCTCATTGCCAACTACAAAAGTTTTGGTGGGCATTTTTACTAAAACAACATTTTTGTGCCATTCATTAAGCAAATAAATCCGTGTTGTCTTTCTTTCCCACCAAAAATGTACCGCCAAAAGCAAAACTATTACTGCAATTCCCGTTACCCAGCATTTGCGGGAAAGCCAAGGGCAAGGCAAATGAAATATCAAAAATAACCCTATATAATAAGCGATAATCAAACACGGGCCCCACGCACTGATAGTAAGAGAAGCAAACGGAAGAGATGCAAAAAACCGTACCAGGCCCGCAAAAATCCTTAATCCCCATAATGTAGGAAAATATAAGATAAACCCCAAGTGTAATAATTCAAATACATAGTAGGCAAAACTCAAGCCCAATAATCCCGAAGCCAGCGGTACCAATACCATATTGGCCGCTAAACCCGCCAGAGAAACTTTGTAAAAAACATTGGTAAAAATGGGCAAGAGGACCAGTTGGGTTGCCAGTGTGGCTAAAAAGATTTGGACGAAAAAACGTATCCACGAAGGCCACTTATTGGGAATTTGATAATTATTTACAACCAGAACAATCGCAAATGTGGCCAGAAAAGACATCTGAAATCCCGTTTCAAATAAAGCTGTCGGATGAAAAAGCAAGAGAAGAAAACAGGAAAGAACCAATCCTTGAAAAATACCACTGTTACGCTTGAACAAATACCCCATTACTGCGCATACGGTCATAAAATAAGCCCGCAAAAGAGGCGCATCCGCACCGGCTAAGAGCGTATAAATGCCGGCAATGCCTAACGATATTAATAAAGATTTTTTACGACTCAAAGAAAAAATCCCGCATGCAGCCATCGTCAACAACGTAACAAAACCCACATTTCCGCCGGAGGCCACTAACAAATGGATGGCACCGCTGTCCTGAAAAGAGGCGAATAATTCCGGCGCCAAATCGCCGCGTTCCCCCAGTAAAATCCCGCCTCCAATTTGGGCCTGTTCTTTGGGAAAGTGCGTTTCAAAATTTTCTAAAATAGAACCACGTAACGCACTAATCATCCGGTATAACCAAGCCGAAGGTTTAAGCACTTTATAATCTTCTACACGGGTTTCCGTAAATACATTTTTATACGATAAATAATTACGCCAATCAAAGTTTCCCAGCAAAGCAATTCCATAAGGTTCCTTTAATACCCCGGTAAAGGCAATGATCTCTTTCCACGCGGGAGATTTTTGGGCACTGCGCAAGTAAAGAATCCCTGTTGCGGGTTCTCCGTTTACTTGCTTTACTTTTACCCGCACATTATAGGAAGACGGCTTTTCTACAGCAAAGCTTTCCACCCGACCTACAACATATACTGCATTTTTAGAAATAAAACGCGATACATCTTTGGAAGAAGGTTGAGGATGATAAAACAGGGTAATGGTGGCTATCAACAACAGCAACGAGAGAAAAAGGGGCCGTTTGTAAACGCAAAAGTTCATTAAATTTTCGTACGGCCTTTGAGGGAATATCCAAGCGTCATTTCATCCATGTAATCCAGATCTCCTCCCAGAGGGACTCCGTATCCGATTCGTGTTACATGATCGACTTGACCTCGTAATAAATCCGCTAAATACAAAGCGGTTGTTTCCCCTTCGCTATCCGGGTCGGTGGCAATAATGACCTCTTGGATGGGTTGGTCGGAAGATTGAATCCGGGAAAGAAGCTCCCGTATTTTGACATGTTCGGCCCCTTTGCCTTCCATGGGAGAAATCGTTCCGTGCAACACATGGTAAACGCCGTTATACGCTTTTGTTTTTTCGATGGCTTCTATATCTTGCGGGTCTTCTACTACACAAATTTGGCTATGATCCCGGTCCGTATCCGCGCAGATGGAACAAAGAGATTTATCACTATAAGAAAAACAAACCGGACACAATTTAATATCGTGCTTCATGTCCAATAAAGCGTTAACAAATTCTTCTACTTCCCCTTGGGGTGCACGTAAAAAATACGCAGCAAACCGCTCCGCTTGGCGCGGGCCTACCCCCGGCAAACGTCGTAACGCACGGATAATACGTTCCAACCCTTTCATAAATTAGGCCATCAACTCCCCGGGGAAAATTTCCATAATTCCTTTTACTTCTTCCGGCACTTTATCTGCCGGAACCGTAGCAGCCGATGATGCTTCTTGCTCAAAGTTCCCCGCTACAAAAGGTTCTTCTTCGGAAATAACAACAGGTTGCGCGGTTGTTTTTGAAGTAGCTTTTTTCTTTGAGGATATTGCCTTGGATGTTGTTGCAACTTTTGAAGAAGTTGTTAATTGGGTATCCGCCAACACAACCTGTATAGTGCGCCCGCTTATTTTGGAGGCCGCAGCGGATAATTCTCCCAATTTGTTTTGTGCGGGAATTTGATAAAATTCTTTGCCTGCAGGGAACGAAAGCACCCAACGCGTTTCTTCCACAAAATCTATTGTTCCATTGAGCATTACATCGTATACAAAGGGGCTTTTTTCAAACATTTTAAGCATTTTATCCCAAATTTGACGATTGGAAATAGTGGTATCCATAGCAGTAATTTCCGATATAGATGAATCTTCTTTTGCAGGTGGAATAACGACTTGTGAATCTATTTTTTGAGTAGGTTTATTTGATAAAGGAACACCGGATTTCTTTTGTGGTTGCGCAGGTCCCGCAGGAACATCCGTTGCACCGGTACCGTTTTCCAAAGCTTCCAAGCGGCGGATAAAACCTTCGATGTCCATGACGCTATCCATTACGGTAAACAATCCCACTTCCGCACTGATTAAAGCGGCATCGGAAAATTTAACTTCTTCCATTAACTTATTTACTTTGCGCGAAAGTTGTGCCAAAAAACCAGGAGACACTTCGGCCAATAACGCTTTGGCCCCGTCAAACGGCTCTTTACCTTGTCCCAAAGAGTAATAAAAAGCATCCCCTAATGCATTTTTGATATCTTTTAAAAAAGAATTTGCATCAAATCCTTCATTTTTTAATGTTTCAAAAACATGATGCAACTGTGCATTGTTTTTATGAATCAATGCCTCCAATGCTTCTTTAATCAATTCGTCCGGGGTAAGCCCTAACATTTCCCCTACTAATTTTTCATCAATACGGTTTCCGGCAAATGCAATGGCGCGGTCCAACAGCGTCAACGCATCGCGCATGGCTCCCCCCGCATTTTTGGCAATAATTTTGGCGGCGGCAGCCGTTAAATCAATGTTTTCCGCTTCTGCCAACTCCATCAAGTGTTCGCTGATTTCTTCCGTTGTCAGCGGACGGAAACGAAACGTTTGGCAGCGGCTCACAATAGTTGCCGGTACTTTGTGTTTCTCCGTAGTGGCCAAAATAAATACCACATGGGCCGGGGGTTCTTCTATTGTTTTTAAAAGCGCATTAAAAGAACTGGCCGAAAGCATGTGAACTTCATCCAAGATAAACACTTTAAAACGGTCGCGCGAAGAAGCAAGAGCCACCGTATCAATAATAGCTTCGCGCACTTTTTCCACTTGCGTATTACTGGCAGCATCCAGTTCCAATACGTCCAAATCCGCGCTTTGGGCAATTTCCCTACAGGAAGGACATTCCCCACAAGGGGAAGGCGTGGGCCCGGTTTTTCCATGCCCGGTACAGTTGAGTGCTTTTGCTAAAATACGGGCGGTGGTTGTTTTGCCGCAACCGCGCGGTCCATAAAATAAATACGCATGCCCCACCCGGCCTAATTTAAGGGCATTCTGAAGTGTTTTTGAAATGCTTTCCTGCCCCACCATATCTTCAAACGTTTGGGGACGGTATTTATTGGCTAAACTCACATAGGGTGTTTGTTCCATAACTAACCTCTAAATTCTTTGGCTACCCGCCGACGCACCTCATTAAAATCCAAGCTTAGCTTCCCCGGACCTAATAGTAGGGTGGGAAGTAAGGCGGTCATAAGCAATACAATCAAAGCGATATATATTTTATTTAAATCTGCACCGAAAAAGATAAAAGAAACCGCAGACAAACAAAAAATAGAGGCCCCCGCTACAAAGCGGCTGAACAAACCCAAGACAAGCAAAAGTGCTAAAAACAATTGAAGAACCACCAACCCAATCCCTACTCCTACCGGAACAGGAATTCCCAAAACAACAGCGTTATATAAAAATTCGCGGTAATATAACAAACATCCCGCAGATACATAAATCAATACAGCTGCGCACAAAATCCGCGTTAAAAAAATCGTCCAAGAAAAAGTGTTCTCGTTGATGTTGCAATGTACAGGAGGAACTGTCATTTTGACTCCTAAAGTTCGGCTTCTACCGATAATGAAAAAAATGTTTTTCGGTTTTCTTCCCGGCGGGGCTCAAACACTTCAATCCCGCCTAAAAAAGAAGCACCCCACAAATGAACGTTTAATCCGGCAAGCACCGCAAAAGCGTCCGTATGGCTTTGCACATACCGGTAACGAACCAACCCCATATACGGTGTAACAACCGAAGTCCCGTAACTGACCCGCAGTGCGGTGGCTTCTTTCACAAAACCTTGCATTACCGCAGCCAAATACGGAATTTCGGCCCAGCTAAAAGAAATCCCTGTGGGAACCGGTTCACTATATTTTAACACTTTCTGCCACTGCGCTTTCAAGTTCCAACGGTGATATTGGGCCCCACCTTCTGTCTGTACGGAGGTGTCCACTTCGCGAAAGGTGCGCGGCAACCGTTCCCCTTCCGTATTTACCAAAGACCGATATCTTCCCTGTCCTATCCCCAAGCGTACAAACGGCTGTTTTATCCCATGCCAATAGTAAAAGGGAAACCATTGAAGAGAAGTATCATAAAGAACCGCTTGATAACCAATAGCTTTTGGCTGCCAACGTAGCGTTGCTATCCACTGTAACCAATCTTTCCAATCGTATACTACTTGCGCGCCGTAACGGGAAGTAGATCCTTTTTCGTCCTGTTCCGTATCGGACATACGGTAATAGCCAACTAGCGGACTAAATAAAACATCGGCACCTAAATCCCATGTTACGCTCCCCCGCAGGGCGGAGTAGCCGCGTTCCCCATGTACGCTTGAAAAATGGACCTGCCCGTAGCATAATGCGCACGGGCAGATCCACAATATCAAACAAAGAAACGCATTTGCAAACCGCATTTATTTTCTTTTTTTGGCGGCTTTGGCAGCTTTTGCGTCTTCTTCCTGTAAGAATTTGACGTAATTGGTGGCTTGGCGTTTTTTCCACGCACCTTTGTGATAGCCATACCCAATAATAAGCGGGATGAGCGTGGTACATTCACCATACACCATTTGTTCCAAAGCGGTGGAAACTTTACCCCAGCTGGAAGCTTCTTTGAGGGTAGAGCCGGACAAAGCACCGTCGCGCACATCAGCTACGGTAATTTGTACCGCGTATTTGTGCATCGGGATTTCCGCACCCAATGCTTCGGCGGCTACCACAGTATCCTGTGCAAAGTTTTTCGGCACACCACCGGACCACATCATAAGACCGGTTTCTTTGGCTTTCATTTTGATTTTGGTCAGTTCCAAAAAATCTTTGGCACTGTCAATAGAAATGTGGGCACCGGGGCGTTCGGCTTGGTGCATTACAAAACCAAATCCGGCGGAACAATCGGAGAAGGCCGGTACAAATATCGGTACGCCGTATTTGTAGGCGTTGTAAACGATGGAATCTTTGCCTTTGTTCTTTTTATCCAAGTATTTTCCCATTTCCCAAATAAACTCACGGGAAGAATACGGACGGGGTTCCAACGCATTGCAGATTTTATAGATGGTTTCATCGCACACTTTGAGTTCGTCTTCATCGATGTAGGTGTCGTAAATACGGTCAATGTGCAAATCGCGCAACAAATTATCATCTTGGTTGTAAGGATTGCCGATATAGTGTTTGAAACCAAGAGCTTCAAAGAAATCTTGGTCCACAATGTTGGCCCCGTTGGAAACAATCGCATCCACCATGTGGTTTTGGATCATATCTACCACTACTTTTTTCATGCCGGCAGATACCAAGGACCCCGCGATACACAAAATGACAGAGCATTTTTTATCGGAAAGCATCATGTTATATATTTTGCTCGCTCTGGCCACTTCGCGGGACGCGTAGGCCATGCTCCCAAAGGCCTCCACCATCGGAACAACATTGTATTTTTTCAAATCAATGTGTTTGACAGTGTCTTTGAGAAAGTCTTTTTTGGTCAATTTAGCCATTTTCGTAACACCTCGTTCTGGATTTTTGGTACTTCTATTTAGTAAATTATATTAAATAACAACTTATTTTTAAATAAAAATTTTTGAAAAATTTAAGGAGTTTTTATGTATTCCGATTTGCAACAGACCGATTACGAAGTTTTTAGCGCTGTAAAAAACGAGCTCAACCGCCAACGCGAAAAAATGGAGCTTATTGCTTCCGAAAATTTTACCTCTTTGGCTGTTATGCAAGCGCAAGGGTCCGTACTTACCAACAAATACGCGGAAGGATACCCCGGCAAACGCTATTACGGCGGATGTGAATTTGTAGATCAGGTGGAAACATTGGCCATTGAACGCGCCAAAAAGTTATTCGGGGCCGAGCATGCCAACGTGCAACCGCATTCCGGCGCACAAGCCAATATGGCGGTTTATTTTGCACTCTTAAATCCCGGAGATACGATTTTAGGGTTAAATCTTTCCCACGGCGGACATTTAACACACGGTCACCCGATGAATTCTTCCGGGAAGCTTTACAACATTATTGCTATGAATGTTCGTCCGGATACGGAAGAAATTGATTACGAAGAAGCGGCCCGCTTGGCCTTGCAACATAAACCCAAACTAATTATGGCGGGGGCTTCTAACTATTCCCGCATCTTTGATTGGAAACGGTTGCGTGAAATTGCCGATAGTTGCGGTGCGTATTTAGCGTGCGATATTGCGCATTATGCGGGGCTTGTGGCCGCCGGAGAGTATCCATCTCCCGTCCCATACGCGGACGTAGTAACCACTACCACACACAAAACGTTACGTGGCCCGCGCGGCGGGTTAATTTTGTGTAAAGAAAAATGGGCCAAAGCTATCAATTCCGCTGTTTTCCCGGGGACGCAAGGCGGTCCGCTCATGCATGTAATCGCCGGGAAAGCCGTTTGCTTTGGGGAAGCGCTAAAACCCGAATTTAAAACCTATCAACACCAAATCAAATTAAATGCGCAAACACTTGCGCAAGAACTTATCAAACGCGGCTACCGCTTAGTAGCCGGCGGAACCGATTGCCATGTGATGTGTTTAGATTTGCGCAACAAAAAAATGACAGGCAAAGCTGCGGAAACCGCCCTGGATAAAGCCGGTATTACCGCCAACAAAAACACCATCCCTTTCGACCCAGAAAAACCATTTGTGACCAGCGGATTGCGTATCGGTACCCCGGCTATTACCACGCGCGGGATGAAAGAAAAAGACATGGCGCAAGTGGCCGCATTTATTGATAATGCGCTCACACACGCCGAAGATGATGCCTTTTTAGCAACGCAAGCAAAACAGGTAAAAGAATTTTTGGCACAGTTTCCTCTCTATTCTTCGCTCCAATAGGACCTAGGTCTTTTGGCCCCTGATATCTAGGTCTTTTGACCCTTGTGTGCCCCTTTTAAATGCATTACAGTATTAGTATATGCATGATAAAAAGTTATTTTTATTTTTTCTATTGTGTTGTTTTTCTTTGGGATATGCCAAACCGTTACCGCCCAGTGTGGAAGAAATTGCAAGGAAAGCCCTGTCCGCCACGCAACTGAAAAATCTTTCCCGAAGTGCGACGGCCAATTTCACACAACGGTTGAAACAAATTCCGCAATTGAGAACGAACCCGCGTCAACAATTTAATCCAAATGTCTCCCCGAGCGAGATACCTACCGTCCAAGTGCAATTACACGCTCATTCCGTTCATGCTGCTTCGGCTACTCCGCTAATGGTGGATGGGAAAAAAGAACTGTTTTGTGCTACGCATTGGGCGGAAAAGATTCAAAAAGATCCCCATGTAAAAGTAACAACTCCCAGCGGGGAAGTGATTGTAGCCCCTATTAAAGAAATGTACAGCGCTCACGAACGTGGTTTGGATTTAACGGTGTTCCGTGCTCCGGAAGAGATAGAACCGTTTATAACCCCTTTGGAACCTGCCGAGTCCCTGCTAGAAGCCGGAACCCCTGTAAATATTTCGGGCTTTGCACACGAAAGTTCTACTCTGTTGCCCGAAGAAACCGTTCTTTTTGCTTCGCCGGTACGCTATGTGATACAAATGCGCAATCCCAAAATGTTAGAAGGGATATGCGGCGGTACTATCACAGACCCCGTTACCGGGGAGGCGGTAGCCATAGAGCAGGGATTTAATTATATGGGCAGTGCATCAATGGCAGGATGGTTCCAGCTTCTGCCGCAAGAAGCACAAGAGAACTTTACAGATACACATCTTGCTATCCCAATCCAAAATGCCGTGGCTATTGCCCGCGCGTTTGAGAGTGGGGATGATTCTTTGGCCGCCATTGAAATAAAAGTGCTGGGGAGACCGGTTGCGCTTTTGTATCCCGATGAATATATTTTGTCTGTGTGGGTAAAGCGCAAAAAAAGCATTTTTTATAACCCCTTTCTCAATCCGGAGAAGTTAGAAGAATTTTTTAACCTTGAACCAAATGACGTGTTAAGCTTCGTCGTAGAACGGGCACATACCGGTCAGAAGATTTTTTACGATGTGAACGTTTCTACCGGTAAAGTTGCTGTGTATGGAGATAAAAGATGAACAAAATTAAAATTATGAAAAAATTATTTTTATTCTTTTTACTATGTTGTTTTTCATTGGGATATGCCAAACCGTTACCTCCCAGTATTACGGAAGTGGCAAAAAATGCCCTTTCCGCAGCGCAACTGCGGAAACTTTCCCAAATAGCGACGTTAAAATTTACAGGACGATTGAAACAAATTCCACAAGTTATATCTCAACCGCGTCCGCAAAAATATTTCTATACCTTACATGAAAACACCCCTTCTATTCAGGTTCAGCTGCATGCTTCTTCAAACAATACAGGGTCCGCTCTACCCATGATGGTCGACGGAAAAGGGATTCTCGTTTTTCCTTCACATGTAGCAGTAAAAATCAAAAAAGACCCGTATGTAAAGGTGAGAACCTCAAGCGGAGAAGAATTTGTAGAACCCATCCAAACAATGTATATCACCAATGAACACAATTTAGATATAACCGTGTCTTATATTCCGGATAAGCTAAAACCGTTCATAACTCCCCTCGATCCTGCCGAGGAGCTGGCGGAAATCGGAACCGCTGTAAATATTTCGGGCTTTGCAGACGAGGTTCCTTTTCTTTTGCCTGAAGAAACCGTACTTACTGCTTCACCCTTGCGCTACGTAATACAAATGCGTAACCCTCTAATGTTAGGTGGAGCGTGTGGAAGTGCCATTACAGATTCTGTCACCGGAAAATTACTGGCCATGGAAAGAGATTTCAGTTACAATGCTCAGTTAGCGGAATGGTTTAAATTCTTGCCTGAAGAGGCCAAAAAAAATCTTACGAATGTACATTTCGCTGTTCCTATCCAAAATGCCGTGGCCGTATCCCGAGCATTTATCACTGGAGATGATAAATTAGCCGCCATTGAGATGAAAGTATTAGGAAGACCGGTTGCGCTTTTGTATCCCAACGAACACCTTTCCTCCGTATTATTAATGCGAAACGGCTTTGTGAAACAAACGGTCCATTTCAACCCCTTTCTCAATCCGCAGAAGTTAGAAGAATTTTTTGAACTGGAACCAAATGACGTCTTGCGCATTATTGTGGAAGAACCTGCTACCATAACAAAAAAGGCAAGAACAATTTATTACGATACAAATGTTTCTACCGGTAAAGTAACGTCCTTTACAAGATAATGCTGACGTGCCCCTTTAATTTGAAGGTTGCGTAACGAAAAAATATTCCCCCGCAAAAAATTTACCATGTAAACGTTTTTACGGGGGAAGTTTTTGAATTTTGTACAGAATTAAAGATTTGCCAAGAAAGTTTGTGCGGATTCATTCCCGTTGGCGGCTGCTTTTTCAATCCAGGAACGACCTTGTTCCGTATTTTTCTTTACGCCCAATCCCTTCCAATACATTTGCCCCAATACGTATTGCGCGGGTGCAAATTCTTGTTCAGCCGATTTGGTAAAAAAATCTACCGCCATCGGAAGAGAGCGGGCCGTGCCTTGCCCTTGCAACAACATATACCCCGTCATATATTGCGCCGGAGCATACCCTTGCGCGGCAGAATTAGAAAGCCAGGCAAAAGCATCTTGATAATTCGGGGGATTTTCTTCGTAACTGCGTTTACCTAAAAAGTACTGCGCTTGCGGATTTTTTAATTCCGCTGCTTTTGCGTAAAGGGAAAGGACGTTTTCATCATTTTTTTCGGTACCTTCACCCAAGCGGTACATTTCCGCCAATTCTACCGCCGCTTGCGAGAGTGTCGGGTCCTTTTCCCAGGCAGTTTTAAAGAGTTTAAAGGCCTCTTCATCATTGCGGGCAACCGGATTTCCTTTCCGATATGCATCGGCGACAACAAACGCTTTTTGGGCATCTTCGGCCACGCCTGCTAAATTTTCTTCAAAATTCATTACCGCTTCATACAATTCCGGATTTTTTTCTTGTGCTTCTTTTAACGCTTGGGCGGCCCCGGCATTATTTTGTTTAGCCGCACGGGAAAGCCACAATAAAGCTTCCCCTTCACTGGCAGTTAATCCGCCTTTTCCTTCTTGGAAATAACGACTCAATGCAATCTGTGCGTTAGCATCCCCTTGCGCAGCTGCAATTTGTAAATATACCACAGCTTCTTCTAAATCTTGAGGAACCATTTTGCCTTCTTCGTATATTTTAGCCAAATGATACATGGCTTCCGTATTGCCGGCGCTGGCTGCTTGACGGAAAAGTTCTATGGCTTGTGCATTGTTTTGTGGCGTACCTACGCCCTTTTCGTACCCTAATCCCGCTTGAAACATAGCCGAAGCATTGCCTTGCTTGGCTTGTGCTAAATTTTGTTCAAATGCACGAACTTCGGGAGTTTTATAAAAATAAAAATAATAAACCCCTGCCCCTACGCCCAACAGCAACAGAAACAACAAAAACTTTCTCATACTCGTTCCCCTTGATTAAGATAGTATTATTATAGCTTTTTTGGTACAATAGTGAAGGCCTGTTTCCAGGAGAAGAGATCCTAAAACAATTTAAAAGATTCTTTGATGAAAAAGAGAAAGACATGCATCAACAAAAAGATTTTTCCGTTTCCTTATGGCTTTTTGTATCCGAATTTATCTTCCTAACTCTTTTTCTGTTCTTTCACAATTTCTTTTGGAGTTGTTTTGTAAATGGTTTATCCTTAATCGTGAGCGGGGAACTCTTCTCGGTAATTGGGGATATGTGTAAAGAGCCCTTAATCTTTTTGGAAATGCTCGTGATCTCCCCCATATTTATATTTGGATTTTTCTTTACAATAGCGTTTTTTATCCTTACTTTTTTCTCTCTAAGAGAATTGTTTTTTCTAATATATAAAGAGGATGCCCCTCTTTTCCCTGAAGAAGAAAATAAAAATTAGTAGTTTCCCACGTAAAAGCCCCCTAAGAAAATCTTAGGGGGTTTGTTTACAATAAAAAAATTATTTTACCATCACAAACGGCATCTTCCCATCGCCTGCCATGTAAGTGGGCATGCGTCCGTCCCATTTATCAATGGCTTTCAGTTGCGCTTCTACTTGGCGCAATTTGATCAGATTGTCCGATACCACTTCCCGTTGCAAACGTAGAGATTTGGCCTCTGCTTCCGCTTGTAAAATTTTCTGTTCTGCCTCTTTCTTCACTTTCTCCACCAAATTCGTTGCGCGTTTGGCTTCTTGTTCGGCAATTTGTTTTTCTTCTACCGCTTTTAAAAATTGCGGAGAGAAATCAAAATCCGTAATGGCAATATCTGAAATAATAACCTCTTTTTCTGCCATTTTTTGTTTCAAAATTTCGTCCAATTCTTTGGTGACTTGCATACGATTGGAAATCAAATTGTCCGCCGAATATTTGGCAATCACGGCTTTTGACCATTCTTCCACCATGGGTTTCAAAACCGTAGCCGTGTATTCCGGGCCTAAGTTACGGTACACGGATTCTACCGTGTTGGGTAAAATACGATGGTTGACCGCCAAAGCAAGTTTAACTTGCTGTAAATCTTTAGAAAAAGCTTCCGTTTGAAAAGCATCTTTTTTAATACGCACCGAAAATTTTTCCACCGAATCAATAAACGGAATTTTAAAATGAATTCCCTCTCCATACGCTCCTTCCAATTTACCAAAGCGCAATTTTACAGCAACCGTACCGGCAGAAACCGTAAAATAAGAACTTACGGATAACACCAATAACACAAAGAATATTATCGGTACAGCAATTAACCAACCGTTTATTTTTCGAGGGGTTATGTCTCTCATGATTTTCTCCTTTAAAATCTTCGTTTTTTAACTTTCATACGAGTTAGCGCTTGTTTAATTTCTAATTCCGCCAACTCAAAATCAATATCTGCATCTTTTTTGGAAAGAGAATCTTTGAGGGCCTTGATACGTTGTTTTTCTTCCTCTTCATCAATTTGCCCCGCAAGATCTGCCCCTTCCGCAAATACGTTTACCGTATCATTCACTACTTCCGCGAATCCGCCCAAAACGGCAAACACTTCCGTCTGCCCGTTTTGTTTGTAACGTAGTGGCCCCATCCCTAATTGTACTAACGTTTGTATATGGCCCGGCAAAATCCCCATTTCCCCCAGAAACGCTGGTAAAACAACCATATCCACCGGTAAATCGGTAACCAGTTGTTTTTGCGGCGTTACAAGGTTAAAAATCAGTTTTTTATCTGCCATGGGTTACTCTTTATCTTTTACTTTTTCGTAATTGGCCAATACATCTTCTATGCCACCACACATGTAAAAGCATGATTCCGGAATTTCATCATATTCTCCGTCAACAATACCTTTAAACGCGTGGATTGTGTCCGGCAATTTAACATATTTCCCGGGATGCCCCGTAAATTGTTCCGCCACAGAAAACGGTTGGGATAAAAAGCGTTGAATACGCCGTGCCCGAGCCACGGTTTTTTTATCTTCATCCCCCAATTCATCCATACCCAAGATTGCAATAATATCCTGTAAATCTTTGTATTTTTGAAGAACTTGGCGCACCCGTTGGGCTACATTATAGTGTTCATCCCCGATAATGCGCGGATCCAAAATACGAGAGGTGGATGCCAACGGATCTACCGCCGGATAAATGCCTAAACTGGCAATTTGGCGCGATAATACGGAAGTAGCATCCAAATGGGTAAACGTAGCAGCCACGCCGGGGTCCGTTAAATCGTCCGCCGGCACATACACTGCCTGAATGGACGTAATAGCCCCTTTCTTTGTGGAAGTTATACGCTCTTGTAAAGCGCCGATTTCCGTATTAAGTGTGGGTTGATATCCCACGGCCGAAGGCATACGCCCTAACAAAGCGGACACTTCCGAATTGGCTAGCACAAAACGGAAAATATTATCCAAGAATAACAATACATCTTGTCCTTTTTCATCCCGGAAATATTCTGCCTGCGTAAGGGCTGTTAACGCTACTTTGGCACGTGCACCGGGCGGTTCATTCATTTGCCCGTACACAAGCACTGTTTTGTCTAATACGGAACTGCCATCCGATAATTTGGATTCGCTCATTTCCAGCATTAAATCGTTACCTTCGCGGCTACGTTCTCCTACGCCACCGAAAACAGAACTGCCATGGTGTTCGCGGGCCACATTGTTGATAAGCTCCATGATAAGTACGGTTTTACCTACACCGGCCCCACCGAACAATCCTACTTTCCCCCCTTTCATGTAGGGAGCAATTAAATCCACTACTTTAATACCGGTTTCAAAAATTTCCGGAGTAGGGTTTTGGTCTTCCAGAGAAGGAGCTTTGCGGTGAATAGGCATGTGCATGACGGCTTTGATATCCCCTTTGTGATCTTGTGCTTGCCCTAACACGTTCATTAACCGCCCCAAACAACCTTCCCCAACAGGAACAGAAAGCGGCCCTTCCGTATCGATGGCCTTGGCTCCGCGTTGTAACCCGTCGGTGCTTTCCAACGCCACGCAACGCACAATTCCGTCACCCATTTGTTGGGCTACTTCGGCGACAATTTTTTTGCCACCATCCATTTCAATTTCAATTGCGTTTTCAATCGCAGGAAGAGAATCTTGCTCAAATGCAATATCTACCGCCGCCCCTATTACTTGTACCACTTTTCCGGTTTTCATAATTTATCCTTTAACTGTTTAGCGCTTCGGCGCCATTTACAATATCTAAAATTTCGTTGGTAATGTTTGCTTGACGAACTTTGTTAAGTTTTACACCCAACGCCGTGACCAACTCTCCGGCGTTTTTGCTTGCGGAATCCATCGCGTTCATGGTGGCTGCTAAATTCGCCGCTTGCGATTCTAACAAAACACGATACATATTGGCTTTTATCAAACGAGGCACCAATAATTCAAAAATTTCAAACAACCCGGGCTCACATTCAAAATCATGTTCTTTGAAGGATTTTGTTTCCTTGTTTAAAGCAAAAGGAAGGATTTGTTCTTGTACTAAGTTTTGACTTGCCAACGATTTAAAATCGTTGTAAATAAGCGTAATGTCGGAAAGGTTTTCTTCTAAAAAATATTTTAAAAGAGCTTCCCCCAATAATTCCGCATGCACGTACGAAACCTTTGGAAAAATCCCTACGCTTTCATACACAATGTGTAAATTTTTCATCCGCAATCGGTTCAAAAAATCCCGGCCCTTTTTCCCGATTGTAAAAATGAAAATTTCTTTCCCTTCGTTTTGCTTGATAAATTGCAGCGTACTGCGAAGTACAACCGCATTAAAGGACCCTGTTAATCCTTTATCCCCGGTAATTACAACCAGCCCTATCTTATCTTTTTGCCCGGAGAGATTGGCAAAAAACCGACTGGCCATATTTTCGGGGGCATTTTCTTCTTGCGGGATGGCTAAAATATCGGGGCGTAAATCGTCTACCATTTCCAACATTTTCTGCGCAAAAGGCCGTGCGGCAATCATGGCTTCCTGCGCCCGGCGAATGCGCGCGTTGGAAATCATCTTCATCGTCTGCATGATTTGCTTTGTCGATTCGATGGCTTTGATATTTTGCCGAATATCCCGCAAAGATTCCATAATTTATTTATTTTTTCCTTCTAAAATGGATACATATTCCGCAATTCCGGTTTCCAGCGTATAGTCCGGCGTATAGCCCAATTTCTCTTTGGACTTTGTAATATCAGCTTGCGTTTTAACCTGGAAGAACGGATAGGGATTATCGATATATTCCGGGGCCAAATTTGTGCCCATTTCTTTGTTTAAACAACGGATAACATCATTGTAATCGCGGGCGATACCGGTGGCCGCATTGTAGACGCCGGTCTCTTTGCCGTTTGTCAATGCACAAAGATTGATCTTAACAATATCTTTCACATATACAAAATCGCGCTGTTGTTCTCCGTTTTTAAAAATACGCGGGCGGCGGCCGGCTTTCATTTGATTATAAAGCTGGTAAACCATGCTGGCCATTTTTCCCTTAAAACTCTCGCCCGGGCCATACACGTTAAAATAGCGCAATCCGATAATTGTCATATCATTGTTATCCTCGGCAAATTGACGAGCAACGTTATCCATAATTACTTTGGAAAACCCATATATATTTTCCGGGCATGTAGGTTGTGTTTCTACATTGGGAACAGGCCCGTTCCCGTACGTAGCGGCACTGGAAGCATAGATTACTTTTTTAATTTCATTTTCTGCCGCGTATGCTAACAAATTTTTAAAAGCTTCCACGTTTTGTTCCATCATGGCCTTTTGGTCCATTTCCGTTGTGTCGGTAATAGCTGCCTCATGGAAGATTGCATCAAAATACATATCTGTCGGAACGGCTTTAAACAAATCTGCGGCAATTACATCCCCTTTAAAGCCAATCAAATTTTTAAAATGCCCGTTCCCTTGGAAATCATCCAACACGGTCACTTCGTGACCTTGTGCCTCCAGCGTTTTGGCAATATTACTGCCGATAAAACCCGCTCCGCCGGTGACCAAATATTTTTTACGATTTTTAACTTCCATTTTCTCTCCTATGCAGTTTTGAATACAGCTTTAAAGCCATCCAGTACTGCAATTATTTTTTGTTCCAACTCTTCTGTCATTTCTTGCGAATGTTGAATTACATCCAGCGTCGCTTTTTGCTTGGTACGCGCATAGGCCAACAACTGTTTTTCATACACTCCCACCTGTTCCACGGGAATATCATCCAAATAGCCGTGTGTACCTGCGTAGAGTACCAGGACCTCTTCGCCTACTTTCAGCGGCGCGTATTGGTTTTGTTTCAATAATTCCGTCATGCGTTTGCCTCGCGCAATTTGGCGTTGTGATTCTTTATCGAGTTCCGAACCAAACTGCGCAAAACCTGCCAATTCCTGATACTGAGACAAATCGATACGGAGTGTTCCCGCAACTTTGCGCATCATTTTTCGTTGAGCACTCCCCCCCACACGAGAAACGGATAGCCCCACGTTGATGGCCGGTTTAATACCGCTTAAAAAGAGATTGCTTTCCAAATAAATTTGCCCGTCCGTGATAGAAATAACGTTTGTCGGAATATAAGCAGACACGTCATTGGCTTGCGTTTCAATAATAGGCAATGCCGTGATAGATCCGCCCCCGTTCTCTTTGGAAAGTTTACAGGCACGCTCCAGTAAACGAGAGTGCAAATAGAACACATCTCCCGGGTACGCTTCACGCCCTGGCGGACGGCGTAACAATAATGACATTTCCCGATAAGCTTGTGCATGTTTGGATAAATCATCATACACAATCAGCACATCCTTTCCTTGCCACATAAAATATTCCCCAATTGCACATCCCGCATAAGGGGCGATGTAGAGCAAGGAGGCCGGATCGGACGCAGTAGCCGATACAACCACCGTATAATCCATTGCGCCAAAATCACTTAACGTTTTTACCACTTGCGCCACCGTACTTTGTTTCTGTCCGATAGCTACATAAATACAAATACACCTTTCGTCTTCCGGAATATTCTTCTGATTGATAATCGTATCCACGGCAATGGCGGTTTTCCCGGTTTGACGGTCCCCAATGATAAGTTCGCGCTGCCCTTTGCCGATAGGCACCATGGCATCAATGGCTTTGATACCCGTTTGAAGCGGTTGTTTGACCGGTTGACGATCAATAATGCCGGGAGCCACAATATCCAAAGGCATGGTTTTTTCGGGAAGGATCTCTCCCTTTCCATCCAATGCTTTTCCCAGCGGGTTTACCACGCGCCCAATCATTTTAGAACTGGCACCAATGCTGATTACTTCCCCGGTGCGTTTTACGCTGTCGCCTTCATGCACCAAATGATCTGCGCCCATTAATACACAACCGACGTTATCATATTCCAAATTCAGAGCCATGCCTTTTACACCATGACCAAAATCCACCAGTTCGGACGCTTTTACGTTATTTAACCCATGCACGCGGGCAATACCGTCTCCCACTTGAATAACCGTACCGGTTTCACTGATATCTGCTTCTACATGAAACTGTTCAATTTTTTGTTTGATAATTGTTGTAATTTCTTCGGGTCTAATTGCCATAATAATACCGTATTACTCTGAAATGTCTTTAAACAACCGTTGCAGTTGCCCTTGCAAACTGCCGTCAATTTGCTCCCCTTGGCACATAATTTTTAAGCCGCCCAAAAGTGTTTTATCCGTGGAAAAATTCACCTCGGCCTGTGCATGATAACGAGAGGAAATGGCCTCTTGTGTTGCTTTTTTCTGTTGAACCGAAAGTTCCTGCGCGGAAATAACCGCCGCCCGTACAATCCCCCGTCTTTTATCCGTTAATACTTGTACTTCCTGTTCGATTGCCGATAAAAGAGAATAGCGTTTTGCATCTACCAACAAAGCTAAAAAAGTAGCCGTGTCGGGCATAGCGGACAAGCTGGACAAAATAAGTTTTTTCTTTTCCGCGAGCGAAATACAAGGGCTGGTCATATATCCCTGCATAGGAGCCAACGCCTGTAATGCAATGTGTAAATCATTGCTGCGGCGTTGGGCATCTTTTGCATTTGTGCTCAAAGCATCGTAGGCAATGGCATAACGTTTGGCCGCTATTCTTTCGGAACTGTTCATTTGTTTTTCACTTCCTGTAATACTTGTTCTACCACACGGGATGCTTCTTTTTCGTTCAACTGTTGTTCTATTACCCGCGAAGCCGCTAAAATGCTTAGTTGAGCAATTTGCGACTGGATATCAGAGATTGCTTTTGTCTTCTCGGCAGCAATTTGCTCTCTGGCTTGTGACAAAAACAATTCCGCCTGCCCTTTTGCCGCTGTCAAAAGTTGTTCTTTTTGGGCTTCCCCCATTTGAACGGCTTCTGCCATTTTGCGCGTGGCTTCTTGAGAAATATGTGCTAATTTCTCATCCAATTCTTGTTTAAGTTGTACGGCTTCCGTGCGGGCTTTTTCGGCCGTTTCTTTATCCGTACGCACTTGTTCTTCCCGTTTTTCCAATGCCCCGATAATCGGTTTCCAAGCGAATTTTGCCAACAGAAAAACGAGTAACGCAAAATTAAGAATTGTTAAGGCCAGGACACCCAGGTCCGGCTTTAATAAATCTTGCATAATATTTCCAATTATCTAAATACAACTAAAAAGCAAACGAGCAACCCTACCATGGCGGCCCCTTCCAAGAGAGCGGCAATGATAATCATGGTAGTACGTAAGTCACCACCGGCTTCCGGTTGGCGAGCCATCCCTTCCAATGCGGCGGAACCGATTTTACCAAGTCCTAAACCGGCACCCCACACGATAATTCCTGCGCCGATACCGGCGGCAATATATTTGAGTGCAATGAGGTCCATTTTTTTCTCCTTTTGGGCAAAGCCCGTAAATTAATGCGTATGGATAACCGCTCCGGCAAAAATAGCCGTGAGCAATGTGAACACATACGCTTGTAAAAATGCAACTAACAACTCCAAACACGTCATTAAAAATTCCAGTGCCATAATGGGCAATACGGACCCAACCCCCGCGGCCCAATGCATTTGCCCGATAATAAAAACCATCAAAAGCAAACAAATCAATACCATGTGGCCCGAGAGCATATTGGCAAACAAACGAATCGCAAGTACACACACTTTGATAATGGTGCTAACAATTTCCAACGGGAACACGAGCGGTACCAACCACACGGGCGTGCCCGACGGCACAAACCCTTTGATAAACCCGATAAGCCCGTGGAATTTAAGCCCGCTGTACACAATCAATATTCCCGAACAAAGGGCCAACGCACCCGTAACGGAAATATTAGAGGTAGCGGTTTTCATATTGGGAAACATACCTGCCAAATTGATACTTAAAATAAACACGAAAAGCGTGCAGAAATACGGAAGAAACCCATGCCCTTCTTGCCCCATATTGGGAATTACTATTCCGTCACGGATAAAAGAAACGTATTCTTCGGCCAATGTGGTTAAGAGGCGACCGGTGCGGTTTTTATGGGCACGAGAAATCCATACCAGCGCTATGAACAGAAATAAACTAACGCAAAAAATGGTAACGGAATGCACGGTAATAGGCAAACGAAAACCGCCGAACATGATCCCCAAATCATGGTCCAAAATGTGATGAGAAAGGATTTTCTCTATATTCATTTTTTCTTTTTATTTTGTATCTTTTGGGCTTCTTGCCACACGCGATACATACCGACGAAAAATCCCACAAGCATGCCCACGATTACACACCATGGCAATGTGTCAAATTTTTTATCTAACAAATATCCGCCGTACACCCCCAATACTTCCGCTATTGCAATTTCTAATCCTAACGTAGTCGTGGCTACATGATCTTTGGCGGAAAAGGCGCTTTTCTTCATTCCAAACCTCGTACGAGCGCGCGGGCGCGTATAAGTATATTATAAAAAAATTTCTACAAAAATACTATACAAAAAACCTGCCAACAAAGGCAGGTTTTTGAAGAAGAACAATTTTTATCTCATGTAATATTTATTATTCCAACCCCATCAAAGGGCGTTCCAATTCGTACACGTCATCATAACGGGGCATGCCCTGTTCTTTTGCAAACAAAATAACAAAATCCGGTTGCGTTTTAAGAGGGTCACCATAGGTTTGGTCTCTTAATTTCAAGTAAACCGGGTATCCCTTTTTGCGGGCATATTCTATCTGTTGCCCTAATTCCGATGCTCTTTTCACAACCCGGACGTTCCCTCTTCTTTGCATTCCTTGTTCTTCGATAACGACCCCTCTTCTCCGGGGTACTTGTTCTTCTATGATGAAATTTTCCTCCGTAATATGAACGATGGCTTCTTTCGGCTCCGAAACAAGATCAAAACTTTTTTTGTAGGAAATCCATTCCCCGTTGATCCAATCTAGCACGTACATATCTTTCAATTGGGCGGGACCCCTTTCTTCCGTATAGGTAACAGGCCCTACTTTAAAATTTTGGACGGGCTTGCGTCTACATTGCTCCGGAAGTTCTTCCGTAATGATTAAAAGGCCTCTTTCCGTTTGCGTGGCTTGTTGATAGGCCGTACGTAATGCTTCATCCAGTGTTTGCCCGGTAGCGGGGTGAATGGCTACTTTTTGCAAATCCCGGATATCTTTTACAAAATATCCGGAAAAATTTCTTCCGGTTGGATCTTGAAGAGCATAGCGCAATATAAGAGCCATATCGCTATACTCCAGCCCCGTTCTTCGCGGGGCCTCTTGGCTGACTCTTGCGAAAGAGGTCATATATCCCGGAGAATCACAAGAACGCGACAGCAGCTCTATTTGTCGCGCTGCCGTGCGAAAAATCTTGTTGGACAACGAACTAATCATTGTATTGGCCGCACTTTGTCCTTCCACCGGCAATTGACAAAGAGATATACTCTTTTTATAATCAACAAATTCTTGCCATATCGCAACGCGAAAATATCGATTCGGCAATACATAATGCTTTGCAAAGTAAGCGGATCCTTTTTGGGCCATTATATTTATTACGTGACGAGAAACCGTCAAGGGTCCTTTCCCCTGTGCAAAAGCAGGTATTGCAAACAAAACAGATAAGAATATAGCAAATAAATATCGCATTTTCTTCTCCAAAAGAGATTTTGGTATTATTGTAGAAATCTTACACAAACACCGCCAGGGCCAAAAGGCCTATTTCCCGGCTGGGACTAAAAATCCCCGGGGGGAAACCCGGGGGATTTGCAAGAGAAAAGATTATATGGTGTAGGTAAAAATCAAACTTTCGTAGGGTTTGATTTCTATTTCCCAATCGCCGCTGTTCATTTCCGCAGTAACGTGAATGGAAGTGTTTGTTAATTCCTCGTGCAGCACTTCCCCTTGCGCTCCTTTGAAACACAAGCGACCTTTGGCGTATGTATCACTGTAATTGATAAGCACCAATTTGACGGTGTTCATCTGTTTCCATTGCCATGCCAAAATATTGCGATGGGAAGAATCGTCCATTCCTACGGAAGAAACGTCTACCAACGACCATTGTCCTCCGTGAAAAGCAGGATCGGACGTAATTTCAAAAAGTTTCCAATAATAATCTTCTACGCTCTTATCCTTCGGAAAATCGTTGCGGATGTATTGAATCGGCAAACGAGCGGGCCGACCCCACACTTGAAACAGGTAGAAAAGCCGCGCCCCCGGTAACGTAGAAATAATCGTAGCGGCCGCCAACGATTTTTCCCTCCCGAACGCTTTTAAACTATCTTCTTCGTCGTGATTAGAGGTAAAACGAATGGAACGCATTTGGAACAAATGTTCCGCCATTAAGTGACCGCGAATATTTTCCGCATTGGAAAAACGCAACCGGTCATACAATACTTTATCGTAGGTATAATCAAAACCCATTTCTTGAATATCCCACTCCAATCCCCAGTAAACCTCGGCAATAAACGTAAATTCCGGGTGAACAGAGCGGA
Source organism: Elusimicrobiaceae bacterium (assembly GCA_016283355.1). Classification (GTDB taxonomy): domain Bacteria; phylum Elusimicrobiota; class Elusimicrobia; order Elusimicrobiales; family Elusimicrobiaceae; genus Avelusimicrobium. Next base: position 103,103 of record JAEEMS010000026.1, on the reverse strand, counting down.
TTCGGCTTAGGGCTTGTTTCCAAAATTCTTCTTTGGGCAATTCCCCGCCGATAAATTCCCACCATGTATCGCGTTGGACGCGATTGAGGGAAAGCATGGCCATATCACAACGGACACCGTCGCACAAAGAAGCCACTTTTTCTAAGTTTTGAAGCATAAAATCCCGTGTTTTGGGATTAAAATAGTTCAGTTGTGCCGTATCGGTCCACGGAGCAAAATACGGATCCCGGCCGTGGGCAACATACACACCGTTTGCGTTCTTAAAAAACCAATCCCGGTGCGTTTGAGGTTCTTGTGTCCCGGTGTTGATATATAAATCAGGGTCTGAAGTAACAGTAGGACTATCGATTGCCATGTGGTTGCCTACAAAATCCAACAACAGGTTAATTCCCATGGCATTGAGGCGCGTATGTAAAGACGCTAAGGCCTCGTTCCCACCCAAACGTTGGTCCGCCACATAATCGTACACAGCGTACGGGGAAGCCGTAACATCTTCTACACTGAATTGCGGTTGAATTATGCGAATTTGATTTAAAATTTCGTCATTTTCTCGCGCAATTTTTTCCGCCATTGGGCTTGTTTGCCAAACACCCATCAGCCAAACGGCATCAAAGCCGGCCTTTTTGACACGCTCCCAATATTCTTGCGGAACCGTGTCCAACGTGAGAGATCGCCCCTCTTGTTCCTCAAAGCGTTTGAGCCAAGAGCGCGTATTAATCTCTAAAATATGTGGATTTGTTCTCATTGGTTGTCCCCTGATATTTCCCCTTCTATTTTTATACCAATTTAGACGCAAAAAGTAAATAGTTTTTTTTACAGAAAAAATAAACAAAAAACCCCGGCCGGAGCCGGGGTCTTTGTTTAAAAGCAGGCGTGGCTATTTGGCCATTTCTGCCACCTCGTCGGTTTTTTCTTCCTCATCCTTGACCACAGGAGCGATACGAGCAATCTTATCGCCGCCTTCCATTTTGGCCAACGTTACCCCTTGGGCATTGCGGCCTACGGAGCGGATATCCGCACAGCGTACGCGGATAGTCATACCTTTTTCGGTAATGATCATGAGGTCTTTGGATTCGTCCACTAGTTTGATACCGACTACATGTCCGTTACGGGCAGAGGTTTTAATGGTAATAACCCCCATGCCGGCACGGTGTTGGCGTTTGTATTCGCTAAATTCGGTACGTTTCCCGAATCCGTTTTCACAAACGGAGAGGACATCCGGTTGGAGCCCGCCGTCGTTGGGTGCTTGCTCCATCCCGACAACAACATCCCCTTCTCCTAATTCGATAGCGCGTACACCTTTTGCCGGGCGCCCCATCGAACGGACTTCGTTTTCATCGAAACGGATGGATTTACCGTTCTTGGTGGCAATTAAAATATCCGATTTGCCGTACGTCATTTGCACACTGATCAGAACATCCCCTTCTTCCAGGCCGATGGCTATAATACCGGAACGGCGGATGTTGGCAAATTCCGAGAGTGCCACACGTTTAATAGTTCCCAACCGGGTACACATCGTGAGATATGCTTTTTCTTTTGTAGCATCTTTGGGGTTAAAATCTTCCACCGCAATAGCAGAGGTTACTTTTTCTTCCCCGACGAGCTGCAATAAATTCACGAGGGCTTTTCCTTTGGACATGCGGGTCCCTTCGGGAATTTCAAAGGCACGTAAAGCAAACACACGTCCACGGTTGGTAAACATCAACACGGTAGCGTGCGAAGAAGCAATAAACAAGTGTTCCATAAAATCTTCTTCTTTTGTTTTGCTACCGATAATACCTTTTCCGCCGCGGTTTTGGCTCTTATAGGTACTGAGCGGGATGCGTTTGGCGTAACCGTCATTAGAAATGGTGATGACGACGTCTTCTTTTTCAATCAAATCTTCCATTGAGAAATCCGTCATATCCGGGCCGATTTGCGTGCGGCGCGGGTCATCGTAATCTTTTTTGAGTTGTTTGAGTTCGTCCACAATGATATCCAAAATCTTTTGCGGGCTGGCCAAGATGGCTTGCAAATCTGCAATCAACTTTAAAAGATCTTTGCGTTCGTTTTCAATGGCCAAAGCGGAAAGTTGCGTCAGTTGATGTAGCCGCATATCCAAAATAGCTTGCGCTTGCACTTCAGAGAGAGTGAAGCGGGTCATCAGCGTGAACTTGGCTTCGGTCGGGTCTTTGGCTTTGCGGATAATGGCAACTACTTCATCCATGTTCGCAATTGCTATAAGCAAACCGTTCAAGATATGTTCACGGCGTTGCGCTTTGTTTAAATCAAATTTGGTACGATTGGTTACCACTTCTTGGCGGTGTCTTACATACGCCTTCATCACTTCTTTGAGGGACAACACGCGCGGGCGACCGTCCACGATAGCCAGCATATTGACCGGGAAAGACGTTTGCAGTTGTGTATGTTTGAAGAGGTGATTTAAAACCACTTGGGCGTTGCCGTCGCGTTTTATTTCAATGACTAAACGCATTCCACGGCGGTCCGACTCGTCGCGAATATCGGAAATATCGGTTACTTTTTTATCACGTACCAAAGCCACAATACTTTCGATTAAAGAAGTTTTGTTTACCTGATACGGAATGGCTGTTACGATGATAGCTTCACGGCCGTTTTTGCGTTCTTCAATTTCCGTTTCGGCTTGTACTTTGACGCTTCCGTGACCGGTTTCAAAATATTCGTAAATTCCTTTTGTACCGCGGATAATAGCACCTGTCGGGAAATCCGGCCCTTTGATGATTTTCATCATCTCTTTGGTGGTAATGTCCGGGTTTTTGATATAGGCAATAATACCGTCGCACACTTCCCCTAAATTATGAGTGGGAATGTTGGTGGCCATACCTACGGCAATACCGGCCGATCCGTTGACCAATAGCGCCGGCAATTTGCCCGGCAGGACGGACGGTTCTTCCAAAGAGCCGTCGTAATTGGGAATCATTTTGACGGTATCTTTGTCTAAATCGGCCAACATTTCATCGGAAATGTGCGCCAATCGGCATTCCGTATAACGCATAGCGGCGGCAGAATCTCCGTCAATGGAACCGAAGTTCCCTTGCCCATCTACCAGGGGTTTGCGGATAGAAAAATCTTGCGCCATACGCACCAGCGTATCGTATACGGCGGTATCTCCGTGCGGGTGATATTTACCGAGTACATCCCCCACCACACGGGCGGATTTTTTGTAGGGTTTGTTATATTTCAAACCCATTTCGTTCATGGAATAAAGCACACGGCGATGCACCGGTTTTAAACCGTCGCGCACGTCCGGCAAGGCACGGCCTACAATAACGCTCATGGCATAGTCAATGTAGTACGAGCGCATTTCTCCGGCAATGTCGCGTTGTTGAATATTGCCAAACAAGTCCACATTTGGGGTGGCTGTCGGTTGGTTGGTTTCTTCACTCATTTCAAAAATCTCCTAATCAATCAAATCGTGGGGCATGTGGCCCCGTATGTTAAATATCCAAGTTTTTGACTTCCAAGGCGTGGGATTGGATGAAATCGCGACGCGGTTCCACGCGGTCTCCCATCAGCATCGTAAACGCTTGTTCCGTATCGGTAGCGTCGTTGATTTTTACTTGAATTAGTTTGCGTTTGGCTGGGTCCATAGTGGTTTCCCACAATTGCTCGGGGTTCATTTCCCCTAACCCTTTGTAACGCTGAATGGTAGCGCCGGCGGTGGCAGCATCTTTAACGGCTTTTAACAATTCCGCTAAGCTGTATACCAACACATCGGTTTTACCGTTGTTGACTTTGAAAAGAGGATTTACTTTTTCCTTTTCGTTTTCAATCAGCGGATAGTTCGCAAATGTAAAGCCGAACGTTTCCAACTTTTTCCCGTCGGCTAATAATTTGCCGAACTCAAATAAACTTTGATGTTCCGGCACAAAATTTTCGTTGGCTACCGTATCGGCATCAATACCGTCGGCCAATAATTCTTCACGTTTTTCAGCCACGTATTGATCTTCATACGCGCGGTAATCTTGCTCCGTGTAAAAATAGCGGAAACCGCCACTTTTAAGCGGAATACGATAAACCGGGACTTGTCCTTCCTTAAGGAAAGCTGTAAAATCGGCCAATGTAATATTTTTGATTTCCAATTTGGCCAACACTTCTTCCACATCGTGCAACGTTTTGAGCAAATCGCGCAATTGTGCCGATGTAAGGGCTGTTTTCTTTTGCATATCGGTCACCGTTACCGTCGCCAATCCTTCCTTCATCAACCATTGTTGCATCTGGTCTTCGGTTTGGAGGTATTGTTCCGATTTACCCTTTTTGACTTTGTACAACGGCGGTTGCGCCAAATAGATGTGTCCCGCATCGATAAGCGGCTTTAATTGGCGATAGAAGAATGTTAAAAGCAACGTAGAGATATGTTGTCCGTCCACATCGGCATCAGCCATCAAAATAATTTTATGATAGCGCAGTTTGGAAATATCAAAACCGCCTTCTCCTTCCCCTACACCCGTACCCACGGCTGCAATCAAATCACGCACGGTGTCCGAAGATAAAATACGCACAAGCGGCGCTTTTTCTACGTTTAAAATTTTACCGCGCAACGGCAAAATAGCTTGGAAGACACGATCGCGCCCTTGTTTGGCAGATCCACCGGCTGAGTCCCCTTCTACGAGGAAGAGTTCGCATTTTTCTGCGGCTCTTTCTTGACAATCGGCCAGTTTACCGGGCAACCCCCCGCCTTCCAAAGCACCTTTGCGGCGGGTTAAATCGCGCGCTTTGCGTGCCGCTTCGCGTGCAACAGCGGCTCCCATACATTTTTCACAAATGGCACGGGCTGTTTTGGGGTTTTCTTCAAAGAAAGTGGCCAAGGTATCGCTTACTACGGAGCGGACAATTCCTTCCACCTCGCTGTTTCCTAATTTCGTTTTCGTCTGCCCTTCAAATTGAGGATGCGGAATTTTTACGGAAAGTACCGCAGCCAACCCTTCCTTAATATCATCCCCGGTTACAGAAATGTCTTTATGTTGTTTACCGAGGTTGTTATTTTTAATATATTCGTTGACCAAACGCGTTAATGAACTTCTAAATCCGCTTAAGTGCGTACCACCTTCTACGGTATGAATGTTGTTCACAAAAGAGAAGACATTTTCCGAATAACCTTCGTTGTATTGGATGGCAAAAGAAATATAATTATCACCGATTTCCTTTGTTAAATAAATGGGGTCCGGATTGATCACCGTTTTGTTGGTGTTCAAATACTTTACAAATTGGGAAATTCCCCCTTCAAAGTGGAAAGTAACGGTTTGGTTATCTTCTTTGCGTTCATCGGTATAAATAATTTTTACCCCTGCATTTAAAAATGCAAGTTCACGCAACCGGTTCCCGATAGTTTCATACGAGAAAGCGAGCTCTCCGAATATTTCTTTATCGGCGTGGAACGTAACTTTTGTACCGTGTTCTTTCGTTTCGCCGATCACTTTTACCGGTTCTTCCGGTTTGCCGCGATGATAGCGCTGATAATGTACTTTTCCGTCACGGCGGACTTCTACGTCCATCGTATCAGACAATGCGTTTACACACGAAACACCTACCCCGTGTAAACCGCCGGACACTTTATAAGCCCCGGAATCAAACTTACCCCCTGCATGTAAAACCGTCATTACTACTTCTAAGGCGGATTTATTGCGTAGTTTAGCATCCTTGGCATTTTTCATCAAATCCACCGGAATACCACGACCGTCATCACTGATAGAACAAGTCATATCATCTTTAATTGTAACGGTAATGGTGGTAGCACCACCTGCTAAGATTTCATCTACAGAGTTATCCACAACTTCATACACTAAATGGTGTAAACCGGGCAGGCCCGTAGAACCAATATACATGGCCGGACGTCTGCGTACGGCTTCTAATCCTTCTAAAACGGTAATTTTAGAAGAATCATAATTCTTTTCTTGTTTTTCTTCAGTTGGCATTACAAACTCCTTACGAAATATCAAAAATTATTTAATTTCTATTTTTTTTATCCACGGTGTGGTAAAATTTTTGTTTAATTCTTTTATCAATTGTGTTCTGCGTGCTATTAACTCATTTTTAGCAACAGCTGCTTTTACTTTCACAAATAAAGTATCTCCTTGCACAGCATGTAACACCCAAAAAGCAGCTTTGTTACCTACTAATTTTTTCCACACATGCTCTAATATCATTAACCGGTTCAACCGCTGGCTTAACGGACTATATCCATTGACCAGCTCTTGAGTGCTGCGCCATTGTTTTTTGGGATTTTGACCAAATTTCATTAAGCTCTCATCGGCATGATAACGTATTTAAATGTGTTTTCCCCTACAGGTTCCAATAAAGCCGGTTGGGAAGCATTGACAAACGAGAAAGATACTTTTTCCGTTGAAATCGTCTTTAATACGTCAATAATATACTGCGGTTTAAATGCAGCATCAAAAGTTTCCGAAGAATATTTTACCGGTAATTCATCCGTAAAATCCATTGTTTGTGAATTTGAGGAAACGGTTAACAAATTATTTTCTACTTTGTATTTGACAACACTACCAAATTCCCCCGCGCACAACGCCGCACGACGCGTAGAAGCCAATAAATCTTTGGTAAATACTTCAAATGTGATATTTTTTTTCGTCGGAATTACTTGATTATAATTTGGAAAATTTCCTTCTATTAAACGGGAAATAAAAGTGGTTTCTTTCATCATAAAACTGACTTGGTTAGAAGATACGTTCACTTCTATTTTTGTTTCTTTATCCGGTTTAGCAATACTGATATACCGGCAAACTTCCGTTAATACTTTGGTAGGAATAATAATCTTAAATTCTTGACTTCCTTCAATGGCTTTATGGGTGGACACCGCCAAACGACCTCCGTCTGTGGCAACTACTTCAAACTTATCGGTCATATTATTCCACAATAAACCGTTTAAAATATAGCGTGTTTCTTGCGTAGAAGCAGAAAAAGCTGTTTTTTCTACCATTTTTTGTAATACAAGCGGATCTAATACTAAACTGTTCGCATGCTCTACTTCCGGAATGGCAGGGTATTCTGAGGTAGGGGTACCAATGACCCAAAATTTGCTTTTCCCTGATTTTATATGAACTTTATTGTTTTCATCACAGTGAATCGTAATTTCTTTATCATCCGCTAAATTCTTAATAATATCCGCAAATTCTTTTAAGGGAACAGTGATACTTCCTTCTTTTTCTATTTCAGCCGGAACAAAGTGAACAGTGGCCATTTCCATATCGGTACGAACTAATTTTAATTTTCCTTTTTTTGCTTCCATTAAAAAGTTATGCAAAATAGGCCGTGTGGTACGGGAAGATACTCCTGTAGAAATAACTTGAATTCCTTCCAAAAGAGTGGCTTTAGTAATATTTATTTTCATTTTTTATATCTCTTATTATTGTTCTGTTGATTGTGTGAATAATGTGAATTTAACAATACAGTTTATTGGACAGATCTGTGTATAACTGCTGTTTTTTATCAACATTACCCACATTTCAAAAATTTATTCAGGCTTTTTTATTAGTACTACACTTTTTACAAACAACTTATTCACTACTTATCCACAGCTTTAATATCCAGAATCATTCTGTTTATTTCGGCTGCAAAAAATGGGTCCGTATTTATTTTGTCGCGCACTAAATCTCTGGCGTGAACAACGGTACTGTGATCGCGATTAAATTCCCGTCCGATTTCCGGCAAGGATAAATCCGTCATTTCCGTTGTTAAAAACATTGCAATCTGACGGGGCCAGGCAATGGATTGGTTTTTCTTTTTTGAGTTAAAATCTTCCATTTTAACGGCAAAATGTTTTCCGACGATCTTTTTAATATTATTTACGTTTATAATAATATCTTCTTCGTTCACCAAACGGTCGGCTAATAATTCTTTGGCAATCGGAATTGTAGGGACGACATTATTTGTTTTACAATAGGCGCGTATTTGGTTTAAAGAACCTTCTAATTCGCGAACACTGGATTGAATTCCTTCCGCAATAAATACTAAAACATCATCACCGATGGTAAAATTCATTAAATCACGTTTTTGGCGCAAAATAGCAATACGTGTCTCCAAATTAGGACGTTTGATTTCCACGGGTACGCCCGATAACAAACGGGAAGATAAACGTTCATCTATTTCCAATTGTTGAGGTGTTCTGTCGGAGGATAAAACAATTTGTTTTTGATTTCCAAACAGTTTATTAAAAATGTAAAAAAATTCTTGTTCGGAAGCGGATTTTCCGACTACAAATTGAATATCATCTACTAGTAAATAATCCAATGAGTAATATTTTTGACGGAAGATATTGGTAGATTTGGTTTGTAAAGATTCAATATAATCACTTACAAATTCTTCCCCCGTCATATATAGAACTTTTGCACTTGGATTTTCTTTGAGTACCTGATTTCCGATAGCATGTAATAAATGGGTTTTTCCTAAACCGGGAGCGGAATAAATCACTAGCGGATTATACCCCTTTACTCCTAATTTTTGGGCAACGGTTTGGGCCGATTTATAAGCAAAACGGTTGGAAGGAGATTCAATAAAATTTTCAAACGTATATTCGGAATTTAACCGTGCCGCAAACGGATTTACCGTTACCGTGGGTGCGGCAACGGAAGGAACTACCTGACGCGCATCCATTACGACCGGATTTTCCGTTTGAATAATTTGATAAATAATTTGAATTTCGGTTCCCGTATGTTTTAAAAAAGTATCTTTAATAACAGATTGGTACCGTTCTTGAATCGTTTTTCCCCAAACAGCATTAGGAATTGTAATAGTTAAAAAAGGTTGTTCATACGATAATTGAGCTGTTTTAAACCACAATTCGTATGCATCTTTTCCTATGATATGTTCCACTTCTTGTAGTATGGGAGCCAAAATAGGATTTTCTTGAAAATTTTCCACAACACACCACCAACAATTGAAAAATGAATTATTTAAATATTACCACTTATTAGGGTACTAGGTCAATCAAAAAATAGTTAAAATGGCTAAAAAAAGGAAAAAAAGGCGTTTAAATGAATTTTTGTAAAAAAAAGCTATAAACTATCTAAAAAATCAAAAAAACGCGTTAAAATAGCCGTTTTATTGATTTTATTAAAAAACGGGGAAAATTAACCGGATTATAGTATAATAGAAAATAAGGTTGGGTAAGAGAACAAAGGAGTTGTTTATGTCCGGGAAATATACGATGGGCGGGAAACCGATTACTATTTCAGAGAAGGATTTTAAAATAGGCGACCGAGCCCCTCTCTTTAAGCTCGTTGGGAATGAATTAAATATTCTCACAAACGACTTATTTTACGGAAATGTAGTGATTTTATCATGTGTTCCTTCGATTGATACGCCTGTTTGCAGTATACAAACGCGTCGTTTTAATCAAGAAGTCACGAAAATATCAAAAAATATCCGTGTAATAACGGTTAGTAAAGATTTACCGTTTGCACAAATTCGGTGGTGTGCCGCAAACGGAATAGAAAATGTAATTATGGCATCGGATTACCGCAACTTCGGATTTGCTACGGATTATGGTGTGTTGATAGAAGAATTAGGATTACTCGCCCGGGCGGTTTTTATTTTAACACAAGATGGAAAAATCGCTTATATCCAACGGGTGCCTGAAATGACGCAAGAGCCGGATTATGCGCCTATTTTAGCGGTAGCAAAAGAATTAGCGTAAGGGGGTCGTATGACGAATCAACAAGAAATTTTTAAATGTGAAGTATGCGGGAATATTGTAGAAGTACTTCATGCGGGGGCCGGTTCGTTGACATGTTGCGGACAACATATGAAGAAAAAAATAGCGGGAACTTCAGACGGAGCTGCCGAAAAACATGTTCCTGTGATTGAAAAGACAGCACAAGGATATCTTGTCAAAGTAGGCAGCGTGGAACATCCGTCCACTCCGGCTCATTATATTGAATGGATTGAGATTTTCTGCCCGGAAACGGGATTTGTGCAACGCAAATGGTTAAAGCCGGGAGAAACACCGCAAGCTTTATTTAGTTGTCAAGCAACACATATTATTGCTCGTGAATATTGCAATTTGCATGGTTTGTGGGAAGTGGAATTTAAATAAGAAAGAACAACCTCCCCTTCAAGGGGAGGTTCTTTAAGAAGGAGAAAAAATGCAAGCAATACAAATTTCGGAAAAAGTATATTGGGTAGGAGCCATTGATTGGAATATTCGGGATTTTCACGGTTATTCTACCCACCGTGGTACGACGTACAATGCGTATTTAGTATTGGGTGATAAACCTGTTTTAATTGATACAGTTAAAAAAGAATTTTATGAAGAAATGATGGCACGGATTCGCAGTGTAATAGATCCAGCCACTATTCATATAATTGTTTCTCTTCATTCGGAAATGGATCATTCGGGCGCTTTGCCCCGTGCGGTAGCGGAGATAAAGCCCGAGGAAGTATATGTATCCCCAATGGGGATGAAACACATTACGGCACAATTTCACCGCGATTTAAAATTAAAGACAGTTAAAAACGGCGACGAAATTTCCATTGGCAACGATACCCTTACCTTTATCGAAGCGCGTATGCTCCACTGGCCCGACAGCATGGTGACGTATTTGGAAAAAGAACGCATCTTATTTTCAAATGATATTTTCGGGATGCATTATGCTACTTCTCAGTTATTTGACGATGAGAACGAAGAACGCATTTGGAAATATGAGGCAGAAAAATACTATGCCAACATTATATTGCCTTATTCAGACATTGTTACCCGCTTTTTGGGACAAATAAAACAAATGGGTTTATCTCCCAACATAATTGCTCCGGATCACGGTTTTATTTGGCGTAAAGATCCCACAAAAATTGTGGAACTCTACGGTAAATGGGCGGCCCAGCGGCCGACGAGGAAAGCCGTTGTTGTGTACGATACAATGTGGGGTAGTACGGCAAAAATGGCTACAGCTATCGCCGACGGAATTCGAGAAGGCGGTGTAACTGTAAAAGTAATGTGTATGCACGGGTGTGACCGTAGTGCAGTGGCTACGGAACTGCTAGATGCGGGGGCTCTTGTGGTGGGATCCCCGGTGCTCAATAGCCAATTTTTTCCGTCGATGGCGGATGTTTTGTGTTATCTAAAAGGGTTGCGTAAGAAACATTTAATAGGGGCTGCTTTCGGTTCGTACGGTTGGAATGGTGCTCCGTTGGACGGATTAAGTAAAACGCTTGAAGAAATGGGAGTAGAAATTATTTCTCCCGTGCTAAAAACCTCTTTTGTACCGGAAGAATCCGTATTATCATCTTGTCGAGAATTAGGTGTTACCATTAGCAAAACGCTTGCAGAAAAAGTAAAATAAACTATGGAACAAAATCTTTGCTTAGACGGTTTGCGTGCTTGGACGTATGGGCTTTATTTGGTGTCGTCGTACGACGAAAAGCACAAAAATGCTTTAATCGTAAATACGGCGTTTCAGGTAACCGCACAACCGGCACAGATTGCCGTAAGTATCAATAAAAACAGTTTTACGAGGGAAATCCTTCTAACAAGCGGAAAGTTTGCCGTGATGGCTTTAGAGGAACAAACGCCGTTTGTTTTTATTGGACGTTTTGGTTTTCGAAGCGGAAGAACGTTTCATAAATTTGAAAATATGGAAATTTCCGTCGGGAAAAACGGCTGTCCCTTACTGTTACAACATACCTTGTCCGCCGTGGAAGCTTCGGTTTTGCGCACTGTGGACTTACCGACGCATACCTTGTTTATCGGTCAAGTAACGAATACACAGGTATTTAATCCTACGGGGAAACCTTTAACTTACGAATATTATCACAATGTTTTAAAAGGAAAAACTCCGGTAGGAGCAACGCATCTTTCTTAAAGGAGAAAAGATATGATCAAATATGTATGTGAAGTTTGCGGGTATGTGTATGACCCCGCTGTAGGGGATCCGGAAAACGGTGTCCCTGCCGGTACCAAATGGGAAGATGTAAAAGAAGGTTGGGTCTGCCCTGTTTGTGGGGTAGGAAAGGACCAGTTCAAGCCGGAAAATTAAAATAAAAGGGTGTTTTGAAAAAAATGCTTAAAAATTAAGTATTTTTAAGTAATAAAAACAAAGCCCCTCTTTTTAGAGGGGTTTTCCCACTTAGTTTATGAAGATTTTGTATGTTATTACTTCCACAGATGTAGGTGGCGCGGAGAAAGCCCTATTGGGGTTAGTGCGTTGCATGGCAAAAAACCAACAGGTGAAAGTAATTTCTCTAAAACCATTGGGCAAGATCGGAGTTCAATTAAAGGAAACAGGGGCCCAGGTCGTTTCTTTTAATATGAAAGGGATTGGTCTGCAAGCGGTGGGTCGGTTAAAAAGAGAAATAAACTCTTTCCAACCGGATATTATTCATGCCATGCTTTTCAGAGCGATTGAATACACGCGGTTGGCATGTCAAAAATCTTCTTGTAAACTGCTTACAACGATGCATTTTGATTTATCAAAAAAGAATTTGTTTTTACGGAAAATGGATTCTTTTTTAAAACATAAAGATTTTATCTCATTGGCTGAGTCAAAAAATACCTTTAATTTTTTGGTACAAAAACAAAAATATCCAAAAGGACAAGTATTTTTGATTCAGAATTCACCGGAAAAATACTTATTTTTTAATGATTTATCTATTAGAAATACAATGCGTTCTCATTTTGGTTATACCACGCAGAATTGTATTTTTTTAAGCGTCGCGCGTTTGGTTCAAGAGAAAAATCCCCAATTGTTATTGGATGCTTTTTCTCAAGTTTTTCAAAAGCATCCTTCTGCCCGGTTGGTGTATGTAGGGGAAGGGTATGAACGGCAAAAATTGGAAAATTTAGTGCAAAAAAAGAACCTACAAAGAGCGGTTTTATTGGCAGGAGAACAAAAAAACATCAACGATTGGCTTAATATGGCCGATGTATTTGTACTACCTTCTGTGGAAGAGTCCCTGCCAATCGCTTTATTAGAAGCATTGAAAACAGGAAAACCCTGTATAGCAAGTGCTGTGGGAGATATCCCTTTATGGGTTAAGACGGGAGAAAACGGTTGTTTAGTCCCCCCCCGCCGTAAAAAAGATTTAGTAAAAGCGCTTTCTTTCTGTGTGGAAAATCCGTTGTTAAGAGAGAAGATGCAGAAAGATTCGCTAAAAAAAGCAGAAAAAATAAAAGATAGTATTGAAGAACATCAGCTGTTATATCAAAAAATAATGGAGGAAAGTTTTCACGTGAAAACTTTAAACTAAATGGAACTACGACTATTTATAATTGCTTGTATTATGTATATTTTTACATGGGTCACACGTCGCCTGCAACGCCTTGGTAAAATCACGTCCGGCGCTTATTTTGGCGTGTGGCATGCCCTTTTTCTCTTTCTGATCCTTTCGGCAGCGGCGTATATGTTCTTATTTGTAAAAAATGGGGGGGAAAGCGTCCCTACACAATGGGGAGTATTATTGCCGCTAGAAGTGTTAATTTTTGGTATAGCCGTATATGGATTTTATTGCGCTAAAAAAGCAGATAAAGCAAAGCAAGAAAAAATTACTAAGAGCGATTTAGATTGGAGCAATACGGTCTATTTTGCTGGTTTTGTGGCTTCAATTGTGATGTTCTTTTTTATACAAGCTTTTCAAATTCCATCGGCCTCTATGAGATATACGTTAGTAGAGGGAGACCATTTGTTTGTGAACAAGGCAGTTTATGGTTTCCGTGTTCCCTTTACAAATATCCGATTTGGACAGTTTAAAGAAATTCAAAAAGGAGATGTTGTAATTTTAAAGTTCCCAGCCGTTTCCAGAGAACAACTTAATTGCGGCCCGGAAACACAATATGGAAGAGATTTTGTAAAAAGAGTTGTGGCTTTGCCGGGAGATACCGTACAAATCAAGGAAGGCCGTTTATGGTTAAACGGAGAACAGGTGCCACAGCAACCTTATGAAGTATATCAACCGGTGGAACGTATACAGGCGGAAATAGCAGAAGGGGAAGAAGATATATATCAAACCCTTTGGGAGCAACATCTGCTGGATAACTATATCCCCGGGTTTGAATTACGGGATTCTTTTGGACCGGTTGTAGTGCCGGAGAATTCTTATTTTGTAATGGGGGATAACCGGGATGAATCTTGCGATTCCCGTTTTTGGGGACCGGTCCCTCGGGAGAATATAAAAGGAAAAGCGTGGTTTGTCCATTGGCCGTTAAATAAGATACATTTTATTAAATAGTTTTCACGTGAAAACTGGCAAATATAGAGATTACACCCCCGCTTATGCGGGGGTTATTTTAGAAGAATTTTTTCAGTAGGAAATCTTGCTTTTTTTGTCTAATTAATGTTTAATATAAATATAAGGTAAGGGAGGAACTATGGGAGAAATTGTAGTTATTGCTAACCAAAAAGGAGGAGTGGGGAAAACAACCACTTCTATTAATTTAGCATATGCATTGGCTTGCTTAAATCAGGAAGTTTTATTAGTAGATTTCGATCCGCAGGGAAATGCAGGATCTGGGCTGGGTGTTACGGTAGGGAATGGTGAAAAATCTGTTTATCACTTACTTACAAAAACAGCTTCTTTTGAACAAGTTGTTCGGCAAACATCCAATGAATTTTTAGATGTCCTTCCGGCTTGTAAAGATTTAGCCGGTGCGGAAGTAGAGTTAGTAAATGTGCGCGGCCGCGAAAATATGCTTAAAGAAGCATTGGCACCTTTGCGCAGCATGTATAAATATATCCTTATAGATTGTCCTCCTTCTTTAGGGCTCCTTACCTTAAATGCAATGATGGCAGCCGATAGCGTTATTACTCCTGTACAATGTGAATTTTATGCCATGGAAGGATTGGCCCATTTTATGGGAACAGTTCAAAAAATTAAACAATTCCTACATCCCCGTCTTCGTATGGATGGGGGGGTATTGACCATGTTTGATAGGAGGATGAATTTAGCCAAGCAAGTTAAAGAGGAAGTAAGCCGTTATTTTGGGAATAGAATTTATAAAACCCCTATTCCGCGTAATATCCGTCTTGCGGAAGCTCCGAGTTTTGGTCAATCTATTTTTGATTATGAGCCCGCTTGTCCGGGGGCGGATGCCTATATCGATTTGGCAAAAGAATTTTTGATTCGTCGTGGTGCCAAACCGGATGAATATAAGAATTTTCACCTTACTGGGGAAACCCCTGTTAATTACGATTTTGGAGGATGATGACCATGGCCAGACAAGCATTAGGCAAAGGATTGGATGCCTTAATTAAACAAACCCAAGAGGTTTCCAATTTACCGACGGAAAAAGCCGTTGAAGTTGTACAACAAACCGAAGGGATGAGCGTTTCAAAAATCGAAATCAGCAAGATTGTACCGAACCGTTTTCAACCTCGTCGTGTTTTTGATGAAGAAAAACTGCAAGAATTAGCACAATCTATTAAAGAACATGGGCTTACACAACCCATTGTTGTCGTGTATGATGCCGGATTGGATAAATATGAAATTGTGGTAGGGGAAAGACGTTTTCGTGCCACGCAATTAGCCGGTTTGACCGAAATAGATGCTATTGTGCATAAACATTTGAGTGATCAGGAACTCTGTGCTTTGGCGCTGATCGAAAACATCCAACGGGAAGATTTAAACCCGATTGAAACGGCCCTGGGTTACCGTAATTTGATTAATAAGTTTTATATTACGCAAAATGATTTGGCATCATATTGCGGCAAATCAAAAGCGGCTATCTCTAACGCGTTGCGCTTATTGGAATTGGAAGCTCCGTATCAACAAGCGTTACAGGAAGGAACCCTTTCCGAAGGACATGGCCGTGCATTATTGATGGTGGCAGACAAAAAGAAACGGGAAGAACTTTTTAAGAAGATGAATCATCATAAAATGTCAGTCCGTCAAGCGGAAGAAGCGGCCCGCCATGCGATGTTCCCGGCCAAAAAAGAAAAAGCAAGCAAGCGGCCTGTGGAGGCAGTTTCTTTTGAACAAGATTTACAAACGGCCTTAGGGACAAAAGTGGAACTAAAATTCGGCAAAAACATGAAAAAAGGTACGTTGGTGATTCATTACCATTCGTTGGATGAATTGGATAATATTGCCGGTCGTTTGAAAAACAAGATGTTATAAAATAAAAAACCCATATTTTTTATGGGTTTTAATGTTTCTATAATAGCCCCCGGCTTGTGTCCGGGGGATTTTTAGTTTAACGATATAAACTGTGAACTTCGCGCATTTCCAAAAGATCTTTAGTAATATTTTGAAAATCGTGCGCGGTAAACGTTCCGACCAAACTTACGTGAAATAAATTATCTTGTTTGTTTACTTCGCTTTTTAAGATAGTAATTCCTTGTTTTTCAACCTGAGCTACAATCTTTTCTACGATGGACCAACAGGGATCACAGGTTACGTAGAACGTGTCATAATGTTTTACCATTTCCACTACTCTCAATGTTTTACGCAGCCCCAGTTGTAACAATAAAATTGCTGCAGTACTACTAGCTGCCAAGAGATACTCTCCGAATCCTACTGCCATACC
This sequence comes from Elusimicrobiaceae bacterium, assembly GCA_016283355.1. GTDB lineage: Bacteria > Elusimicrobiota > Elusimicrobia > Elusimicrobiales > Elusimicrobiaceae > Avelusimicrobium. The sequence goes on along the minus strand of JAEEMS010000026.1, from coordinate 86,617 downwards.
AATTGCAGCTACCAGCCAGACATTTGCAGCAGTTGTAATACCGGAAATTTTGTTTCCGTCTCTCATGATAGCACCCGCACCGATAAAACCTACACCGGTTACGACCTGTGCGGCGATACGCCCCGGATCTCCACCGGCAAAACCCATAATCTCTGACATGATTGTAAACATCATAGCCCCTACGCAAATTAAGCAATTAGTGGCAAATCCGGCCGGTTTATCGTGATATTGGCGTTCCATTCCCAGCGCTCCGCCAAGAACAAGCGCCAAACAAATTTTGATAATAATTTCAAGCATAGTATTATCTTACAATACACGACGGTAAAAGTAAAGAAAAATTTAAAAATACCCCGCTTGCGGCGGGGTATTTTGATGCAGAAAACGAAGCTTAGAAACGGAAACCGAGTTTCAATAATATGTCTACGTAATGAAGACGGTCTCGGCCGGTGACGGGTTTCATATCGTCGGTAAGGTCTACCAGATAATAACGTCCTTCTAATCCGAAAATGACGTCTGCATCTATATCAAATTCCAATCCCACACCAACCATTTGTGCAAATTTGGTGCTAGAGAAAGTTTCATGAGAGCTACCGGTTTTCTGTCGGGAAAACACATGTCCAATCCCGGCGCCGAACGGAATATATAAGCGGGTAGCAGAGGAAGGGAAGAAATTCACACGGCCGGTTACTAAAGCGGTAGCAACCCCGGTACGCAGGTAAGAGCCACCCACTTTGTCACTGTCCCCTAATTGGGCATAATTTGCATCTAATCCCAAAGAGAGAAAATTGATAAGATTGCGTTGAAAGCCAATCCCGGCAGACCAACCGGTTTTTCCTAAGTCGATGTTGGTATCGTGGTCACTCCAACCTTCTTGCGGGGCAACCATACCTCCGTAGAATTCTACGCGGGTGGTATTTCTGCGCAAACCGTAATCTTGCAAAGGATAATAATCCTGTGCAAACACGGCGGGAACTGCTAGTAACAACGCACAAGCCAAAAATAATTTTTTCATAGGGCTCCTTTTCTAATTTCTATTTACCTATATTGTAAAACTTTTACAACCCTTTTACAATATGTAAATCGCGGACAGGTTGCTTAAAAGTGCCGGATTTATTTTCTTGTAGGATTTTTTCCCATAAACCTCGGGCTTTTAAAATTTGTTCGGCAATGTCGCGTACGGCGGCATTTCCACCGTTGCGGGGGGACACGTAGAGAGCCAATTCTTTGGCTTCCGGAACGCTGTTTGCTACCGTTAAAGGCAATCCGACACGGGACAAAAGCCCTAAGTCAATTACATCATCCCCGATAAAAGCAATTTCCTGTGGGGCAATATTAAAATTTTTTTCTAAATACGGCAATACTAAATGTTTGGCCGGAGTATTGTAAAACAGGAAATGCATTCCCAACACTTTTGCCCAAAATTCGAGTGTATTGCTTTGTCCGCGCGATACAATCCCCGTGGCAATCCCGCAATGGGACAAAAACATAAGCCCCATTCCGTCGAGTGATTCAAAATGTTTTATTTCCCGTGCGGTACCGGATTCATCCGTAAAAAAGCTTAATGTACCGTCGGTCATTACACCGTCCACGTCGGTCAATAGAAGTTTGATGCTTTTTGCTTTTTCTAAAAACAAAGAAGAAACGTTTTCCATATTCTTATTATACCTTTCTTTCCTGATACGGAAAAAGATATAATTTATCTATGAGAAAGATTTTTGTTCTTCTGGCGAGCTGTGGACTACTACTAAGTAGTTGTACGCCCAAAACAGTAATTAGCCAAACTTATCCGTTCGAAAAAATCAATCGCATTGGAATTATGGCATTTAATAATTCCTATTCTTCCGTGCAAGGTGTTGAAAATTTATTCGCCAAATATTTCCTTTCTTATGGGTTTAAAGTAGTGGAACGGGCACAGCTGGAAAGTGTATTGCAAGAACATCATATTGCCGTTTCCGGATATTTGTCGCCGGAAACAACACGTGAAATCGGCCGTATTTTAGGGGTAGATGTATTGCTGGTGGGAGAAGTAAGTTCCTACACTCCTCCCCGTACGGAATTAACGATGACGTCCTCCCGTAAAATGGAAACACGCCCGGTAATGGCACAAGAAGTAATGAAAATGCCCGATGGAACCTATGTAGGGTATACGCGGCCGGCCGGCACGGAAGTTTCTCGATCTTACGAAGTACGCCCTATAGAATATACCATCAATGCCGAGGTGGGCATTATTGCCAAATTGGTGGATGTGGAGACGGCGGAAATTATTTGGGTCGGTTCTACGAATAGTACCAGCGCGAGCCCCTTAGATGCGGCAGATATGGTGGCACGCAATCTTGTAAAAAGTTTTGCAAAAGAAATAAATAAATTGCAGAGGACAAAATGAGCCCGCAACTATTTGATCTAGATGCACAAACCATTGCTTGGAAATTGTTTTTCGGAAGTGTGAAAATTATGACGCTTTCTTTGCTTTTTGTGGTAGGGGCGTTAGTGGCCGGGCAAAGCTCGGTGGCGCCCGTCAGTGTGCGGTTGCTTACTTCCTACGGTATGGAATTTGCGGTTACGGCACTAAAACCGTTACGACCGTTATTTCCGGAACCGTACATGATAAAATTCAATACAAAATAAAAGAGGCCTTATGTTAGACATTAAACAAATCGTTGCTAATCCAGAAGAAATAAAAAAACGCTTATCGTTGCGCAAGCCGGAATTATCCCGCCAAATAGACGAGGTCCTTTCGAAATATGAAGCATATAAAAAAATCTTGGCGCAAGTGGAGGAACTGCGTGCTAAACGTAACGAAATGTCTAAATCAATCGGCAAAATAAAAAAAGAACAAGGGGATGAAGCCGCCAAAGAAGCGATGGTTGCCGTTGGAAAATTAAAAGAAGAAATGGTGGCGAAAGAGAATGCCCTTGAACCGAAAAAAGCGGAAATTGATAATTTGCTTTTAAGCATTCCCAATGTGCCCAACGAGAAGATTCCGGTGGGGGTATCCGACGCGGATAATCCGGAATATATTGCCTGTTCCCTTGCGTTACCGCAATTTGATTTTAAACCGCTGGATCACCAAGCCGTAGGGGAAAATTTGGGAATTTTGGATTTTGAAGCCGCTGCCGCACTTTCCGGAAGCCGTTTTGCTTTGTTCAAAGGGGACGGAGCCCGTTTAGAGCGTGCTATTATTGCTTTTATGCTCGATTTACACGCGAAAAAAGGGTATACCGAAATTATGCCGCCAGTTATCGTAAATGAAAATATTTTGGTGGGTACGGGGCAGTTGCCAAAATTCCGTGAGGATATGTATGAATTAACCGGAGAACCAAAACAATTTTTAATTTCTACGGCAGAAATTCCGCTTACCAATTTAAACCGTGTTCGCACGGTCCCTTATGAAGAATTACCTATAAAACTAACGGCGTATTCTCCGTGTTTCCGCAAAGAATCGGGCACGTATGGTAAAGATACGCGCGGGCTGATCCGGAACCATCAGTTTGATAAAGTGGAACTGGTAATGTTGTCCAAACCGGAAGATTCCTACAAAATGTTGGAGATAATGTTGGAAGATGCACAAGATGTACTCAGACAATTGGAAATTCCGTATCATGTGGTAGAACTGTGTAGCGGAGACATTGGCTTTTCGTCTGCCAAAACGTATGATATTGAAGTTTGGATGCCCAGTGAAAACCGCTTCCGCGAGATTTCTTCTTGTTCCAACTGTTTAGATTTCCAGGCACGCCGCATGGGCCTTCGTTTTAAAAACGAACAAGGCAAATTGGAATTCGTACATACCTTAAACGGCAGCGGGTTAGCCGTAGGACGTACCTTTGCAGCTATCTTGGAAAACTTCCAACAAAAAGACGGCTCTGTAATTATTCCCAAGGCATTACGCCCGTATTTTGGCAAGGATAAAATAGAGGCCAAATAATGGGAAAAATTGCACGACTCTTTTTTGCGGTCTTGTTTTTGTGTTGCGCCGTGGTTATGCCTGCCCCCGCAGAGATAGTCCTTCCTCCCGATGTAATGGAAGCTGCCAAAGAGGGTATTAACGGAGTTTATAGCTTAGATTTCCAAACGGCCCAAAAAAACATCGAAGAGGTTTTTGCCAAGTATCCGGACCATCCTTTTGCTCATTTCGGTAATGCCATGATCGCCTGGTCTCGCTATGAATACGAGTTTGAAACCAGCGATGAACAACAACGCAAAGTTTTTGAACAAATTTTAGATGAGTCCATAGATGGTATTAAGAGGTGGCTCAAACAAAACCCGGATGACCCCAACGGTTATATGGGGATAGGGGCGCTGTATGGGTTGCGGGCCATGTTTAATATGCGTAACCGTAATTGGGTAACGGCTTATTTCACAGGGCGCAAAGCGATCTCCAATTTGGAAAAATCGTTAAAATTAGATCCTACCTATTACGACGCTTATTTTGGACTCGGTATCTACGAATATTTTGCCGGGACTTTACCCAGCGTGATTAAAGTGTTGGCAAAAATAGTTGCTATTAAAGGAGATCCCGCCAGAGGGGTAGCTTTCTTAAACCGCTCCCGCGAAAAAGCCCTATTTACGGGGGACAGTTCCAAATTAATTTTAATCCAAGTACAGAATACGCGCGGCAGTAAGTTTTATGCACCGGAAAAGTCGCTGGAATATATCCGGGAATTGCACAAAAAATTTCCAAACAATCCATTGATGCGTTATGTGGAAATTATTTGTTTGTATGAAACGGGAGATTTGGAGGGTGTTTCTGCGAAAGCACAGGAATTTTTAGGGCTGATAGGTTCCAATTCTTTTTATAAAGATATCTATATTCCGCGGGCTTATACGGCATTAGGTACGGCGGAAATGGCCAAAGGGAATTTTGAAAAAGCACGCACGTTGTTTGAAGAAGGAGCAGAAAAAATTAAGACACAAGCTCCCAGCCGTTGGGGTGTATGGAACGCGCTGCGCTTAGGGCAAGTGTATGATGTATTGGGCAACCGTGAAAAAGCTCAGGAACAGTACAAATATGTTCTTTCTTTCAAAGATAAGTGGGGCTTTGATGATTTGGCGAAGAAAGGGCTGAAAACGGCCTATACCGTGCCGGCTGATGGGGTGGGGCCACTTCCTCCGTTGTAAGAATTAATAAAAATATCAAAAAAATAAACCCTCGGTTTTACCGAGGGTTTATTATTAAAATTTTGTTTTACTAATTAATTTTCCAATTTGTTCATGTGTTTTTCTTAACTTTTTCATTTCGGCAGCACTTAAACGTTTCGTATTCCCGTTTTTTAAATTTTCCTCAATTGCCAAAATCATGCGAGCATTTTCGGCGGGTTCTCCCACCCATTGAACGCTGTAACTACGTAATTGTTCCAAGGTGGTATCTTTTACTTCGGCAATACGCCACGCCCAATACCGGGCATCTAATTCAGCAATGGGTTTGCGTAAAGCTGTAATCTTTTGATCCATTTTTTTAATTTTTTCCATTGCCGGATTTCCCCGACCGTTTGTGATTAGATTTTGTACGGCTTGTTTGTTTTCTTCAAGCTGTTCCCATTCTTCGGGGGTAATAAATGGAATCTCTTTTTGGCCCAAATATTTTTTAATCAGTGCTATCAATTTGTCGTTGTAGGATTGAGGAGTTCCCCAATTTTTTGATAGATGGTTTAGATCTGCCAACGAGGTGTGCCCTCCGTTTTTTATTTGAAAAGCCCATTGTCGCGCCTCAATATCGATAACTTCCGTTTGAAGTGCTGCGATTTTTTCCCGGCGGGCGGCAATTTCTTCTTTATGCTTGGAAACAGATTCGGGAAGGGGTTTCTTTTCCAAAGAAGATCTCTTTTCACGAGATTCCTTCAAGAGTTGTTGCTCTTGCGGCGTTAATTGTGCAATATCTTTTTGTTGCAAATAGGACTCAACCCGTTGAATTAACGCTTGGTTTCGTTCCGCAGATCCAATCCATAAATGTGAGGCATTATATTGAAGTTCTTGGAAAGAAACGTTGTTATTTCTAACCTGAAGGGCCCAATAACGCGCTTCTATATCAAGATCTTGAAGATCTGAAGCAACGGGGCCTTTCCCGGCGGAAGCCGGGGAGTGCTGCCCTTGTGCCACAGACGGGAAAACAAGCAATGCGCAGGCAAATAGCCAAAAAATATTTTTCATATAGTTCTCCTTTATTCTTGAATAGAGGGATCTTCTTCTATGTCCCACAAATATTCATCGTCGGCCAAATCCTGGTAGAACGCAAAATTCATGCGATTAAACTCTGCCGGATTTGGCAAATACGGGGGCTCTTGCAAGCGAGGTAGTCCTACTACAACAAAAACAATTACTGCTGCAGCGGCAATGCCGAGCCCCCATATTGTTTTTCTTTTAAAAGAATGTTTTTTTGCGCAAATCTGTTCATAGATGCGGCGTTGAATTTGCCCGGTTTTATCCACATCTATTTGTTGATATACTTCGGAAATTTGTTTTTCATCCCACTTCATACATCCTCCAAGATTTTCCGTAATTTCCCCAACGCCCTGTGTAACAGGGTTCCCACATTACTCTCGCTAATCCCCGTCATTTGTGCAATCTGACGGTTATTTAATTGTGAATAAAATTTTAAAGCAAGCAAATCTTGTTCTCGTTTTTCCAACTTCTTCAAAGCCCGTAGCAAATAAAAAGTGCGTTCTTGGGCAGAAAGTTGTTCAAAAGGGGTTTTTTCGTTGGATGCTACTATTTCTTCTTCCGACAAGAGGAAAAACTGTTTTAATTGTTGCCAACGATAATGGTTGTTGACTTCATTACGTGCAATGGTAAAAATCCATTGTTCCGGTAATCCTTTAGTTGCGTCAAATTTATCTTGTTTATCCCATATTTTTTGCCAAGTACGTGCGGCAATATCTTCTGCGTGTGCCGAATTATACACGCGGCTTTGAATGTAGGCAAAAACAGGTTTAAATAATCGTTTATAAATATCTTCAAAGTTCATAAGAGCCCCTTGTCGTGTCCTGCCTACTAAGTATACCCTTGGTGAGAAAAAGTATCACAAAATAATTTGTCCGAAGCACTTGTTGCCTTCGTTGCGTGTAATTTTAGCGCGTACTAATCCGTGGGCCGTGCGGTCTGTGAACACGTTTTGAAAGTTGGCCGTAATGCCTTGCGGGAGACCTTGGCGCTCTTCCATAAATAAAGTTTGTTCTGTGCCAACCAAAGAAGCAGCAAAGTCCGCCCGCAATTGCTGATCCAAAACACGTAACTTATCGGCCCTATGTTTTATTTCCTCGGTTGGTAGTTGGGGAAGAGCCGCGGCCGGGGTGCCGGGGCGGGGGGAATAACTAAATACGTGCAGACCGGAAAGGTGGAGTTGTTTGATAAATTGATAAGTAGTTTGAAAATCTTCTTCGGTTTCTGTGGGATACCCGGCAATTACGTCCGCAAAAATACCGATACCGGAAACGGCTGTGCGCAACTGTTCTACACGGTGTTGATAAGTTTGGGTGGTGTAATGCCGGTTCATTTCTTTTAAAATTTTGTCACAACCGGATTGAAGCGGTAAATGAAAATAATTGCAAAAACGAGCCGGAAACCGATGCATGGCTTCTATGATGCCATCGGTAACCGTGGGCAGTTCTATGGAAGAAAAACGCACCCGCCAAATCCCCGGCAACGGGGCAATAGCCGTGCATAAAGCAGCTAAATCGGCCCCGGTTTGCGGGCAACGGTAATTGCCGATATTGATACCGGTTAAAACAATTTCCAAAAATCCTTTTTGCGAAAGCGTACGAAGCTCTTGCAAGACATCTTGCAACGGTTTTGAGCGTTTTTCTCGGCGGGCATAGGGAACTAAACAATACGAGCAAAAATTATCGCATCCATCCTGTATTTTAATGAAAGCCCGGCTGTGCCCTTCGTGGCCGGAAACGGTCCAACAAATATCTTTTGTTTGAAAAAGTTCTTTGCCCAAATCGTATTTTCCGATAATTTGTGCGCGGGGGAAAACTGCCCGAATATGGTCTTGGTGTGTTGCGGCATAACATCCCGTTAAAACGAGACGGGCATGTGGATTGCGGCGTAAAATTTGACGGATGAGTTTTTCCACATCTTTATCGGCTTGATGGGTAACGCTACAAGTATTGAGTAAACAAATATCGGCTGTTTCAAAAGAAGGGGCGGGGAAATAACCGCTACGTAGGAATTGTTCCAAAATAGCTTGGCTTTCTACCTGGTTAACCCGGCAACCGAATGTTTTGATAAAAAAAGATGTCATAATAATTTTGCTGCCACGGCGATACAAGCCGTTTCCGCGCGCAAAATATTAACTCCCAATGTAACGGGCAATACGCCGGAAGTTTGAGCCAGGGAAACTTCTTGCAGGGTCCAACCCCCGGCCGGACCAACAAAAACACGTACCTCTTTGGGTTCTTGCAACTGTTTCATCCCCCAAGCAAGGGTATGGGTTTGTTCGGCTTCATATGCTAACAAAGAAGGTGTTTTTTGCGCAAGGGCTTGTGAGAATTTTACAGGTGGCAAAATTTGTGGGAGGATCGGCGTGTTGCATTGTTTGCAAGCGCTGAGCATAATTTGATGCCAACGGTCATTTTTCCCATCCCATTTTTTCAAAATATCGTATTCGCTACGGGCCGATAGTAACGGTTGGAAACAAGCCACGCCCAATTGGGTACCTTTATCGAGTACCTCTTCTAACCCGATACGGGAATTGGGGACAAAACATAATGTGAGCTGCAAAGGAACACGGCGAATTTCACAAGGGGTTAGTAACGTGCCGCGAACGAATTTTTTTTGAATTTTGTCGATACGGGCGATAAACTGTTTCCCGGTGCCGTTAAATACGCGGATTTTATCCCCTTCTTTATGGCGTGCCACGGCAGCCGCGTGATGAGCTTCTGCGTCTGTTAAAAAGAATTCTTTTTCTTTAATATCGGCAAAATATTGTGGCACGGTGTTCCCCGATTAGAATAAAAGGATAATTCCCCACAACACAAAAACACCCAATAAGCCAAACAAAACAAATCCCGGGAAAATTCCCATCATCCAGTACAAGAAAGCCCGACCGAAGGAAATATTTCCCCATTGTTTAAGCACGTTTGACAAATAGAAAAACTGCAACCCCAAAACAAACAGCAAGAGGAGAAAAGAAAGAAATTTTACATGCGCGTGCGGGAAGCAGGTAAAAACCAATGCCCCTATAAGAAGAAGTGTTTTAATAAACCCGGCAGAGCCCAACAGCGCAAACAAATCGGAAGAAGGAACCGGTATTTTTTGAAAACTCAGCAACATTCCTGTTAAAGAGGCGATAAAATAACCGAGGGTAATCTCCGCTAAAAAGACAAAGAACAATTTGGTTGTTAGCGAAAAGACATTTAAACCGTCCCCTATGTTAAAAAATACGACCCAGGCGATAGCTGCCACCAGATATCCCACACACGCGGCTGCGAAAGAGCGGTTAGGGAGCAAACGATACCAATTCCCGTCGGGATTTTTCATGTAGTTAAAATAAGATTGTAGAAAATTCATATTATTGAATCCACAAATACGAAACACTGGGAGTGGTTAAACTTTGCAGCTGTTTGGCTACGCTGCGATTGTCTAACGAAGAACCGAAGGAAAACAATATTTCCTTCAAATTCCCGGAGCGAGAAATAATTTTGGGGTTTTCAATTCCGGCCAATTCTCCCGCCAGTTGCAAAGCGGTATCTTCTCCGCCGAGTTGGTCAATAAATCCTAAGTTAAAAGCACGTTGTCCCGTGAAAACGCGACCGTCGGTATATTGGCGCAAAACATCTTCTTTTACTTGCGGGCGGCCGGCTTTTACGGCTTCAAAAAATTGTGTATACGTATCATCCACCATGTCTTGCAGGAGGGCCTTCTCTTCTTCTGTCATTGGACGATAGGCAGAACCGATATCCTTGTATTTCCCGGAGGTAATCGGAATCATTTTTACACCGATTTTATCAAACAATCCTTCCAAGTTGCTGGTTTGCATGATTACCCCTACGGACCCTGTAATTGTACCCGGTTCCGCTACGATTTTGTCGGCGGCCATGGCAACGTAAAAACCCCCGCTGGCGGCTACGTCCCGAAATAAAGCCACTACTTTTTTATTTTGTTTGGCTTTTAAAATTTCACTGTAAATGTTTTGTACGGAAGCGACCGTTCCACCCGGGGAGTTAATATCGAGCACAATCGCTTTGACATTGTTATCTTCTCCGGCTTCTCGGATTTTTTTTGCAATGGCGGAAGCCCCTGATGGGCGCGTAAAAGGGCCGGAGTTGTTATCTTGAGAGATGACTCCATAAATTCTAATCCAGGCAATTTCTCCTTTTTTGGTGCCGAGCGCGGATAAAAGAGAAGATTCCTTATCTTCCTTTACCTCTTCTTTAACGGTTTCTTTTGGATGAAGCGGTTTGAGTGTTAAAAAAAGGCCGCATACAGCGGAAATAGAAAAAAGAACCAACAATGTAACGGCTACCCAATTGAGCGCAGCGGGCTTTTCTTGGGAGGCAGGTTGAGAAGTTAAACTGGTAGAGACGGTTTTTTCGTTTTCCATAAGACGTTTCTCCCATATTGCTTTTGGAATTCCGGTATTGCTAAAAGTATCTTTCTGATTTTCTGTCATAAAAACCTCGTACGAAAAGATGTTAATTTATTATACTAATTTAAAGTGCTAAAATAGGAGCATGTTCTAGTTTTAGGGAGGATTTATGTTGGAAGGGGTTTATACAGCGTTGGCGACGCCGTTTCAACCGGACGGAAAAGTAGATTATGAGGCGCTTGAAAAATTATTATTTGCGCAATTAGCCGCTGGGGTTCACGGTTTTGTATTGTTGGGAACTACGGCCGAAGCGGCCACATTAACGGTAGCGGAACGGCAGGAGCTCCTTTCTTTTTGTACGGCACGGTTGCGTGGGAAAAGTAAAATTATTATCGGTACCGGCACGAACTGTACGACTACTACATTGGAACTTACCCGTCAGGCATGCGCTTTTGAACCGGACGGCGTATTGGTAGTTACCCCGTATTACAACAAACCCAATCTAGCGGGATTAATTGAACATTATCGTCAAGTTGCACAGATAGGATTACCCATTGTGTTGTATCACATCCCCGGAAGAACGGGATTAAAAGTCCCCGCTTCCGTTTTGGAAAAACTTTTGACGTCCGTTACGCAAATTAAAGCGATTAAAGAATCGGATTATGATATGACACACGTAACCGATACGGCGGTAAAATACACGAAACGGCTGGATTATGTGTGCGGGAATGACGATCTTTTCCCACAATATTTGGCCATTAACGCATCGGGAATTATCAGTGCGGCCGCAAATGTTTTTGCACCTTCCTTTGTAAAAATTTACAATTTATTTAAATCAGGGCAAACCGCGCAAGCTTTTGATTTGTTCGCTTCTATTTATGCGCAGATCAAAGCTTGTTATTTGGAAACAAACCCAACGTGTGTAAAATACATGCTTAGCCAATTGGGATTTTGCGGAGAAACGGTCCGGTTACCGTTGGGCCCGGTGTCGGCGGAAAACAAAGCAAAAATAGATGCGTTGTTAATGCGCACGGATGCTTCGTTAAGGATTTAAAAATGGAAACAGTAGGAATTATAGGTGTAAACGGGACCGTGGGGCAAAAATTATTATCCCAATTCAAAAAAATTAAAACGCCTTTCACATTAAAAACATTTGGTCGCAACGATGAAATTCCTGCGTTGGATATTGCGGTATTGTGCACGGACAACCCTGTTAGCGAACGGTTGGTGCCGCAACTCAAAAATCGCGTTGGATTTTTGGTAGATATGTCCTCTCAATTTCGTATGACGCAAGGCGTTCCGCTTGTCATTCCGGAAATCAATCCACATACAATCACAAAAACAACCCGACTTATCGCAAGCCCAAACTGTACCACCACGGGACTTGTTATGAGTTTGGCCCCGCTCAAACCGTTTTATCATTTTAAAGAAGTGTTTTTTTGCTCCTATCAAGCTATTAGCGGCGGGGGAAAACCCTTGTTAGATGATTTCCATACGCCGGGTTCACTATACGCAAATAATTGCGTGCCGCAAATCGGTTCTATTCAAGCAAACGGGCACACCAGCGAAGAGTTAAAAGGGCTTTATGAAACGCGTAAAATTCTGGAAATTCCGGATATCAAAGTTTATTGTCATACGGTACGGGTTTCCGTAGAAAATGCCCATTCCCTGGGGGTTACCCTTCGGGCGGATAAACCGTTTGATTTGGAACAAGTAAAAAAACAGTGGAATAATTTCCCCAACTTGATATATAGCGAAAAAGTAATCACCCCCAAAGAAGTGAGCGGGAAAGAAGAAACTTTTATCTGCCGTCTCCGTTTAGATGTGGAAGATCCTTGCGTGATACACTATTTTGTAACCTTTGATAATTTGTTAAAAGGGGCTGCTATGAACGGACGGCAAATTGTAGAATTGTTATTGGAGAAATTTTAGATGAAAAAAGTATTACTCAACGGGGCCAACGGAAAAATGGGGCAGGCCCTGGCGCGTTTAATGAAAGAACACCCGGAATTAGGACTATCTCCGGCTGTTTTGCGCACCCGCGGTCAAGAAATCCGGGATCCCTTTGATTTGGTAATTGATTTTTCAACACCGGAAGGGGCACAGGAATCTTTTGCTTTGGCAAAATTGCAAAAAAAACCGTTTTTAACGGGAACGACGAATTTGCCGGATTTGTTTTTATTTCAAATGCAAGAAACAACAAAAATTCCGGTTTTTTATGCGCCCAACGTAAGTTTAAGTGTTTATTTTTTTACGGAACTTGTCCGGCAAGCGGAATCAATGTACAGGGGATATGAAGTATCTTTGCACGAAATTCATCACGTGCATAAAAAGGATGCTCCCAGCGGCACGGCCAAACGGTTGGCGGAGGTATTGGATTTGCCTCATGAAAAAGTAACCTATGAACGGACGGGGGAAGTAGTGGGAACACACATTGCCTCTTTTAAAGGGCTCATGGACACCATTACTCTTTCACACGAAGCAACGAACCGCGATTTGTTTGCGCAGTCCGCATTGGAAATTGCTGCTTGGCTGGTAAAAATGCCGGGCGGTTTTTATACGATGAAAAATTTTGCAAATTTTAAATTAAAGGAACGAAAAAAATGAAAATTCATTTTGTAGGTATCGGTGGAGTTGGAATGAGCGCCTTGGCGCAGTTGCATGCAATGGGAAAAGACGAGGTGACGGGTTCGGACCGACTTATTAGCAAGGGATATACGGATATGGCGCTGTGGAAGTATTTAAGAGAGCTTAATATCCGCCTTTTCCCGCAGGACGGTAGCGGAATTGACGAAAAAACGGAATTAGTAGTTTTATCTTCCGCAATTGAAGAAGATAATCCGGAACTTCAAAAGGCACGAAAATTGAATATTCCTACCATGCACCGCTCGGAACTTTTGGCCAAACACGTGGCCTCCCACCGGACGATTGCCGTTTCGGGTACCAGCGGAAAAAGCACCACAACCGCCATGGTGTATGACATTTTGGCGTTTGCCGGACTCAGCCCTTCCGTGATTACAGGGGCCTCCATTTTATCGTTACAAAAAGACCAAGGCGTTTTTGGTAACGTGTATAAGGGAGATTCCGATATTTTGGTAATAGAGGCCGATGAAAGCGATGGTTCGATTGTGAAATATAAACCGCATTTGGGATTGTGTTTGAATTTGCAAAAAGACCACAAGGAAATAGAAGTACTCCAAGGATATTTTAAAGAATTTATTTCACATTGTAAGACGGCAATTATCAACGCGGAAGAAGAAAATTTGCGCACATTGGCCCCGCAGGTCAAATCCTTCGGGTTATCCATGGGAGATGTTCATCCCGGCGAGATAAAAGTGGACGGATTTGGTTCGGACTTTACAATTAAAGGCCAACCGTTCCGGTTGCAAATCCCGGGGGTGCACAATGTGGCAAATGCTACGGCGGCCGTGGCAGCGGCGTTGGAAATGGGGGTGGATTTGGAAACCTGTGCCAAAGCACTAAGTAAATTTACAGGGATTGCTCGCCGTTTTGCCAGCATTGGCACCTTTAACAAAATTGAAGTGGTGGATGATTTTGCCCATAATCCTCACAAATTAGCAGCTACCATTGCGGCGGCTCACTTACGCGGGAAACGGGTGTTGGCTTTTTACCAACCGCATGCTTTTGCTTCTATCAAACTTTTATCCAATGAATTTGTGGATAGTTTTTCAAAAAGCATTGGCAAAGACGATCATTTATGGCTGACGGAGGTATACTACCCGGGAGGAACAATTCCGCAAGGAGTTTCGTGCCGTACTATTTATGAAGGACTCAAAGGGCGCGGGGTAAACGTAAGTTATAGTGAATGCCGTGAGAAATTGCTTTCTCAAATTGCGGCTGCCGCTCAACCAGGCGATATTATTTTAGTTCTCGGGGCGCGTGACCCGACGCTTACGGATTTTGCCCGTAAATTGCTCAATGCATTGAAAGAAGTACATGCTTCCAGTATTTGCAAAACGTGTATGTTGGGCAATTGTTGTATGGCGTACGAAAAATAACGGAAATTTTTCCACTAAAAAAGCCCGGTCAGAAAGACCGGGCTTTCATTTCCCCCGCGAAAGGATTATTTATCAACCACTTCAGCTTCCACTACATCTTCTTTGTTTGCGGACGCTTGGGCTTGTGCACCCGGTTGCGGGCCGGCTTGTTGTGCACCGGCGGCACCCGCTTGTGCGTTTTGGGCTTTATACATGGCTTCGCCTAATTTTTGGCTGGCTTGTAAAGCCGCATCCGTGGCGGATTTCATACGGGCAGCATCAGTACCTTTGAGCGCTTCTTTGAGGTCGCTTAACGCTTGTTCAATCTTGCCGCGTTCTTCTTGAGATACTTTATCCCCGTATTCTTTGAGTGCTTTTTCCGTTTGGAAAACAACACTGTCGCCGGTGTTTTTGGCTTCGATAATTTCTTTTTGTTTTTTATCTTCTTCCGCAAACTTTTCGGCTTCTTTTACAAACTTATCTACTTCGGCATCGCTCAATTTGTTGGACGAAGTAATTGTGATGTGTTGTTCTTTGTTGGTGCCGAGGTCTTTGGCAGTTACATTCAAAATACCGTTGGCATCAATATCAAACGTTACTTCGATTTGCGGTACGCCGCGCGGAGCCGGCGGAATGCCATCCAAGTCAAATTTCCCGAGCGGCACGTTATCTTTGGCCATCGGGCGTTCCCCTTGCAAAACGTTAATCGTTACGGCAGGTTGATTGTCGGATGCCGTAGAGAAAATCTGCGTTTTGCGCACCGGGATGGTGGTGTTGCGTTCAATAAGCCGTGTGCATACACCGCCCAACGTTTCCAAGCCCAGCGAAAGCGGCGTGACGTCCAAAAGGAGTACGTCTTTTACTTCCCCGGTTAAAATACCGGCTTGTACGGAAGCGCCGATTGCCACACATTCCATCGGGTCAATACCGCGTTCAATTTTTTTACCTACAAGGTCTTCCACGTATTTTTGTACGATCGGCATACGGGTCGGTCCACCGACTAAGATGATGCGGTCGATTTGGCTGGTTGTCAAATTGGCATCGCTCAAGGCCTGGTTAACAGATTTTCCGCAACGTTTTACGATATCGTCCACCAAGCTTTCCAATTTGGCGCGCGACAAGCGCATTTCCAAGTGTTTGGCACCGTCCGCACCGGCCGTAATATACGGCAAGTTGATATCCGTTTCCATGGTAGTGGAAAGTTCGATTTTGGCTTTTTCGGCCGCATCTTTCAAGCGTTGGGCCGCTTGTTTGTCGTTGGACAAATCAATACCGGTTTGTTTGCGGAAATCATCCACCATCCATTTGATGATAGCGTTATCCATATCGGTACCGCCCAATTGCGTATCACCGGAAGTAGAAAGCACGTCAAATGTACCTTCTTTGCCCATTTCCATAATGGTTACATCGAGCGTTCCTCCGCCGAGGTCGAATACCATAATTTTTTGCTCTTTACCGGCTTTGTCGATACCAAATGCCAGAGCGGCAGCGGTCGGTTCGTTTACCAAACGTACGACGTCTAACCCGGCAATGCGTCCGGCATCTTTGGTGGCCTGGCGTTGGTTGTCATTAAAATAAGCCGGAACGGTAATAACAGCTTTTTCTACCGGTTCACCCAAAAAGGCCTCGGCATCTTTTTTTACTTTTTGAAGTACAAAAGCGGATAATTGTTGAGGGGTGAATTCTTGTCCGCGCAAGTTGTATTTAAAGTTTTCCCCCATTTTGCGTTTGAAGGCGGTTACGGTGCCTTCGGGGTTGGCAATGGCCTGACGACGTGCCGGTTCCCCCACCAACCGTTGTCCGTCTTTGGTGAACGCTACATAAGACGGGAAGGCCTTCCCGCCGATGGAACTCCCTTCTGCAGAAGGAATAATGGTTCCTCTACCCCCTTCCATGACGGCTGCAGCCGTGTTGGAAGTTCCTAAGTCAATACCTATGATTTTAGCCATAATACTTCTCCTTTTCAGTTAAAAATTTTTTAAATTACTTCGTTTCTTCTTTACATTGCCCTACAATTACACTTGCGGGCCGTAATACTTGTCCGTCCATCATGAACCCCATCTGTGCTTCTTCCAGCACCAAGCCGTCTTCTTCTTTCTTGGCTGGGACCATGGCCACTACTTCTTGTGTGGCGGGGTCATAGGGCTTTTTGAGTACGTCCATTTTTGTAATCCCTTCGGATTTAAACGCCTTATCCAGTTCGTTTAAAATCATCCGCATCCCATCTTGTAACGCTTTTACTTCTTGCGTTTGTTCTTTGCTTTTAGCGGGTTGTACTTTTTTTTGTTGACGTAGTAACACCTCATACATGGGTAACATTTTTAGGGCAAATTCTTTTTTGCCGTATGCAAGAAGGGCGGCTTTTTCTCGTTCGGTGCGTTTGCGGAAATTTTCAAAATCCGCACTCAAACGCACATACTGGTCATAATAATCCGGTGTAGTTTCCGCTGCAGTATCTTCTGTTTCCTGCGGGGCTTGTTCTTCTTGCGCCATCTCTTGTAATTCTTCTTCTGTGTGTTTATGTTTACTCATTTTCACTATCCTCAAATGGCAGTGCAGACCAGTTGTTCATGGATGCTTCCAATAGACTGCCGATAAAGTTTACCAATGCCATTACGCGCGTGTATTCCATGTGTTTGGGACCGATAATCCCCAGCATTCCTACGGTCCGATCTCCCACGCGGCAGGCCGTGGAAACAATGCTTAAATTTTTCAATTCTTTTAATTCGTTTTCACTCCCAATACTTACATTCAATTTCTTTTGTGAGCGGTCCATATCGGCCATTTTTTCATTGAGCAGATTGGAAAACCGCTCCCGTTCTTCCACCACACGCATCATCTGTTTTAAATCTTCGTAATCTTCCTCGGTGGTATTTTCTAAGAGCCGTCCGATGCCTTCCACATGCAGTTCGTCTCCGCCGGTTTGAGGGCGTTCCATGTCTTTAAGCACTTGGGTTGCCACATCCGCGACGCCGGCTAATTCCCTGTGTCCGGAATGAATATATTGCCACAAAATTTGGCGTGCCTCGGCTAACGTGCGGCCTTGGATTTCTTCGTTAATAAAACGGCTTAAAAGACGCAACCGTGCCGGATTGATGAGCGTATTGCTACGTACCGGCCAATGTTTGACCGCCCCCGATTCCGTAACCAATACGGCCAACATCATACCGGGGGCCAGAGGAATAAAATCCAGCCGCTGGATGCGTTGATCTTCCACCTGAGCTGTATATACAAATCCCGCTGCGCCGGATAACATGGCTAACAACCGGGATGTTTGTACCAACATATTGTCTACTTCATTTACGCGCGCATCATATTGTTGTTCGATTTGGGCACGTTCTTTGGCGGCCATTTTTTGGACGTTTGCCAAATAATCCACATAGTAGCGGTAGGCCTTATCCGTAGGGATACGGCCGCCGGATGTATGCGGTTGATATAAATACCCCTCTTCCTCCAGTTCCGCCATAATGTTACGAATAGTAGCACTGGAAACATCTTTGAGTGCCCCTTCCGCAATCATTTGCGAACCGACCGGACGGCGCGTTTCCACATACTGTTGCACTACCCAACGTAAAATTTTTTCCTTACGTGCTTTGGCAACTTCTGGTTTTAAAATACGCATAGTTGTTATCCTTAGATGCTATTTTGTGCCGTCTAAAACTTTTGTTTTATTTTAGCACTCTGTTTTTACCACTGCTAAAATTATAAGTAATTATTTTATTTTTGTCAACCCCTTTTTTAGAGTGCTAATTTTAAAAAAGAAATTTCTTTTGTAATTTTTACGGAAAAGATAAAATATAACTATGCAATTTATTGATTCTCATGCCCATTTAAATGATCCGGCCTTTGACCAGGACCGTGAGACGTTACTTCGAACGGTATTACCGCATGCCGGGCTTGTGGCCAGTGTGGAAATAGGGTGCTCCCCGCAGGAGTGGCAGCCCGCTCTTGATTTGTCTCAAAAATATCCCGGATTTGTTTACCCTGTGTTAGGGGTGCATCCGGAGTATGCGCCGCTGATGCAGGCATCGCATTTGCCACAACTTAAAGGTTTTTTGCCGAGAGCGGTTGCCGTGGGGGAAATTGGGTTGGATTATACGTGTTTGGATATTGCGGGAAAAGAATTGCAACAGCAAATGTTTTCTCAAATGTTACAATTAGCCACGACGGAACGTAAACCGATTGTCTTGCATGTACGTCGTGCCGGCGAAGATTATGATGTTTATGAGGATTGTTTTAACACCCTTAAACGAGAGTGGGTGCCTTCGCCTACGCTTACACATGCTGGAGTTTTACATTGTTTTTGTGCCCGTTATGAGGAAGCCAAACGTGCTTTAGACCAAGGCCTTTTATTAGGTATTAACGGATGCTTTACCTATAAGAAAAATGAATACATCCGCGAAGCCGTCAAAAAAGCGGGACTCGATAAGATTATTTTGGAAACAGATTGTCCGTATTTGTCTCCGCAAGGAAAGCGCGGGCAACGTAACGATCCGTCCAATATCCCGCTACTGGCACAATTTGTAGCAGATTATTTGGATGTACACGTAGAAGAAGTTGCGGCTGTGGCGACACAGCGCACAAAACAATTGTACTGCTTTCCGTAAATTTGTTATAGTAACCGAAGAAGAGGATGATATGAAAAAAATATTTTTAACTGTTTTCTTTACTTGTATTTTATTTGCGGGATGTTCCCCGGACAAACAAGCACAAATTCAACTTTATTGGATGGATCAGGCGTTTAAATTGGTAGAAAGATTGGGGCCTAAAGGTCAAAAAGTACTGGCGCAAATCAGCTCCGAGCAAGGGATGCCTCTCTCGCCGGAGGGGAATATAATGACGGAAATCCCGGTGGAGCCGGAAGAAGAGACCGCTGAAGCCGCCACGCCCGCCGTGCAAGCCAAGACGGCTACACCCAAACGTGGGCAAAAATTGGAAGCCATGTTATTCTTATCCCCTACTTGTCCGTGGTGCAAACGGGTAAAATCGGAAGGATTCCCGCAAAAATTCCGCAATAAATTTGAAGGACGGGTCAATTTAACGGAGTATGAGGTGGGGAGCAACCCCGAAAATAATGCGCTCTACAGCCGGATGATTAAAAAACATAATCTTTCCGGTGGGGTGCCGTTACTGATTATCGGGAATTCCCATATTCAGGGATATTCGCCGGATTTATTACAACTTGCTTCCGATGCTGCCGAAAAAGAATTGAAAAAAGGGAATATTGTAACCGAACGTGATTTGGCGGCAAAAATGCCGGCTTTGTTAGATGTTCGCATGGAAGATGAGGAAATCAAAGGGCCGGCTTCCGCAGCGGACCGAAATATCATGAAGAAAATGATTTTAAAATTTCAGGAATCAAACGGGGCCATGATAGAATCTATCGGCTATTCGTTTGGTCCGGTTGTTAAAAACGAAGCGATGGCGTTGGCGACCCGTACGGAAAAGAGTTTGCGTCGGGCTGCGAACAAGAGTACCACGTTAGCTGCTTTTAAAGCCCAATACGAAAAGATTTCCGCCCAAAATGATAAAGAGATGAATCAGTTGATGTTAAAAAATAAGGATAAACTTCGTAACATTCGCTGAAGTATGAACAAAATCCGTTTTGAATGGCTTGTGGGCTTGTTGTTAATTGCAAGTTTAATGACGCTAAGCGCTGTTTTTTGTAGGTTTACTTTACGTGTGGCATCAGAAATGCCCAAGGAATCGGTTCAGTTGTTACAAAAAGCCATTCACCACGCACAACACGAAAAACGCCTGCAAAAAGAAAGTGTCGTTTTGGGACGGCTGGAGCGATTTATTGTAGGGGTAAAGAAATCTTTAAAGCGTAAGCAAGAAGAACGTGCAAAGGAAAAACAAGAGACAAAAGTTGTTTTGCCTGCGCATACATCAAATCCCTATCAAACGGATCCTCTTTCTTCCCCTTCGGAAGAAACCCCGGAATAAATTTGCCGTAAAAAAGCCCCTCGTAAGAGGGGCTTTGTATTGTCAGACAGAAACTTAAGCGGCTTTCTTAACCATATCTACCAACGATTTAAAAGACACAGGGTCTTTGATGGCCATTTCGCTAAGCATCTTGCGGTTAAGCGTGATGTTGGCTTTGGTCAAACCATTGATGAATTTGGAGTAAGACAAACCTTCTTCCCGTACCGCAGCGTTAATGCGGGTAATCCACATTTGGCGGTAGGTGGTTTTTTTGTCTTTGCGGTCTACATACGCGTGTACGCCAGATTTACCCAATTGTTGGGTAGCCATGCGTAAACGGCGGGATTTGTCCCCGTAGTAACCGCTAGCGGCTTTCAATACTTTTTTCTTTCTTGCGTGTCTAGGAACGCTGAATTTAATTCTCATGTTTCAACCTCTTATTTGGCCATCGGCAAGTATTTTGCTAATACTTTACCTTTGTTTGACTCAGGCGTGATGACACCAACGTGGCGCATATCATGCTTGCGTGAGGCAGAAACAGGCGTTAGCAAGTGTTTTCTGCCGGCTTTTCTGTGGGTGAATTTACCCGTAGCGGTTTTGCGGAAACGCTTTTTACCGCCACTATGGTTTCTTAATTTAGGCATTGTTATTATTACCTCTGTTTAATTAGTCCTTATTTATCCTACCTGCGGCAGGAGCCGGTCTGCCCCGAACGCAGTCACTACAAAAAGGACCTAAAAATCTGTTGCGCTTTTGCGCTTACACCTTGGGTACGAATGTCATTGACATGCGGTTGCCCAATGATTGCAACCCGCCGTCTACCGTGGCCAACGGTTCAAGCCGTTTGGCTGCGTTGTTTAAAATTTCGATACCAATATCTTTGTGTTGGTTTTCGCGCCCGTGGAATACCACAACGAAACGTACCTGATTTTTCTTGCGTAAAAATTCCTCAATTTGGCGCATTTTTACTTCTAAATCATGCGATGCAATGTGCGATTTAATACGCAATTCTTTCAAAGTGACTTTGGCTTGTTTCTTTTTTGCTTCCGCGGCTTTTTTGTTTTGTTCAAAGACGTATTTGTTGTAGTCCAAGATTTTACAAACGGGCGGAACGGCATTGGGAGAAATTTCCACCAAATCCAACTCTTGTTCCCGGGCCAAATTAATGGCTTGGGAAACCGACATAACCCCTATCATACTGCCGTCGGAGTTGATAACCCGTACTTCCGGCACGCGGATATTTTGGTTTCTGCGGTAGATATCTTTTTTAGGTGTTCTTCTGTTATCGAATCTTGCCATTTAACTATTCTTCGTAAAAAATGGTCCCTTTTGGGGACAACTAAATTATATCAATTTCCCAATACAAGTGTCAATTTATAACCCTTGGGTTTGGTACTGAAGGGTGCCATTATTTTCCAATTGCCAGGAAGTAGGCCCCGTTTGGGTCAATTTCCAACCGCTGGCGTTGGTGGCATTCCAAGTAGCTTGCCCTTGGATGTATTGTTGTCCTAAGGGTATGGGGGTGGTATTGCCCGGCAAGAAAAGTTCCCCTTTGTTGTCTTGTAAAACAGCATAGGCAGCCATAACAGCCCCGTCTTGTTTTTGGACAGGGAGCAGGGTGATGCCTGCTTCCCATAAACGGATGCAGGAGTTTTTCAGCGGGCTAAAAGTATATCCCGCCGAGCCGATACAACCGTGTGCATCCCGATCCGCTCCTACGGCGGAAGTGTTGTCCGCGGAACAACCCGCGATCAACAAAAACAAGCTTAAAAAGATAGTTTTTCTCATAAAAATATTATATCAATTCTGCCTCTGTTTTAACATAAAACCTCGGTCGTTTAGCCGAGGTTTTATATACATTACCATGAGATTTTCTTATTAGTTATCTTCCGTTCTCTGCTGTTTGTTCATTTCTGTTTCAAGAAACTCAACAATTTCCCATTTATGATAATCGGCGGCAACCTCAACCGGAGTTTGGCCATTACACGTAAGGAAGAGGTCCGGTTTCCCCTCGCTTACCAAGATTTTAATCAGAGCATTCCTTGCATGATCACCTCCCTTAATTGCAAGCGTTAATGCGGTCGCTTCCCTGTGTGTTGTCACAAGCACTTTTTCGTCTACATTTGCTCCGTTTTTAATCGCTTTCCTCAATACTTCCGTGCGCAGAGGAACTTCGCTTATATCGTAATCATAGTCGCCGCGATATCCATCACGGAAATATCCCACCATGGCTCCCATTACAAGGGTATAATTAAATTCGTAATCATATCCTCCACACCGTATGTTTGGATTTGTCCCGTTATCAAGCAAAAAACTTGCAATATCCCAATGACGGCCCTCTACTGTATGTGATTTAAGAGAGGCACATAAAGCTTCTTCTTTTACTTTTTCATCTACCTTTTTAACCAATTCTTTAACGACGTTCATTTCTCCATTTCGGGCAGCTTGTATAAATTTCTCTGCTTTACCAGCACACGCAGGTAGCCCTACTGACATAAGAAATGTTACTGCAAAGAACATTCTGATTAGTTTTTTCATATTTCATTCTCCTTGATATATTTCTAGTATAAAGGATAAACGAATTATTTTCAAGGAGCTTTTAGACCTATAATCTAGAACCTGATTGCTACGTCAATCAAAAATATCTTCTTTCTCAGAGATTAACATTCTGTGATTTTTAACTTCGCACCCCTCCTTAAAAATTTGCTAAAATAAAAATAACTTCTTTTACAATTTTTATGTTAAGGGGAAACCATGAGCAATAGAAGACAAGCCCGCGAATGTGCTCTTCAATCGCTTTATTATGCCGACAGCGCAGCCCTCCAACAAGGTACGTTGCCACGTTATACGTCCGATTTTAAAAAAGAATTGGGAGATTGCTATCCCTTCTGCGAAGATTTGGTAACGGGGACAACTGCTCATCTGCGCCAAATCGATAAAATCGTTTCCGCTTATGCCAAAAATTGGACCATTGCCCGTATGTCGGCGGTTGACAGATCCATCTTGCGTATGGCCGCATACGAAATTGTATTCAGTAAAGAAAAAACACCCATCCCCGCCATTATTGACGAAGCCATTGAACTTGCCAAAAAATACTCTACGGAAAATTCCAGCAAGTTTATCAACGGGTTGTTAGATCAATTAAAAAAAGAACGTAAAAAATAATATGGATCCGAAAGCAGAAATTGAACAACTCAAACAGTTGATCAATTACCATAATAATCTCTACTACAATTTGGACAACCCTGTATTGTCCGACACGCAATACGACGAACTTTACAAAAAACTAAAAGAACTGGAAGAAGCTTATCCGCAATTTCGTACCAAAGATTCACCCACACAACGCGTCGGAGGAAAAGCCAGTAGCACCTTTACGGCCATTACACACCGTGTGCCGATGTTGTCGTTGGACAATTCCTATTCTCCCGATGATATTCGCGCGTGGCATGAACGTGCCGCAAAAATATTACAAACCGATGCTTTTGAAATGGTGTTGGAGAGCAAGATAGACGGGGTTTCCTGTTCTCTTACTTATGAAAACGGAATTCTTGTAAGGGCCGCCAGCCGCGGAGATGGCCGCGTGGGAGAAGATATTACAGCCAATGTTCGTACTATTCAAAACATTCCGCATGAACTGCAAAATGCTCCGTCGGAGTTTTTGGAAATTCGCGGAGAGGTTTATTTAGAGAAAAAAGATTTGGAAAAAATTAACGAGGCACAACGCGCGCAAGGCCAAACGGTTTTTGCCAATACCCGTAACGCAGCTGCCGGTTTTTTGCGTCATAAAGATGCAAAAAGTGTGGCCGACAGACCCCTTAAGTTTTTTGCCCATTCATTTGGAGTGGGGGATATTCCCGCAAGCAGTTTTAGTGAATTTATTGACTTGTGCAAAAAATGGGGTTTTTCCGTTACACCGGTGCGTACCAAAACAACATCCATCGAAGATATTATCCGTTTTTATAATCAATTTTCTTCCTCCCGTTATCAGTTGCCGTTCGATGTGGATGGGTTGGTGGTAAAAGTAAACCGTTTTGATTTACAACGAATTTTAGGAACTACGGCCAAGAGTCCGCGTTGGGCTATTGCGTTTAAATACCCAGCCCCGCAGGCCACTACCACGTTGAAAAATGTTACATTTTCCGTAGGGAGAACAGGGATTATTACGCCGGTGGCGGAATTAGAGCCGGTAACGGTGGGCGGAGTGACCATTTCCAATGCTACGCTTCACAATTTTGACGAAATCAAACGGCTGCAAGTGCGAGTAGGAGACCGGGTGATTGTAGAACGTGCAGGAGAAGTTATCCCTAAAATTGTAAAAGTAGTAGAACAAAAAGGAACACAGGATATTTATCCGCCGGCTTTATGTCCGTGCTGTGGGGGAAAAGTATACAGAGAAACAGAGGAAGTCGGTTATTACTGCGTAAATCCTTCTTGCCCGGCGCAGTTGCGGGCGCGGTTGTTGCATTTTGCATCCCGTGATGCCATGGATATTGACGGCTTGGGGGATGCTGTAATGGATCAATTGTTGGAGCGTGGATTTATTCATGATATTGCCGATATTTACAAATTAACGTTTTTTCATGTGCTCAATTTGGAGAATTTTAAGGATAAAAAAGCCCAGAATTTATTGGATGCCATTGAAGCCAGTAAGCATAAACCTCTTTCTAAACTTTTATTTGCGTTGGGGATTGGCTTGGTGGGAGAAAAAACAGCAGAAATTTTGGCTTACCATTTTCATACATTGGACACACTCAAAGAAGCAAGCGTGGAAACTCTGCAAAGTATTCGCGAAATAGGGGAAACCGTTTCCCAAAGTGTGTATGATTTTTTCCGCGATGAGAAAGTGCGAATGCAAATAGAAGAACTGCGGGCGGCCGGCTTGAATTTTACACAGCCACAAAAAGAATTATCCGGTAACGTATTCGAAGGGAAAACACTTGTTTTTACAGGCGAACTTCCTACTTTGAAACGCACGGAAGCCGAGCAACTGGCTAAACAGCACGGGGGAACAGCCAGTGGTAGTGTTTCTAAAAAAACATCTTTTGTGGTGGCGGGAGAAAATGCCGGCTCGAAGCTTAAAAAAGCGCAGGAACTCAATATTCCTATCTTAACCGAAGAAGAATTTTTAAAAATGATTGGAAAATAAAAAAAGGGAGCAGACGCTCCCTTTTTTAATGACAAGTTTTTATTTTTTCTTGATTGCCAAATAGCCCATCAAACGGTAAATTAACTTAGCGGTGTTAAATTCCGTAATGGTGTCGGCTTTGCGTTGGCACGCTTCTACCACATCCACGGCCACAATGTTTTTATGTTTGATCACTTCGCGGAACAGATCCAGTGCTTCGTACCACATAAATCCACCCGGTTGCGGCGTTCCGGTAGCTGGAATGACAGACGGATCGAATCCATCCACATCAATGGTGATGTAGACCGTGTCGGTCAATTTTTTAAGCACCTGCGGAATCAATTTTTTGATATCGCGGTGTTCGTGCATTAAGTAGGTGGTTACTTTGCCGGCGTTACAGTATTGTTTTTCTTCGCTGGCTACACTGCGGATTCCCACTTGTACGACTTTTACTTGACGGGAAGCCGGGTAAAGCGCACACGCGTGCGATTTGGGAGTTCCTTCAAAGGTCTCGCGCAAATCGGCGTGCGCGTCAAAGTGCAAAATGCTCAAATTTTTATACTTATCAATATACGGTTGCGCTAATGCCTGTGTAACGG
The DNA here is from genome assembly GCA_016283355.1 of Elusimicrobiaceae bacterium. Lineage (GTDB taxonomy): Bacteria > Elusimicrobiota > Elusimicrobia > Elusimicrobiales > Elusimicrobiaceae > Avelusimicrobium. The sequence continues at coordinate 60,448 of JAEEMS010000026.1, read as the reverse complement.
TGTGTTCCCCACCGATATAGAAGGGAATTGCCTTATATTGCATCAAGCGGCGAACCGTTTTATCAATATTTTTGAAAACCGTGTTGGTAGAGCCCTTACAGCTAATAGCCGGTTGGGTATTAATGCCCATTTCCCAAGTTTCGGTTTTGGTTTCTTCGTCCCAAAGTTCGATTTGGGTGGAGGCCTCTATGACGGCTGCAGGACCTTTGGCGGTACCGTGCCCATAGCAAACCGTTTTTTCAAACGGTACCGGCACGACCACGAAATGACAAGAGGCCAGAGAACTTTTTTTGCTCTCCAGCCCCATAAATTTATCAATTTGTACGTTATCGCTCACAACAAATCCGTGATTAACTTACAAATACCGCTGCTGCTACAACTGTGGTCCACAGACCTTCTACGCAGATAGCGGATTGTGTAATGTTGGTAGTACGTACAATTTTGCCACTCATTTTCCAAATTTCTTCTTTTTGGTCCCAAGTGGTGTTATTGTCAAACTCAATACCAAGCGTGGTAGAGAGCATCAAAGCGGCCAAATCTTCCGCATAGTCACCGGCATGTTTGTCCGTTTCTCCGAAACTGTGGTGCTCGGAAATATACCCGTGGGTGGTTTTGCCTTCTTTCGGGATGGCCAAACCGACGGATGCGGAAATCAAGCGGCGGTACTCGTTGCTGGTGTTTCTGCTGATAACACAGTGCAGAATTTGGCCCGGGTGCAATTTTTTAAGACCTTTCTCAACCGGAACGGTCTTGCAACCGGGAGGGAAAATACTGGAAACAGGCACCAAGTTAAAACTGGCGATCTTCGCATCGCGCAAAGCTTCTTCGAAGCTCGCTAATTTTTCTTTGTGCCGGCCAATTCCTTTGGTGAGGAATATTTCTTTAGGTACAAACGGTTCGTACATTTTATTTTTCCACTCATTCCTTTGATGTGAATTATAATATACATTATAACAAATAACAACCTAACGGACGTTATTATTTGTGTTGTTTCCCGGGGCACTCTAGCGCACGGGTACAATAAAAGTGTAATATATTAGTATGAAAAATACAAAACTTATTTTACTCGTTGTTTTTCTTTTCTCTACCACAGGAGTATTTGCTATGAAAAATATGTTCCAAAACGGTGTTTTGCACTTCGATTATAAAGCCGAGGAATTAGCACCGGCCGAAGCCGCGGCCCGAGAGCAACTGGAAAAAGATCTAGCCGCATTGATTTCTATCCCGGCTGAAAAACGAACTTTTGAAAATACGATTATGGGTTACGAACGTGCGTTTGATAAATACGGCGATGCACTGGGGATGAGCGGGTTTTTGTCATATGTATCTACCGATAAAAACTTCCGCGATACGGCCAAAGCTATGCAAATGCAGATCTCGCAATATATGGTAGATGTAGCTACCCGCCGGGATGTATATAAAGCTATCCGTGAATATACGGATACAAAACCGCAACTGGATCCCGTACAAGCCAAACTGGTAAAAGAAATGTTGATAGGGTTTCATAACAGCGGGATGGATTTGAACGATGCGGATTTAGAGAAATTTAAAGAACTCAATAAAAAAGAAGCGGAATACGTGATTAACTTTGATAAAAATATTCAAGAGTATAAAGATCCTACCGTTATGACAAAAGAGCAGTTAAAAGGATTGCCGGATGACTACATTGAAAAATTAGAAAAGACAGAAGACGGAAAATATATTGTTACGTTGGATTATCCGGACTATGTTCCCTTTATGCTCAACGCAGATGACGAAGATATGCGCCGTACCCTTGAATATAAATATGGCCGCCGCGGAGGGCAGGATAACGTGGGGCTTTTGGAAAACACCCTCACTCTTCGCCGGGAAACAGCGCATTTGTTAGGATATCCGACGCATGCTCATTTAAAATTGAAAAACCGGATGGCAAAAGATCCTAAAAATGTAACGGTCTTCTTGAAAGATTTAGAGAAAAAATTGCAACCGCTTGCCAAAAAAGAAGATAAAGAAATGATTTCCTATAAAAATAAGAAAACCGGCAAAAAATTCCGCACGCTTTATCCGTGGGAATCGGGTTACTGGAGCAATAAATACCGCAAAGAATATTTGGATTTAGACAGCGAAAAAATTAAGGAATACTTCCCTTCGCAAGTGGTTATCGACGGGATGCTTTCCTTGTTTGGCAATTTGTTTGGCATTGTATTTGAACCGGTCCAAATCCCTACGTGGCATCCGGATGTAAAAGCGTTTCAAATCAAGGATAAAAATTCCGGTGCGCTGGTAGCGTATTTCTATATGGATTTGTACCCCCGCGAAGGGAAATACAAACATGCGGCTTGTTTCGACCTTGTTAATGGGGAAGAAAAAGAAGACGGCACGTATCAAATCCCATTTGTGGCTATTGTTGCCAATATGAACAAACCGTCTGCCACAACACCTTCTTTGCTCAAGCATAGCGAAGTGGAAACGTTGTTTCATGAATTCGGGCACGTGTTGCACAATGCACTTACCAAAGCCAAATACGGCGCATTTGCCGGGGCCAATACCAGTTGGGATTTTGTGGAAGCTCCCAGCCAACTTTTGGAACGCTGGGTTTGGAATCCGACGGTACTCAAACAAATCAGCAAACATTATAAAACGGGAGAACCGTTGCCAGATGATTTAATTAAACGAATGATCAAAGCTAAAAATTTTGGTTCGGGCGGGGCTTATTTGCGGCAAAACTTTTTTGCCCAATATGATATGACCCTTCATACGGCGCCTAAAACGTTGGATACAACAAAAACGTACTTTGATTTGACAAAAAAGATTCGTCGTTTACCCCTTACCAAAAATACGATTCCGCAGGCCTCTTTCGGTCACATTATGGGTGGATACGATGCAGGTTATTATGGATATTTGTGGTCGGAGGTAATTGCGGAAGATTTCTTCAGCGAGTTTGAAAAAAATGGTATTTTTAATCCGGAAATCGGGATGAAATACCGTCGTGAAATTTTGGAAAAAGGCGGAACGTTGGAAGAAGAAACCTTGGTAGAAAATTTCTTAGGCAGAAAAGTGGACAATAAACCCTTCCTCAGGTCCATCGGATTGGAGGTAAAATAATGAGCGTAATTATTGGAATTGATGTAGGGGGATCCACCACAAAAATTGTGGGATACACCGATAAAGCAAAGCTTATCTCCATGCTGAAAGTGGAAGCGGCGGATCCGTTGACCTCCGCATATGGTGCATTGGGTAAATTTGTGAATGAGAATAAATTATCTTTGGCAGATGTAAAACAAATTATTCTCACGGGAGTAGGGTCTTCTTTGTTTAAAAATAAAATCTATGGAATTGCAACTTCCAAAGTAGATGAATTCCAAGCCATAGGGTTAGGCGGTCTTGCGCTGTCGGGTAAAAAAGAAGGGCTCATTGTGAGCATGGGCACTGGGACGGCATTCGTACGCGCCGGGAAAAACGGGAGCGAACATATTGGCGGATCTGGTGTGGGTGGCGGAACGGTTGTAGGATTGTGCCACCAATTATGCGATGTCAAATCTTTTCAAAGCATTGTGGAGTTAGCGGAAGAAGGGGATTTATCAAAAGTAGATTTAAACATTGGGGATATCAGTGCTACAAAAATATCCTCTTTGTCACCCGAAATTACCGCATCTAATTTTGGGAAAATGGCTGACGGACTTACCCCGGCAGATTTGGCGTGCGGTGTGCTTAATATGGTTTTTCAGACCATTGGCATGATGGCTGTGTTCGCTTGCCGAAATGACCGCGTAAAGGATGTGGTGCTTACCGGTACACTTACGTTGGTGCCTTCGGCGAAGCATCTTTTTGCACAGCTCAAGGAAATGCACGGCGTTAATTTTATTATCCCTAAAAATGCCATTTATGCCACGGCTACCGGCGCGGCATTGTCTTATTTTAAAAATAAACATAAATGATAAACGTACAAAATTCATATAAGAAATCCAGTTTCGGCCCTGCGTTTTTCTTTTTGTCTTCCCGTCGGCGCGTGGCACTGGCGGATTATTATGAATTCTGCCGTTTAATGGACGATATTGCCGATGAACCGCGCGCGTACCCCTTAAAAGAATTGGCGGATTGGGAAGAAGAAGTGCAACGAATTTTTGCCCAAACGGCCCAAACGCAACTGGGGAAACGCTTGCAACAAGATGTGCAAACTTTCCACATGGAAAGAGATCGTTTTTTGTTGTTAATAGCGGGAATGCGTGACGATTTGAATGGGAAAAAATATCCGACTTTTGAATCATTGAACGAATATTTGCATCGCGTGGCAGTTGTGGTAGGGCAAGGAACACTGGATATTTTAGGGCTAAAAGGATCACAAGCGGATGCGTTGGCCTGGGCGTTGGGAAGAGCCGTTCAGTTGACGAATATTGTGCGGGATGTAGCACAAGATGCACGGCTAGGCCGGGTATATTTACCCGGGAATTTTACATCGCAACAAGTTTTGCAGAAGGAGTTTTTGCCGCAGATAAAAGCACTTTTGCAACAAACGGCGCAGCAAGCACATCAATACTACAAGGAGGCCTTTGAATTGATGAAGCAATTCCCTCGTTTTAAAATGTTGCCTTGCCGCATTATGGGATATGTATATTTAGAAAATCTTGCTAAAATAGAGAAAAGCGATTTTTATAATGAACAACCGGTCAAACTTTCTAAACCGGAAAAGGTAAAAATGGTGCTTTATGGAATATTCAAAACGTTTTTTTAAATGCTGTGTATTTGCCGGAGTCCTTTGCTGGGTAGCCCGGCCGCTATACGGTGCGGTAGAAGGGAATTGCTTGGATAAGGGCAAACAATTTTTTGCTGCCCAACAGTACCGGGAAGCTGTAGAACAATTTTCGCAATGCAGCGCACAAGATCCTAAAAATGTGGATGCACAGCTTTCGCTGGCGGGAGCATTATTGACGTTGGATCGCCTGTCGGAAGCGGAAGAACATTTTAATTCGGCCTTAAAAAACATGAAGCGTAATTCCCCTTATTGGGCGTATACCTATTCTATGTTAGGGGATATTGCCCTCAAGAAAAAAGACAACGATTCAGCTCTTGAAATGTACAATAAATCGTTGGAATACAACCCGGCAAACGTAAATTCCCGCGTGGGGAAAGGGATTATTTTGGAGTATCAAGGGAATAAACAGGATGCCGCGCAAGCGTATCAATCTGCCTTGGCGGTAGAACCGTTGAATTTAATTGCCCGCAAACGACTCATCAATTTAGAGCCGGATTATTTTTCGGATGAGGAAATTTTAAATGCGTTAAAACAACGCTATGCAATCGCGCCGGAAACGACTACATTGACGGATAAAGAAAAGACCCTTTTTCGACAAATGCATCGTACCGAACAACGTCGCGGTATTGATTATTTGAAAGGTAAATTTCCTAAAATGCCACCTGAATATATCATTACTCTCAACAAGGATACCGACTTTTCACGTGAAATCTTATCTTACAGTGGGTATCAAGCCCTTCAAAAAAACTTGGGGCAAGATGCAATGAACACGTTTCAGCAAGCCGGTGTTCCGATTAAGGATGTATTTTCTCTACGGGACCGCAAAGGAAATCCTGTTTTTGACGAAGCAAGTTGTTTGACGGAAGCAGGATTAGCAGTTTACAGTGAAGTGGCAAAGAATCCTAAAAATAAAAACAAACCCTTTTTATTGCCAAACCAAGATGTACCGCCTTCCGAAGCAATGTTACAAAAAGCCGAGTTGGCGGCCCAACGCCTGAAAGACCAAGGGTTTGTAGAAATTTCCCGGGCGGAATATGCCATGTTGCAAAAAGAAACATTATGTTCGCCGGAAACGTTAAAGGATAAAATGGATGTTCGGTCCGTGGCGGTCACCAAACATCGGTTGCGTTATTTTGTCCAATCCAAGGAACAACCGCGCCAAACAGCATTAAAAGGGGTTCCTTACTATTACGTTATGCAAGAACGCGCCAAAAAAAATCCCACATTAAAAATTCCTAAAAACGCCATTGTGGAATCTCATAAATATTTTGGGAATAGCACCATTTGTTTGGATGATGGGAATCTTCTATATGAAGACGAGTAATTCTTCAACTTGGTATTTAAATTTTGCCGCTTAATTTAAAAGCCCCGTCAAAACGGGGCTTTGTAATATCTTTTACAAACAGTTGGCTTACAGGACTACCGGGAGCCGGCCGGCCGGAAGGAGTTTTCCCACCAGCGTTTCGGCGGCCGCTTGTTGGAAAGCGGGGGCAGGACTGAACGTAAGAATTTTTGCTTCTGCGGCTACCGCTGAAACGGACCAAGGATTTGCCAGACAAATGAGGACGGTATGTTTGGCTTGTAAAGAAGCTTGCTGAATTTGTTTCAGTTCTTCTTCCGTTAAACTGATTTTCCCTTTAAATGCCTGATAGCGTCGCCAGAACAAAATGACAAGTAGGTTGGCTTGCGATTCAAAAAGTTCGGTATTGATACCATGCGCAGTGAGTGTATCCAAAAAAGGAGTTTCCGATATGTTTTCATCGTTTCCGATATTCAGGTAATGTACCGTTTCTCCGGGTTCCAAGGGGGGTAACGATCCTTGTAACACCAACGACTTACGCGCTGCCGCGATCAGATAATCCCCTACATGTGGTTTGAGCGTGGAAGCGGAACTGGAAATTTCATCCGCTTGTGCACACAATGCATTGAGGTGCTGCTCCGCATTTTTTAGTATATTCTGTGGAATAGAAGCTTCTTTTAAGAACGTTAACAGTTCCATCGGTTTGGCAGGAACCATTAACGCATGCGCTCCGGCTTGTAATGCTTGCAAGGCGGCCTGTTTTTCGTCTCCCAATGCTTTCATGGACAGAGCATCCGTGCAAACACATTTTTTAAATCCCATCCGATTTTGGAGTAAATCTCGGATTAACAGAGGGGAGAGAGAGGCCGGGTTTTTATCATCCACAAGCGGTAAGAGCAAGTGCCCTACCATTACGCTATCCGCTTCTTTTAATAGGGATTGAAAAGGTTGGAGCGATCTTTTCATTTCTTCTTTATCGGCTTTAATAATCGGCATGGCCAAGTGAGAATCGGTAGAGGTATTTCCGTGGCCGGGGAAATGTTTTAGCGAGTTTAAAACGCCCCCTTGTGCCAATCCTTTCATAAAAGCACGCGCCAACGGAATAATTTTTTCCGGATCTTTACCGAAAGAACGGGTATTAATAATCGGGTTTTCGGAATTATCTGCCAAATCTACGACAGGCGCAAAAACCCAATCGACCCCTAACAAACGGGCTTGATAAGCGGTAATAAATCCTTTTTCAAAAGCTAAATGTTCATCATCCGCCGCCCCCAACGCTAAGTTGGAAGGTAATAATTCGGTATCGGGTAACCACCGGCCCAGACCGTCTTCGTAATCGGCCGCAATTAAGATACGTCGCAGCGGAGACGCCGCACGTAATTTGCGGATAAGGTCCATAACGGATTGTTTGGTGCCGCCGTATAAACAGAACCCTCCAACGCCAGCACGGGCTAATTCCAACGCCTCTTCTTCTGTCGTCTTACCAAACCAAAACCCTGGAAAAACTAAACGATTTACATTCATCGGCACACCTTCCCTAAAATAGCATTTTTGCGCGCACCGGTGGCGTACGCACAGTGATTCGTTTTTTGTTGCAAGGCCAAAGATCCAAATAACGCAAACGCAGCACTTTCTTTGGCTTGAGGGTCAATTCCTTCCGCTTGGGAAGTAGTAATGACCAAATGCGGCAATAATTGACGCAAATCTTTTAGAAGTGTTTTGTTGTAACATCCTCCGCCGGAAATAACCAGTTTATGCTGGGCTTTTTTAGGCACAAAACGTACAATGGCGTCAGCGATGCAAGATGCTGTAAACCAAGTGGCGGTGGCAATTAAATCATACTTGTTTCGGAATTTTTCCGATGGGAAATAGCGCTTCACATAAGAAACGCCGTAGGTGTTTTTATCCAAACTTTTAGGTGGTTTTTGACGGAAATAAGGTTGTTTTAAGAGTGCGGCTACTCGTTTTTTATCGGGAGTTCCCTTAGCGGCGGCGGCCCCGTTTTTGTCAAAAGGTTGATGAAATTGCTCTTGGCAAATTAAATCAATTAAAGTATTTCCGGGGCCTACGTCAAAACCAAACGTTTTTATCCCTTTGCCGACCACGGAGAAATTGGAAATTCCGCCGATATTGAGCAAAATTACGGGTGTTTTTTCCCGGCCCCAAATATATTCGTCAAAAAACGGCATTAAAGGGGCTCCTTCCCCGCCCAAAGCCATGTCCATGGCACGGAAATCGCTTACGACCGGGCAGTGAAAAGTAGCGGCCATAAAAGAGGGTTCTCCGATTTGTAAGGTGTTGGGAATTTTATCTTTCGGTCCGTGGTAGATTGTTTGTCCGTGCGAACCGATAACGGAAAGATTGTTTGATTTCAAATGAAAATCTTTTAAAAAACGTTGCACGATTTGGGTGTAAACCTGACCGATTTCGTAGTGCAAGGCACTTAATTGCGGTGCTTTTAAATTGTAAGCTTCCAACAATTTTTTTTGAAAAGAAGAGGTATAGGGGTAATTTTTAAAACAATGAATTTTAAAAGGACGCAACGACACCGCGCAGACGGTTAAGCCGTCTGCGCTGGTGCCGCTCATCAGTCCTAAAGCAAGTTTAGTCATCAATTACCCTGGTCAAAAAGCCCTTATGCTTTTTAAGCAACCTTTCAGCTTCTTGCCGATTTACTTTTTTGCAATGCATAACAACGGCTGTTTTTACATGCATTCCCGCCGCTTTTAATAATTTTTGGGCGGTTTTCTCGTCCGTTTTGGCAACTTCGCTAATGAGGCGGGTTGCGCGGGCGACTAACTTTAAATTGGTGGGTTGTACATCTATCATTAAGTTGTGATATGTTTTTCCGCAAAGAGTCATGGCTCCGGTGGTAATGGCATTGAGGGCCATTTTGGTGGCAGTGCCCGCTTTCATGCGGGTAGAACCGCACAAGGCCTCCGGTCCGGTAGGCAGAAAAATATGAACATCCGCATAAGAAGTGTCGGCTTTCCCATTGCAGGAAACGAGGGCCGTATGCGCGCCGATTTGTTGTGCTTTTTTAAGGGCTCCCATTACATAAGGGGTGCGGCCGCTGGCGGTTATACCAATGATCAAGTCCCCTTTTTTGGCTGTTTTTGTTACATCTGCGGCGCCTAACGGGGCACTGTCTTCGGCTCCCTCTTGTGCACGGAAAATAGCTTTTTTGCCGCCAGCAATAATGCCGATAATATCGGAAGGTTTCGTCCCAAAAGTAGGAACACATTCAACGGCTTCCAAAATTCCCAAGCGTCCGCTGGTGCCGGCCCCCATGAAAATAATTTTATGTTTGGAAGCATAAGCTTGTGCAGCCATTAACATCACTTGGCCGATTTCTTTATTGGCGTGTTGTACGGCACGTGCAGCCGTCAAATCTTCCGCATTGATTTTGCGGGCAATTTGACGCGGGGTTAAACGATCTAAATCGAGCGTGTTTTGGTTGCGGGTTTCCGTAGCCAATTGATTGAGTGCTACTTTTTCTTTCATTGAGCATCCTCCACGGCGTGTTTGTTTTGATTAAATTTTGCTTCCGTTTCATCTAATGTTTTGATTTTGAAGGCCAACGGAACAATTGCAAACGTAATTAAGCTGATGCCGAAAGCCGTCCAAAAGAAATTTTGATATCCCAACCACGCCTGTAATTTGCCGGATAACATAGAAGGGATCATCATCCCTAAAGCCATAATGCCGGTGGAAATGGCGTAGTGAGACGTTTTATATTGCCCTTGAGAAATATACATAATAAATACGGTCAAAGCCATCATGGCCAAGCCGTAACCGAAATTCTCCAGCGTAATCAACAATCCCACCATAGCGAGTCCCGGTTTGGCGGCAGCTAAGTACACGTAGAAAATATTGGGTAACACTAAGGCAAGGGCAAAAGGCCATATACATTTTTTAAACCCAAATTTTCCCAACAACCATCCTCCCAATAAATTCCCCAAGATGATCGCTCCGATACCGTAAGTTCCTTTAATGAGCCCGTAGCTTTGCATGGAAATACCCATAGCCCCTTCTTCTATCGGCTTGGTTAGGAACAACGGTACTATTTTCTCAAGCAATCCTTCCCCAAAGCGATAAAGAAGGATGAACAGCAAGATATACAGAATGTTCTTTTGCGAAAAGTATTCTTGAAACGATTCCTTCCAGGCCTGCCCTTGGGTGTGTTCCACAGGTTTGTCTTCGGCCGGGAAGGGTAAAAAAGCGTTGTGATATACGGCGCAAAGAGCGAAGAAAATGGCCATCACACCAAAGAAAGCAACCCAGCTGTAGGGAGAGAAAACCCCTTCTTTTTCCAAAAATCCCACCATGGAGACGAGAATTCCGCTTCCTAAAATCATAGCAACCCGGTAGAAAAAAGTACGAATTCCTACAAAGTATCCCTGTTCCCGCAAGGAAAGAGCCAAAAGATAATAGCCGTCTGTGGCAATATCCAAAGTGGCGGAAACAAAAGCGCCTAACAAAAATCCAAAGAGAGAGAGCGTAAAAAACGTAAGGTTTTGTGTAGCGTGTGCATGGGCAAAGGCATGCCAACAGATGACGGCAGCAATAAGCAGGAAAATAGCACTCATTGCCGTTTGGGCACCGATAAGCCACGTGCGTTTTGTGGAGTGAGCATCTAAAAGAGGGCTCCAAAACATTTTGAGTACCCAAGGTAAATAAAGCCACCCGGTCCAAAATGTAATTTGTTCGTTGGCGTAACCCAATGCACCGTAGAGCAACACCGATACAGTGTTGATAATCACATACGGGAAACCTTCCGCCAAGTAAAGCGTAGGAGTGTATAACCAAGGATTTTTTTTCATTTGAGTAAAAAATTCCCCCCTAAAATTTTAGCGAGCGGTTTGGTAGTATCGTAGCGTTCGAAGACCATTTTGATGATGGCGGTCAACGGTACGGCTAACAATGCTCCCATTACGCCCCAAACCAAGGCCCAAAAAATTAAACAAGCTACTACAACAATTGGGTCCAAATCCATGCCTTTGCCCAGCCATTTGGTTTCTAAAATGTTTCCGATAAGAAAATGTAAGGCCGTAAGCAAACAAAGAACTAAAACGATGTGCCAATCAAACCCGTATTGAAGGAAAAGTACGGGCACCGGCGAAATAGTGGCAATCAAGGGGCCGATATTCGGAATGAAATTAAGAATGAATGTAAGTACCGCTAACATGGAGGCCAATTCCGTACGGACAGAGGCCAGTACAATCCAGGTGCATAGTGCCGCTAACAGAGAGACGGAAATTTTAACGATTAAATAAAAGGAAATTTGCCGTTGAATTGTGCCGACAAAATCGGGTTTTTCATCAGATGCTTTGCCCATTAGGATAAAAATGACAAAGAGCAATATCAGCAGTATGTTGGTAAGGATAGAAACAACCAAACTGCCTACACTTTTTACCATATTAAATACCGGTAATTTGGCAACGGATTCCGTTACAAATTGTGCGTTAATATTGATGTGAAAATTTTGTGCCTTGGCCAGGACCCAGTCGATACTGTCGTTGAGGCGATCCGTATAAATGCCGGCTCCGTCTACAAAACTTTCAATAGAACTGGTAATAAAGGAAACCGCCAAGGTGGTAACAGCCATAAAAGTTAAAAAGCTGGTAAGAAGACCCAACCAATACGGAGTTTTCCAACGTTGGTTCATCCATTTGGCAACGGTTGTCATTACCATTACAAAAAATACCGCAATTACAAACGGCATTAAAATGCTTTTGGTGTACACAAGTACCCAGGTAGCGGAACTTGCGGCAAGAATCATTAAACAGATCGTGTTAATTGGTGCCAGTTGTTCAACTGTTTTAGAACGGAACATAAAACCCTCTCTTAAAGTTAGTATAGCATAGATGGACCCTTTTTTGACAAAGGTTTTTCTTCGAAATAGAGAGAAAAGGAACCCGAGTGTATTTTAAAGTGCCATAAAAATTGTGTATAATAGAATAAGAGGGGCTTTTTACAAGAACAATAAAGGGTTCTTCCTCTACAATTTATGCAAATTTTAGGGCAGTTGGCGCAGCGGTAGCGCGTCCGCTTCACACGCGGAAGGTCACAGGTTCAAATCCTGTACTGCCCATATTTTTAAACCCCGCCGAAAGCGGGGTTTAAATATATAGTGTTGGTTTTGGATAAGATGATGGGGTTTTATAGGAACGCGTATTCTTTCCAAAAATTATTCAAAACATCATCCAAAAATAATTCTTTACTCGTTTCGCTGCCGAGAATAGTTTTGAGAGAAATACAAGAACTTTTAAAGGGGGCAGGTATTTTATTATTTACAAAAATGCCTGCGCCGAGCAGGTAGTTGCCGCTTTCATTTTCTTCCGCCAAAATTCCGGCAATTTTTTTATGTTTATGGGAAGTTTTGTCCCAGGTTAATACATCCCCGTCGGCTGTTAATTTGGTTTTTAATTCAAAAACTTTTCCCAGCGTATCTGCAAAGGCATTTTGGAGGGCGCGAGTAAGTGCTTCCAGTGGAATTTCCCGTCCCGGTTTTAGAATAAGGGTAAAATAAATGCCCCCTTCTGTAGCGGGAAAAGTGTTCCCAAAACGGTCAAAAGCATTTGTTTGCCGGCAAGCCAAGACCAAGGTTGCGTGTTCCTGACTGCGGACTAAGCTACGGGCCAAACTTTGGGTACTTGGAATGGTTTCCAGTCCGATTACTTTTGTAACAGCTTGTAAAGCAATGGTTTGTGTATCCATATATTTATCCTACTAATTTTTTACTTTCATTTGGCGAATTTCAAACAAACGATCGCGCAGTTCAGCGGCCAATTCAAAATTAAGGGCGTCGGCCGCTTGACGCATTTGCTGCTCGATATCTTTTTCCACTGCCTTGATATTTTTAAGCGTGGGAGTTGGCAAGGTTTCACTTAAAATTCCAAAAGCGGAAGTTCTGGTCTGTTGGTTTAGTTCCTGCAAATCCGCTTCCGTTTTTTGGATAGTTTTTGGTGTAATGTGATGTTCTTTATTGTAAGCTTCTTGTAATTCACGCCGGCGGTTCATCTCGTTTAACGCATAGCGGATGGAATCGGTACGACGATCGGCATATAAAATGACCTCACCGCCTACGTTGCGGGCAGCCCTTCCGGAAATTTGAATAAGAGTAGTGGTATTGCGTAAAAACCCTTCGTTGTCGGCTCCCAAAATAGCCACAAGCCCCACTTGCGGGATATCAATTCCTTCGCGTAACAAGTTAATCCCGATAAGAATATCAAAATCACCCCGTTTAAACTGTTTTAAAATTTCCAATCGTTCCAATGATTCAATATCCGAGTGTAGGTACTGTGCTTTCATATTTTTCTCTATGAAATAAGCACTCAAATCTTCTGCTGTTTTTTTGGTAAGGGCCAATACAAGGGTTCGCTCTCCGCGCTTCTTATGCGCGTTGATTTTTTCAATCAAGTGGTCAATTTGTCCCTCTGTAGGGTGTAATTCCACTTTAGGATCCACTAACCCGGTGGGGCGTATGACTTGTTCTACAATATGGTTGCCGCTGACGGTTAACTCATAGGGGCCCGGGGTGGCGGAAACAAAAATGGTAGAAGGTAATAAATTCTCAAATTCATCAAATTTAAGCGGTCGGTTATCCAGCGCGGACGGAAGACGGAACCCAAAATCCACCAACATTTGTTTACGGGCGCGATCTCCGTTAAACATCCCACGCACTTGCGGTATGGCTACGTGAGATTCATCTACAAAAAGGAGAAAATCGTCAAATCGCTTGAAATAATCCAATAAACATTGCGGCCGTTCTCCAGGTTGGCGACCATCGATATAACGGGAATAGTTTTCTATTCCGGAACAAAACCCGGCTTGGCGTAACATTTCCAAATCATATTCCGTGCGCTGTTTAAGGCGGTAGGCCTCCATTTCTTTCCCTTGCCGAATTAATTCTGCATGGCGGATTTCCAAATCCCGTTCAATCTGCTGCAATGCATTTTGGGTATCTTCTTCCGTAGCTACAAAATGTTTGGCCGGATAAATCCATGCTTCGTTTAGTTCGGCCAACACATTGCCGGTAATAGGATGAATTTCATAAATGTGTGCGATGGTTTTCCCTGCAATTTCTACGCGGATTGCGTTGGGAGAGTAAGGGGTTAAGATGTCCGTAAACGGCCCACGCATGCGAAAATTCCCGGCTATAAATTCAAGTTCATCCCGGTGATATTGAATTTTAATTAAATGTCCGGATAGTTGTGTGCGGGTCATTTCCATTCCCTTTTTAACATGAATACGCAATTCGTTAAAACTTTCGGGGGAACCGATGTTATAGATACACGAAACAGAAGCAACGACTAATACGTCCTTGCGTGTGAGCAGGGAGGTGGTTGCTTTTAACCGCAATTTATCAATTTGGTCGTTTACTGCGGAATCTTTTTCAATATATGTATCGGTTTGCGGGATGTACGCTTCCGGTTGGTAATAATCGTAATAAGAAATAAAATATTCGACGGCGTTTTCCGGGAAAAACTGTTTAAATTCTGCGTAGAGTTGTGCGGCTAAAACTTTGTTGGGAGATAAAATAAGCGTTGGCCTGTTTATTTTTTCAATTACATTGGCCATAGTAAATGTTTTGCCGGAGCCCGTAACCCCCAGGAGTGTTTGCCGTTTTTGCCCGGCTAAGATTCCTTTCGTGAGAGATTCGATTGCCCGGGGCTGATCTCCGGCCGGTTTGAAATGGGAAATAAGTTTGAAAGCATCCATAAATTCAAAAGGGCGGCTTAGGCCGCCCTGTTTTTACATTTTTACCGAATGTGTAAAAGCTTCGTTTAGTACGCCGGGTAGTAATTGATCAACACCGTCTATCATAAATTGCATTGCAATGGCACAAAGAATCATTCCCATAAAACGAATCACAATTTGTGTTCCGTTGGTACCGATTTTATCAAAAATGTAACGGGAACTAACCAACACCATCCCAACAATAATAGCACAGCAAGCCAGCACGAGGACCATCATAAAGGACATTAAAATCGAGGGACTTTTTTCTGCGTACAAAATAACAGTGGTGATGGAGCCGGGCCCGATAAACAACGGCATGGCTACCGGAACAAGAATGTGACTTAAACTGTTGCGAGCTTGGTCAAAAGTGTTACCTGTGTGGGCGGCAGTTTCAATACCATGATTTTCAAATTTGCTCTTTCCTTGTAACATGCGTAATCCAACGAGTAAAATCATAATGGAACCGGCCAAACGGAATGCAGGCAACGTGATACCGAACATTGTCAGAATTCGTGTACCGAAAAGGAAGAAGATTAGCAACAAGAGAAAGATTGCTCCGGACATTAAAAGGGCAACGGCTCGTTGTACTTGAGGAGATTCATTTTCTACGTGCCCTAAGAAAACGGGCATGTTTCCGATTGGATTTAAAATGGCAATTACAGCAATAAAAGAGTTGATTAACAACCCCCAGTCCATGGCCATACAGTTACGCTCCTCAAAACAAAAGTTCTTGCACAGAGCAAGTATATATAAAGTATATAAATTTATGACAAGATAAGTATAAAAGAAAAACCCCGGTTTTGTTCCGGGGTTTTGGAGAGAAAAATTAATCGCCGATAAATTTTTTTACTTGAGCAATAAATTCCGCTAAGACAAAAGGTTTGGGACAAAATCCCTTTACCTGCGGATAAGGTTTGAACATTTGTTCCGATTCTACCAATGCGGAGGTAACAATAACCGGAATAGATTCCAAGCTTTCATCTTCGGACATGATTTTAATGATGCTTGGACCGTCCAATCCCGGGAGCATTACATCCAAAATTACCAAGTGAGGAAAAAAAGATTTCATAGTGGAAACCGCGTCCCGCCCGTTTTGGCAAGCGCGCACTTGGTATCCTTCTTTAGAAAGGATAATCGAAAGTAATTCGACGATACTGGTTTCGTCTTCTACAATTAAAATTCTCTTTCTCATAACATTTATCTTACCATATTTATTATACTTTTTATATGGCAAAAAAAAGTTTTAATGCATCCGTTTTGCCGCGTATGCGTACTTTTACGGCGCAGCTCATCGGCCCTAAGGACTGTGTGCTGGTGGGGCTGAGCGGCGGGGCAGATTCGGTTTGCTTGCTTCATTTTTTACATTACTTATCTTCCACCCAACATTTTGCGCTGGCTGCGGTACACGTAAACCATCAATTGCGGGCCGATGCAAACAAAGATCAATCTTTTTGTGAAGAACTCTGCGCACGGCTGGATGTAGAATGTTTTGTTCGTAAGGTGGAAGCGCACCGAATGTCTCAACAGTTTGATCTGAGCCCGGAACACGGGGCTCGTAAAGCACGCTACGAAGCATTTGAAGAAATTGCCAAAAAATGGGGCGCTACAAAATTGGCACTCGGGCATCACTTGGATGATCAGGCCGAAACGATTTTACTTAATTTATTGCGCGGTACGCAGGCCAAAGGTCTTTGCGGGATTCCGGTGCGCCGCCCTTTATGTAACGGAGTAGAAATTGTGCGTCCCTTACTTTGTATTAGCCGGCAAGAAACGGAGGCCTACTTGTCCCAAAACGGTCTTTCTCACGTCACGGACCAAACTAATTTTGATGATGCGTTCACACGTAATTGGATTCGGCAAACACTACTTCCGTTGCTGGAAACCAAACAACCTCAAATTCGTTTACACCTGGCAAAGCTAGCACAAGAACTAGGTACAAAATACCCTTCCATCTAGGTCTAAAGGCCTATTTTGCAGTTTCGTCAATTTTGCTACCATATTGCTTATGAAGAGTATTGTTTTATCTTTCGCCGAAGAAAAATCCATCACACTAAAAGGTCTTACGTTTCGCTCGCAAGAAGTGACAAATGGGTTCGCTTTTTTTGCTTTAAAAGGAGCCCATGTGGACGGCAATTTGTTTATTGAGGATGCCATCAAAAAAGGGGCTGTGTTGATTGTTTCTGCCCAACAAGCGCAGCAAACTTATCCGGTACCTTATTTGCAAGTAGAAGACATTGATGCAGCGATGGCAGATGCTGCGTACGAATTTTATGCGCGCCCTTCGGATTCCCTTGTGATGACAGGCATTACCGGAACGAAGGGGAAAACCTCGATTGCGTATTTATTAGAAAGTGTTTTGGAAAAAGCCGGGCGAAAGGTGGGGGTTTTCGGCACCGTTAATTATCGTATGGGGGGAGTTCCCATTTGCGCGGCACCTAATACAACCCCGGCAGCTTTGATATTATTTCGGTTGTTGCAACAGATGAAGGAAACCGGTTGTAAAGAAGTGGTGATGGAGGTTTCTTCTCACTCATTAGAATTACAACGCGTACGTAACATTTGGTACGACACCGCCGTTTTTACTAATTTACAACGGGATCATTTGGATTTTCATCAAACATTTGAAAATTATTTTCAAGCCAAAGTAAAACTTTTTGAAAATTTGGCGGATCCGCATAATCCTAAAAAAAATCGTATGGCAGTAATAAATATAGATGATCCGTACGGGCAACGGCTGGCGCAGCAACTGGCCGGACGCGTGAAAGTGGTTACATTCGGCAGGGATGCTTCGGCTGATTTTAATGCAACGGAAATTCACGAAACACTACGCGAAACACATTTTAAAATAAACGGGGTCCCTATGAAAATAAATTTGTTGGGAGCTCACAATGTATACAATGCATTGGCTGCCTGTGCGGTGGCTGTCAGTAGAGGGGTGCCGTTAGATACTGTGGCGGCAGGATTGGCCGCCTTGCCGGGAGTTCCGGGGCGAATGGAGCAAATTTGCGCAGGGCAACCGTTTACGGTGTTCGTGGATTTTGCCTATACGGATGAATCACTGCAGCGCGCGTTGGATACCGTAGCGCCGTTTAAAACAGGAAAAATTTTGCTTGTTTTCGGTTGCGGCGGACAACGGGATCGTACAAAACGGCCGTTGATGGGCCACACGGCGTGTACAAAAGCAGACATGGTTTTTTTAACAAACGATAATCCGCGGTGTGAGGATCCTCAACAAATTTTTGAGGATATTTTAGCCGGAATGAAAGGCCAAACCAATTATCAAATTTTTCCGGATCGCAAAGAAGCCATTGAAAGAGCGCTTGCAACGGCCCAAGCAAATGATGTGGTGATTATTGCCGGGAAAGGACATGAAAATTATCAATTGATAGGGAATGAGAAACGGCCTTTTTCGGATCAAGAAACGGTGCGGAATTTTTTGCGGGAGAAAGAATATGTTTAATTTGGAAAAAGTAAAAGGGAAAAAAGTGTGTGTGTTGGGGTTCGGCCGAAGCGGCCGTGCTGTAGCTGCTCTGTTAGCCCGCAAAGGTTTTGAAGTGCTTATCAGCGAATCTTCCCCTATTAATCATGCCGAAGCTTATCGGTTGCCGTCTTCTGTCCAAATAGAAGGGGGTGGCCATAGCGACAAAATTTTTGCGTGTGATTTTTGGATAAAAAGCCCGGGGCTTTCTCCGCGCAAACCGGAATTATTGGAAGCTAAAAAACGCGGAATTCCCGTTTACAGTGAGTTGGAAGTAGCGTTAGGTTGTATGCCTAAAAAAGTGCGCGTTTTTGCCGTAACCGGCACCAACGGTAAAACTACCACCACCACTTTATTGGGGCAAATTTTACAGTTGGACGCACAACGTAAAAAACGCCAAGTTTTTGTGTGCGGGAATATTGGGAAACCCGTTTCGAACTGTGCCGATGCGGTAAAACCCGGGGATGATGTGGTGATAGAAGTTTCCAGCTACCAATTGGAGGACAGCACTTATTTCCGCCCGCATATTGCGTGCTTGCTTAACATTACACCCGATCATTTAGACCATCACAACGGGATGAAAAATTACATTAAAGCCAAAACTAAAATTTTTAAAAATCAGCGGGCAAACGACTTCTTAATTTTAAACGGAGCAGATGCTCTGTGTGTGGAAATAGTTCCTAAAATAAAAAGCCGGGTCAAAGCGTTTTCTACCCAGCCGAAACATTGGTTGCGTACAGACGTTTTCTTTGATGGCGATGAAATGGTATTTAGTGAGGGGCATCAAATCCGCCCGCCCCAATTGAAAGGCATTCATAATGTGGAAAATTCGATGGCGGCGTCCTTGATGGCGTTGGCGGGAGGAGTTCCTGCCGAAACGGTACAGAAAGCGTTGGACGCCTTTTCGCCGATGGAACACCGCATCGAACCGTTTGCTTATCACAAAGGCGTGGTATACATAAATGATTCAAAAGCAACGAATTTGGATTCCACCATTACCGCACTTAAAAGTTTTGATAAGGCCCCTCGTATCGTGCTTATTTTAGGGGGGAGAGATAAAGGATCTTCTTATGAAGTGCTCTTGCCTTATTTGCAGACCTATTGTAAGCGCGTGTTGACGATAGGGGAATCCATGGATAAAATAGAAAAAGAATTGCACGGAGGATTCCCGTTACTGCGCTGCGGAACGCTGGAGAAAGCGGTTCAATTGGCTATGCAAGAAGCGAAACAAGGCGATGTAGTTCTTCTCTCACCGGCGTGTTCCAGTTTTGATCAATTTAAGGATTACGAACAGCGCGGAAAAATCTTCAAGCAGCTGGTGGAAGCGCGAATCTATCAAGAACGAACAAAATAAATTTTTTATTCAGAGGGTTTATTTATCGTTACGTGCCATAAAAACTCAGTATTGCCGTGCGTTCCCTTAATGGGGGACGCAATCACCTCGCCGCTTACAGCACCGTATTTTTTACGCAAATTTTCTTCAAAGAAATCTTGTACGCGTTTAATAGCCAGTTGGCGGTTTTCTTCTGTTTTTACAATGCCGTGAGGGACTTGCTTGGGGGTCAGTTCAAATTGCGGTTTGATTAAAAAAACAATTTCGCTTTCGGGAGCCATTACGTTAAAAAGCGGCTCCATAATCATGGTAAGAGAAATAAACGACACGTCTACTGCTGCAAATTGCGGGGGTTCATCAAATAAATCGGGCGTCATGAAACGCGCGTTGGTTTCCGGTTTAAAATAAAAATTTTTGTAGCGGCGCATTTCGTCCGCTAACTGTCCTTTCCCTACGTCTACTCCATATACTTTATCGGCTCCGGCCTGTAACATACAATCGCTAAATCCTCCGGTGGCTACGCCAATATCTACACACACTTTGTGTTTTACGTTTATATTCCAATGCTTCAGTGCCTCGGCCAGTTTCAATCCGCCACGCGATACATAAGGGCAAGATTTTTCTTTTAATGTAATTTGGTCTTCCGGCAAGATGGTACGGTCCGCGCGGGTGTCTACTTCACCATTAACAAGGATTTCGCCTGCCATAATAGAAGCTTGCGCGCGGTTGCGGCTGGTAAAAAATCCCTGCTCCACAAGGGCCATATCCAAACGCAGTTTATTCTTCGCCATCTTCTTCCTCGGTAAGAGTGGTATCAAACGCAACGGTAGAAAGTTCGGTCCCTTTCTTTTTAAGTTCTTCTACTTTGAACTTTACCGTTTCCAGTTTTTTGGATAAATCTTGCGATAAACCGATTCCTTCTTCGAAAAGTTTTACGGCCGCATCCAAATCGGTTTGCTCCGATTCTAATTTTTCTACAATTTCTTCCAAACGAGAAAGTTGTTTTTCGAAAGTTATTTTCACCATTATTTCACCTCCGTATGAATCATACCGTCTTGCACTTGCACATAGATTGTTTCGCCGGGCGTTGTTTGCATAACACGACTGATTACAGTGCCGTCTTGTTTGCGGGTAATACTGTAGCCGCGTTTTAACACACTTTGCGGACCCAACGCAGACAATTTTTGTCTTGCGATTTCCAAACGATGAGAGAATTTTCGCAGGTGTTCTTTCCAGGCAGTTTCCAAACGTAGGGAAAGTTCATCTACTTCTTGCTCTTTTGTTTGTGTCAATAAGGACGGATTTTTAAAAATAGGATGGTTGTGTGCCAAATCGAAACGGCTTTTTGCTCTTTCGTAAAAAAGAGAAACGGCTTGAAGCATCCGTTTGTGTAATTGTGCAATATGTTCGCGTGTATTTTGGCTGTTTTGCACGACAAGCTCAGCCGCGGCGGAAGGAGTAGGGGCGCGTAAATCGGCCACAAAATCTGCAATTGTAAAATCTACCTCGTGCCCTACACAGGAAATAACCGGTATTTTACTTTTGTAAATAGCACGGGCAACAATTTCTTCATTGAAAGCCCATAAATCTTCGATGCTGCCGCCACCTCTGCCCACCAAAAGAACGTCCGGTTTTGGCTTAAAATGGTTTAAATCTTCAATAGCTTGGGCGATTTGCGAAGCGGCTTCATCCCCTTGTACCAAAACAGGAGCAATTAACACTTCTAAATTGGGATTACGTCGTTTTAAGACGGAGAGGATGTCTCGTACGGCTGCCCCGGTGGGGGAGGTTACCACCCCGATGCGTTGCGGATAAGCGGGGATTTCTTTTTTATGTTCGGGTGCAAAAAGCCCTTCCGCTTCCAATTTTTGTTTGAGTTTTTCAAATTCTAAGTAAAGGTTCCCTTTGGCAATTGCTTCTGCTTTCTTGACGACAATTTGATAGCGTCCCGATTTCCCGTATACAGATAAACTGCCCCACACGCGCACTTGGAGTCCTTCTTGTAATTCAAGTGAGTATTTGCGCGCATCCCATTTGAACATAACGGCGCTGAGCAAAGAGTCCCGGTCCTTTAGATCAAAATAAATGTGGCCTGAACTGGCTGAACGTAAGTTAGAAACTTCTCCTTCTACGAATATATCGTGAAAGACCCCCTCCATCATTTGTTTTACGGCCAATGTGATGGCGGTAACGGTAAACACTTGCCCTTGAAAGGGGTTGGCTTCCATTTATTCTCCTTTGATTTTTTTGAGCCGATCTATCAATGTGGGTTCTTTTCCCAGTGTACCCGGTTTAAAGAATTTAACAGGGTCTGGCATATATGCTTGTTTAACATAATGATTGGGAAAATCATGCGCGTATTTGTAGCCGCGGTTTTTACCGCCTGAGCGCAAATGATCCGGCACCGGACGATAGCGCCCTTCACGTACTTCGGCCAACGCGTTGTCGATAGCTAAGTAAGCGGAATTGCTTTTAGGGCAACAAGCCACATAAATAGCGGCGTGTGCCAGAGGGATACGTATTTCGGGCATACCGAGTTCTTCGGCGGCGGAAAAAGCCGCTTGCGCAATCATGATGGCGGCCGGTTCGGCCAGGCCGACATCTTCGCTGGCGCAAATTAAGATGCGCCGTGCGATAAAACGCGGATCTTCTCCGCTTTCCAACATGCGGGCCAACCAATAAGCCGTAGCATCGGGGTCACTGCCGCGCATGGATTTAATAAAAGCGGAGATGATATCGTAGTGATCGTCGCCCTTTTTATCGTAACGTAAATGGCGTTTTTGAATACATTCTTGCGCAATTTCCAATGTGATATGTTTTGTGCCCTTTTTATCTGGTTCGGTGGTGACAAAGGCCAACTCGGCGGCGTTTAACATTTTGCGCGAATCTCCATTGGCTTGCGTAATAAAAAAATCAGCGGCATCTTTGTCTATTTTGGCGTTTTCATCATCGGCGGCACGCGTTAAAATTTTAAGTAAATCTTTGTCTCCAAGCGGTTTGAATTCAAAGACGGAAAAACGAGAAAGGAGCGCGTTGTTAATATAGAAGTACGGGTTTTCCGTTGTGATACCGATAAGAATGATATCTCCGCGTTCTACGGAGGGCAACAATACGTCTTGTTGTGTTTTATTAAAGTGGTGAATTTCGTCCAAAATAACCAACGTGCGGCGTTGGTCGAAAGAAGGCGTTTGCGCCCGTTCTTTGGCTTCTGCCAATACTTTTTTAAGATCGGCTACACCGGCGGCTGCCGCATTCAGTTCCACCGTGTACGATTGTGTGCGCGAAGCAATATAGCGTGCGGTGGCTGTTTTACCGCAGCCGGGCGGGCCGAAAAATACAGCGGATTTAATCATATCCGCCTCTAGTAAACGGCGCAACATTTTCCCCGGGCCCAGTAAGTGCGGTTGCCCGGCAAAATCTTCTAATTTTTGCGGTGCTTGGCGCGCGGCCAGCGGTCTTAAATCTTCAGCCATAATTATTTGTGTGTATTGTCCGTAGCAGCTTCCAGTTTGGCAATCAGTTCGTTGAGGCGGGCCTCGTCTTCTTGACGTTTGCCCCCTTCGTTTTGGGAACTTAGATATGCTTGTGTGGCAAAGTACAGAGCGGCCAACAACGCTTGTTTGAGTGTGTCGATTTCTCCGTCTTTTTGCAGTTGCTGCATATATTTTTCAACGTTGGCAGCCAAATCAAACAGTTCCACCACCCCTACTCCGGGGTTTTCTATTTCTAAAGGGATGCGTTTGATTTCTACTTGAATAATATCTCTGGGCATATGTTTATTTTATCTTATTTTTTGGTTACCGCGTAAAAACTTCCGCGCACGCGTAGAAAATACTATAATAATACTATGACTATTGCTGAATTCAAAACTGCCTGTTCTGTTATTGAACAAGAATACAAAAATAAAATAGCGGCCGCAACCACTTCTGCCGAAGTGGAAGATTTGCGCGTAGCCGCCTTGGGGCGCAAAGGAGCGCTCACTGAGTTATTGAAAGGATTAAAAGATTTTTCCATAGAAGAAAAGAAAGAAGCCGGCCCGTTGGGGAACGCTTTGAAAGCATCCTTAACAGCTGCTTTAGATGAGAAAACGGCTTTTTTTGCCGCGCAAGAGATTAATAACGAATTGAACAAGGTAGATTTGGATTTAACACTCCCGGGGTATCCGGTAGCTAAAGGACATAAACACCCGCTTTCCGTAGCACAAGACCGCATGACCACCATTTTGGCGCATTTGGGTTTTGAATGGGCCGAAGGACCATGGGTGGAAGACGAAAAACATAATTTCGATTTACTCAATGTGCCGCAACATCACCCGGCGCGTGACGCGCAGGATACGTTTTTTGTAGATACGAAAATGCCGCTTGTATTGCGTTCACACACGTCTAACGTGCAAAGCCGCTATATGGAAAAACACAAACCGCCGCTGCGTATTATGGCGCCGGGACGGGTGTTCCGCAACGATAGTTTAGACGCTACCCATAGCCCGGTATTTCACCAAATCGAAGGGCTGTATGTGGATAAAAACGTATCACTGGCAGATCTCAAGAGTGATCTTACCGCTTTTATGAAAGGACTGTTCGGAAACAAAGCGGAAATTCGTTTCCGCCCGTCGTTCTTTCCGTTTACGGAACCGAGTGTAGAAGTGGATGTAAAATGCGTTTTTTGCCAAGGAAAGGGATGCAATGTTTGCAAAGGCAACGGTTGGATTGAAATGCTCGGGGCCGGTGTGGTACATCCCAATGTACTTAAAAATTGCGGCATTGATCCGAATGAGTTTAGTGGCTATGCTTTCGGGATGGGTGTAGAACGTTTGGCCATGATGATGCTGAACATCAAAGATATTCGCGCATTCTATGAAAACGATGTGCGCTTACTCAAACAATTTTAGGGAGTATTTATGAAAATTCTGTATTCTTGGTTAAAAGATTTTATAGACGTGGATCTGGCTCCCGAAGAGTTAGCCAAAAAACTGACCGATTTAGGTATTGAAGTTGCCTCCGTTGAAACCACCGGGGCCGATTTTGAAGGCGTACACGTAGCGCAAATCACGCAAATTGACGCGCACCCCAATTCCGATCATTTGCATTTGGTAACGTTGGACCGTGGTAACGGGCAAACGCAACGTGTTGTTTGCGGTGCGCCCAATATTGCCGTTGGGCAAAAAGTCCCGCTCGCGCGCGTAGGGGCGCGGCTGGGCAAGATCGTGATGAAGCCGGCTGTTATACGTGGGGTGGAATCGGAAGGGATGATTTGTTCCTCCGATGAATTAGGATTAACACATACACGTGCGCATGGAATTTTGGTATTGGATGATACACTAGAGCTTGGAACAGATGTTTCTACCCTCTACGGAAAAGCAGACACGTTGTTTGAATTGGAAATTACCTCCAATCGTCCGGACTTACTTTCTCATTGGGGGGTGGCGCGCGAATTGGGTGCGCTGCTGAACAAACCTGTCAAACTGCCGGAAATTAAAGATATCAAAGGGCAAGGAAAAGCACTGGATGTGGAAATCCAAAACCCCGAAGGGTGCGGCCGCTATATCGGGCGTATTATTCGCGGAGTGAAAAATGTAGAATCACCCGAGTGGATGAAAGAACGTTTGGCCTCCATGGGGCTTAACCCCAAAAATGCGCTTGTGGATATTACAAACTACGTGATGTTTGAACTGGGGAACCCTCTCCATGCTTTTGATTTGCGCTTGGTGGAAGGCGGGAAAATTATTGTACGCAACGCCAAAGAAGGTGAAAAATTTACCGTTTTGGGGGGGCGCGAACTGGAATTAAACGAAAATTGCTTGCTCATAGCCGATGAGAAAAAGGCCACCGCCTTGGCCGGTATCATGGGAGGACTAAACAGCGGTATTCAAGAGGATACACAAGATATTTTCGTGGAAGCTGCATATTTCAATCCGCCCACGATTAACAAAACTGTAAAAAAGTTCGCGATTTCATCTGATTCCTCCCAGCGATTTGAACGCGGCAGCGATATTGAAGGCGCTATGCTTGCTATGCGCCGCGCCAGTGATTTGTTCGTACAAATTTGCGGCGGAACAGCCAGTGAGATAAACGATGTTTATCCGCAAAAATTTGAAAATAAAACCGTAGAATTTACGCCGGCTGAAATCAATGCGATTTTAGGGGCGCAAATTTCGGATGAAAAATTAAAAGAAATTTTCGGCCGCTTGGCCACAGAGTTCCATGCGCACGGCAATAAATGGACATTTAAGGCGCCCACGCACCGGCGAGATTTAAATCATAAATGGGACCTTGCCGAAGAAGCAGCCCGTTTTGCCGGGTACGATCAAATCCCGGCTGCTCCTACCAAGGCACGTGTGGTGTTTGCCGATAATCCCAAAGGAATTGACCTCTCTAAAATTTAT
Organism: Elusimicrobiaceae bacterium; assembly: GCA_016283355.1. GTDB lineage: Bacteria > Elusimicrobiota > Elusimicrobia > Elusimicrobiales > Elusimicrobiaceae > Avelusimicrobium. Next base: position 34,481 of record JAEEMS010000026.1, on the reverse strand, counting down.
GGCATGCAGTTAATCGGTGCCGGATTCTGCGAGTGTAAGAACATTGATTTCTTGGGAGAGAAAGATTTAAAACTCTTTGGTGCGGATCCCAAATTTTGCATTCGCGTCAAGAACGCGCTGGCGCAAGGGTGGGATTATCTACGCCCGACGTTATTGCCTTCTCTGCTTAAAAACGTGGAGAGCAATTTGCGTTTCGGTAACACCAATTTAGCACTCTTTGAAACGAGCAAGACCTTTCAATCCATGAAAGGTTTTCCTGTGGAGAATTACACCGTAGGCGGTGTGCTTTGCGGCAGTTTGACGGATAAATTTTTTGCTGAAAAAGAATGCCCGGTAGATTTCTACTGGCTCAAAGGGCTTATGCAAGCGTTGCTGGGCGGGGTAGGAGGAGTGTCGTTTGCTCCGTCTAAACAGGCCCCCGTGTATATGCATCCCAAAATCAGTATGGATATTTTATTGAGCGGAAAAGTAATCGGCGTTTTTGGTCAGATTCATCCGCTGACACTCAAAGCGTTTGGCATTAAAAACGCGGATGTATGGGCGTTTGAATTTGGCACGAAAGGAATCGAAAAAACATTTTCCGCACAAGATTTTAAACCCGCACAAGATGTGGCGGTGTTTCCTCCGTCCTTGCGGGATTTGTCCGTGGTGCTTGATAAATCGGTTTCATACGCGCAAGTAATAAGTGCATTGGAAAAGACGCCTCTGGATGTGAATTTATCGTATCATTTGATTGATGTCTACCAGGGAGAACATTTGCCGGAAGGGAAGAAGAGCGTGACGTTTAGTTTGGCCTTTTCCAAAAAAGATGGAACGCTTAAAGATAAAGAAATTGACGATGCGTTTAACCGTATTGTGGAGCAATTGCGTACGCAAGTAGGCGCACAATTGCGCTAAGGACGTCGGTATGCAAGAAAAAATACAGCAACTGGAGATTTTGGTTTCTCGTCTGCTGGCCCGTCAAAAAGAACTGGCGGGAGAAAACGCGTTGCTTAAACAGCGTTTGCGCGTGTTGGAAGAGAATTCTCTTAAATTAAAGGAAGTGGAAGTTTCTTTGAAAGAAGTAAAAGAGTGGAAAAAAAATGCACAAACGGTTCTACGGCGTTTGCATATGCGACTTGAAAAAGAATTGGAAAGAGCAAAAGAAGAAGAAAATAAAATTGTATAAATGATAAACCCCCCTGCTTTTGCAGGGGGGTTCTTTTTAAGGAATTATAATCCCATCGCTGTTTTCACATTCGTTCCCATAGAAGTTGGAACCCCGTTTTTATCCACACATACCAAAGTTGTTTTCCCTTTTGTACAAAGCCGGCCATTCTGATTAGTGATGGTGTTTTCAAATACAATTTTAATATCGGAAACTTCCAACACTTTTGTATCAATTGTAATTTGGTCTGCATAACGCACAGGGAATTTGTACTCCACTTCTTGCCGTGCCACTACAAAAAATTTGCCCTGTTGTATGAGCGCGGGGACGGGATACCCCTTTTCTGCCATATAAATAGTACGGGCTTCTTCAAAAAACTTAAGGTAATTTCCGTAGTATACTACCCCGCCGCAATCCGTATCGTGATAAAAAATAGTTTTTTGCATAAATACTCCGCAATTTCCCCAAAGGGTTCAGATTTCATATAATAAATTATACTTGATTTAATGGTTTTAAACTATGGAAACAGAAGAGATTATTCGCAAACTCCGTCACCCGGAGGTTACAATTACTCAAACGAAACCATCTGCTCCTAGCAAAGAAAGAGCGGTTCAAAAAGCCGCCCCTAAAAAGGCGAGCGATTTGCCACTGCTTGTTATCGGCAGTTTGATTTTACTTCTTGTGTTAATTAGCGGATTGTGGGTTTTGTGGGCCAACAATCGTTCCGCTAATTTATCGCATTCGCTGGATAAAGAAAAAGTGCAAGGATTGCAATATGATCGGGAATTTAACCCAACCCGTACTACCACAGTTTTAAATATTCAAGAGGGGCAAGACCGCAGTGTGGCAGCTTCCAATTTGGGATCCACTTTGCCTATTATGAGCCGGTTTAACTATAAATCATTTACCGAAAAAATGTACAACATTGTCGGTTCCGCTCCCTGGGCTTTGACGGAAAATTTTTCTGCCAACCGTTCGGACCCGGAGATGATGCGCTATTTGCTGGGAAATGATGAGGTTATTAAAGGATTCGTAGGGCGGCCGGATGTATCTGTATTATTGGAAGACCCACAAATGTTGGCGGCCTTTACGGAAGATCAGGTAGCCATGCAAGATTTTTTTGATAGTGAAACAGTCCGCGCCGTCTTGACGAATGAGCAAATGATAACGGTGGTGGCCGGTAGCCGGTTTATGGCGCGCTTGTTAGTAAGCCCTTCCATTAAATATTTTAGAGACAATCCGCAAGAAGCGCTGCAAATTATCAAACGCAACCCTTACTTGAACGAATTACGGCGTAATGAAATAATCCGCCAAGCGGTCAAAAACAACCACTACCTCAAAGATATTGCGGGAATATTGTTGGAAGAAACGACAACTGCCGTTGACCCGCAAGCGCAAGGATAAGCGAAGGGTACGCCAAAAAGGTTGTAGGAACAAAAAAATTTTGCTATACTATTTAGGTAGTATCGCTTTTGCGGGCGTGGTTCAATGGTAGAACGCGACCTTGCCAAGGTTGAGACGAGAGTTCGATTCTCTTCGCCCGCTCCATTTACTCCCTCTCTTTTGAGAGGGTTTTTTATTTCCCTTTGGCAAAAGGGCCCAGAAAAAAGATAGGTCTTTTTTCCCTGTGGACCTAGGTCTAAGGGCCCTCGTCTTTTCCCTTTTAAAATAACATACTATAAGTAAGAGGTTGTTATGAAAAAAAGAAAAATTTTGATTTTAATAGGGATTTTGGTGGTAATGGGGATGCTGGTACAGCCCGCGATGGCGGCGCCTTCCCCAACTGAGGACAAACAACAACCGGAAACCCTTCTTTTCACACAATTTCAAGAATGGGCACAGAAAGGGGATGCCTCTGCATTTGCACAATATATTTTAAAAATACAACAAGTACGCACACACGTTTCGCAGCGTTGCGAAGCCGGGAATATTCTCGTTTCCCGTATTCAAACAGCATCCCCGATATGCGTATCTTCTCGTATGCTTTTACGGACAGATGCTTTGGGAAATAATTTGTTGCACAGTGCCAAAGAAGTTACTACGGTGGGAGCTGTCGGTTCATTGTTTCGTACCTTTTCTTCGGCAGGTTTCACACAAATCAATAAGTTAAAAAATAAGAAAAACGAGGCGAAAGAAACCCCGCTGATTGCACATATCAGCCGAGGGGACCTATCTTCCTTTTACCAATTATATGAAGGATCTAATTTGGAAAAAGCACTTAAAGCACGTTTGAATATCGGGAAAGACCGCACCAGCTTGTTGTTTGCCAGTTCCGATGACATCTTACAACAGGAAATTTTAGAATGGGGAACAAATGCCGCGGGAACCAATATTTTATCTTTAGTGGAACAGCAACAAGATAGCCCGGAACGGACAGACATCCTGCGATTTTTAATGAAAAATGCCCCTTCCCTTTTATAACGAACCTAACTTATACCCTGCCCCCGGCCAAACCGGGGGGCTTTTTGCGGGTTAATTGAAGAAATCAATTGTGGTGGGTAAAATAACTTCTTCCATCACGCTTAACGCAAAGGAATCCGTCATTCCGGCGATGTAATCGGCAATAATGGTATCCCGGTTTTGTTTGTCTTGTCCGTAAACTTTGTTCATGGATTTAAGATAATTGCCAAATCCGCGTGCGGTTAATTTGCGTTCTTGGGTATACGCTTCATGATCAAACCCATAACGGTCAAACAATTGGCGGAAGTAGGAAAACAAGGCCTGGATGCAATTGTTAATGGCATCTTGACGGCGGCACATTTGCTCGTTGTGATAAATGCACTCATAATTAAATTTGCGTAATTGAGATAAAAGCTCGAATTTTTCATCGGAAAAACCGATATAATCCTGGTCCTTAGAGTGATTGATTAAATCAAGCGTAAGGGTGTTGATGATTTCTCCGTTAGAGGAGCCCACTTCTTCGCGCACCTGTTGGGGGATATCCTGTTTGGTAATTAAATCGGCTTTGATAGCGTCTTCGATGTCGCGCCCAAGGTAAGCAATTTTATCCGATAAACGCACAATACACCCTTCATAAGTGGAAGGCATTTGAGTGCGCCCTTGGATATTTTCCAAATCGTTGGGAACGGCGGCAGGGCGAAGACGGTTATTGGCAAAATCTTCTCCGCAATGGCAAAGGATTCCGTCTTTAACGGCAAACGTAAGGTTTAATCCCTCGCCGTAGTTGGCTAAATGTTCTACCACGCGGTAGCTGTTAAGTTCGTGTAAAAAACGGCGGGGGCGGATACATTGGTCAATGGCGCGTTCTCCTTCGTGCCCAAAGGGGGCGTGCCCGATGTCATGGCCTAATCCGATCGCATAAGCCAAATCTTCACTTAAATTCCAATTCTTGCTTTGGTTCAGTCCGCGGCAAATGGTAGCGGCAATAGTGGCCACATGGAGTACGTGTTCGATACGTGTACAAATATGGTCGTTATTAGGGGCAAAAAATACTTGTGTTTTGTGTTTTAACCGCCGGAACGGAAGCGAATGAATGATCTTTGTTTGGTCGCGGAAATATTCTCCCCGCAAATCCGGTGTGTGGGGATGGGTACGTTTTAAATAAATTTCATCGGAAAAGGGATTTTTTATCATAAAATTATGATATCATAATAGTGAGGTAGTTGTAATATATAAGGATATCCGAAATGTTGACCCCAGTTGTTTTTGCCGGCAGTTTTGATCCTGTTACCAACGGACATGTACAACTTGTACACCGCGCGCAAGCTATTTTCGGCGCGGTGATCGTTGTGGTAATGCCCAATGGTAAGAAACAAACTCTTTTTTCTTTACAAGAACGTAAACAATTATTGGAAGAAACATTTAAAAAAGATCCGCAAGTTAAAGTGGACATGGCACAAGGGTTATTAACGGATTACATGAAACAGCAAGGGTTGAAACTGTTAGTACGCGGTATTCGTAATGCGGCCGATTTGGAGTATGAGAATACGTCCCTCGCGTACAATCGGTTCTTTTATCCGGATTTGAAAACTGTTTTCTTGCCGGCAGAGCCAAATGTGGCGCATATCAGCTCATCTGCCGTCAAAGAAGCTTTTGACTACGGGGCGGACGTGAGCGCACTGGTTCCTGCATGTGTAGCGGCTGCTTTAAAACGCAAAGCCCGATAATAAAATTGTTTTGATAAAGGGGTCAAAGGTCCTAGAATAAATATAGGTCTTTTGGCCCTTTTGCTTTTGCAAAAAAAGTGCCACAATACAGGAAAGGGAATATTATGCAAAAGATATTGTCTGTCGTTTTAAGTTTCACTTTATTATTCAACACCCTCGCGCCCTCTTTTGCGGGTGTTCCTAGAAGAGTAAGAAAACCCAAATTAGATACCTCTGTATTCACGCGAAAGGGACAATCAGGAACCTTAGAAAAAATTGCTTGTGCAAATGCTGCAAAAGCTCGGATTCGAGAGAAGATAGTAGCGTGGCGTAAGAGTATTGCCTCTGTGCCGACGCAAACCCTTCGTATTTCCGTAGATTTTTCACTGGGGAAATATGAAGGCCTCGGAAAAGAAATTTTGAGCATGCCCATTCCCGATAACACCCTAATGCATAATGAGTTGGTCGGTTTGTTTTTTGTCGGGGAGTTAACCCCGTATCAACGTGGGCAGACCCTAAGTTATTTCCAAGAGTCCTTAGCAGGGGCCAAACAAATCCTAGGAGCCGTTTCTGTTCCTGAGAAATATTTAATAACCAGCAGCGAATTGATAGAACAGGGTTTTATCACTAAGTTGCCGGGCGGAAGATTGAGCCCTTCAAGGAACTTGCCGAGTAAAAAGGAGCTTGAACTTCAAGAATTCTTTGATTCCCGCTTTCAAGAGTTTAGTGATTGGATAAAACAAGATCCGGCAGTTAATGAGGCGCTTGATTTGTTGGCAGATGCGGTAGCTTTAGGCATAATGGGGGGAGAAAAAGATATTCCCTCTTTGATGGAGCTGTATGAAGTGTCTATCGGTACGCCGTTTGAAGCTATGGCCGGAACAATTGTTTTACATGCTTTATTACGTTTGAAGTTATATAACAAATTGTATGCTTTTTTTGAAAATCCTAAATATCTCGGCGGGAAATACACTAAATATTTTGCAGGCCAAATCCTTCAAGACGAAGACAGATTCGACGAATTAGATCCGGTTTTTACCAAACGGATGGCGCAATCTGCTATTCATGATGAGGACTCGGCCGGTAAATTTTATAAAGAATTGGATGAGGACTGGGCGAAATACCTGGAGAAGGCATTTAACGGAGAATTAGAGAAAAGAGGGCCCCTCGCGGCATTGGTAGCACAGGAACGTGCTTATGAAGGATGGCCCGGTATGGAGTGCATAGAAGTGGAGCCGGACTGGGCAGCTATCCGAAAAGACGAAGCCGAACATCCGCAGGCATCCCCCATCACACAGGCATCCCAGCCGGAAGGATCCCCTGTTGCCGAAAATTCCAGTTTAGACCAAACTAATGTGTTTCCGGTGTTGATACCTACTCCGGAAATTCCCGTAGAAAGTATGGAAGATTTTGCTCAAGGGTTTAATCCGCATTTGGTTCCCTCCATATCAGTACAAGGAACAGGTTTTAAATTTACATTGGAAAATGCAAATGGTGAGACCCTTATTCCCAATGTAAACATCACAATTAGCGAGGGAATTAAAGCCGCCAAATTTAGTCGTGTGACGATTAACAAAGCGGGAGCCATTGAATTGCGAGGAGAGGGACAAAAAAATTCCATAATGGGCCGGTTCTATTTTCGACTTTCACCGGGAAAGGGGGCCTTAAATACATTGGTTAAAGGTATGGCTGCGTTCCCTCACAACACCCTTTACATCAAACTTGTTTCTAATAAAACGAAAGGCATGAAACAGGAATTTTCCCAGATATGGAACAGATTGGCTCACGGTCAAGCCACCATTGTAAATATTCCGTTGTATGATTCCACAAGGAGTCGTTTTGTGATAGCGGGGACCGATATATCCCTGTTGCCAAAAGAATGTATTGACCGGGGGCTAAACGGTATCTTTATTGTACGGAATGATCAGGTTTTTTATGAAGATGGAGAAGGAATGTATTTGTTGGAAGATTTTCATGTTCGCTTGCCAAAGAAATTCCGAAATATTTGGGTTTCTATTATGCGAGAGAACGCTCAGCAGCCCTTTTCTTTGGAAATATTCCCCACCCAAGATAAAACGTTTATCATGAAATACATTGTTCCCATGTTGCAGGTGGGAACCGGAAAAGCGTTTGGCCCGATTATGAACAGTTTAGGTTTGCCACAATGGTTGGCGGACGGGCTTCCTATGTTTGCCAACAATGGGATGCCCGTTTTTCTGGCGCCTCTGATGTCCTTTTTAAGAAAGTTTGGTGATGCCAATTTGTATCGTGCGGGAATTGGCTTATATGCATTAACATCATGGGGGGCACTATCGTTTGGCTTAAACGGTTTCGTGGGGGTAGAGAATGCCGCTATTGCACAAGTAATTGGATTGTGTACGATCCTTTTAGGGCTGGGGGCTGGAAATGTTTTAACGCGTACCAACCAGAATAATTTGATTCGACAAAACGAAGGCGAAATTCTTGCCCCAAAAGTAAAAAGAGAGAAACTGTTAGGGAATTCTACGCAAGCCCCCAGTATCGGTTTTTTGGCGAAACGTTTGAAAGAGATTTTTACCAAGAAGCCAACGAATAAACGCAGTTCAATACTGTATCAAAAACCTTCTGCGATGAAAAATGTCGGAACATTTTTGTTTTTGTTTTGGCCGACCGTATATAATACGATTGCAATGTTGGTTGATTCTTCCAGCCGAGCTGATTTTTCGCTGAGCTTCTGGTGGCTGGGCGGTTTGAGTTTGTACGCACTGTTTGAATCATTAAGGTTGCCGCTAAAAGATACATTTATCCGCAACGCGGGCACATTGGAATTGATGTTAAAAGATAAAGAAATTGAGCTTTTGAAAACTATAAAAACGGAATTAGATAAGCCACAAGAAAAACAAGATTTTTCAGCGATTGCCCAAGAGCTTCGTAAAATTATTTCTCCGTTGGCTCAAGCCATGTCCTTTAAATCAGGGGTTAAAGAAGAGGGGCTTTGCGAGGGCTTGGAATGGACCTCTATTTCACGCTTGGTGGATTTACTAAAAGAAGAAGGCGTTTCCTTACAACAAGAGGATCGGTTTGTGCAGGCTTTAAAGGAACAATTTGATTCTCTGGGCCGTAGAAACGTTAATTATAAAGATATATTTAAAATACCGGGTATAAAGAGTGCTTTTACAGGCATGACATTGTTGACAGCACATGAGTTAGGCACTTCTCTCAGTTTTGCCTATGCTGTTAACACAGCCCTAGAAAAAGCAGGAATTGGAGGAGCAGAGAATATTACGCTGGGGTCCGCAATATCTGCCTTTTTCCTATACGGAACTGCGTTCCTCTCCCGCTTGCTGGGGAATGTGCTTGCTGCTCGGGTGAGAGATGGAACAATGTATTTATTTTCTTCCCTCTGTTCACTGGTAGGAACAGGGTTGATGATTGGAGCCAATGGAAATTTCGGGCCGTTACTCACGGGGGCGATATTGGCTGGTTTTGGGATGGGAAATTTCTTCGCACAAGTATTTGAACATACCGTGGGTCTAGATGAAGAGAAAAAATATGCCGCGGAAATTGCGCAGATTATTACCCTGACAATGCCAGCAGCTGCTTTGCTGTCTTCCCAGTTGCCGACGATAGCAAGTGCAGCTGGAATGCCAGGGCTTGATTTGAAGATTTGTTTCGGACTGTTGTTAGGGGGCCTGTGGGCAACCAAAAAAATGTTTGTAGATTCTTCGCTTGTGGAATCTGTGAGGCACTATTGGAAGAAAATAGCAAATAAATTCAACCGGAATGAACCGCCTGCGGAAGATTCCCCGGCAACGGAAGAAGAACCCGCCGCGGAAGAAGAACCGGCAGAAATTCCTTCAAAATACAGAGTTCCGGTTCACGGATAAATCAAATACTCTTTTGATAGGAGTAAGTCCAAATTTCAAAGCCCCGGTTTTGCCGGGGCTTTTTGTGTGCAAAATTAACGGTTAAATAATTTACGTAACAACCGGTCGTAGTGATTTTGGGGAATATGCATTCCGGGGGAAACAATTCTACCGCCCTTGGGGCCGTGGTAATCAGAGCCGCCGGTGGCAAAAAGATCATACTTTGTGGCAAGCGAAAGTAAATCCTGTTTTAGGGAATAAGTATGTGCCGGATAAAAAACTTCAATTCCGTCGAGCCCCGCTTCCTTCCAGGCAGGGAAGTCCCAATGTCCTACCGTAATCCCGGGGTGCGCAATAACGGCCAATCCCCCTGCTTTCTTAATGTGCTTAATTGCTTCCAAGGCGGTGACTCCGGCCGAGGGAACGTAGCCCACTTGCCCGGGTAAAAGATATTTACGAAAAGCATCTTGTCTTGTTTGGGCGTATTTCTTTGCTTTCAAAGTATCCGCTACATGCGCACGGGAAACCGTGTTAGGCGCACGAGAAAAAACTTCTTCTTCCGAAAGGTCTATCCCCGCTTGTTGCAGTTGTCGAATGATTTGAGTGATACGGGCTCGTCTTTTTTGGCGGTTGTCGGCTAAAAAATTCTGAAATTCTGTGTTTTTTATGTCTATATTGTATCCGATAAAATGCAGGTGATCGTGGTCCTTTGTGCTAATCTCTACACCGGGAGTAAAAAAAATGCGGTGTTCGCAGCATAACGTAGCAGCTTGCGAAACACCGTCGGTAGTATCGTGATCGGTCAGTGCATAGATCTGTACCCCGCTTTTTAGCGCCCGGTGGAAAACTTCTTCTACAGAGGAAGTTCCGTCCGAGAATTCGGAATGGGTATGCAAATCTATCAGCGGCATTAGACGCGTTCTACGGCCGTTACGCCGGGAACCAACTCTTTTAAGCGCCGTTCTACGACGGCCTGAAGCGTCATTTGCGCATGCGGACAGCTACCGCAATGCCCCCGCAATGCCACGGTAACAATGCCGGTTTTCTCATCGACTCCCATTAATTGAATGTCTCCGCCGTCGGACTGTAAGATAGGGCGGATTTCGTTAATTACTTTTTCCACTTGTTCTTTCATATTTTCTCCAAAGTTCTTTCTTATATTATACCTTTTCCCTTGGCCGAAAAAAAGGCAAAAAATACTTGCAAAGTTTTTCAAAGTATTGCTATACTTGTGTTATAAACAATTTTAACCAGTAAGGAGAGTTATGAAAAAAGTAATCGCGTTCAGCGCGCTCGTTCTCTTAGTAAGCGCCCCGTTGTTTGCTCAAAAGTATGCCAGCATCAATGCCCAAAAGGCCAATATCCGCACGTGCGCGGGGGCGTCTTGCTCTGTTAAATTTTATATGTGGAAATACACCCCGGTTTTGATGCTTAAAACCAATGCCGAAAAAAATTGGGTGCTCGTAAAAGATTTTGAAGGATACCAGGGTTGGATTTCTTCCAGCTTGTTAAGCCCTAATGGCGGAATGTCTGCCAAAGTAGATTTGAACGTCCGCCAAAGTCCGTCCGCCTCTGCCCCGATTGTCTGCACGGTGGAAAAAGGTTATCCGTTTAAATATTTGTCTAAACAAGGAAAATGGATCCAAGTAGTGGACGATCCGGAATACCCGCAACAAGGCACCTGCAAAGGTTGGGTATACAACGCCAACTTGTGGGGATTCTTTAAACAATAATTTCTTTTAACTTAAAGGGGACACTTGCCAAAAGTGCCCCCTCTTTTTGTCTGTAGCAAGTTGCAGGGTTTGGGGATATTAGTTATAATATAGGTATATGAAAAAGATTTTTGTTTTTTTGGCCGTTTGTAGTGTGATAGGGGCTATCTATTGTGCTAGCCGCCACGCGGAAAATAGCAGATTTTCGTTATCAGGTACGGTGTCCGTTCCGGATCGTTTGCTTTCTATGGCTCAAGCCGATAATAATTCGTGTGCGATTGTTGTGAAGAACGAGGCCGATGTCCCCGTTGCTATCAAGCGCATTGTAAATCCGAAATTTCCGTTGGAATTTGCCTTGAGTGAAGAAGATTTGTTAACCGAACAAGTAACCGGCGAATTGAAATTAGAAGTTCAAATTAATAGCCATGGCCGTCTGGGAGTGCTAAAGCAAGGGGATATTTTTGGTGCCGTGGAGAACCCCGTACACGCCACAGATAAGGGGGTGCTTGTGCAAGCGGATAAAACCCTTGGCCCTGTGCATCTGGCGCGAAATGTGAAAGGAAATTTCTTCCGGACCGCTGCCCGATAAAAAATTTTAAACAGGAGCGGTTGCTCCTGTTTTTTTACGCCTTAATGGAGATTGTTTTATGAAACGCAGTTTAGCAGTGCTTGGTTTGTTGGCGTTATCAACGGCTTCGTTTAGTGCTGCGGAAAATTATACGCGTGAAAAAGTGCTGGCGTTGTTTGCAACGTACAACCCCGCCGTATTGGAACGCGCCCAACAAGATGAAGCATACCGGGCCGTATTGGAAACCGTTGCGACTTCCTACAATATTCCGGAAACGGATGAAAACCGCTACACATTAATTGCCTTAATTCGCAATTTTGATAATTCTTTAAAAATTTCTTCTTTGACCGTGGAATATGAAAGGGCTTATTTGGTGCATGTGCTCAATCAATTAAATCCCACTGCCATTACGCGTCAATTTCACGATGAATTGCTCCCGATTTTTGAAAATGTACAGACGCACACGGTAGAACTGAACGAATTGCACCTTAAAGAGGCAAAAACAAAATTGCGCTCTCTGCGCAAGCAGACGGAACTCTCCGCCCAAGAAAAGGAACAGACCCGGCTTGCTTTGAAACAAGAAATTTCCTCTTTGAAACAAGAAATTAAAAATCTTAAAAAAGACACATCTTCTCAGTTATCTGCTTCTGTGGATGCTTTTATTGCCTCCGCGCAAACGCATGTGTTGCAAACAATTGCGCACAGCCAGGATGCGGCCCGTTTGATGGTACAAAGTCCGGCGGCACAAGAAGCGGAAAACCTTTCCATCATTTCCAAAAACAAAAAACCGGTAGCCAAATAACTTCTCGGTTTTTTCGTAGGTATATATCTTATTTTAAGGAATGGATTTTTATATGATACAAACTGTAATTAACAAAATTTTTGGAACTAAAAGTGAACGTGATTTAAAGAAAATTCAACATTATGTGGATGAAGCCAACCAGTTGGCTCCGCAGATGGAAGCACTCACAGATGATCAGCTTAAGGCCAAGACGCAAGAATTCAAACAACGTTTGGCCGAAGGAGAAACACTCAACGATATTTTGGCAGAAGCATTTGCGGTCGTGCGTGAAGCGGCAAAACGGGTTATTGGGTTGCGTCCGTACGATGTGCAGTTGCTGGGGGGCATTGTACTGCACCAAGGAAAAATTGCCGAAATGCGGACCGGTGAAGGGAAAACCTTGGTGGCGGTATTGCCTTCGTATTTAAATGCGCTTACCGGCAAAGGGGTGCATGTAGTTACTGTCAACGACTATTTGGCACGACGTGACCGCCAATGGATGGGGCCGATTCATGAATTTTTGGGATTAACCGTCGGATTTATCGGCCACGACATGGAGAATAACGAACGGCGCGAAATGTATGCCAAAGATATTACCTATGTAACAAATAACGAATTAGGTTTTGATTACTTGCGTGATAACATGGTTATCCGCCGAGAAGACCGTGTGCTCCGGCCGCTTAATTATTGTATCGTTGACGAGGTGGACTCTATTTTAATAGACGAAGCCCGTACCCCGCTTATCATTTCCGGGCCGTCGGAGCAGAGCACGGATAAATATTATATTGTCAACCGGCTCATTCCTTCATTAAAAGTTCGTTTAATTACGGAAAAAGATGAAGTGAAAGCCAAGTACGAGGGAATTGATTTAAATGCGGGCGTAGATGCTATCATTGATGAAAAAGCCCATACCGCCACGCTAACGGAAACAGGGATTGCCAAAGCCGAGAAATTTTTAAATGTTCCCAATTTGTACGATGATGTACAATCGGAGTGGGTACACCACATTAACCAGGCCTTACGCGCCCACCATTTATATGAAAGGGATGTGGCCTATGTTGTCAAAGACGGAGAAGTAATTATTGTTGATGAGTTTACGGGGCGTTTGATGCCGGGCCGTCGTTGGAGTGATGGCTTACATCAAGCCGTGGAAGCAAAGGAAGGACTACAAATTAAAGAAGAAAACCAAACATTGGCAACGATTACATTCCAGAATTTCTTTAAACTGTATAATAAGCTCTCCGGTATGACGGGAACAGCCATGACCGAAGCCAATGAATTTTGGCAAATTTACAAATTAGATGTAGTGGAAATTCGTCCGAACCGACCGTCTCAACGCATTGATTATCCGGATTTGGTGTATTTGTCCGAGCGGGAAAAATTCAATGCCATTGTGGAAGAGGTAGAAGGGCTTTGGAAACAGGGTGCTCCGGTATTGGTGGGGACCCGTTCCATCGAAAAATCCGAAAAACTTAGCCACATGCTTCGGCAACGCGGTATTCCGCATAAAGTGTTAAATGCCAAATACCACGAAATGGAAGCTCAAATTATTAGCCAAGCCGGCCGCAAAGGGGCGGTTACAATCGCTACCAACATGGCCGGACGCGGTACGGATATCGTATTAGGCGGAAACCCTGCCGATCCCAAGGAACAGGAAGAAGTGGTGGCGTTGGGCGGATTGCACGTTATCGGTAGCGAACGTCACGAATCGCGCCGTATTGATAATCAGCTGCGCGGACGTTGTGCCCGTCAAGGTGATCCGGGAAGTTCCCGTTTTTACATTGCATTAGATGATGAGTTGATGCGTTTGTTTGCGAACTCTACCAAAATTGCTTCGTTGCTCAGCACGTTGGGAATGAAGGAAGGCGAGGCAATTGAATCGCGCCTCATGACGCGCCAAATCGAGGGGGCGCAACGTATGGTAGAAGGACGGAACTTTGATATCCGTAAACAATTGCTGGATTATGATAAAGTCATGAACCAACAACGCACGGCCATTTATGGAATCCGCAATGCCATTTTAGATGGCGAAAGTATGACGGACCGTTCCAAAATGATGATGGAGGAAATTGTAGCGGAGTTGGTGGAACAGTATTATAATCCGCAACATCCCCAGCGCTCGGACTACGGCGCCTTAAACGTGGGATTGCGGAATTTCTTCCCGATTCCTTTTGACTTATCCGCTGATACCACGAAAGGTAAAAAACAAGAAGCCATTATTGAAGAAATTATGGCGCAGGTGGAAGAACTTTACCAAGCCCGTACCCGCTATTTTGCAGAGCAAAACATTCATTTTAGCGAAATTGAACGGATGTTGTTCTTGCAAATTATCGATAATGCCTGGAAACAGAATTTGTATGAGTTAGACCAATTGCAAAACAGTGTCAGCTTGCGTGGATACGCGCAAAAAGATCCTTTGATTGAATATCAAAAAGAGTCCTATAAGTTATATGAATCAATGTTGATGCGTGTGCGGGATTTAATGGTGAGCTACATTTTCCGTTTGCAGTTGCCACCTCGTCGAACAGCAGCGGAACGAGCGCAAGAAGCAGCTGCCAAAAATCCCGATGCGGATAAACAAATAGCGCCCAAACATATCGGGCGTAATGATCCGTGCCCTTGCGGGAGCGGTAAGAAATATAAAAAATGTTGCGGAGCTGATTTATGAAAAAAATGCTGAGAACAGGACTCTGTTTAGTCGGGTCTGCGTTGATTGTGTTGCTGCTATCCGTTTTGGTGCGCTACAGCGAACCGATAGATGTGGATCTTCCGTTTCTCAACAAAGAAGAACTTACCGAAAGGGAACAGGCCCAACAAAAAGCCGCACGTGAAGCCGCGGCTCGTGCGCGCATGCGCCGTATTTATTCTTGCAGTTCTGATGACGATTGTATTATTGTTGATAAAGATCCTTGCGGGTGCTTGGTAGGCCCGCAAGGGGTTGTTTCTATTAACGCAGATTATACGTTAGATTTTGATAAAATACAGGCCAGCAATATTACCAAGGCATGTCCGGAAGTAGCACCTTCTCAAGAAAAAGAATGCAGTGCTTCCGCTCATGCCATGTGTAAAGATCGGACCTGCGCAATTGAATATTAATATGCCTCCACAGATACCAACTACTTCTTACGGATCCGGCCGGATTGGGAATTTCTTCAAACGGATGTTTGTAGAAATGGGCCGCCTATGCTTCCTTTTACTTACCGGTGCGGCCACCGCTTGGTTGTTGTACCAAAGTTTTCCGAAAAATTCCCACGCGCTTTTAGCGTGGCTTGCTTTAGCTCCGTTTGTATGGGGGGTCAGCAAGACACGCCGTTTTTGGGGTGCGTTTTTCTACGGATGGCTTACTTTTTTTGCATTTCATGCCGGGGCATTATATTGGGTATATTATACGTGTTTGCACGGCGGAGGAATGACGCCGGCCTTATCAACCGCGGCTTGGCTGGGGTTGGCAGGAATTTTATCTTTACAATTTGCTTTTTGGGGGGGCTGTTGCCATTTTTTGGTAAAGCTAAGAGGATTTTTCCCGTTGACGGCTGCCATCAGTTGGGTAGTTTTGGAATGGTTGCACCAGGTATTGGCTTATTATGGACTGGGTTTCCCGTGGCTAATGTTGGGATATACACAATGGAACATGCCGGAACTAATTCAGTTGGCATCTTATGTGGGCGTGTATGGCGTAGGATTTATGATTGTATGGGTAGGGGCCTGTGTTGGTTGGGCTTTTGCGGAACCTGGCGTTAAAAAAGGAATCGGGCAAATGATATTGGCGGCACTCTTGTTCTTGGGAGTATATATGTTTGGCAAATATACGTTGCCGCAGACCGGACAAAATGAGCCGCAAACGTTACTCAGTTTAAAAGCCGCTTTGATGCAACCCAATATTGACCAATATAAAAAATGGACGGAAGAATATGAAGAAGAAATTATGCAAACCTTGCACACGATGGCGAATAATGCAAGTAACGAGAAAGTCCGTCTTGTCGTTTGGCCGGAAAGTGTATTGCCCGGTGTGCTAACGCGGGAACCGTATCAATCGGAAGTGAAACAATGGGCCCAAAATACGCAGGCACATCAATTGGTCGGCTCCACAATCGTACAAGGGGAAGACCAATACGTAGGGGCCTATTTGGTTCCACCGGGAGAAACGGCTGCTTTACAAAGTTATAAAAAAGTAAAACTGGTTCCTTTTGGGGAGTATATTCCGTTTGAAAAGTGGATCCGTAAATGGTTCAGCCAAGTACAAGTGCTCAATGAATTGGGAGCTTTTAGAGAGGGGGAACATCTCCAGCCACTGTTGGATATGGACGGTGTTAAAATCGGTTCTACGGTTTGTTATGAATCCATTTTCCCACAATTGTGGCGGACACAGAACGAGCAGGGGGCACAATTGTTTGTGAATATTACCAATGATGCTTGGTTTTTTGATACGGCCGCCCCATATCAACATTTGGCCGCTAACGTATTACGTGCTGTAGAAACAGGACGGCCGGTTTTGCGAGCGGCCAACACAGGGTTTTCCGCTTATATTGACCCATTTGGACGTATTGTACATCAAACGGGGTTGTTTGAACGGACGATGCAAGTAGAATCGGTCCCGTTGGCAGTTAAAACAGAGCCCAACGTTTATACTCAATGGGGAGATTTGTTTGCTTGGATTTGTGCGGTGCTGTTCTTTACGGTACTGATTTCTACGATTGTATTTATTTATGAATAATATTGAGTTTAAAGACGTTGAGCAAAAAATAGAAGAATTATCTGAACGTGTTGCCAAAATCGAAACAATTGACGCTATCACGGACAAACAACAAGAATTGCTCCGTCTGCAAAAGGAATCGCAAGAACCGTCTTTTTGGAACGACACCCAAAAAGCGAAGGAAGTAAGTCGCCAAATCGATTTTTTAAAGACGTCCATAGAAACATTCTCGCAACTTCAAAAGAAAATGGAAGATGCCCGTGCGCTTTTTGATTTATGTAAAGAAATGCAGGACGAAAAAGAATTGCTGGGATTAAATACCTCTTTGGCAGAAACGGAAAAACAAATTGCTCAAAAGGAAGGGGAAATCCGCCTTTCCGAACCCAATGACAAATTAAACGCTATTTTAACGATTCACGCCGGAGCCGGTGGTACAGAATCGTGTGATTGGGCGCAAATGTTGGTGCGCATGTACACGCGTTGGGCCGAGCAACACGGATTTAAATTTTCCGTTTTAGATTCTCAACCCGGTGACGAAGCCGGCATAAAAACTCTTTCCGCCATGATAGAAGGTCCGTTTGCATACGGTTATTTAAAAGGAGAAAACGGTGTGCACCGTTTGGTGCGTGTTTCCCCGTTTGATGCCAATGCACGGCGCCATACTTCTTTCGCTTCCTGTGATGTATTGCCGGATATTGATGAAAATATTAATATCGAAATCCCGGAAAAAGATATTCAATTGGAAACTTCCCGTGCCGGCGGACATGGCGGGCAAAACGTAAACAAAGTGGAAAGTGCGGTGCGTTTGTTGCATATTCCGACGGGAATAGTAGTTTCTTGCCGCATTGAGCGCAGCCAGTTGCAAAACCGCCAGACAGCTATGAAAATGCTTAAGGCCAAACTTTACGAAATGGAAATGGATAAGAAGCGCGGCGAAGCGGAAAAACGCTACGGGCAGAAAGGCGAAATTGCCTGGGGACACCAAATCCGTTCGTACGTATTTATGCCGTATCAATTGGTAAAAGACCTGCGCAGCGGATATGAAACCAGCCAAATTGATGACGTGATGAACGGCGATTTGGATCCGTTTATTTTGGCTTTCCTTAACTACGAAGCAGAACGTAAAAAATAATGAAAACCGGTCTGTACATACACATCCCTTTTTGCAAACAAAAATGCCGCTATTGTGATTTTGCTTCTTTTGCGGGGCGGGAACAACGAATAGAGGAGTATTTGGCAGCACTGACAAAAGAAGCCCAACTCTCTCCCATAAAACAATTTCAAACCTTGTACGTCGGCGGGGGTACTCCCAGCTTACTTACAACGACACAAATTCAAAAATTAGTGGAAATAATTATCCGCAATTTCGGCCCGATTAGAAATTTTGAAGAAAGCACTTTTGAAGCCAATCCGGAAAGTTTGACGGAAGAAAAACTGGCTGTTTTAAAGCAGGCCGGCTTTAACAGGTTAAGTATCGGCCTTCAAAGTTTTAATGATGCAGATCTTAAAACATTGGGGCGCGTGCACAATGCTGCACAATTTTTACACGCTTACCAAATGGCCCGTGCCGCGGGATTTGATAATATCAATGTGGATCTTATTGCCGGACTTCCCGGGCAAACGCTGACAAGTTTTGAGAAGAGTTTGCAACGATTGCTTGATTTAAAACCCGAACATCTTTCTGTTTATGGGTTACAGATAGAAGAAGGGACACCGTTTTTTGAACAAGGGATTGTGTGCGACCAAATCCTCATGCGCCAAATGCTGGAGCAAACGCGGGATGTTTTAACCGCGCATGGGTATCATCACTATGAAATTTCCAACTTTGCTTTACCGAGATGCGAGGCCAAACACAATACACATTATTGGGAAAATGGCGAATATATTGGGTTAGGAAGTTCGGCCGCCTCTTACATAAAAGGGGTGCGACGCCAAAATACCCCGGATATGGGGGTGTATATTGAACGCATGGAACGTGGAGAATCTCCGGTTGTTTTTTCGGAAGAATTAACGGGGAAGGAAAAAGAAGGGGAAACGCTCCTGCTTGCTTTGCGTAAATTAGACGGCGTTGAATTGTCGGCTGTACAAGAGCAACTGTTTGGGACGGAGATTAAAAAACATTTGCAAAGCGGCCTGTTGGAGCCGGACGGAAAAAAGGTAAAATTATCTAAAGAGGGCCTATTTTTAGCCAACGAAGTTTTTTGCAGCTTTGTGCCGCCGTTTGAGGATTTATGAACATTACGCCTATCTGTACCCATGTATTTAAAGAGGGGGAAAACCTCCCTCAGTTTATTGTGCGTTTTATTCCGTCCATTGCCGAAAATACAATTGTAGTGGTATCCTCCAAATTGACCGGTTTGTGGAAAAAACGGACCGTTCCTTATCAAAGCAAAGCACAAAAAGAAAAGTTGATTAAACAGGAAAGTTCCGCGGCTCTTAAAACGCCGTTGGCATGGCTCACAATCCGGGAAGGAATGGTGATGACCAATAGCGGGATTGACGAGTCCAACGCGGATGGAAAATTGATTCTCTTACCTACAGATTGTTTTGCCTGTGCGCGGGAATTGCGCCATGCCTTAAAACCCTTTTGGAAGGTATCAAATTTCGGTATAATAATAACAGACAGTATGATTTTACCCCTGCGGGCCGGTGTGATAGGCGCGGCGGTAGGGTACGACGGATTTAAAGGGATAAATGATTTGCGTGGGAAAGAAGATATTTTTGGTAAACCCCTGCAAACAACCCTGGTGGACGTGGCGGATAGTTTGGCCGCGGCGGCGTCCGTAACAATGGGCGAAGCGGATGAACAATCCCCCTTGTGTGTAATCCAAAATGCGCCGGTAGTATTTACGGAGCAAACGGACCCGCAAGAAATTAAATATCCGGCAGAAAATGATTTGTATACGCCGCTTTTAAAGGCGGTCAAATTAATAAAATAGGAGATTAAAATGAAAAACGTAATCAATGAATTTAAAACATTCATTATGCGCGGCAACGTGATTGATATGGCTGTAGGTATTATCATCGGCGGGGCCTTTACAAAAATTGTGAACTCCATGGTAGCGGATATTTTGATGCCGCCGTTGGGTTTATTATTAGGGAAAGTAGATTTTTCCAACTGGTTCATCGTGATTCGCAAAGGGACGGACGGAGCCAGCCATTTTGCTACGATGGCCGAAGCACAAGCTGCCGGTGCCACTACGCTTAACGTAGGTTTATTTTTAAATGCTATCATCAGCTTTTTGATTGTGGGTTTCTGTATTTTTATCTTGATCAAAGCCATCAACAAGCTCAACAAACCGGCTCCGGCTGGTGCCCCGACCACCAAAAAATGCCCGCAATGCTGCAGTGATATTCCGTTAGCTGCTATCCGCTGCCCGCATTGCACCTCTGAAATTAAATAAGAGCTGGGTTTATTACAACTTTACGCAAAGCAGAAAAACATTTTGTTTTTCTGCTTTGTCTTTTCTATACTGTAAATATGATTTACTTTGCCCACCGTGGATTTTCCGATCAACGTGTTCAAAATACGTGCGAAGCGTTTGCGTTGGCGCGTGAAAAAGGTGCCACGTGTTATGAATTGGATGTGCATTTACTCAAAGATGGGGTGCTGGCCGTACATCACGATTATTCCCTTCTTTCCACGGCCGGTGTAGACGTAAAATTGGCTGATTTAACCGCTGCGGATTTAAAAAAGTACCCTTTGCATAATCCGTTTACGGCGGGCCCGGTGTATGTTCCACTTTTGCAAGAGGTGTTGCCGATAGTAGCGCCGGGGTTGCAACTGCTTAATGTTGAAATAAAGAACGACAATGATGTTTATCCGGGGCTTGAAAAAGTGGTACTGACGGAACTTAATAAGTGGCCGGCGTTGGCAGGAAAAGTACTTTTTTCCGGCTTTGATTATAACTCCTTGATGCGGGTGCGCACATTGGATAAAACAGCGCGTATTGGGCTGTTAACGCGCAATTTTGACGTTTCCAAACCGCTTGCGCTGGGGGCGGAAAGTGTGCATATTAATCAAACGCGTCTTACTGCACAAATGGTGCAAGTTTGCCACGACAACGGATTAAAGGTGTACGTATATACGGTAAATACGCCCGCACAACGGGCCCGGGTAGCGGAATTAGGGGCCGACGGTATTTTTACGGATAGTTGGGAATAAATTTTGCCTAATAAGAAACCCTCCGCAAGGAGGGTTTTTGTTGTGGAAATGATTCCATTTCATCAAATGTTTGGTTGCTTAGGGGCCAGCTCTGTTCTGGGTATCATTGGATTTTTATGTTGGTACCAATCATCCCACTTATTAACGGTGTTGGCAATTTCATTTAAGGAATTCGAATAGTCCTCGGGAACGATAGCAGAAATGCCGGCAGCGGTGGCGTAAAGATATCTATACTGGGATAATAAATAGTCCAATTTTACAATCATTCTCGCCCTTCTTGGAGGAACATGTCTTGCGGCAAAAATGCGCAAAGTTGTTTGAGTTTCCAAAATTTTACCCAATTGAACTTCTGCCTTAGCCGGGGAAAGTGCGGTTCCTTGCGCAACGAGCGACTCTATCTCTTCAACCATTTGTCCAAGCAATAACTGACCATCTTGAAGGATGTTTCTATAATCCTCACGCGCGTTTGTGTACACATTATAATCATCCAAGGAAAGAGAATAATCGATAGGCCCTTTTGTTTTTTTCAGGATATCTTGTGCCAATGCGACAAATTCTTCACTGCTCTGTTTGGGCCCTTCCTTAGGTTGTTCGCTACTGCGTCTGGGATTTACTTCTTTCTTGGATACCATTGGATTTTTGTTTCGGAGCCGGGTCCGCCACCTATCAAGAGTATCATTAATGTGATCCGAGAAGTATGGATAGCTTAGTTCCGTGGGCACAGTAGCAAAAATGCCGGCGGAGGTGGCATAAAGATATCCATAGTGGGATAAGATGTAATCCAGATGTATCATGGTGTCTGCGTTCTTGCTCGTTAGAACTTTGGCGGTGAAAGTACGCAATGCTGTTTGAGTTTCTAAAATCTTAGCCAGTTGAACTTCTGCCTTGGTCGGAGAAAGTGTAGATCTTTGCCAAATGAGAGATTTTACTTCTTGGGCCATTTGTTCAATCAAGGACAAACTATCCTGGTAGATTTGTGTGTACTCCTCACGAAATCCTTCGTACACATTGTGATCATCCAAGGAAATACTTTCGATGTATCCTTTCGTTTTCTCTATGGCATTTTTTGCCATCGTAGCGAATTGATCACTGGAAAGACCTTCAAAGGAGGGGTTTGCACGGGGGAGATCTACCACCTGCGTAGTTTGCGGTGCGGCTGTTTTTTCAGTTGGGTAGATGTTCACCGGGGATACGTACCCGGGAATTCTTGAAAATGGGGCCGGTTGTTCTTGAAACAATGCGCGTTCTTTATCTGCCCAGCCGGGTTTGATTTGCTGTATCAATCCGCCTGCTTCAAAGTTCGACTCCAAACCTTTTTCGTAATAATACGAAAGGACCGGGATAGGATGCCCCGCTAACGTGGAGTAGTAGTACTTGTATACGCAGAGTACAAAATCTAACCGGGCCATATTGGAAGTCCAGGGTTGATCCATTTGGTCACGTATGAAATCTCGCAGTTGCTCTTGGAACTCTATAATTTGTAATGTGCGAGCTTTGGCATAATTAATACGATCTTGCGGGGATAAGGTAAAAAGAGGGGAGGGGGATTCCTCTTGCATTCTTGTTCCTTGGGCTGCCAAGCGGTGCGCTATACCATCAAACTTTATAAGATAGGCGTTGTTGGGTGCATAAAAATCCCGAATACTAAGGTCTTCAATACCGGTTTTCGTCTCCAGGTCGTTCTTCATCCGTTGTAAAAGTTTATTTTGCTTTTCGATGAGATCGTCTTTTTCTTTTTGAGTAGAATTTCGACCCAAACTGTCCAAATAATCCCATCTCTCTATTAGTCGTGCCGTTTTCGCAGATAATTTAAAATATTCCGTCAAATCTACAGGGTTTTCTATAAATGAAGGTTCATACCCTCGGAGATTCATTTCATGTGTCAGTTGATCTACAAGGTTCATCCCTTGTGCAAATACGTTTTCCCGAGGAATATTAAGGCCTTGACCGTTGGGATGATTAATGTGTATGTCAGTGTCCCAACTAAGGGATCCTTCTTCATTTAAAATAAACCGTGTCGCTCGAGTTCTGTCCAATATTTCTTTGGCCATTTCCTCGTGTAAATTTCCGGGGAGTCCTTTAAAATCTGTTTGCCTCCAAGATACGGGTTGGCGAGGAACGGAAATACTGGAAGGGATAGGGTTCCGTCGTTCCCATGCTCGGTAAGCGACTCTTTTCGCAGGTCTACCAAAGCGTTTTAATTCCAGGTTAATTGCGTAGCTTGTGAGTGCGGTGCAAACGCATAAAACCGCTATTAGGTATTTTTTCATGATAATATCTCCTTACCTTACTATGTAAGCAAAACCGTGTAATGAGTCACAAGGGCCATTGGACCCAAAGGGCACCTGGGTCTTAATGGAAGGGAAAAATAAAACCCCGCATCCGGGGTTTTAATAATAAGCAGAACTGTAAGATTCTTCGGAAGAAGAACTTTTCCCGCCGGAAGAAGAATCTTCCTGGGACCCGTAGTATTCATCCGGTGCGTAACGGCGGGGTTTGGTCCACAACCGCTTTTCTTTTTTGTATTCGGTGACAGCCGGCTGCCCGGGTACTTTGGGTTGTTGACGTTCATCAAAGAAATAGACATTGTCCGACACGAGCGGGCGGACATTAAAAATATAATCCGATTCTTCCGCACCCGGTGCCTCGCGGCGCTCCTTGGCGGCTTCTTCGGTTAAATCTTCCAAATAATCTTCTTGCGTAAGGTAAATTTTGCGGCGACTGAATTCGTCCTCTCTTGTATGAGAGGTACAAGCAGCCACTGCCCCAACACAAAGACAAATGGATAATAATCTGAAAAACGTCTTCATACCAATTTCCTCTCTCCAGATAGTACAATGTTTTCCAGCAGGACTGCAAGTGTTACAGGGCCTACCCCACCCGGAACAGGGGAATAAGAAATGTTTTTTTGTTCAAGATCCGCCGGGTTAGCATCCCCCTGTAATTGGTGGTTGTGCCAATTGGTGGAAATGTCAATTACCGTAGCACCCTGTTTGAGCCAAGAGGCGTTTAATAACCCCGGCACACCGGCGGCGGAACAAATAATGTCCGCATCTTTTACCGCGCGTGGCAAATCGGTGTGTGTATGGCAAATTTTAACGGTGGCATTTT
This sequence comes from Elusimicrobiaceae bacterium, assembly GCA_016283355.1. GTDB lineage: Bacteria > Elusimicrobiota > Elusimicrobia > Elusimicrobiales > Elusimicrobiaceae > Avelusimicrobium. The sequence goes on along the minus strand of JAEEMS010000026.1, from coordinate 10,353 downwards.
TGCAAGTCAGCAAATGGGCCAACGGGCGGCCAACCGTACCGGAACGGCCGATCACCGCTATTTCTTTTCCGGCTAATTCTATATGATGAAAATCCAATAATTTAATAACAGCCAAAGCTGTGCAGGGAACAAAACCCTTGAGCAAGAGAATTTCCTGCCAGGTTTTGCACAAAAAGAGATTACCCATGTTAAGATTGGACATACCGTCAATATCTTTCTGTGGGGCCAAATGGGCTGCATAATCCGTGACGGCTAAATGAGAAGGCAAAGGACGCGGAATTAAAATAGCATCCACGGAGGAATTATCAGACAAACGTTTTACCAATGCCACAAAATCAGTAGCCGATGTTTGGTTGTTAACTTCCAGAATTTCTGTTTCAATCCCTAAATCTTGCGCGGCTTGCACCTCTTTTTTTAAGTAGACATGCGCACTGTAATCTTCTGTAGAGTCAATCGCGCAAAGATGAATCGGGCGGCCCATTTTTTGACGCACGGCTGCCGCTCTTTGCGGCAAAGAGTTGCGGATTTGTCGTGCTAAGGTGCGTCCTTCTAAAATCATAGATATATTGTAGCAAATCGGCACAAAAAGAGGAAAAGTGCAATAAAAAAATGAAGGAGCGTGTTTTAATTGTGATAGGGAAAGCAGGAGGTAATCTTATGCGGAAATTATTACTTTTGATGGTTTTGTTGATGGGCGGGTCTTCCCTGTATGCTGCGGGAATCGATAGCGGGGATTTTATGTTCTCCCTTTACGGCGGGCTTGGCTCCGGATTACAAAAAACGGGCGTGGAGTTTGCCGGAGAAAAAGATTTTGCCTGGGGAAACTTCGGCGCGGAGTTGGGACTCTCGGGTATGTATTTTCCTAACCCTTATTTAGGGCTTGGGGCAGATATTCATTTCAGCGGGTTTGCCGGAAGCGAAAAGGAATTTTGGACGAAAAGCGGCTATCACTGGCATAATTACAAAATGGATTTGAGCACTTCCTTGTTGCAGATCATGGGCGTAGGACGGTTATACCTCAACCCGGAAGGGACCTCCCGTATTTACATTCCGTTTGGAGGTGGGCTTACCGTAACCAACAGTGAATTTGGCTATACGGAGGACGATTGGTACCATATCAAACGGGATTATACGGCTACATCCTTAGGGTATTATGTGGGCCTTGGTTGGGAAGTGGATTGGCAAGATAACAGTTCCTTTGGATTGGAAGCGCGGTATAATTCGTTTCGTTATGATATGGGCAATTTAGCCGCCAGAGTGGGTATAGACAGCCCGGTAGGAGAAAAAGATTACAGCTATATCTCGTTGGTGTTTACTTTGAGTTTCCGTTAGTATATTAGACCCTAAAACCGGGGGGAGCTTCCTGCGGCTCCCCCCCTGTTTATTCTTCATCAATTTTTAACATGGCTACAAATGCTTCTTGCGGAATGTTTAAACTACCGATGGCTTTCATTCGTTTCTTCCCTTCTTTCTGTTTCTCGAGTAGTTTGCGTTTGCGGGTAATGTCTCCACCGTAACATTTGGCAATAACATCTTTGCGGAATGCCGGGATGGTTTCGCGCGCGATCACTTTACCGTTGACGGCCGCTTGTACGGCTACTTCAAACTGTTGGCGGCCAATGAGTTCTTTGAGTTTTGCGCACAATGCGCGCCCGATTGTGGCGGCTTTATCCTTGTGAACAACGGTGGATAATGCATCTACCGGCGTACCGTGTAACAAAATTTCCATTAACACTACATTGGAACTTCTAAATCCGGCTACTTCGTAATCAAAAGAAGCATAACCCTTGGAAACGGATTTTAATTTGTTGTAGAAATCAATGACCATTTCTCCCATAGGCATTTCGTATTTGATAATGACACGCTGATTGGAGAGATGGTCCATGCTTAAATAGGTGCCCCGTTTTTCTTTCAGGAGTGTCATTACCCCATCCATAAATTCAACAGGGGTGACAATGGTGATGTGGATAACGGGTTCTTTGATGTCAATAATGTCCCCATATGGCGGAAAATTGGCCGGGTTATCAATGATTTTATAACCGGGATCGTCCGGAGCATCCGGCAAAGCCGCTAATTCCTGCGGGTGCGATTTGCGCGGTGTAAATTTAACGTGGTATACAACGTTAGGGGAAGTGGCAATAAGGGATAAATTAAATTCGCGCTCTAATCGCTCTTTTACAATTTCAATATGTAAAATTCCCATAAATCCCAAGCGAAACCCAAACCCAAGCGCTTTTGAAGTTTCGCTTTGGTAATGGAAAGAAGAATCGGATAAATTGAGTTTTTCAAGTGCTTTGCGTAAGAGTGGGAAATCCGTGGTTTCTACAGGAAAAATAGAAGCAAATACTACAGGTTTGGCTTCCTCATATCCCGGTAGGGGTGTGGTGGCCGGGTTATCGGCCAAAGTAATCGTGTCACCTACTTGCACTTGGTGAATGTCTTTAATGCCGGCGGCCAAATATCCTACTTCCCCGGCGGATAAAACATCACACTTGTGGAGTTGCTTGGGGGTCATGAAACCCACTTCTTCCGATTTGTACGTCGCACCGGAAGACATAAATTGTATATTTTGCCCGGCTTTGAGCGATCCATCTACAATACGCAGATACATAATTACACCGCGGAACGGGTCGTAATATGAATCAAAAATTAATGCCCGTAAAGGTGCATTTATATTCCCTTGCGGGGCAGGGATGTCTTCGATAATTCGGTCTAGTAAATGCTCGATACCCATGCCGGTTTTCGCGCTGACACGCTCGGCTTCTATGGGGTCGCGGAGAATATCCCATAATTGTTCTTCGGAGGCATCCGCATCCGATTGGGATAAATCCACTTTGTTCATTACCGGGATAATTTTGAGACCTAAACTTTGGGCCAAATGTGCATGTGCTACCGTTTGTGCTTCCACCCCTTGGGAGGCATCCACCAACAGCAACACGCCCTCACAGGCGCGCAAAGAACGGGCTACCTCATACGAAAAATCTACGTGGCCGGGCGTATCAATTAAATTTAAGATGTAATCTTTGTAGGCAATACGGACGGCTTTTGCTTTGATGGTAATTCCGCGTTCCCGCTCCAAATCCATGCCATCTAAAAGCTGGGCTTGCATTTTTCGTTTTGGAACGGTGCCGGTATCTTCTAAAATACGGTCGGAAAGTGTTGTCTTGCCGTGGTCAATGTGGGCAACAATAGAAAAATTACGAATCTTCATGTTGGTTCTGCTCAATTAGATTTCGGATTTCTTCGGAGCTACCCATAAGTAATGCAGCTTGTGCCAAATCCGAACAAGTTTCAAAATTTAAATTACGTATAACGTTTTTAACGCGCAAATACATGCGCGGAGTGACGGAAAGTCCGTCCACGTGCCACCCCAATAGAAGGGGTAACATTTTGGAATCGGCGGCAATTTCACCGCAAAGCGTGACTAATTTTCCCCGTTGGTGAGTAGTTTGAATAATGGAATGAATCGTACGCCCCACGGCCGGATGGCAGGGGTCATACATGTGGGCTACATCGGGGTTGACGCGGTCTACGGCTACCAGATATTGGATTAAATCATTGGTGCCAATCGATACAAAGTCCAAATCGTTAATCATCCCGTCCAATGCAATAGCCGCGGCTGGGACTTCAATCATGGCACCTAAAGCAATTTTGTTGACGGGTTTTTTGTTTTCGTTTTCAAATTCTTTGAGTGTTTTTTCAAATGCACGGCGGACATGGCGTACTTCTTCTACGGAAGAGACCATCGGAATCATGATGCGTACTTGTGCGGGTACTTCACACGCGGTACGTATAATTGCTCGTAACTGTGTATGCAATAAATCCGGATTTTTGAGTAACAACCGTACACCACGGCATCCCATAAAAGGATTGTCATCTTCGTCAATTTCATCCAGAGGAAAATCGGGCATTTTATCGGCCCCCAAATCTGCCAAGCGGATGGTAACCGGACGCATATCAAACCGTTTAGCCACGGCTAAGTATAGAGAGTGTTGAAGATCCTCGGAGGGGGGTTGCGGGGTATTCATGAACAAAAATTCCGTGCGCAATAATCCCAAACCGTCCGTTACCAAACGTTTGTTTTCTTTTGTGTCGGTACGGGGATCGTAATTGACATACAAACCTACAGAGTGTCCATCCTGCGTGATAACGGGCAAGTGATTGATTGTTTTTAAAAGCGATTCTGTTTTTTTGAGTTCTTTTTGGATTTTGCGATAATTGGCCAGTGTGTAGCGGTCAGGATTGATGACCAAGAGGCCGTTTTCTCCGTCTACAATCAATAAATCCCCGTTTTTAACATCTTTGGAAGCACTGGAAAGTCCTACTACCGCAGGAATGTTCAAACTTTGCGCAAGAAGTGCCGTATGGCTGGTTTTGCCGCCCAAATCCGTGCAAAAGCCCATGATATTATTTTCCGGTAAGGAAATAGTATCGGAAGGGAATAAATCGTGCGCGACAAGCAAAGAGGGGTTTTGAATGGAAGCGAAAAATTCTTGTTTCCCTCCAATGAGATTGGCTAACAAACGTTTGCCCACATCAAAAATATCGCTACGGCGTTCTTTAAAAAAGGGATCTTCTATTTTTTCAAAATTGGCGGCCAATTCCTGTAACGTGAGGGAAAGAGCGGAACGGGCAGATAAAAATTCTTTGCTGATTTTTTTAACGATAGAATTTTTTAAAGCGGGATCTTGCAAAATCAGCTTGTGGGTAGACATTAAATTGGCGTATTCTGTCCCCAATGAAGCTTGTACTTTACGTTCACAAAGATCCAACTCTTCGGAAGTTTTTTTGATAGCGCTTAAAATCTTTTGCAATTCCGAAGAGGCCTCGGACGCAGCAATATATTGCCGGGAGACGGTAATCGTCTCCCCCGGTAATGATATGGCCGGACCGATTGCTATTCCCGGGCTTGCAGCCACGCCTTTCAATACCAACATGATTAAAATTCCTCGTTAAATTTATCGTCAAATAATTTTTTGAGAGCAGCGGCGGCTTCTTTTTCATCCGCGCCATCTGTGATAAGGTGCACGCTGGAGCCGCATTCTGCGGCCAGCATCATCACACCCATAATACTTTTGGCATCCACCGTAATATTATCTTTGGCAAGGCGGATATCGCAGGTGAAGCCGCAGGCCGTTTGCGTGATGAGAGCGGCAGGCCGGGCGTGTATCCCTAAACGATTGGTTACTTGAATGTCTTGCTGTATCACGGTATCTCCCTGTTAAAATAAAATTATGATGTTGAAAATAAGAACGGCTGCAAGATAGAGGTACATATTAGGTATCCGCAGCTTACGCGCAATTAAGCTACACAGAACAAAAGCAGAAATCAAAATAAGCCGTGCAATAAATTGGATGTCTGTAAAGGAATCAAAATCTTTTAAGAAATGATAGGCCCCAAATAACAGCATTCCGATTGCCAGGAAAACTCCAATGCGTTTGGCATAATAAATCGTTTGATTCCAGTTAAAGCGGATGAGCCCGAAACAAGTAGAGGGTTCGCAATTAAACCCTAACGAAATTCCAATCCATCGGACGCATAACGCTACGGCGTTAAATGTAACAAAAGCCGCCACGATGCCGCTAACAATATACGCAACATGGTCCGGTAAAGAGGGTGTTGTTTCCAAAAAAGAGACATCCAAAAACAACCAAATGAATAACGCCAAAAGAAGCGTTAGCGGTTTGAGAGCGCCCCAAAACAAACGGTCCCCAATAGAAGCGGTAGTAATGGATAAAGTTCGTTTGATGGCCTCCCATTCTCCTTTTTCAATGGCTTTTTCCTTGGCGGAATTTGCAACAATATTTTTTTCTTGACGAGCCAACGCGCCGAAACAGAAAGAAGCCATGACCGGGTGCGTATTAAAAGTTTCCAAATAACGTGTCAATGCGGAAGGCAATTCCTTGGATTTGTTTTTGTAACATTCTTTCAAAAACGGAATCATTACAAACGTCAGGCCGATATTTTGGTATTTCACAAAATTCCACCCGGTTTGCAGGAAGAACGAACGTAAAAACAATTGAAAGTGTGTTTTAAAGTTCATAATTATTTTGTTTTTAAACGGAATGAAGCAATTAAGCTGGTCATTCCGATCCACGGTACGGCTATAAATGCGAAACTGAAGGCGATGAGTGCCCGTTCCGTCAGGTGCGGCAACAGCCATAGTGCTGTACTGGTACAGAGGGCTGCCAGCACGATAAATAATAACAAAGTGGTTAGAAAAGCATTAAGCAAAGACAGGCAAATGAGTCGGGTTGCAAAAGCGGAATTTCTGCGTATAAGTTTTTCCCATACGGCTAAATGATTGCTGCGTGTTTTGCGTGTCCAACGTTCCGCATAAGAAAATGCTATGGCGGCCAGAACCCCGAAGAAGAAAGCGATGCTGAGCGGAACTCCAAAGAAATGCAGTAACAAGGATATTCCGCAGCAGATTACCGCGCTGGGGGGTAATACTCCGCCTAACGGATTGATATCCGCAAAGAGTAATTCGGTAAAAATCCCTACTTGTAGACCTGCCATTAAATCTCCGGTCAACAAAGAGAGGAGAGGTCCCGTTACGATTCCGCGTGAAAATGTAAGCTGAAAGGCATAGGTTGTGTCTAGCTCCAGCAAAGCGACAATGCAACAAAAAAGAATGATGCTAGCACTAATCATGGATAACCTCTTGCACGGAAACAGATTTGGAATTGGGAACTGCTCGCGTTTCAATATCAATTCCTAAATCATGGATAAGCTTTAAAAGATGTTTATCCGTTTTATCTAAAAAAACATTCTCATCAAGTTTTTGGGCATTTTCTTTAAAATGCATGCCCCCGATATTGAGGGATTTGATTTCCAAACCGTCTTCGATTAAATCGGTAAATTCTCGCAGCGTGCCCATGAGTAAAAAAATGCGTTTTGGGGATTGGGCGGCATAACGCATACAAGCGTGAGAGTCCAAAACCGTCAATTTGTACTCAAAAGGCAAACTCAAACGCAAAAGCCCTTGATTGATGTGCGCGGTATGAGCTTTGTCGACAGGAATCAACACCTCGTCGACTTTAAGTTCCGGTAACCACGCCTGCACAATTTGTCCGTGGATTAAACGATCATCCACTCGGGCGAAAATAATGGGCATAACTCTCCTAAATTAATAGCTCCGTTGCATTGATAACGGCGCGTTTCCCGTCAGCTTCAATTTTAGCAGCCAGCTCTTTGGCTGTTAACTTTTTGCGGCTGTTAACAGCGGTGAGCAACATACTCAAATTGAGCCCGGTAATTACAAAACAGTTTGTTAAATCTTTGCTGGCGGTTAGAGAAATATTGGTAGCACTGCCGCCGAAAATATCTGTTAAAATCAATGCACCGTCTTCACATGTTTGCAGCAATTTTTTAAGCTGGGTAGCTTCTTTTTCAATGGAGGCCGCGGCGGTTACGGCAAACGTGGCAAACCCGTCATCTTGCGGTTTACCGATAATTTGGGCGGCGGTTTCTAACATTTGTTGGGCAAGGTTGCCATGTGTTACCAGAATGATTTTTACCATATTTATACCTCGATATCTCTATGAAATTCAGAGGCATTTAGCCCCATTTTATTAAGACGGCGGGCAATTTCGTGCGCCATAAAGACGCTGCGGTGCCGGCCGCCGGTACAACCCATTGCAATAGTTAAATAACTTTTACCTTCTTGAATATATTTGGGAATTAGATACTGAATCAAATCTGTAAATTTATCTACAAATTCTTTTGTTTCCGCAAAAGACATAATATAATCTTGCACGGGCTTATCAAGTCCGGTTTTTTCTTTTAAATCGGCAATATAGTATGGATTGGGCAAAAAACGCACGTCCATTACAATGTCGCAATCTTTTAAGATCCCGTTTTTAAACCCGAAAGAGGCCACGGAAATTTGCATTTCTCCTTCCCGCGTATACCCTAACAGAGCGGAAAGTTTTTCTTTGAGTTCGCCCAATTTAAGATTAGAGGTATCAATTACCTTGTCTGCCAAAGAACGGATGGGACTTAATGTTTTGCGCTCGTGGGAAATGGCCGCGGAAAGTTTTTTGTGAATCGGGTGACGGTGTTTTGTTTCCGAGAAACGGCGAATCAAACAATCCTCGGCCGCATCTAAAAAGAGCACTTTAACAATAAAATCGTCGGCCGTCATGCTTTTGAGCATTTTGGGTAATTCTTTTAGACGGTCCCCTTCTCTTACGTCTACCCCCAGCGCGATGTCCTGCCGGCCGCCGGATTTTCGTAAGTAATCGATAAAGTTTTGGAATAAAGCAATCGGCAAATTGTCTACACAGTAAAACCCAAAATCCCCAAAGATTTTGAGTGCTTGGGATTTCCCCGCTCCGCTCATCCCGGTAATGATAAAAATACGGCGTTTAGTGCTATTTGCCATAAGGTCCCTTCTTCATTTTATTTAAAATTTTTTGACTAAATTCTTTGGCGGAAAAAATGCCTTGGCTTTTAAGTTGTTGATTGAGCGAAGCTACTTCAATGAGTACGGCCAAGTTGCGTCCCGGTGTTACCGGTAAATGCAAGGAAGGCACTTCCACCCCTAAAATGTCCGTCGTTTTTTGTTCTACGCCCAAGCGGTCGATGGGGAGTTTGGTAGGAGAAGTCAAAAATACTTCCATATCAATATTCGTTTCATCCAACGTGGAACCGACGCCGAAAAGCAACGGCACGTCTAAAATCCCCAAACCGCGTACTTCCATGTAGTGTTTTAACATGGTTGGGCAAGACCCTACCAAATAGCGTCCCCAACGTTTTTGTACTTCCACTACGTCGTCGGCTACCAGAATGTGCCCGCGTTTAATGAGTTCCAAGGCGCACTCGCTTTTTCCGATTCCGGCATCTCCCCGGATGAGTACACCAATACCGCTTACACGCACAAGGACGCCGTGGATATGGGTAATGGGGGAGAGTTTTTCGTCCATGAACCGGGAAAATTCCGCCATAAAGGCCGAAGAGTCCATGGCCGTTTTCAGAACGGACACGTCCGCGTTCAAACATCCTTTCCGGATAGCCGGTAACGGATCTAGGTCCCCCGTCATTACAATACATGGGGCTGTTCCTTCGCTTAAAATTTTAGTGATGTTGGTACGTAGACGCGTTTTGTTTTCTTTTAAACAAAATTCATATTCGCTGTGCCCGAAAACCTGTACAGAATCGGCACGAAAGTTAGTGAGTTGTCCGCTCAGTGCCAAGCCGGGACGGTTGACACTGGGTTGGGTAATTTCTCGGTGGAGGTACCGTTTGCCGCAGACGAGCTCCAAGTGAAGAGATTTCACTTGGAGCAACTCTGCTACAGTAATCGATTTGGTAAATTCCACCGGTTACTCCGCTTATTTCTTTTTGATGGGTTTGATCAGCCCGTAAGTGCCGTCTAACCGTTTGAAAATCAAGTTGATTTGTTTGGAAGATTCATCCAGGAACATCCAGAAAGAATAACCCAGCCGTTCCATTTCGTAGGCGGCATCTTCCGGATTCATCGGGGAAACTTCCACTTGTTTAATGACGGAAAATTTTACATCATTTTGCGGCATGATAACCGGTTCGAAAGCTTCTACTTCCATATTTTTTACGGATTTTTTGGAAGCTTTGCGAGATTTTACTTTGTTTTTTAATTTTTTAGCTTGGGCTTCGGCCTTTGTAGCGGCGGCGTCGATGGCCTTATAAAGATTACTCTCCACGGCGCTGGCGTTAATGGTAGATTTGGCCCCTGTGTATAAAATGATTTCCGCGCGTTGGTTGATTTTCTTTTCTACCGATAAAAATACCTGGGCAGAAACGATGTTATCAAAAAAGTTTTCTACTTTACTTACACGCGTGTTGATATATTCTTTAATGGCGGCAGTTAATTTAATGTTTTTTGCCGTGATTTTGATATCCATATACTCCTCCTGGTTATTACGAGAGAATCCCCGTATTATTATTAAATCATTAAATGGACGCATTGTCAATGAATTCGCGCGCCCGCGCGCGATGTGCGCGTACGATAAACGGTATGATTTCATACCTCGAAAGAGTAAATTAGAATTCTTTGAGAGGACCTCCCGGTACAGCAGATAAGGATAGTATAGTGAACTTTTTTTAAAAATCAAGGATGGTTTTAACGATAAACAAAATAGTTGTTTGATATTTACAAAGTTAAGGCGGGAAGAAATTGCATTTTATACCATAACAGGTTGAAGAGGCAAAATAAAAACCCCCGGTTTTTGCCGGGGGTTTAAGTTTAGTAAACTTATTTGGCGTTTACCATTTTGGCTCTGGAAATATCGCCTTTTTTGTCTAAGAAATACAAGTATCCTTTTTCTTTTTTGATACCGCATTTTTCGACTTTTTTCGGTTTACCACCTTTTT
>JAEEMS010000025.1 GCA_016283355.1 Elusimicrobiaceae bacterium | reverse complement strand
TGCACCGCCGGGAAACGGCGCTGTTCAAACAATTCTAATTGTTTTTTGAAATTGGATTTGGGAGCTTGCTTCACCAGTTCATGTGCCTGCTGCTGTGCCCCCAACGCAAACAGCGACCGCGCCACCCACGCCATCATAACGGGGGCCAAAGGGGTTTGTTTTTCCTGCGCATAAAGTTGTTGTAAAAATTCCGCTTCCGCTTCCCCGCCGTAAAGCCCCAAAGCAGCCACACAAAATCCCAACCGGTGCAGCGCTTGTTGTTGCTGCGGCGTTTTGATATACGCTACCGCGGCCTTCGTTGCCGCATCTGCGACGGTAAATTCTTCTTCCTCCACCGGAGCATTCATGCGGATAAATACTACGTCGCGGGGTTGTTCTTCCGTTTCCGGGGCGGGCGTTTCTTTTACCAACGCGAGTTGTTGCTTGGCTTCGCGGCGCAAATATTCCAACAACAAATGTTCGTCGGCCCGAGCCGGTTGCAACCCTTGCAGCGATAAACTTAAAAAGTTCCGGTACAGAAGCGTTTGATACGCAGGTTGGTCAATTTGTTGCAACCACGAAGAAAAAAATTGCGACGAATAATTTTGCGATTGTATTTGCCGCAAAATTTCGTTCCAAGCAATCACGTTCCCGTGTTCCTGCTGCGGAACGGAAACCGGCCGGTACGGCAAGCGGGTAGTTACGCCGGGACGGAAAGAAGTATCCCGCCGCAGTTGCGCCAACACCCGTTGCGCAGGCGTACGGCGTGCGGCCCGGGCCACTTGTTGGGTCGTATTTGCAAGGGTATACTTGACGGGCGGCAAACCGTGTAGCGCCATACTTACGCTCAGCACGCTTACCACCACGGTATAATTACGTATTTTATTTTTCCACCAATTCATTTGTTACCTGTAATTTTTTCAGCGCGTCTGCCAATAAATCCAGTTGCGGTGCGCGGTAATTTTCAATTTGTCCGCGGTCGGCGGCTTGGGCGGCTTGCGGGTCTATCGGCAAGCGCACCACCGGCGAAATATGAAATCCTTTGCCCATTTTTTCGGCTTGGCTGGGCCCGAAGATTTCCACCGTTTTTCCGCAATCGGGGCAGCGCAGGAAACTCATATTTTCCACAAGCCCCAAAATCGGCACGTTCATTTTTTGTGCCATTTTTACCGCTTTTCCGACGATAAGTTGCACCAATTCTTGCGGGCTGGACACAATCACAATGCCGTCCAACGGCAACGATTGAAACACCGTAAGCGTCACATCCCCGGTGCCGGGGGGCATATCAATAAACAAATAATCCGCATCCCACACCACGTCCGTCCAAAATTGTTGCACCGTGCCGGTAATGAGTGCCCCGCGCCAAATGACGGGTTCGGTCACGTCTTCCAACAGCACGTTGACGGACATTACCTGCATTCCTTTTTCACTGGTAACGGGATAAATCCCCATTTCGTCTCCCAGAGCCCGCGAACGGATGCCAAACATTTTTGGAATAGAAGGGCCGGTAATATCGCCGTCCAAAATACCGCATTTAAAACCGCGCCGCGCCATTTCGCACGCCAATAAACCGGTTACCAGGGATTTCCCCACCCCGCCTTTACCGCTCACCACCCCAATTACACGATTCACGCGGCTGCTTTTGTTAGGCGCCAATTTTTGCGGGGCTTGGGTGCGGCTATTACAGTTCTCACTGCACGATTCGCAGTGATGGGTACAATTCTCGCTCATAATTACAAATCCTTTTTTGTATTATAATTTTTCCGTCAATGCAGTTTACAACAGGTCCGGCCTAGCGGGGTTGAACATGCGGGTGACTCAGGTTACCTTTATATTATACAAATTACACTCCCCTTTTGCGCAAGGTGTAAAAAAACTTTCGCAATTTGTTTTTTTTTGCTAGGATATGGGCATGATAAAACGCAATTTACCGCTCATCTTGTTGTTTATCCTCTTGGTGGCCTGGGCCGTGTTCTTGGAAAAGACCGCCGACACGATTGTTTTTGGGTTCCCGCGCGAAGAATATTCCCTGCAAAAACCCTTCCAGGAAGTTTCTTTCCTCGCGGTCGACGGCAACACGTTAACCGGGTTGTATTCCCCCGCCCGTCCGGGTCGCCCGACGTTCCTTATTTTTCACGGCAACAAACACAACATTTACACGTTCCAAACGTATTTACACTCCTATTTGCACGACGGATACGGTATGCTTGTGTTTGATTACCGCGGGTACGGCAAATCCGGCGGGAACGCCTCCGAGACGAATATGTACCAGGATGCACAATCCGCGCTCAATTTCTTAATGGAAGATAAATTGGTTTCTCCGCAGGAAATTATTTTGTGGGGTTTTTCGCTGGGCAGTTCCCCCGCCCTTTATTTGGCCTCCCGCCATGTGGACTGGCACTTTAAAGGCGTAATTTTGCAAAGCCCGTTTACCAACACAACCGATATGGCTTTCTATTTCCTGGCCCGCACGGAACGCAACAAAATTTTAGGGCCGATTATTTCCCTTGTTTTGCGCCCGCTGTTGTGGGATAAAACGTTTGATGCCACACAATTTATCGGCAAAGTGCAAGCCCCGTTGCTCATCGGCGGCTCGAACAAAGACCGTATTGTGCCGTCTTCCCTGACCAATGCATTGGCTGCCAAAGCCCCCTGGAACGCACATACGTTCATTGCCGACAGCGGCGACCACGACAACCCGTTTTGGTTCCGCCCGGCCGTACTGGATTTTATAAGTAAATTATAAAAGGAGAAATTATGAATTACGCAACATTTTGGAAACGCGGCGCCGCTTACTTGGTGGATAGTTTTATTGCCGGGATTGCCGGTTTTGTTCTCCAATATACAGTAGCATTCCTCGGTTATGCTATTTTCCCCGGAGCGACAACACTGCAAAAACTTCTGCAACTGCTGCTTTCCACAGCTATATTTTTGGGTTATTATGTATGGCCGGAATCTTCGTCCTGGCAGGGAACCCTCGGCAAACGAATCTTTAATTTGCGAGTAGCGGACCTCAACGGCCAACGCCTTTCTTTCTTGCGTTCGCTGGGGCGTAACGCAGGGAAAGTTTTGTCCGGTTTCATACTTGGCATCGGGTTTTTGTTTTGCTTGTGGACCGAAAAGACACAATGTTTGCACGACCTAATGGCCCATTGTGTGGTCGTGGACCCGACCCCGCAAGAAAAAACCGGCTGTATGATTGCGGTGATTATTGCCACGGCGCTATTTTTCCTTGGGATCATTTTGGTGGCAGGAATTTTTGCTTTTGCCCTTGTCTCCGGCGCACCAGTCCAGTAATGGTTGCACTTTTCAAAAAGCCCCTTCGGGGGCTTTTTTATTTTCCGCGCTGCGTTTCGGCGAAATCCCCGTAAATTTGCTATAATAAGGTGTGTTTCCCCCAGCCACTCGGGGCCGCAACACGTTAGAGAGGAGAGGTGTGTGAGTGGTTGAAACAGCAGGTCTCGAAAACCTGTAAACCGCAAGGTTTCGAGGGTTCAAATCCCTCCCTCTCCGTTGAATTTAAAGGGCTCCCACAAGGGGGCCCTTAAAATTTAACGGATGGAGCCACGCAAACTGCTTTGCGTGGCGTAGGGATTTGAAAGCCGGAGCCTTATGCGAGTTTGAACGAAGTGAAAGGCGAGCATGGCGAGGCGGGGTCGCGAGCGGCGAGGGTCAACGAGCCGACTTGTGACCAAATCCCTCCTACAATTCCTTTATTCCGTCAGGAATTTTACCGCAAGGCAAATCCCCCTCCACGTTTTATTTTAATAAAAATTCTATTCTTTTTCCGCGAGGGCCGGCCTGAAGGAAAATTCCGTCAGCAATTTGATGTAGGGAGAATCCCCGGGATGGAACCACGCAAACTGCTTTGCATGGCGTCGGGATTTCATACATCTACCGCAGCAGTACGCGGTTCGTTTCATTAGGATGTTCCCTTCACATTTTGGTAAAATAAAGATATGTCAAAATTAAACACGATTTTTTTCGGTACGCCCGAAATCGCCGTACCGTATTTGGAACTTACGCACGCGCAAACCCATTTGCAATTAGCCGTCACGCAGGCCGATAAACCGCGCGGGCGCGGGATGGAAATTTCGCCTTGTGCCGTCAAGAAACGCGCGCAAGAGCTTGGTATTCCCGTTTTATCGCCCGTTAAACTCAAGGATGATTTTGACAAAATTGCCGCCACCCCTTTTGACTTGGGTATCGTCGTAGCATACGGCAAAATTTTCCGCCCGGATTTTTTAGCGTTGCCCGAACTGGGGCTTTTAAACGTCCACTTTTCACTCTTGCCGCAACTGCGCGGCGCGGCCCCGGTACAACAAGCCCTCATCCAAGGTTACACAAAAACGGGCATTTCCATTTTTTGGATTCGCCCCGGCATGGACGACGGCCCCCTTTTCTTGCAAAAAGAAATCGCCATTGACCCGCAAGACAACGCCCAAACGCTTTTTGAAAAATTGATTCCGTTGGGAATTTCCGCACTTCAAGAAGTGCTCACGCAACTGGAAAACGGAAACGTAATTCAAACGCCGCAAACGGGTACGCCCACCTTGGCGCCCATGCTCACCAAAGAAGACGCGCTGTTACGCCCGGACGTTTTACCCGCTAAAGATTTTCACAACCGCGTGCGCGGCCTTGCCTGCGGCCCCAAACCCAAAATCCCGTTTACCCACAACAACAAAACCGATTGGCTGACCGTCGGGCGCACCCAACCGGGGCCTGACACATGCACCGCACAAGCGGGTACGGTGTTGGCCGTTGAACGCGGACGTGGAATTTTAGTACAATGTAAAAAGGGTTGTATTTGGCTTTGCCAACTGCAACCGGCCGGCAAGAAAATGATGGCCGCCGAAGATTTTGCCCACGGGCACAACGTAACGCAAGGTCAACTTGCTTTTAAGGAACAAAATGGCTGAAAACGAAGATAATTTTGATGCATTTATGTCGTCTAAAAAGAAACTCCACCCCCGCATGCAGAAATTGCTGATTGTGGCGGGGATTGTCTTATTTTTTATCGTGGCCACCGTATTGGCGGCCGATTGGGCACTGGGGGCCCTCATCCACACCCGCAAGGAAGTAAAAGTGCCGGATTTAAAGCAGAAGCCGGTTTCTCATGCGTTGGATTTACTGGCACAGCAAAATTTAGCCCTTAAACAAGCCGGCATAGAATTTGCCAAAGATGTTCCCCCCGGCTCCGTACTGCGCCAAATTCCTTCCGCCGGTTCCACCGTGCGCGAAGGGCGTGTCATCCGCGTATGGATCAGCCAAGGGGACGAAATGGTATTCGTACCCAACACCGTAGGCACCGCCTTGCGTGACGGGCAACTGGCCTTGCGCCAAGCCGGCCTCAACGTAGATAAAGTGGACAACGCTTATTCACTCACGTACGAAAAAGGCGTCATCATTTTCCAAAATCCCAAGGCGGACAGCATGGTCCAAAAAGGCACCAACGTTTCGCTCGTTCTTTCCAACGGAACGCCGCCGGCCAGTGTAGTGCTTGTTCCTAACTTCAAGAGCAAAAAATTAGCACAAGCCACCTTGTGGGCCAGCAGCCACGACATCAATTTGATTATCAAGGAAGACCCCGATTCCGTCTTCCCTAACGGGATTGTTGCTTCGCAATCTCCGGCGGCCGATACACAGGTGGCCCCCGGCACCAATTTGGAAGTAACCGTCAGCCGCCGCGAAACGGCCGACAACGAAAAATCGTACCATTTGCACTACGAAATGCCGCAAGGTAAAAAAGCCAGCCGCGTGCGTATTACCGTGGCAGACAGCACCGGAGAAAATGATATTTTGAACGAAAACAAGCAACCCGGCTCCAAAATCGATATGGAAATTCCGTATTCCGGGCGTGCCACTATCCGCATTTTCTCAGACGGGATTTTAGTACGGGAACGGGAAGTTCTATGAAAAAAACTTCCAAAATGCCCGCAGTAAATGGTAAAATATCTATTGCGCCATCTATTTTGTCTGCGGACTTGTTTGCACTGGGTCAAGATGTGCAAACGGTGGAAAAAGCAGGCGCCGATTGGTTGCATATTGACATCATGGACGGGCATTTTGTGCCCAACTTAAGTTTTGGGCCGTCCGTCGTAAAAAGTTTAAACGGAAGAACCGCTTTAGCGTTGGACACTCACCTGATGGTGGAGCATCCTTTCCCGTTTGTAGAGCCCTTTGCCGCGGCCGGCGCCGATTTGCTGACCGTACACCTGGAAGCAAAGGATGACATCAAACAAACGTTGGCAAAAATAAAATCGCTGGGTGTAAAAACCGGGATTAGCATTAAGCCCGATACGGACCCGCAAGCGTTGCTCCCGTTTTTGGACGAACTCGATTTGATTTTGGTAATGAGCGTTTATCCCGGCTTTGGCGGCCAATCGTTTTTGCCGCAAAGCCCGGCGCAATTAACCGCTGTACGTACGCTCATTAAAAACTCCGGCCGCAAGATTTGGCTGGAAGTAGACGGCGGCATTAACGCACAAACCGCCGCAACGGCCGCCAAAGCCGGTGCGGATGCGTTAGTAGCCGGCAATGCAATTTTTAACGCCGCGGACCCTGCAACGGCCCTCAACCAAATAAGACAGGCGGCCTCGGGAATTTAATACCGCTTTGCTTAGGCAAAGCAACAAAGGAGAAACAAAATGGCAGTAGCAATTAGATTACAAAGAGTCGGCAAAAAAGGTGTGGCTCAATACAGAGTGGTAGCGATTGAAAAATCCTCCGCAGTGGGCAAAGAAGCCAAAGAAGTATTAGGCCAATATCAACCCTGCAACCCCAACGCGGCCGACCAAGTAAAATTAAATATGCCCAGAGTGGAATATTGGCTCAAAGTAGGTGCCAAACCCTCTCAAACCGTCGCTAGTTTGATTAAAAAAGCCAGCGCAAAATAAGACAGGTGAGTTATGAAAGAACTTGCCACGCTCTTACTCAAGTCGCTTTCCGCCACGCCCGATAACGTAGTGGTAGAAGAAAGAACAGAGCAAAATAAAATTTATCTTTCCACCAAAGTGGACACAGCTGATAAAGGCAAAATCATTGGCAAAGACGGCTGCATTATCAAAGCCGTGCGGACGGTGTTAAATGCCGCCGCTACCAATCAAGGCAAAAAAGTAACCTTAAAGCTGGAAGATTAATGAAAATAGACGTTATCACTGCCTTCGGGGATTTGATAGAAAATGCGCTTTCGCAAAGCATTGTGGGGCGCGCCCGTAAAGCGGGGATAATCAAACTGGGAACGCTGAGCCCCCGGGAATTTACCGAGGATAAGCACCACACCATAGACGACCGTCCTTACGGCGGCGGCCCGGGAATGTTACTCAAAGCGGAACCGCTTTACAGGGCCATTAAAAAACTGCGTAAGAAAACGTCTTTGGTGGTAATGACCAGTCCGCGCGGCCAGGTATTTAACCAAACGTTGGCTAAAAAATTGGCCAAGAAAAAACACTTGATCATTGTGTGCGGTCATTACGAAGGAGTGGATGCGCGTATTTACCCGGAAGTAGATTTAGAAGTATCCCTGGGGGATTACATTTTGACAGGAGGCGAACTGGCCGCCTGCGTAATGATAGACGCCATTACGCGTCTGCAACCCGGGACGTTTAAAAAAGACGGGGTTACCTCGTCGGAGTCGTTTGAAGGCAACTTGCTGGAAGCACCGCAGTACACCCGCCCGGAAGTGTGGCGCGGGAAAAAAGTGCCCGCCGTGCTTTTAAACGGCAACCATAAAGAAATTGAAGCGTGGAAACACGAACAAGCTTTACAAATTACAAAAAAGTTTAGGCCCGATTTACTTGAAAACGCCTCTCAACCCAAAGTGAAAAAGGTCCAACGTAAAAAACAGATTCGGAGGAAGTAAGACGTATGAACATTAACGAAATTAAACACAATCTCAAAACCAACGTACCTGCTTTTAAAGCCGGCGACACCGTGCGCGTAAAAGTAAAAGTAGTGGAAGGGGACAACGAACGCATCCAAGCTTTTGACGGCGTTGTAATCGCCCGCAAAGGCAGCGGTATCGGCGAAACCTTCACCGTACGCAAAGTTTCTTTTGGTGTAGGCGTGGAACGCATTTTCCCGATCCACTCCCCCCGCGTGAGCAGCATTGAAGTGCTCAAAGTGGGCAAGGTACGCCGCGCCAAACTCAATTACTTAACCAAACTCTCCGGCAAAGCCGCGCGCTTGCAGGAACTTAAAAAACAAGTTCCGCAAGAAGGCACTGCCGAAACAGCGGAAACCGAAACCGCAACAGAGGCGAAATAATCTAACGGACCAAAAACTCCGAATAAAAACCCCGGGTAAGCGCTTACCCGGGGTTTTATTTATTTTTAGGAATCTTATTCACCCGGGGTGCCCGGATTCATTGTATCCGTATACGGGGGAATCGTTACCCCCTGGAGCGCACAGTCGGAAACAATATTTTCCCAACCGGGATAACCAAATCCCCGCACCCATTCACACAACATTCTGGGAAGCGGCACACTCCCTTCCTTGTCAACAGACCATTTCCCGGTAGTATTATTCTTCGGAAATGCGAGCAGAAGCTCACCGGGCGCTTCTCCAAACTCCGAACTATCTGTCTGAAATATTATTGCATAAAATTTTTCACCGTCTCTTTCTACCGTATGAGCAAAAATGTCTGCACCCGGCTTATCAATTGTACAATAGTGATTACTTTTGCTATCACAAGGCAAATCAATCGTAAGGTTTTCCTCCCCGCCCAAGCCGGTAAACTCAAGCGGTTCACTCCAGTCGTTCTCCAAGTGATACATATCAATATTTTTCTTGAGCGTATCCAATACCGCTGTCCACTTTACCAGGCGGGATTTTAACACCGCTTTTTGGTATTGCGGCAACGCGACCGCGGCCAAAATGCCGATAATCAGCACCACCACCAATAATTCTATCAACGTAAAACCTTTTCTATTTTTCACAGTATTTATCCTCACTGACAAGATGAAACTATTGTATCAAATTTTCACTCCGCAAAAAAAATACGAATTATCCCCAAAAAGCGCCCCCGCTTTTGGGGCGGGGACGGATACGTCATCGGACTAAGCAAATCTTATAAAATGCTCGTAGTTCGTCTTTCGGGCGTCGGAAGCGGCGGCACGGAAATTTTCATCCACACATGGCGCTTCTTGGCGTGTTTTTTGAAATTTTCACACAGTTTTTTATTCAAGCCCACCGTTCCGTGGCATTTACTGTAGAGTTTCACCGCGTTTTCTTGCATTTTTTTAGTAACAGGCCTAACGACAAACACATTCCACGCGTCATCTTTCTCACTGCCTAGCAGCCTCATGGTGCGAATAAATTCCTTGAGCAACCCTTCTTTTTCATAGGCATCGTAATCCAAATAGTTAAAGAAAATGTTTTCTTTGACCCGGAAACCCAGCTCGTCATCCCCCAGCTCGCGCGCCATGTCCGTTATACCGTTGAAGATGGCTTTGAGTTGCGATGCGGAAAGTTCGAAATACACCAAACTCGGGTAGCGCACCGCACTTTCCGCCAACAATCCGTAAGTAACGATTTGCAGGTATTCCCGCAAATAAGCGCGGATAAAGAGCCCTTTCCCAACGAGGTAGTGATGCGCAACGGTGTCCCGATGAAAATAATCAAACAGCCACTCGCCGAAATCGTCCCCCATCATTACACGTTCCACTTCACTCTGGAGCCACGTACCTTTATAAGTGTCATAAAATTCTTTGTAATGTTCGTAGTTAAACTCATACGGCGTTTTGCCAAATCTGTTGGTATAGCGCTGCGACAACGCAATGTCCAACACGTGATACGGATTACGCCCGTTATATGCCGGCAGCAAACTGTCCCAATAGGTTTTCAGTTGTCTCACTTGGCCTTTTTCCAAATAATTCACCACACGGTTCAATACTTTTGCATCGCTGTCACCGGCACACAAGTAACCAGGTACCGCACATAACAGCAACACACTCACAATTATTTTTTTCCAGTTCAACATAACAGCTCCTTTTTATAGAAGATATTTTTATTGTAGCGTTTCTTCTTGTAATCCGCCAGGGCCAAAGGACCCAGGCCCTGGGGTAAATGGGGCCCAGATGTTTCCTGGGCCTTTGGGGACTTTTCCGCGCGCGCCTTTTTTGCTAAAATACAGGTATGGATAAATTTGTCTGCAAAATACTAGTCGTTCTTTTTGCAGTGAGTATTGCGCCCGATTTATCCTACGCAGGGATTAAACGCCCTCGGAAAATGCCATTATCCGTTCCACATCCCAAAACCGTCGGGCCGGAAATTGTGTCTTCTATTGTTCCGCCCAGTGTTGTATCCCAAAAAGTTGCCAGGTCGTTGGAAAAAAATTTAGCCCCTATCCGGGGACCTCTTTTTTCTTCCATGGAAGATGCCATTCTCCGTTCCATGTTAGAACCGCCGATTTTATCGCTCACTTTTACATTCCGCGATGGGGTTCCCGTTTCCATTTTACCCAAACAAGAAATTCTTACCTATATTGATTATGCCATTCCGTTGGCGCCTTTACTGACGGTCCACAACAAAGTACACACGCTTCAGTTGGCGGTAGGCAACCAAGAAAACTTTTTCCAATACCTGGCCAACGCGTATTATTTTACCCATTTTTCCAAGTTTACCCCGCACGTACGGCGGTTGCATGCCAAGTTATCTTCGCTCAAAGATCTGGAGTTGGAAAAGAAATACTTAGCGCGTTTTGAACAGTTGGTCGTCCGGAAGGAACAAGTGGCCCTGGCATTTAATAAAAATGCCGATTCTGCACAAATACGCATCCGCTATTTAAAAGATATCGACTCCATTACCGCGAAAAATTTTGACCCCGACCAATTGATTTTATCGGTAGAGCAACGCATGTCGCCCTCTTTAAGACGGGGGTTATTCCGCCATTTGCGGGGCGACAGCAAAGTCCGTATCAAGCACCAATCGTATAACGTATACAATTTTAGAGGGCCGTTGGAGTATTTGTCCACCCTGTACACTTTTTTAGTCAACGAAAATTATTTACCCAGCCGCATGACACTCTTGATTCATAACCCCAGCGGTTCACTTTTTTTGTATAATTTTGATAAATCCGCTTGGGTAAGAATGACGACACATGAGTATGGTTCCGCTAAGCATTTACATGTGCACGTGGAAAAGATCCTTCCCTTCTCCTTTATGGTAGAAGACAAAGTGGTACCGGACCGTATTGTGCTTAACTTATCTATCCCGATAGCCACCCCCAAGCAATTACCGGAAGGAATTCCGCCCGAACAGGCATTGAGGAATTTGTTTTTTGAACAACCGGTACAACAGTTGAAAAAATTGCCCTACGTTACGGTGATAGAACGAGAATGACCAACCTTTTAACGGAATTTGACAGGCAACAAGCAATTCAATCCGGTGCCAACTTTGTCATCGGCATTGACGAAGCGGGCCGCGGCCCTTTGGCGGGGCCCGTGGTAGCGGCCGCGTGTTTTATTCCGCCCTCGTTGGTACAGGAATTTCAAGACGTTAACGACAGCAAAAAACTCACCGAATCCAAACGCAATGCAATTTTTGAACGGTTACACACTTCCGGCGTGATTTTCGGGATTGGCTTTGCCAGTGCCCGGGAAATAGATAAACTCAATATTTTGCAAGCCACTTTTTTGGCCATGTGTCGCGCCGCCAAAAAATTGGAAAAACTCCCCCACTCACTGGTATTGGTAGACGGACCGTATCCGGCTGCCGGGCTCAACTTGCGCCAACAGCCCGTGATTGACGGGGATGCTAAATCGCTGGCCATTGCAGCGGCCAGCATTTTGGCCAAAGTCACGCGGGACCGTTACATGAAACTACTCGACTCGCTCTATCCCGGTTATGGTTTTGCCGGACACAAAGGATATGGAACGGCCAAACACTTAGAAGCGTTGCGGGAACTTGGGCCCTGCAAAGAACACCGCTGTTCTTTCGGGCCGGTGCGAAAATTACTGCCCGCCGCTCGGATATTACCATGACAACCACTTCAAAAGGACACGAAGGTGAAGATAAAGCCGCCGCTTATCTGGAAAAAGACGGCTGCCGCATTATCGCGCGCAATTACCGCGCTTGCGGGGGCGAGTTGGATATTGTAGCGTGGGAAGGGAACGTGCTTGTTTTTGTGGAAGTAAAAGCACGCGACCACATGACCCACCAGCAAACGATTCGCGCAGTTACTCCGGCCAAACAACGTAAAATTGCGATGGCCGCCACTCAGTTCATCAAAGAGAAAGGGCTGAAATATGATAGTATAAGATTTGATGTAATATGCGTGCTGCAGGGGGTAAACATCTTCCACCTCACAAGAGCTTTCTTCCCCTACCGCACCACCTTGTAACAAAGGAGAGTGTATGACGCAACTAATACAAGTAAAAAAGGCCGCGGCCTTCATCAATAAAAAAACAAAAAATTTCAAACCGGAAATTGCTTTGATTACCGGCTCGGGCTTGGCCGGCTCCGTGCCGCCGCTTGAAAAAGAAGTAAAAATACCTTATTCTTCCATCCCCGGTTTTTTGCGCAGCACCGTACCCGGCCACACGGGAAATTTGATTTTCGGCGTGTACAAAGGCCGCAAAATTGTGGTCATGCAAGGACGCTTTCACTATTACGAAGGCCACCCCATGAAAGATTTGGCCGTTTCCATCCGCACGCTTAAGATGTTGGGCGTGAAAAAATTGTTGGTCTCCGCGGCCGTCGGCTCCATGGATTTGAAACTGACCCCCGGCTCGTTGTGCGTACTTAAAGACCACATCAATTTTATGTGCAACAACCCGCTCATCGGCAATCACGACCCGGCCTTCGGCCCTATGTTCTTTGATTTAACCGAAGCGTACGATAAAACCATGCGCAAAACTGCGCTCGCGGCCGCCAAAAAAGCCAAAATCAACGCCGGCGAAGGCGTCTATTTGGCTACCACCGGCCCCAACTTTGAAACCCCGTCCGAAATTCAAATGTTCAAAAAATGGGGCGCCAGCGTGGTGGGAATGTCTGTGGTACCGGAAGTGCTTGCAGCACGCCAATGCGGGATCCTCGTTTTAGGGCTTGCGTGGGTAAGCAACATGGGTTGCGGTATTTCCAAAACGCCGCTCTCGCACGCGCAAACCATTAGCGAAACCAAAAAGATAGAAAAGAAATTCCGTGACTTATTGGAGATTCTTTTTGTAAAATTATAAGTAGATTTGGGACGCGGCTCAACTTTGTGAAACATCTCGCTGCCGCGTCCCCCCTTTTTTTATGGCAAGTATTAAGCGGCTGGGAAAAGAAACGTTAATCTACGGCACTTCTACGGTGCTCGCGCGGTTGCTCAATTTTTGTCTTGTTCCGTTCTATACCTATTATTTACTCCCCGGCGATTACGGCGTGATTGCCACCACGTTTGCCGTGATTGCCCTGCTTAACGTGGTGTTTCTCTTTGGCATGGACCAAAGCTACTTGCGCTTTGCCAGCGACGCCAAAGACAAAACGGATGTTTTCCAACATTGTTTTTACGGCGTGCTCGCTAACGGGGTGGTGCTGTCGGTTTTACTCTCGCTGTTTGCCAAACCGTTTGGCAATTTAATCGGCATCGGCGCGGCGCACAGTTCTCTTATTCACTTGGCCGCGTGGGTACTGCTGCTGGATGTACTCAATATGATTCCGTTTACCAAGTTGCGTTTGGAACGGCGCCCGTGGTACTTTGCCGGTGTGCGCACGTGTTCCATTGTGGTAAACGTACTGTGCAATATTTTATTTATCGCGTATTTCAAAAAAGGGATTGCTTCCATCTTGTGGGCCAACATTTTTGCGTCGCTCACGTCTTTACTTTTGCTTTCCCCCGTGGTGTGGAAAGAACTGTTAGCCAAACGCCCGCAATTTAACAACACGCTTTTCAAAGAAATGTTGCGCTTTGCGTGGCCGTTTGTACCGTCGGGGTTGGCCAGTTTATTTGTCAGCGTGATTGATAAACCCATTTTGGTCCACCTGGCCGGGCTTGACCAAGTGGGTATTTACCAAGCCAATTTTAAAATCGGCGTGTTTATGATGCTGATTGTCTCTATGTTCGACCAGGCCTGGCGGCCGTTTTTCCTGGCGCACGCCAAAGAGCCCGACGCCAAACAAACGTTTGCCCGCGTGTTTACGTGTTTCTTTGCGCTGGGGAGTTGGTTTTTGTTGGGACTTTCCTTCCTAATGCCGCCGATTATCCAAAGCAATATTTTTGGCAATTTCCATTTGATTAGCCCCGCGTATTGGAGCGGGATGAATGTGATTCCTTTGGTGCTGACGGGGTATTTTTGCTACGGGCTTTACGTCAATTTTATGATAGGCCCGGTGTTGACCAAAAAAACAAAAATCTTGTTATGGATTACGCTGTTGGGCGCCATCGTGAGTATCACTACCAACTTGACGCTCGTACCGCATTTAGGTATTTTGGGAGCGGGCTGGGCCGTGGCGCTTAGTTACGCTTCCATGGCCGTGGCGCTCTTTCTGTTTACGCAAAAAAATTACACCGTGCCGTACGAATACAAAAAAATTGCGGCCATGGCGCTTGTTTGTGTGGGTAGCGCACTATGCGTAAAATTCTTGCGCACACCCACGGTGGTGTTATCCGCCAAACTTATCTTGCTCACGCTTTACCCCGTGTGGATGATAGGAATTATCCAACCGCAACTTTTGAAAAAACGTTCCAATTAAAAACCCCCGGTAAACCGGGGGTTTTATTTAGCTTGCGCGAAAATTTTATTCTACGTACGGCGGTATCGTTACCCCCAGCGAACCGCACTGTTCAACAATAATTTCCCTGCCGGGATACGCTAACCCTTGCACCCATTCACACACCAACCGGGGAGGAGTCCTTTTGTTGGATTCAACCGACCACTTCCCGTTCTGACCATCTTTTAGGAATACGATTACAAAAGAATAACCCGACCACTCAGAAGCGTCCGGATCCGGTTCAAAATTAATAGCATAAATTTCTTTGCCTGCAAATCCTTCTTTATCCGCGCGGATGCCTACAGCGGGCTTATGAATGTAACAATGGTCATTACTTTCTTCGTCGCAAGACAAGTCAACCGTACGAAGGTCTTCCCCGTCTGTACCGGTAAAAATGTCACCTGCCCCGTCAATCCCTTCTGCCATGTCATACAGATCTATATTCTTTTTAAGTGCATCCAGCGCCATTGTCCAATTTACCATGCGGGATTTTAATACCGCTTTTTGGTATTGCGGCAACGCTACCGCGGCCAAAATACCGATAATCAGCACCACTACGAGTAGTTCTATCAACGTAAAACCTTTTCTGTTGTTCACAATGTTTCTCCTTACTGCTAAAATAAATTTATTCTACGTACGGCGGTATCGTTACCCCCTTTGCCGCACATTGGCTAACAATAGTTTCTTCACCGGGGTAACCAAGCCCTTGCACCCATTCACACAACATTCTGGGGAAGTCGCTTCCACCCGCATCAGAGGACCATTTTCCGGTTTGGCCATCCTTGCGAAACATAATATACCAACCCCGTTCGTCTCCACCGGCGAAATCATTCCCATTTATCTCAAAAATCGTCACGTAAGAATTATTCATGGCACGCGAAGTAATCTCCGCCTTCGGCTTATCAATGATACAAAAGCTACCGTCTTCCCGGTCACAAGGCAAATCAAGTGTACGATTATCTTCCCCTAAAGTTCCGGCAAACTCCACAAGGTTAGAACTCGGCCCGTTTTCCAGGTGGTACGCCTCAATGTTCTTTTTAGTTGCGTCCAGCACCATCGTCCATCTTACCAGGCGGGATTTTAATACCGCTTTTTGGTATTGTGGCAACGCCACCGCGGCCAAAATACCGATGATCAGCACCACTACGAGTAGTTCTATCAACGTAAAACCTGCTTTGTTGCGCACAATTCCCTCCTCACTGCTAAGATGGAACCATTGTACTAAAATTTCGGTCCACCCGCACACTTCGTTTGTAATGTGACAAGCCCCTTTCCTGTTTTTCCCTTTTATACGCTAACAACACGCCCTGTTTTAATATCTCTTTCTTTTTCCGCTTTTACACCTATTTGCACGATGTTTATAATACTTACAAAATTGACATTCTTTACAAAATATGCTACATTTCTTCCGTTGCGTTCGCAACAATTCATAGGCCGTCCGTCACGGACGTGTCTTTCTTTTCCATTACAATCTGCTTTTTCCATGCGGGGGAGTGCGAGCCGTTTCTCTTTCACGTTAAACTATCCGTAAACGAAAAAAAACCCTGCATGAGAACTGGTGTCTAGTCACGCCTATTGTGTAGGAGCAACGTCCCACCCTGACGACTCCACCACAGGCATTTGCGTTGCGTTTTGCGCAAAACACAATAGGCCGCGTCTGCTGATAAATAACCTTGTTTTGTGCCGGCCCACGCACGCGCCCCGCGCGGCCCAACCGGTTTCTTGTTTCCGTTTCAACAGGAGAGCGACGGAACGTTTTGATACTTCCGCGTTACAAACAAGTAAATGCCACAGCAAGCTACACAGGGACCTTAGGAAATCTTGCCAGTTCTTTCTGTTCTACTATTGTCCGCGGGAACATGATTATCTTTTTTGTTTGGTAGGTTAGACAAGTCAGTTGAAATGCTGCTGGATTGCGGATGCTACTAACTAAAGAGATAAATGCCTAGAGGTAAAGGGTTTGTCTTGGAAACGTCAGAAAAGGGCCTTACTTCGTTGTTGTTCGGTTAGTCGGATACCTCCGCCTCCGGCGCGTTTCCGACAGTATTCCTCCTAACCTCACGCCTAGAATTAACTCCCTTTTCTTTGTTTCGGGAAAATACATTTTTCTGGGACAAATCATTACTCAAGGTTTTGTCTTGGAAACATCCGAAAAGGGGTTATTTCTGCGTTGCTCAGGGCTTCGAATACCTCGGCACTAGCACAGTATACTTCAGCCCCTCTCACCTGGGACTAACGTAAACTGATGAGCGTCATGTCCAACCGAATTTTCCCGTCCACGTACGTCAACTCGTGCGGTAAATATTCATCCCCTTGGGGCGTGGAAGGCGCGTATTCATAATACGATAAGTCCGCACCGTTGAGTGTGGTGCGGGTACGCGCCGCATAGGGATAGGTTTGGCCCTCGTCATAGAAAAGCGTTATTTTGGCCTCGGCGTTTTTGTAGGTGATTTGTACTTTCCCGTCGGAGGCACTGCTGCGTTCGTACACGCCCACGTCTTGCAACAGTAAATTTAAAAATTGCGTAATGCGCCCACGCACCAAACTATTGTCCACATCCGGGAACAAATAACGGAACGCAATGCCTTGCGGCGTTACCATGGCATGCAACACGCGGTACATCCCGCCCGCCAGTAATTGTACGTCAAAATCTTCATCGCCGATTTTTTTCACTTGCAGCAACCCGTCCAACGAATCGCCGTCCAAAGACCCCACCGCTTTAAACGCCACTTGTTGGTGCTGGGCAAAATAATTTACTTTTTTATAACCCCGCACATCCGTGGGGATTTGCCGAATGCGCCCGGTGGCGCAGGCCGTGAGCAACAAAGCCAAAGAAAATGTTAGAATTTGTTTACGCATGATTATCTCCTTATATTTATGATAGTATAAAATTATGGAAAACGCTGTCTTGTATCTTTTTACATGTGTATTGGCCGGAGTAATTGTATTTCTCTCTTTGCCGCTTTTAAAACGCTTCGCGGCCCCGCGGCTTTTAGACAAACCCAACGCGCTAAAAAAACACGAGGCCCCCGTTCCGGCCATTGGGGGGTGCGCTATTTTCTGCGCTACCGTCATCACGCTGGCGGCGGTGCGCTTTACCACCCATTTTCCCACGGGCACGCTGCACAATTTACGCGGTATTTTACTGGGCGGAACGTTGCTGTTTTGCTTGGGTCTCTTGGACGATTTACACAAACCCAAAGGGTTGCCCATGAAATTAAAACTTTGTGTGCAGGCCCTGGCGGCCGCCTCGCTGATTTACTACGGGGTAACCATTCAAATTGTGCACAATCCGTGGGTCGTCTACCCGTTCACGTTTTTGTGGTTGGTCGGCTTAACCAACGCGTTTAATTTGCTGGATATCCAAGACGGCCTTTGTGTCAGTCAAGCCGTTATCTGCACGGTGGGGCTTGTGTTTATCACATTACCCTCCGAATTTATTTACGTCAATTTTGCCGCGCTTGCGCTCTTAGGGGCGTGCTTGGCGTTTTGGCCCCATAACCACGCCAAACAAAAAATTTTCCTGGGCGACAGCGGCTCCACCTTCTTGGGGTTTATGTTGGCCGCTTTGTCCATGGGGGCGGGATATTCCGAACACGTTTCCTCCGGTTTCTTAGCCCCGTTTTTTATTTTGGCCGTGGCGTTGTTTGATACGTTATTTGTCATGCTCGCGCGGCTGTTAAAACACAAGAATCCGCTAAAGGGCAGCGACGACCATATCGCCCTGCGTTTGCAACGCGCCGGCTGGTCCAAACGACGCGTGTTGCTCGTTTTTTGTGCGGCAGGACTGGGGTGCAACGCGTTGGGTTTTGTAATTACAAAATGTACATTGCCGGCGGCTGTTTTCTTATTTGCGGCGGCCGGATTATTCTTCACATGGGCCGCGTGGCGGTTACTTAAATGCAAGTAAAAACATTGATTTTAGGCGCAGGACTGACGGGATTAAGCACCGCTTACCACTTGGAACAAGCGGGCGAAACAGATTATTTGCTCGTTGAAAAAGAGGCGGTACCCGGCGGGCTTTGTGCCAGCGTGCAAAAAAACGGCTTTACGTACGATTACGGCGGACATTTACTCCACTTGCACACGCCCTACGGCAAGAAATTGGTAAAAAAACTGCTCTCAAAAAATTGTGCGCTCCTTCATCGTAATTCCTGGATATATACGGGAGCATCCCGCGTGCCGTATCCGTTCCAAGCCAATCTATGGGCTCTGCCCGCCAAGCAACGCCAATCCTGTGTGGCCGAATTTAACCACCGCCCCGTACTCAAAAATATACGCACATTTGAACAATGGTGTTTGGCCCAATTCGGCCGCGGCATGTATGAACAATTTTTCAAACCTTACAATACCAAACTGTGGGGGTTATCACCTGCGCGCCTCACGGCCCAATGGTGCGGCCCGTTTGTGCCGGTATTGTCCGAAAAAGAATTACAGCAATCGTTGCAAAAACGCCCGCGCAAAACGTACGGCTACAATGCGTCTTTTTATTATCCCAAAAAGGGCGGCATCGGCGCATTGGCCCACGCACTGGCGGCCAAAACTTCCCACTTGCAACTGCGCAGCCCGGTAACCGCTATCGATTTAACCCGCAAAATTGCCGTTGTGAAAGGGAAAGAAATTCATTACCGGCACTTGGTCAACACGTTGCCGTTGGACCGGTTTATTTGCCTGTTAAAAAATCAAAAAATACTTAAAAAACAAGCAAAAAAATTAAAATCCGCCGGTGTTACACTTTTGCACCTGGCTATCGCGCGCGCGGTAGAGCCGTTTAGTTGGATTTATTTTCCGGAAAAAACCGTTCCGTTTTACCGCGTGGGGTTGCAAAGCGGATTTTCCCCCGCCAACGCGCCCAAAGGAACTTCGCTGTTTTACATTGAATTGCCCGGGCTGCACAAACCTTCGGCATCGCTAAAAAAGAAGATTTGGAACTCCCTTTTACAAAAAGGTATAATAAATCGGTCGGACCGACCCGTATTCTCTGCTTGGCAGCACATTCCCGCCGCTTACGCAGTATATGACAAACACCGGGACAAAACCGTACAAACGCTGCTTACGCGTTTGCGCCGGCAGGATTGTTGGTGTGCCGGGCGGTACGGCAGATGGGAATATACATTTATGGAGCGCGCGCTCTTGGAAGGGAAAGACGTAGCGGCTCGGGTGAAAAAATAACATGAAAATACTTGTTTTCGGCGGTAGCTTTGACCCGGTACACAAAGGCCACGTGGCGCTTTTTAAACGCGCGATGGAAGAGGTGTCCCCGGATGTGGCACACATCGTTCCGGCGTATCATTCCCCGTTCAAAGCCAAATCTCCCACCCCGTTTCGTCTGCGTATGAAAATGCTGAAAGAAGCATTTAAAAACGCCGGGGATAACATTGTTTTTGACGATTACGAACTCAAACAAGGCGGCATGACCTATTCGTATCAGCTGGTCAAATATTTAAAAGAACGTTACGCCAATGCGGAGATTTACTTACTGGTCGGCACCGATTGTTTAAACGATTTGCACAATTGGAAAAACCCCAATTATATTTTCCAAAACGCCACCGTTATCGCCGGAAAACGCAAAGGATATAATGAAAATCCCGCCGCCTTCAAACACATTTTTTTGCCGGGGTTTTTCCCCAAACTATCCTCCAGTCGCGTGCGCGCGCACATTTGGGCATGCGGGGATATACCCAACACGGTACCCGCGGCCATAGAAGATACCATTCGCAAAAACAAACTTTACGGCCTTAACGTGCACGACTGGCTCAAGGCCCATTTAAAGCCCAACCGCTATTTACACTCCAAAAACGTGGCGGAAATGGCCGCCGCGTTTAGCGATATTTACGAAGTAAACGTGGAAGACGCCGTCAAAGCCGGCATCTTGCACGACGCCGGCAAAGGGTTCAACGGCAACGAACTGATTGCCTTTTGCAAAGAACACCGCCTAAAAGTGCCGTATTTTGAAGACATCTGCAAATGCGAACCTGCGCTCTTGCACAGTTACGCTTCCGCCTGGATCGCCCGCCACCTTTTTGATGTACGCAACAAAGAAATTTTGCAAGCCATTACCGAACATACACTGGGCAGTTTGCACATGAGTACGCTTTCTAAAATTTTATTCGTGGCAGATATTTCTTCCAAAGACCGCAAATACAAGGATGCCTTCGTCATCCGCAATTTGGCCTTACAAGATTTAGATAAAGCCCTTTTGTACGCAGCCAACCGCAAACTGCTTTTTACCATTGACTCGCAGAAATGGCTTTGCCCCGTAGGAATTGCATTATGGAATCATCTCGTAAAACAAGCCAACTGATCGGGAAATTGCTGCTGGTACTGTCCCTGGTTGTGATAGGGCTTGCCGTGCATACACAACTGACTTCTTCCCTCTTGCAAAAGCTCCTTTCCCGGCAAGACAGCCGCGTCCAGGTATTGGTGCTTACCAAGCCGGCCATCCAATTTATGTATAACCCGGCCACCCGCAAAGCCGTGGCTACGGTGAGTGCCGCGCCTTGTACGGCTGAAAAGAAAGAAACTTGTTTTGACGGTCAATTCGAACGTTTTTTTATCCCCGCCAACGATGATCAAACCGTCTTTTGGAGTAATTTTCAAGACCTTTTGGCCCGCTGGCGTTTTAACCCGCTGCTCATGTTTAAAGTGGCCGGCGGCTACTTAAAAATGTGGGTCAAACACCAAACCGATATTTCCCCGGCGGAGTTCTTTGTATTTACCCAGCATTTAGCCGGGTTGGACATTACCGATTTTGCCACCAAGTTGCCCACTGTACAACCCAAAAAGAAAAAAACCAAAAACCCGTTGCCGCCGGAAGTATCCGCGGATCAGTTAGTAGCGTCCACGGAAGAAGACCGGCCGCTCGTGGTAGAGATTTTAAATGCGTCGGGCCAAAAAGGGCTGGCTTCCGCGCTGACCCAATACCTGCGCGAACAAAACACCAAGGGGCTTTTGCGCGTGGATGTATTGCAATACGATAACTACCCCTCTCCACAGGACAAATCTTACGTGGTCGACTATTCGGGCCGTTTGATGCAAGCCACGCAACTCAGCCGCGCCATCGGAATTTCCGGGGCAATCCGCTCGGAAACGTCCCCCACCGCCATCTGCGATACGCGTATTATTTTAGGAAAAGATTTTCAAATGCCCCTTTAATCCTTAAAAAATGCTAGACTAAACGTATATTTCAGTAAGAGGTTTTATATGAACACCAAAGAACTTGTTTGCTACGCGGCCCGCTTAGCCGATGAAAAAAAAGCAGAAAATGTAAAAGTGATTGATTTGTGCGGGTTGTCGTCCTTGTGCGATTTTATTTTGATTGCTACCGCCACCTCCAAACCCCATTTGGAAGCGGTGGAAGAAGAAATCAGCAAAAAACTCAAAGAAGAAGGTTATTATAAATCTAACCGCGACGGCGCCGGCAGCTACCAATGGCGCGTGAGCGACTACGGCGGGTTTTTGGTACACCTGATGACCCCCGAAGCACGCGATTTTTACCGGCTTGATAAAGTGTTCAGTTTCGGCAAAGAAATAGCTTTCTTAAAACCGGTCAAAAAAACCGTCAAAAAAACAACCCGAAAAGCGGCCGCTAAAAAACCGGCCAAAAAAAGTCCGGCCCCCAAAAAGACCGCCGCTAAAAAATCTACCGCAAAAACTACGAAAAAAACAACGGCCAAAAAAACCGTTAAGAAAGTTGTTAAAAAGAAATAACTATGTTAGAACGACTCAAACAAGACATTGCACTAAAACTTAAAAACGCAGAATATTTCAAGGGAAATGATTTGCCCGAAGTGGAGTTTTCTGCCGCCCCCGCACATACCGGGGCCGACATCTCTTTGGTGTGGGCCATGGCCGCCGCCAAAAAGATGCGTAAGAACCCCATGGAAATTGCCAAAGCGGCTTGCCAGGTATTGCGCGAAGTAACGGACGTAAAAGATGCCACCGCACTGGCCCCCGGGTTCATCAACCTGATTTTGGAAGACGATTTTATCATCTCTACCGCTTCGGACCGGCGCATCAAAACACCGCAGGCCGAAGGGAAAAAACACAGCATTTTAATTGAATTTGTGTCGGCCAATCCCACAGGGCCCTTGCACGTAGCCAGCGGCCGCGGCGCCAGCTTGGGCGACAGCTTGGTAAAAATCCACCGCGCGTTGGGATACTCGTGCGACAGCGAGTATTACGTCAACGACGCCGGCAACCAGGCCGAATTATTGGCTGTCTCGTTAAAAGCCCGTAAGGAAGGCAAAGAACCGCCGGAAAACGGATACCACGGTTCTTATTTAGTTGATTTAGCCAAACGCATCCCGGCCGATTTGCCGGAAAGCGAATACGGACGTTGGGCCATGGAAGAATTAATTAAAACCCAACAGCAAGACATGAAAGATTTTCATGTGGATTTTACCCGCTGGTTCCGCGAATCGGATTTGCACAAAGCGCAAGCCCCGCAAAAAGCACTTGAATATTTGAAAGAAAAAGGCCTGGCCTATGAAAAAGACGGCGCCGTATGGTTCGGCTCCACCAAAGACGAACAGGCCCAAGACGATAAAGACCGCGTGCTCGTGCGCAAGGACGGCCGTCCGACCTATTTTATGGCCGATATCGCGTACCACAAAAATAAATACGACCGCGGTTACGCCACCTTAATTGATATTTTAGGGGCCGACCACCACGGCTATGTACCGCGCATGAAAGCGGCGGTAAACGCGTTGGGACACGATGAAAAATCATTCGTACCGATTATTCACCAACTCGTGCA
Source organism: Elusimicrobiaceae bacterium (assembly GCA_016283355.1). Classification (GTDB taxonomy): domain Bacteria; phylum Elusimicrobiota; class Elusimicrobia; order Elusimicrobiales; family Elusimicrobiaceae; genus Avelusimicrobium. The sequence goes on along the minus strand of JAEEMS010000025.1, from coordinate 91,388 downwards.
CCTCACGGAGCACGGCGAGCAGGTCAAAATGTCCAAACGCGCCGGCCACTTTATCACGTTGCGCGAACTGATGGACGACGTAGGAACCGATGTGTGCCGTTTCTTCTTTGCCAGCCGCACCCCTAACGCACACATGTTGTTTGATATGGACCTGGCCAAAAAACGCACCAACGAAAACCCGGTTTTCTACGTGCAATACGTCCATGCGCGCATCCATTCCATTTTCCAAACGGCCAAAGAGAAAAATATTACGCCGGCCGCAACCGTAAGTGAAAAATTAACACCGCAAGAACGCGCGCTCCTGTTAAAACTCATTTGGTTTAAACCGGTGTTGAAAAACTGCATACGGGATTTAAGCCCGCATCACCTTACTACGTATTTGGTGGAATTGGCCGGACTCTTCCACGCGTTTTACGACAACTGCCGCGTGTTGGACGAGAACGATTTACCCACCACCCAGTCGCGCTTGTTTATTTGCGACCGGGTAGCCGAGCGCATTAAAAAAGGACTGGAATTTATCGGTGTATCCGCACCGGAAAAGATGTAAATATCCTTTAATTAAAACCCCGGGTTTTCCGGGGTTCTTTATGCTACGATGAAGTAAGGTCCGTTGCACAGCCGTATAAAACAAGGAGGGAACATGGATATTTCGTACCTGTTGTTTTTGCAAAATTTCCGCGCATCCATTCACGATGCTTGGACGCCTTTTTTCGAAAACCTGTCACAGTTTGCGGTAACGTATTTAATTTTTATTCCGGTATTTATTTACTGGTGCGTGAATAAACGCAAAGGGTTGTTTATCTTGGGCTCTTATGCGGTGTCCGTAATGGTGACTTCCGTATTGAAATTGACCGCTTGCGTCTACCGCCCTTGGATACGCGATGCACGTATCCTGCCGGCCGGGGATGCTATTACCTCCGCTACGGGGTATTCCTTCCCCAGCGGGCACACCACTACCGCCACCCCGATTTACGGGGGTATGGCCGTAGGTTTTTGGGATAAAAAATCCACCCGTTGGCTTAGCATTTTGTGTGTTTTCCTTATTTTACTGACGGGATTTTCCCGCAACTATTTGGGCGTGCATACCCCGCAAGACGTGGCCGTTGGATTTTTGGTGGGGATTGCCGCTTTGGTATTTGTGTCGTGGGTATTTCGCTATCTGGAAAAAAATCCGCAACAGGAAGATAAATTTTTGTTAGGCGGATTTATTTTGTGCATAGTGGCCATCACCTATATTATCTACAAACCCTATCCGATGGATTATATTGACGGGAAATTGGTGGTAGACCCGCAAAAAATGATGAATGACGGGTTTAAAGACATCGCGGTCTTAGCCGCTTTTTGTGTCGGGCGCTTTATTGAAAAACGTTGGGTGCGTTTCCAAGCCACCGGGCTTACCGTAAAAGGCATTGTGTTCGGGCTTATTGGGCTTGTGCCGCTGTATTGTATCCTTTTTCTTCTCAAAGGTCTTTGTATTCATTGGATGGGGCCGCATTGGGGCCGGGCCGCGTTTGTATCGTTGGCCATCATTTATATTTTGGCCCTCTACCCGTGGGTACTCAAATACATCTGCCCGCCGAAGAAAACAAATTAATTTTTAAAACCCCGGATTTACGGTCCGGGGTTTTTTATTATTTTGCTACAATAAGCGTAAGGAGAATTTATGAAAAAATTAACTTTATTGCTTACGCTTTTTTGTTTCCCTTTTTATATATCCGCGGCCGATTGGGCCTCTGCCGAAAAATTGTTTGAACAGGGCGATTTTGCCACCGCCTTACCACTTTACCAACAATTGTCTTCTTCCGCCAAAGGCGATGCACGCTACAAAGCGCAACTGCGCACCGTGGCGTGCCAATCCCACCTGGGCGAATATTTAAACGCCGCCAAGACGATGTTGTCCTATCCGCTCCCGGCCGACAACGCTTGGAAAGCACGGTTTTTGCTTTACCGTATTCAAACCGCCCGCCAAGCCAGCAACACTTACCGGCGTATTTTGGAAACACGCGAAATCGACGACGAACAAGCCCGGCAAGACCCCGAACAATGGACCCGCGCCCAATGGCAACAACACATCCAGGACGATTACCAAACGCTTTGGGCCCTGCGCAATTCGTTGGTACAACTGCCTACCGCCGCCGAAACATTGATTTTAAATGTAAAAGATACCGACGTACAACGCATCCCCACGCTTTTTGATTTTACCGTTTCCGATTGGCAAAACAACTTGCCCGAAAATCCGGCCCAAACCTCCCAGCCGCGTACATTCTTAGACGGTTACGCCCGCTTGCATCCCACGGCCCAAAAGAAAGGGGCCTTGCTTGCGGACATGTTGTACACGGCCTATACGCTGGGTGGCACCCACCGCACCGAAGCACAAATCTTTTGGCAAACCGATTTCATTTTACTGCCGTTTCATCATACGGAAATGTTCACTTTCTCCGATAAAGAAAAAGCCGTACAATCCGCGCTGCGCGCATTGCAAACGCTCCATGGTGCCTCTTCTTCCTCGTCTTTATGGGACAAGGTAAAAGGATACGCGGGGCAAGGGCATTTTTACGGCCGTTCCTACGCGGCGTACGAGGCCGCACAGCTGGCGTACAACAACGATTTGCGCGCCGAGGCCTTACAAATCTGCCGCTATGCAAAACAAACATTCGGTTCTTCCTATTATGTACAACGCTGCGAAGAATTGGCCGATCAAATTACCCGCGCTTCTTTCTCTTTCCGCACACCCGAGCAACCCTTGCGGCCCGAACAACCCGCGCTAACCGCCACGGTGCGCAACCTGGACGAATTCCACGGCCGTATTTACAGTGTTTCTTACGAAGAATTGGAAACATTTTACAAACAACGCAACCGCAACGGAAAAATTTATTCCTGGAATTTTCTGTCTCAACTTTCCGACGAAAATATCAAAACGTTACTCGACGGCAAAAAACCGTACCGAACTTTTTCCCAAAAAGTAACGTATAAAAAACAATATTTTGATGAGGAAATTACGTTGGCATTACCCGCCCTGCCCCCCGGATTTTATGTAGTGCTTACCGGCGCACAAAAAGAATTCTCGCCGGACAAATCCCCCGTGTACGGCACGGTCATCAATTTAACGGACTTGGCCGTTTTTACCACAGCCGCTATTGAGGGAAACCCCGATGATTACGAATGGACGCTTTCTTCTTCCCCCCGCACGTACCAACCGCGTCTGTTCCGTTTTTACACCCTCAATTTAAAAACAGGCGCCCCCGAACCCACTACCCAACTGCAACTTTTGCTCGACCAAAGCCAACGCCAAACATTGACCACGGATGAAAACGGGCGCGCCGCATTGACCCGTTCTGTTTCCGTCGGGCAACACGATTACAATTCCCATGCGGTCCACACATTAGCGCAGAAAAACGGCCACTACGCTTACACGCCGCAATCTGTCTATTTCCATTTTTCCGTTTCCTCCCCCGTGCGCCTTTTCACACAAACGGACCGCGCGATTTACCGCCCGGGGCAAACGGTAGAAATGTCCTTTCAAACTTTCCAGCACGTCGTGCGCGGTACCCAAGTATTGCCCAACACACCGCTTTCCGTAAAAGTAACCAACGCAGCCGGCAAGAAGATTTTTACCACGCGCTTAACCACCAACGAAATGGGCACCGCCCAAACCAAGTTTACCTTGCCCGATGACAACCCCATGCTGGGCAATTTTTCGATTGATGTATCCGCCACGGTAAAAGGAAGTCCCTACCACGATTACCACTCCTTTGCAGTGGAAGAATACAAACGGCCCGATTACGAAATTTCCTTGCAAGAAAACGCGTTGCTTTCCTACGGGAAAACCGGCACCGTAACCGGGCACACCCAATATTATTTCGGCACGCCGCTCACTAACGCCACCGTCAATTATACGATCACGCGCGCCCCGTACGTTCCGCCTTTTTATTGGTGGTGGTACCGCCCGCTTGGCGAAGAAACACTTATCACACAAGGCACAACACAAACAGACAACAAAGGTGATTTTTCCATCACGTTTAAGCCGGAAATGATTTCCAAAGACGAACCGTTCGCGCGTTACCGCGTTAAAGCGGAAGTATTGGACGAATCCGGCCGCGCCATTGAGACCACCCGCACCTACACGATTGGGGTACATCCGCATTTATTCAAAGTAGATTTCACGCAAGGATTTTACGACGCGGGAAAAACAATTTCCTCCGCGGCCACGTTGGATTTAACCGACACCCAAGGCCGCAGCGCGTCGGGCAAAGTAACACTGCGCGTGGCCCGCATCAAGGACGAACCCGTGCTTGAAAAAACGAGTTTCCGCCCGTACAATTCGCAAAAACCGCCGCTCGAGCAATGGTACAAAGAAGCCGCAACCCTCAAAACGGTCTTCTCCCAAACGTATACCTTTGATAAAAAAGGCGCGCAAACATTATCCCTGCCCGCGTTGGAAGAAGGGGTGTACCGCTTGACGTTGGAAAATAACCAAGCCGAAACACAACACCTTATTTTTGTAGTGGTAAAAGACGGCGTTACCCTGAACTTACCCGCCGTAGCATTACCACAACACGACACGTATTACGTCGGCGAAACAGCCCGTATTTTGGTGGGGGCGGCCGCGTTAAAAGCACCCAAATATGCGGAACTTTACACCCAGGGTTCTTTCCTGCTGGATGCGAAACAATTACCCCAGGCACTCCATGTATTTGAGTATACCGTTAAACCCACCGACCGCGGCGGAATTGCGCTGCGTTGGTTTGGGGTGGACCAATACCAAATTTTCCAAGCCGGTACCACGTTGCAAGTTCCTTTTGACAACAAAGAACTTACCGTTACGCTCGATAATCCGGAAAAAGCCATCCCGGGGCAAAATGCTGCATGGACGATTTTGGCAAAAGATAAAAACGCACGTCCCGTGAGCGGGCAAGCCAGCATAAGCGTCTATGACAAATCGTTGGACTATTATGCGGCAAAAACAAATCCGTTTACGTTAAGCAATTTCTTCTCGCAAAATGCGTCGTTGGGCGGTTGGGCTTTCAGCACACCGACGGGGGATACGGTTGTTTATTCGTTACAAAGAGACAACCGCAAATGGATAGATCTTTTACAACTTCCCAGTATCAATTTAGGGATGATGCACCGGATGTACAAGGGCATGGCCCGCGGGGGCGTAATGCTCAATATGGTCAAAATGGCGGCCCCGCAAGCTACAGCAGACATGGCGATGGAAGAATCGGCTATGGCGATGGCGGACAACGGTTTCGCCGCCGATACCAAGGCCGTTAAAACAACCGGTGTTGCTGAAAAGGAAACACAAACGCAAGAGGAACCCGTGCGCACCGATTTTGCCGAAACGGCTTACTTCAACACCTTACTGCCCGTCACAAACGGGAAAGGCGCCGTGCGTTTTAAATGGCCCGACAGTTTAACTTCGTGGAACATTTTGGGATATGTACTTACCAAAGATACCGACTTGGGCACCTTCTCCGCACAAACCGTCACGCGCAAAGATTTTATGGTGCGTTTACAACTGCCGCGCTTCTACCGCGAAGGCGACAAAGGCATTTTGCAAGCGGCGGTTACCAATTTGACCGCGCGCAAATTAACCGTGCCCGTTACGATTACACTGCGCAAGGGAACTTCATCGGCTAACGCGTTGTTTGGCATTACCAACGCTACGCAAACGGTTGCCGTAGCCCCCAACGAAACCGCGTTCGTTTCGTGGACGGTTACCGCGCCGTACGCGCCGGAAGTTTACCAAATCACCGCCACCGGCAAAACAGCCACCGTTAGTGACGGCGAACAAAAAGATTTCTTAGTGCTGCCGGGAACGATGCGCCTTTTAAGCACCGTCAACAAACCGCTGCGCGAAGGGAACACATCGCTTACGTTGGGCGAAGTGGCCCAAAATCCCTCGGCCAAAGCCGAAATCGCCGCGTTTTCCATTCACCCCAGTTTGGCACTGTCGGTACTTAACAGCATGCCGCAATTACTTGCCTCACCGTACAACGATTTGGTATCGGCCCTGCACCGTTACGTACCGCTGGCAGTAGTGCACCAATTCTATACCACGTACCCGCAACTCAAAGAAGCGGTTAAAAAATTGCCCAAACGTACCGGCCTTACCGCCCCGTGGAACGAAAAAGACCCGCTGCGTTTGACGCTTTTGGAACAAACCCCGTGGACGTACCAAGCCCGCGGCCGCCAACAAAACACCGCCGATATCATCAATTTGTTTGATGATAAAACGGTCAACACGCAGCTGGAAAAATCACTCAAGCAAATAGCGCAATTCCAAAAATCCAACGGCGCGTTTACCTGGTTTGCCGGCGGGCCGGAGAGCGAATACCTTACGCTTTACGCGCTCGAGTCGTTTGCGCAAGCCCTTGCGTATAAAGCAACTATCCCGCAAGCGCAAGCCAAAAAAGCGTTCGATTACATCGTGCCGAAAATTGAAAAACGGTTGAAGGAAGATAAAAACGGCAACGAAGCAAGCGTCTCGTTTGCGCTGTATGCCGCGTATGTATTGTCCGCCTTCCCGCAAGAGTGGCCCCAATTTTCCAAAGCCAAACCGTATATCAAAAAATGGGCAGATTATGCCGATGGTGCCGCCCGCTTTATGACCCCGCTGGGGCAAATTTACGCGGCCGCGGTGTACCACCGCTTGGGCGACGACGTAAAAGCCAACGCGTATTTGGATAAAGTATTAGCGCGGATGAAAACAAACGATTTAACCGGCGCTTACTTTGCCCCCGAACCGCAAAGCTGGGTGTGGTACCGCGATACGCTCACCACGCAAACCGTCACGCTGCGCACATTATTGGAAATCCGTCCGCAAGCACCGCAAATCGAACCCATGCTCCAATGGCTGCTCTTCAACCGTCAAACCAACGAATGGAACAGCAAAGCAGCTGCCCAAGCTGTATTCACGGTATTGGACGTCATGCAAGCCAAAGGGCTTTTATCCTCCCCCACCCGCTACTCGTTCCAATGGGCAGGGCAAAACAAGCAGTTGCAATTCGACCCGTTTGATTGGACCGCCGATTTGCAATTCACCCAACAAGGTTCCGCCATCACGCCTGCATCCTATACGGCCCGCGTGACCAAACAGGGCGGCGCGACCGATTTTGCTTCCTTATCTGTCATTTACCGTGCCGGAAAAGCAGACGCTTCCCCCAAAGGAGTGCTCAATGTGGCGCGTGCGTATTTTGTGCGCTTTACGGAAAACAACACGCAAAAACTCCGCCCGCTCAAACCGGGCGAAACCGTAAAAGTAGGGGATGAAGTAGAGGTACACCTCACGCTTACAACGGACAGCGCTTTTGACTACGTCCTCTTAAGTGACCCCAAACCCGCCGGATTTGAAAGTGCAGATTTACTGAGCGCTTGGACGTGGAACCCGGTATCGATGTACCGCGAAGTACGCGACGCGCAAACGAATTTCTTTATCGATCACCTCCCGGCCGGGAAAGTAACCCTGCGCTACGTATTGCGCCCCACCGTGCCGGGCCAAATGAACGCCTTGCCGGCACAAGTACAAAGCATGTACGCGCCCGAATACGGTGCCCATACCGAAACGGCCGAGGTAAACGTCGTCAAATAAAATCGCCCGAAGATTCCCGCGGACTTGACGGCTTTATTGCGAAATATACTATAATGAAGGAAAGAGACCTTATGCCAAAAATTTTAACCGTTCATGCTCCCATTGATGGGGAAATCATTCCGTTGTGCCGCGTACCGGACCCGGTATTCAGCGAACGGATGTTGGGCGACGGATTGGCCATCGACCCCACCGGCGACACCATTGTAGCCCCTTTCGACGGGAAAATTATCAATTTTAATCCGGCGTTGCATGCCTTTACCATTGAACACGACGGTATTGAATTGCTCATCCACGTAGGTGTGGAAACCGTTATGCTCAACGGCGAAGGGTTTTCCCCGTTGGTGGGCGAAGGGGACACCGTCAAGCAAGGCCAACCGCTGTTGCAATTTCATCCGACGTTTTTAACCCAACGTCTGTCGTGCGCGTATGTGATTTTGGTCATTACCGCTCCGTTGGAGGCCAAAATAACCCCGTTGCTTTCCCAGGGGAATGCAACCGCAGGGCAGCCGCTTTTCACCGTGGGCGTTGTGCCGCCTTCCGCGTTGCCGGCCTCGGTGGTGGCCGCGGCACAAAACACACAAGATTTACTTTTAAGTAACGTCCGTTTATTTAACCAACCCGATAAAACCGTTTCCCTGCGTGTGCAGAATGGAAAAATCCAAGAAGTTATCCCCGGCCGTACGGAACAAATCGGGCAAGTGGAAGGACGGGGCGCTTATGTAGCCCCCGGGCTGATTGATTTACACATCCACGGCTTTGGCGGATTCGGGCCGGAATTGGGAACCGCGGACGGATTACTGCAAATGTCGCAAGCGTTGTTGGCGCAAGGCGTTACGTCGTTCTGCCCCACACTCTATTGCGGCCAACCCAAAGACATGGAAAATTTATTGCACACGCTCTCGCCGGTCGTCGGGACGGAAACGGGCGCACGCATTTTGGGATTTCATTTGGAAGGTCCTTTTATTTCCCCGAAAAAACCGGGCGTGATGAAACCGGAAGATATTGCGGCGGCCGATGTAGAAGTATTCAAACGCCTCTACGAAGCGGCCCAAGGGAAAATTACTTCCATGACGCTGGCACCGGAAGTGCCGGGTATTGAGCCGGTGATTGATTTTTGCACCCAACACAACATTTTACTGCAAGCCGGGCACACCAACGCCACTTATGAAGAAATGGAACAAGCCAAAGCACGCGGTGTGCACCATGTCACGCACTTTTGCAACGCCATGAGTCCGTTCCACCACCGTGCACCGGGTGCATTGGGGGCTGCGTTAATGGACAACGATTTTTCGTGCGAAGTCATCGCGGACGGCGTACACGTCAATCCGGCAATTGTCTCCTTCCTGCACCGGGTCAAACCGTTGCAAAATATCGTACTCGTTACCGATGCGTTACTCCCCACCGGCCAACAAAACGGCCCCTTCTTTGCCAATAAAGAAGAAGTGGTACTGGAAGGCGGCGTGTGGCACCGAAAAGCAGACAACGTAATTGCCGGCTCCGCACTAACCATGCTGCAAGGGATAAAGAATTTAGTAGCGTGGGGCTACCCGTTATCAGATGCGTTGTTGTGCGCCACGGCCAATCCCGCACGCCTCTTGGGACGCAGCGACTTGGGCGTATTGCAAGAAGGTACCGCGGCAGATTTAATTTTATTGGACAAAAATTTGAATCTGCAAAAAGTTATTCACTAAGTTTGTTGCAAAAGATTTACAACGTCATTAAAAACGCCCTCTTGCGAGGGCGTTTTACTATTTTGTATTCGATTTATTTTTTCAGGCCGGCCAACGTAATTTCGCACTTTTCTCTCAAGGCCGTCAACACCTGTTCAAAGTATTCCAGTGAACTGGGGGTATTATCAAGGTAGTAGTTCTCGAAGGCCATCAATCTGAGATAATAGTTGTTCCCCCCATGAAAAATCTCTTCGATTCTTTGAGCTGATAGGGACGGATCTTCCATCTCTTTTTTCACTTTAATGAGGAATGACCGCACGCTACTTTGCCATTCTATATAGGACCTGTAGATTTCTTCTCCCTGGGTTTTTCTGAAACTATCTTTGACGTAAGTATTGATAAATTTATCCTTCGGCTCCGCGTACTCCGCTACTTTTAACTCCGTCAAAAACGGCAGTACCGCATTACCCGTAAAACTCCCAAGATGTACAGTGTCCGGGGTGAAATCGTACACTTTACCGCGCTCTAAGGCAACCCACGCGTCGGTTGCTGCATCGGACAAATCCAATGTGGAAAGCGGGAATTTCCCCATGCCTTCAAAGTTTTTAAACATAGCGTTGCGCATGTCAGTGGTTTCTACACTCCCAATCGGCAAACCGTTTGCATCGTGATTGTAATCTTTTATCAAGTCACCTGCCAACGCCGCATTCCCCTCGGGGATTACGCGAATGCTTACGCCACGGTATCCTGCCAATTGTGCAATATGTTCCCAAAACGGACCTTTCAATTCGTGTTCCATCGAATACTCTTGTAACCGGTTCAAGGCATATCCCGTTTCATCGGACAAAGCCGCACGGCCCAGGTAAGAGGAAAGCAAAACTTGCACGTATGTTCCGTCAAATTTATCTGCTGCGCGCAATAAATAAGGGTAAGATTCTCTCGGATAGGCGAATGCAAATGTGCCCATTTCTGCCAACAAATTCCTTAAATTCTGTCCTTTTTTATCGGCCGTATCCAGCGCGGTCAAAAAGGCACGATTTCCTTCTTCAATTTTCGGAAATTGAGGAAATTGTTGCAGTTTTATGTTGAGGTTCGAGGCAAATTTTTCCACCCCTACTCCTTGAGGAAAATACTTGCTCATGGCCGATTTAAACGCGTTGGGACCCAAAAATTGTTGTTTTGCTTGAGCTAATGCTCCTTTCTTTATTTGGGCCAACATTTGTGGGTTGATTTTTGTCGTCTTAAACAGAGATGGCTTGCCGGGCGGCAAGGCAAACGTGCACAACGCCGTCAAACAACAAATGATTACTGCCACCAATTTCTTTTTCATACATCCTCCGTATTTCTATTATGTCAGAATTTTTCTTTTTCTCTTTATTGGCCGAATATCACACCGGCTTCCCAAAACGGAACAACTTTATTTAGCACTTTCTCCGCCATTTGCAACGAAGGAGGAACTGCCTGCTTAAAATAGGTGTGTTTAAACGAGGCAACTGAATGTTGGAGCGTTTGCACGGCCTTGTAAGTTACCTGATATTCTTTTGCATTTAACACGTGGGAATCTTCCTGCGCAAAAGAAAGTAAAAATCTTTCGTTCACTCTCAAAAAATCCCGTATGTCCGAAAGAAGCAGCACATACTGCTCGCAAAGGGTCGAGGCCGCTTCTCCATGCATTTGGAAATAGTTATTTATCAATTCACTCTTCGGTGATGATAAAAAAGTACCGTCCTGTGTAATCGCTTTCAAATCATCATCCAACAATAAAGTTTGGGCGTATTTTTTCATATCATCCACGGAAAGAATGAGTGTATTTTCGGCATCTTGGTTTAACCAGGCCCGCGTGGCAGCCGGGGACAAATCCGCTGCACTCTGTGCCAACGGCCCACGGCCTTTCACAATCGGTTTCAACCACGAAACTGTATGCTCAGTGTCAACAGGGAATACGTCGGGCAAAATTTTGACCACTTTATCTTCCAACTCTTCGGGGGTATTCCTTTGGCGTGCCGCAGCCCACCGGTCCCCGTACATTTCTCCCGCCAAATTTGTTACATCCTCCCAAAACATTTCATTACTTCTTATATCCGAATAGTGTAAAAGAGTATTGTCTTTATAGAGAGCGGTCCGGCTGATTCCCTCCGCCTGCATAAATTGGGCCAATTTTTCTACTTCTCCAAAACGAAGTGCCCACCGCGCAATAATTCTTTCCGCGACCGGCTCTAGAAAAGTTTCTTTGCTTTCCCGGTGGAATTCCAATAAAAAGGGATACGCATCTCCATTGGTATAGGCCAACAACGAAACATCCCGTAACAAATTCCCCAACGGTATTTGCAGAGTTCCTTTCTTGTGAAGGGCATTTTTAAACTTGGGCATTCCTCCTTTTTCCACTTTCGGCAAATAGCGCAAAAAACGCATTTCTTTCCACGTACGGTTGGCAAGAGCAGCAGGTCCGCCGGCATGTAAAATTGCCTTACGAACGTTCTGTGCCAAACTCCCAGGATTCGGGTAACGATTGTTCGCAAAAGCGCTTTGCACTACAAATAACAAAAAAACGATCCACATGGTTTTCTTAAACATACATCCTCCATAATACAGATAAATTGTAAAAAAAATTTTTACCACTCACAAGGGTCAAAAGACCTATTTTAACCATGGGCCCAAATATCCCTTTCATCTAGGTCCTTTGGCCCTCGTTTTTCCCCGGTTTATTGCTTACACTATCCGTAGAAGGACGAACCGAACAAGGAGAATGAAAATGAAAAAGGTAATACTGTTGGTATGTATGTTGTGCTTGGCCGTGCCGATGTTTGCGCAATCTGCGGAGTACTGGGAATTGAAACGGGACGCAGAGCTTCACGAACAAATATTAGAAGAATATAAGGGTAAGCTGAAAGTTCTCCGTCAAAAAGAAGCGGAAGGAACTCTTAGCGAAGAAGATAAATTTCGGATAAAATGCCTGGAAGCAGATATCAAACTGGGTATTCATGTACTGAATTACGTAAGACAACAGGTAGAAGAGGAGTATGCCAGGTGGAAATCGCTGCAAGGTAGAGAGTGGATGGAAAAAGCACTTCTTCAATTAAACAAAGGCGCATCAAATGAATATGCTCCTTTAAAATATACAATTGCCCAGGTTATATCGGACACGGATTTTTCCGACCCCGTAAAGCGTGGGGAAACGTTGGGCATTTTACGTGGATATCTGACAAGCACTATTAGAAATAAAGACGTGGAAATCGCCCAAAAATTAAGAGATGAACATTTCACCACATCCGATGGCACTGAAATCAATATACTTGATTTTCTGGAAGAGAATGTAGAATCGTGGTTAGTCAGTGACGATCATACAACTTTTGATTTCTATGCAGAGATTTACGGACACTTTAGCAATAAAACTTTTTATAGTGGCGCGTTGAAATCCATGTACAATGACTGGAAAGATATGCTTTCAGATGAAGTTACTCGCATCAAAGAAGCCATACAAATGGTCAGAAATTTGGCCGAGAACGAATAAGACGTTTACCAATAAGGATACAAATTCATCCCTCGAGTTCACACTCGAGGGATTTTTTGTGCGTAAAGCGTGTGAGCGCGACAGTTGTTATTCAGGTGCTGTGCATAGGAGCGCGGTATGGATGTTAGTGTGTCCTGATTTTTCAGATTTGCGGCGTATTGCGCGGGCAAGTGCCCCGCATAGGCGTAGTGGCAATTACGTCAAGGGGCAGGGACGCGCAAGACGGCCAAATGTGGAAAATTGTTGGCAGGGTTAGCAACAAAAAACGGCAAATTTTCATTTGCCGTTTTTTTTGCGTAAAGCGTGTGAGCGCGACAGTTGTTGCCGTTATTTCTTTTTGTGTTTAATCGGCTTGCCGTAGTACGCTTTCAAATACAGTTCCTTAATTTCGCTAATGAGCGGATAACGGGCGTTGCCGCCGGTGCACTGGTCGTCAAAGGCCATTTCGGAAAGTTTATCCACGTTGGCAAGGAAGTCCTTTTCCGATATGCCATACTCTTTAATGGATTTGGGAATGTTGAGTGCATGTTTTAATTTTTCCACCTTATTGATAAGATGTTGCACTTTGGCATCTTTGTCCGCTTTGAATTTATTTTCGGGCTCCAGATAATCCACAATTTTGGCATAACGCCCTTTGACAAACGGATATTTGTACTGCGGGAATAAACCTTGTTTGGTAGGTTTATCGGTGGCGTTAAATTCAATCACGTAGGACAAGAGGAGCGCGTTGGCCAGTCCGTGCGGCACGTGATACATGGCCCCCAATTTGTGCGCCATGGAGTGGCACAGCCCCAAAAACGCGTTGGCAAATGCCATTCCCGCGATGGTAGCGGCATAGTGCATTTTTTCCCGCGCGTTAATATCTTTGGCGCCGTTATTATACGAACTTTCCAAATATTTAAATACAAGCCGCGCGGCCTCGAGTGCTTGGCCCTCCGTAAAATTGGTAGAGAATACGGACGTGTACGCTTCAATGGCGTGCGTCAGTACATCCAAGCCCGAATACGCCGTCAAAGTTTTGGGCATGTGGAGCACAAACTCCGGGTCAATAATGGCCATATCGGGCGTGAGTTGATAGTCCGTAATGGCGTACTTGGTGCCGGTTTTTTCGTCGGTGATAATGGTAAAAGGCGTCACTTCCGACCCAGTCCCCGATGTAGTGGGAATGGCCACCATGGTGGCTTTTTTGCCCATGGGCCCCGCGGCGTAAATACGTTTGCGGATATCCATAAAGCGCATGGCAATATCTTCAAAACTGGTGTCCGGGTTTTCATACATCAGCCACACCATTTTCCCGGCGTCAATGGCCGAGCCGCCTCCCAGTGCAATAATGAGATCCGGCTGCCACGCGCGGGCTATTTCCAAGGCCTTGTGTACGTTGGCAATATCCGGGTCCGGGATGACGTCGGAAAATACGCGCAGTTTGATGTTTAAATTTTCCAGTTCGTCGGCTACGGTGCGCACATGGCCCAGTTGTTCCATGGTTTTATCCGTGATGATAAACGCGCGTTTTTTATCCTGCAGTTCGGCTAACGCTTGCGACAGGGCCCCGCGTTTGAAATAAATTTTTTGCGGTACTTTGTACCAATACATATTTTCACGACGTTCTGCCACGGCTTTTATGTTCATAAGGTGTTTCACTCCAATATTTTCACTGACCGAGTTGCCGCCCCAAGAACCGCAACCCAACGTTAAAGAAGGTGCCAACTTAAAATTATACACATCCCCGATAGCCCCTTGCGAAGAAGGCATATTGATCAGCGTACGTGCGGTAGGCATATCTTGGAAAGCGTCGATATGGTCCTCGTTGGCTTCGTCGGTATAGAGCACCGAAGTATGCCCCGCACCGCCGTACAAGATGAGTTCCCGTGCCAATTTTACCGCCTCTTTAAAATCTTTCGCGCGGTAAAACGCAAGCACCGGCGAAAGTTTTTCGCAGGCAAAGGGCTCTTGGTGGCTGACCTCTTTCGCCTCTGCGATTAAAATTTTGGTGTGCGGCGGCACTTTGATTTTTGCCATTTTGGCAATTGTTTCCGCCGACTGGCCCACAATGGCCGAATTTAAAACACCGTCCTGCACCACGGTATGCGCCAATTTTGCGCGGTCTTTTCCCGTTACAAAATGGCACCCGCGGGCAATAAATTCTTTTTTTACTTTTTCGTATACAGCGTCTTCCACCACTACGGCTTGTTCGCTGGCACAAATCATGCCGTTATCAAACGTTTTGCTCATAATAATGGAACTGACCGCCATTTTGATATTGGCCGTAGCATCAATCACCACCGGTGTATTGCCGGCCCCTACGCCCAGCGCAGGTTTGCCCGACGAGTACGCCGCTTTTACCATACCCGGCCCGCCCGTGGCCAAAATCAAGCTGATGTCTTTGTGGTGCATAAGCGCATTGGAAAGCGTAATCGTAGGATTTTCAATCCAGCCGATAATTCCTTCCGGCGCACCGGCTTCCACGGCGGCTTTGAGTACAATTTTTAAGGCGGCAATCGTACATTTTTTAGCGCGCGGATGCGGGGAAAAAATAATCCCGTTACGCGTTTTGAGTGCCAACAAACTTTTGAAAATGGCCGTTGAGGTTGGGTTCGTGGTAGGGATAATACCGGCAATCAGGCCGATCGGCTCGGCCACTTGGCGGTACCCGAACGCATCATCGTCCGACAAAATCCCGCACGTGCGGGTATCTTTGTATTGGTTATAAATGTATTCGGAAGCGAACTGGTTTTTAATTACTTTGTCTTCCATTACACCCATTCCCGTTTCTTCCGCGGCCAGTTTGGCCAACGGGATACGGTTTTGTGCGGCGGCAATAGCGGCCGCCCGGAAAATTTGATCCACTTGCTCCTGCGTGTACGAAGCAAAAATACGCTGTGCTTTTTTTACTTTACGCACAATTACGTCTAGCAATGCTTGCTCCTTTTCCTCTGCAGACACCGTCGATTTTTTACGTTTTTTCTCGGTCATGTAACTAGCTCCTGCGCACCTTGGTTTTTCTATATTGTACATTTTACAACAAATAAAGCGCCCCTTTTTCTTTTTTTCGGATTAGAAAAATTAAAAATAAGCCCTTGATTTTAACGGATTTTTTCTATAGAATTATACTAGAGGAGCAGGGGTTTCTTCCACCCTGCCCCGGGAGCGTGTTATGAGGGTTTTTAAATTTTTATCACTTTGTGTATGTTTTCTTGTTCCCGTGACGGTAGCCGCGGAACAAGTGCCGCCTGTGGCGTATAATCCTTCCCCCTTGGGTATATACAATCAGTTAAAAATCAGGGATACGGCTACCTTTCGGTCGGCACTTGAAACAGAAGATTTAAGATTGGGAAAGGTCAATGCTACAACAGGAGATCAAAACCGGGTGGTAATTGCCACCCAGCGCAAAGATACGGGTGACATCGTTTTATCCGATGTTAAAATAAAAGGGTTTACTTATGATGCTGACCATCCGAACGCAAAACTCAACTTTCCGCAAGCCGAATTGAAGGCAAACGAGGTATTCGTTTATAACGGTGGTACTTTTGATGCGGACGCCGGCTATAGCCGATCCGACAACGAGTCCGCCCAGATTGGTGTCATGAACGCCGATACACAAATCCCCACGTATGCAAATGTCGCTTTTTGGAGTAGCAACAACCGTTGGGATCCGGCTGCTGGAAGGGTAGGAACTTATGACCCAAGCTCGGTAACAAAATACGACACCAAAAATGTTGATGCGGGCCATGTGATATTGGACGGAATAGAGGTTCCACAATTGCCCTGCGACGCTTCGAATTTTCTACAAAGAGGGGGCTATGTACTTCTAAAATGCCTCCCCTAATACATTCTTTTCCCCCGCCCGCAAGGCGGGGTTTTTTATGCACGCGACGCGTGGTGTAATTGCAAAAACAGGGTCCCTCGTTTTGCCTGCACGGCTATCTACCGATTTGATATAATGCTTGTATGGGACTAGAGGAAATTGAACAAAAGGATTATTTTTCCATCGGGGATGTGAAACGCATTACCGGCGTGCCGGAATATTCCGTACGCTACTGGGAAAAAGAATTTGGGCTCATCCGCCCCATCCGTTTGGAAAGTGGCCACCGCCGTTACACCAAAGAGGATGTTTACACCATTTTGAAAATAAAAGACCTAATTTACAAACATAAACTTACGTTGGAAGGGGCCAAAAAACAACTCAACAAATATCAGTTTCCCGCCCAAAGCAAATCCGCCACTCCCGTCCGGACAGACGTAAAACTGCTGACGGAAATCAAAGAAACACTGGCAGATTTGCTAAAAGAATGATATAATAAGCAGTAGGTTTTACGATGTACTACGGGGAGTGGCTCAGAGGTAGAGCGCTCGCTTGGGGTGCGAGAGATCGCGGGTTCGAGTCCCGCCTTCCCGACCATTTACAATTTCGTGTCCGGCATGCCGGGCAAATGATTTACGGGGCGTAGCGCAGATGGTAGCGCGCACGGTTCGGGACCGTGAGGTCGCTGGTTCAAATCCAGTCGCCCCGATTTTTTTCTTATTAAAACGCTTTATTTCGTTGTTGCTCACTTGCTTGAATACCTCCGCGCTTCGCGCGCGTTCCGCCAGTATACTTCGCAAGTTCGCGCCTAGAAATAAGGCGTTTTTCTTTGAAAAATCCACCCACGAGCAAAAAAACAAAAAACGGAAAATTCCGTCAGGAATTTTACCGGAAGGCAAATCCAGTCGCCCCGACCATTTGAAATAAGAAAACTGCCAAACGGCAGTTTTTTTATTTTGCTAAATTGAAAGGGGCGAAGCAGGCAAACTGCTTTGCCTACGTCTATCTTGCCCGGCACTATGTAATAAAGTACAATATCCTCATGTTTACTTTCATTGCCATCTTATTCACGGTTTACACGATTCTTTTGGTTGTTTTTGCCCAACTATGGATAGGGCAACTGGCCATTATACCGCTTGTAATAGCTTGGAGCGGTGCTCAAACCGTTCCCTTTTTAACAATCGCTTTGCGAGTGGCATGCATACTGATTGCATTCTACATTTGGATAAAAGTATTCAAAGAGTTAAAAGCAGCCAAAGCAGGCGCAACGCCTTGGTGCACTCAAAATGTTTTCTGGATGATGCTGTTAATCGGCATTTTTTCTTGGCAACTTGTATCCTATGGAAAGGTCCTAAAGGAGGCCGCCAAAGCAGATGCCCGATACAAAGTGCATAGGGCACAATTGGACCGCGAACAGAAACAGCGGCTCATTGAATTCAACCAGAGAGCTGCTCGAGATTGTGTACACATTCAGGGCCTCTGCGTTACGCAAAATCCGCCCATCTCAGAAAGAGGAAATACTTTTGCGGAAAGTTTAAATAACGCCATAAATCTCTGTACCGATTTGGGAATGCGATTACCCACCAAAGAAGAGTATGCTTCGATTTTAAAACCGCTTCTTGATTTTGAACGCAAGTTGGAACCCAACCTGTCATATGAAGAATTCGTTGAATTGCATGACTACTATGACAAGAATCTAAAGAATTACGGTTCTCTCTTTCGGGATAATAACTTTCTAACTTCCTCTCTGGTTGACAGAAAAGCCGTTACCTACAAAGTAAAACGGAAGGAACCGAGGCAATGCCGCCAAAAAGGATACAGCAGCGTATGCATACAGACCTTGGAACCTCCTGTCGTTGAATACCACGATTTGGGGGAACTTGCCGATAGACGCAAATATGTAGAATACTCGGTGCACTGCGTAAAATAAAAACTGTCAAATCTTAAACCAAACCAAAAAACTCCCCGGGGGTCAACCCGGGGAATTTTATTTAATATTCTGCTATTTTCATCTCACGAAAGGAATCGTAATCGTCCCGTATTTTCAGAGAGAGATCAACCCCCAGTCTGTTCCCTTCCGTTAAATATTCCGTTTTGTTGGAAAGGTCCATCACCACGTTGGCAAAAGGACAAGGGTCCTCATCCTCTGTGGCAAATGCAAGCTGCGCCAAATAAGCCCCAAAGTATCTCCCAACCTTTGGGTCCCGTTGTTTCAACTGTTCGTAATCATCCGTTAGCTGGAGCAATGCTTCAATCTTTTCTTTCCGGGTGGCGAAGCTCCCTTTACTGAGTTTTGCTTTCACCGGAGCAAAAACTTTATTTACGTAATCATCCACAAGAGCCCGCTGAGAATTAGAGAAGGAATTATATGTCCACCTCATCTGGTCTTCCACCAACTCTGTCTCCAACGGATACCACGCAAATTTGGTCCCCATCGCAAAAACAGGTACCACCATGCTCAACAACAGGAGCAACGCAATTACTTTTTTCATATTTTTTCTCATATAATTTACTTGTTTTCCTTTACTGTTTTAGGAAAGAATCGTAATCTTGCTGTAAATCCCGGGCAAACTGCATCAAAGTTGATGCATCCGTTAATCTTTCGTTTTGTAACTTAAAGGCAGTATCCATTACAAAGTGGGCAAAATAGAAATCATTTCCTCTCTCTTCGCATGAGAAATCAATCCATGCCATCATAGACCCCAATAATCTACCTACTTGTGGATCTGCTTCTTTCACTTCCTGATATTTCTGCGCAAGCTGTAACAACCGTCCGCTTACATCCGCGTAAGTATTCTCAATAAATTCATCGTATATCGGATCATAAATTTGATCCAGAAGACGATCTACTAATTCTTGTTGCGCGTTAGAAAGGGAGTTATACACCTTATCTTGACGCTCTATTACGTCTGGGACGTCATAAGGATACCACGTTTTGTTTTCTTGTGCAAAAACGGGTACCATCATACCCAACAATAGGAGCAACGCAATTACTCTTTTCATACCTTATCCTCCATCAGTTTAGTTTTTCCTGCTACTATCCAGGATAGGTAAAAACGAGTGCAGAAACAAGGGTCCAAAGACCTAGTTTCATATAGGTCTTTAGACCCATTTTTAAGGCCTAAAATAAATTTCTCTTCCTAGAGATATTTTTTGAAAAATTCCTGTATTTTTTGCACGTACGCGTCGCCGCCTTCTTTGGCACAGGAGGTATGCCCGGCATTTTTGACCACCCACAGTTCTTTGGGCACGCTTAATTTCTTATACGTTTTACGCGCTTTGGTGATGGGGGCCAAACGGTCGTGCTCGCCCTGAATCATCAGCACCGGGCACGCAATTTTGGGCGCCGTGCTTTGCAACGCATAATCTTCCACTTGGATATGTTGTGTTTTTTCTTTTAAAAATAACACCAACCCCACCAACGGAAAATACGGGATACGCACATGGAGCCACGCCCAACGTTTGGCTACATTTTTAAAAGAGAAATAAGAAGATTCCAAAAGCAAACATTTTATTCCACCGTTAGATGCGGTATAATGCGAAACGGCCGCCGCCCCCATGCTAATCCCATAACAACCGATTTCGCGCGCTTGCAACGGGAAATTTTTCTGCAGATATTCCACCGCCGCGGCCACGTCGATATTTTCTTTGGTACCCATACTGCTGTGACCTTCGCTCCCGCCCGCACCGCGGCAATCAATATAAAATAAATTGTAACTTTGAGCTAAAAAGCGGGTACGCTTGAGCACATCGCCTTTGTTCATATCAAAGCCGTGCACCAATAAAATGGTTTTGGTACTGGCCGCATTGGGTACAAACCACCCTTCCAACGTCAGGCCGTCCTGCGTTTTGAAATGCACTTTCTGCGATACTAAGTTAAAATCGGCCGGCGTGCACGATAAAGGTTTACGGCGCCCGCGCGACATTTTAAACCCCCACACCACCAGCAGTATCAGTACGAAGAAGAAAATACAAATCCACGTCATAAATATATTCTACAAAAAAGGAATCGAAAAACAAGACAAAAAATCCCCGCCGCTTGACAGCAAACGGGGATAAAAAGAATTTTTATCCTTTTATAAATGCACCAGCCCGCGCCCAAAAGCATACGCGGCAGTCAATGCAAATAGTACCAGCACCGCCATCACACCGCATTCCCCTTTGGTAAAAATAGGTTTACCGTCCGCTTGTTGTTTGCGTGCACGCACAAATACCGGTATACCGGCCGCCAAGAAGATGACCGCCAAAAATAAATACTTAAGCCCGGCCGCATACACCAACCACACCGCGTACGCCGTACCGAGCACGGACGTCGCCAACGCGGCCGCCCGCCCTTGCGAAGTGATTTTTTCGTACGCGCCGTCTTCCACCAGTTTCCACAAATAAAGCGTACTGGCCAAATACGCGGGCAGTACCATTACTCCGGTAATGGAAAGCATCGTATTCCAGGCGTTGTTGGCAAAATACACCACCAAAATGGCCACCTGCATGAGCGCGCTGGTCATCCATAAAGAGAAAGACGGCGCCCCGTTTTTATTTTGCTTGGCAAAAGCTTTGGGGAACGTACCGTTTCGGGCGGCCGCGGCCGGAATTTCTGCCGTAATCATCGTCCACGCAAGCCACGAAGACAGCACCGCAACGAGTAACCCGCAGTTCATCAACCACGCCCCCCACGGGCCGACCACTTTTTCCAACACGCCTGCCGTAGAGGGGTTCGCCACTGCGGCAATTTCCGCCTGTGTTAAAAATCCAAACGGCAACACCGAAAGCCCGATGTAGATGACAAGGCACCCCAAAAATCCCAAAAACGTAGCCGCACTCACATCCCGTTGCGTACGGGCACGGTTCGAGAGTACCACCGCACCTTCAATCCCGATAAACGCCCATAACGTAACAAGCATCGTGCTTTTAAGCTGCGTTGTTAAACTACCCAATGCTTTGCCGCCTTGCGTTATTTTGCCCAAAAAATTGCTGTCAAATTTATCAAAGTGAAAAGCAAATAATAAAATCAGGCAGAACAAGAAAAGCGGCACCAGTTTGCCGATGGTACCGACGATATTAAGCACAGCCGCTTGCTTGACGCCGCGTAACACAATCATATTGAATCCCCAAATCAGCACAGAACCGCACACCACGGAAAGCAAATTGTTCCCCCCGGCAAAATGCGGCGGGAAAAAATAGTTGAGCGCGTCCATGGTAATAACCGCGTAGCCCACGTTGCCAAATATCTGGCACAGCCAATACCCCCAGCCGATGGTAAAGCCCACGTAACGGCCGAATCCGTCGCGCGCGTACATATAAATACCGGCCGTCAAATCCGGCTTGACGCGCGCAAGAATCCCAAACGTATTGGCAATAAAATACATCCCCACGCCGGTAATTGCCCACGCCAAGAGTACAGCCCCCGCGCTGGCCCCGGCGGCCATATTTTGGGGGAGAGAAAACACTCCTCCCCCCACCATGGAACTGATTACAATACACGCTAAACCGATTACGCCCAGTTTTTCGGCGGTTTGATTGTTATTTGCCATAGTTCACCCGCTTATTTTAAATCTACCGGCGCGGCAAATTTGAAATTCAAAAATCCCATGACGGTTAAACAATAGGCAAACGGTTGCGTGATGTTGATGTAGTTATGCCAAATTTGAAATTCGCTGTGCTTTTCCACTCCGCGGATTTCCAATTCGTGCCTGAGCGATTTATTGAGCCACATGTGCGCGTGCCCTTGGGCAATTTCGTCATCAATGGGCGTATCAAAATATTCCACATATTCCGCGGCCCACCCGCCAATGAGTTGTCCTTTTTTGTCTTTACCCCAGCACACGCCTACGCCGGTGGCAATGGCTTTGTGATCTTCAATACGCGCGCCGTTGGCAGCCATAATTACTTCCAGTACGGCCCCGTGTTTGAAATATTTTGTTACTTTATTTACCGGCACAATATTGCCGTATAATTCTTTGGGTAAAACGGAGGTGTAGGGAACGATGTTGAAATTTTCTACTTTGGCTTCCAGGAGCGCGGAGTCGTAACAAAAAGTTTCAAACGGCTGGGGCGGGATACCGTCCGCCGCTTGGCCGGCCCCGCCGCTAATGAAAGCCAGCGTCGGATAGCGCGTGCCTAATACGAATTCGTTTTTTTCCATAATTTTCTCCTTTGGTTACAGCATTACCGTTGTGCGTAAACCGACAACGGTTACAAATTTTTTAGCTTCGTTCAAAGCCGCACGCGGATAAAATTGCACGTCGGGCGTAACGGTTACCAACTTGCCGATTCCCCACACCCACGCAAGTTCCGCCGCCGTTTCCGACGGGCGCATAGCGCCCGATTCCTTTTCGTTCAAACGGTTGTACGCAACGCCCAATAAGATAACATCATTTTTATTGCGCGCAAGCGGATTGACCCATCCCCCGCCCAGTGCGTACGAATTTTTTATTCCGGTAACGTTGCTACTTGTACCGTTGGCGCGACCGAATAATACCCATTTATCTCCCATATTTTGTTGTACATTCAATGACCAACCGTTTGTGTTCCCCGGTTGTTGTACGACCGACGGTTGATAATAATAAAGCACACTGTACTGCCCCGCACCGATGTTAAATTGCGGCGCCCACGCAACGGATATAAACCCTGTGTATTTTCCGTCAAAAGCCGTATCTGCTTTTATTGTTTGTCCGGTGACATTGGTAGCATCCTGGTAACCGGCGGCAAACGTCCAATCTTTTGTTTGTGCTTGCGCGTATGCCCCCAAAGAAGAAGCCGGATATACGGAAGTACCATTTTGCGAAAGTGCAAAGTTCATGAGGGCAGTTTGTTGGTTATCTAAATAGTTGGTGCCGTCAAAATTGTACAGCGGAAATTGCCCGACGGTAAAACTAAGCCAATTGAGTCGCCCGGGCAACGTGTGCGTGTATGAAAATTGTGAAAAAATATCCTGGTTCGTGCTGTAATCGTTAAACGCAACCGCTTGCTTGGCACGCGCTTGCAACGCGGCACCTTGCACGCCCCAGTAGCGCACCAACGTATAATTGACGTTGAGCTGCCCCGAGCCGAGCGCGCGGTGCTGAAACAAATTCCACGTCAGATACGGGTAGTACACCCCTTGCACGGCTGTTTGTTTACCGCCGGGGCTCACGCGCTGTGCCAAGTATGAAACATCCACACCCATATCAAGCCCGATTTTTTGCAATTTCTTTTTCCCGTCGGCCCATGCGTTTTCCAATGCACACTTGCTTTCTTCTTGCGTAGCTGCCCAGCGGTGCAACACGCGTTGTTCGTGTTTTACGGACGCAAGTGTTTCTTTGGGTGCCGTTTGCGCTTGTGCCCAAGTGCCTATTCCCAACAACAATCCGATACATAGCCCTTTGTTTAAATACATAACGTCCCCTTTTGTCTAAAATAATGCGTTAGCCGCTAGATAACCCTATCAATTCTGGCAACATTTTGAATCCCCAAAAAATAGTTATTTTCAAGCGGCTCACAGTTTTTTATAATACTTGTATGAAAATCGCACAGCAATTTACAGATTTAATCGGACACACTCCGCTACTGCAATTAAACCGTTTGATAGCAAAAAATAATTTGCCGGCCACGTTGCTTGCCAAGTTGGAATATTTCAATCCGGCGGGCAGCGTCAAAGACCGCGTAGCCGCCGCTATGATTGACGATGCCGAAAAAAAAGGGCTCCTTAAACCCGGCGCCACAATTATCGAACCCACCAGCGGCAACACCGGGATCGGTCTGGCGGCCGTAGCCGTAAGCCGCGGCTACAAAATTATTTTGACCATGCCCGATACCATGAGTGCGGAACGCCGAAGTTTACTCAAGGCCTACGGTGCGCAAATCGTGTTGACTCCGGGCGCGCAAGGCATGAAAGGCGCCATTGAAAAAGCCAAAGAACTGGCCGCACAAACGCAAAACAGTTTTATCCCGGGGCAGTTTGTAAACCCCGCTAATCCCGCCGCGCACGTGGCTGCCACAGGCCCCGAAATTTGGCAAGATACCGACGGAAAAGTAGATATTTTTGTAGCGGGCGTAGGAACGGGCGGCACGATTTCGGGCGTAGGAAAATTTTTAAAAAGCAAAAACCCAAAAGTGCGCGTTGTGGCCGTAGAACCGGCCACGTCGCCGGTGCTTTCCAAAGGCACACCGGGGCCACACAAAATACAAGGTATTGGGGCGGGATTTGTGCCGGATACATTGGACACACATATTTATGATGAAATTATCGCGGTACAAAACGAAGATGCTTTTAAAGCCGGGCGCGAAATAGCCCACACGGAAGGGGTTTTGGTGGGAATTTCTGCGGGTGCAGCACTTTGGGCGGGAATGGAGTTGGCCAAACGTCCGGAAAATAAAGACAAAACCATTGTGGTACTATTGCCCGACACCGGGGAACGGTATTTGTCCACCGCGCTGTTTAGTGAGTAACCAAAAGGAAAAAATATGTTTAAACGACTCAAAGAAGACATTTGCAATATTTATGAAAACGACCCGGCCGCCAAAAACGTGGCGGAAATCATTTTTTGTTATCCGGGTTTACAGGCCCTGGTTATACACCGCGTTTCCCACAAATTACTGCGTTGGCATATTCCGTTTATCCCGCGGTTTTTGTCGTACCTCACGCGCATTTTTACCGGTATCGATATCCACCCGGGGGCTCAAATCGGACGGCGGTGTTTTATTGACCACGGCACCGGTATTGTGATTGGGGAAACGTCTATTATCGGGGATGATGTGCTGATCTATCAACAAGTGACACTGGGCGGTACGGGCAAGTCCAAAGGCAAACGCCACCCCACCGTTGGCAACAATGTAATTTTAGGTGCGGGAGCCAAGATATTGGGCAACATTACCATTGGCAACCACGTACGCATTGGGGCGGGATCTGTTGTGGTGAGTGACGTGCCTTCCAACTGTACCGTGGTAGGCGTACCGGGGCGCATTGTACGCCAAGCCGTTACCAAGGACGGGGTCCTGCAACATAACCGCATTCCGGACCCGATTACACAGGAAATTGAAAAATTAAAACAGGAAATCGAACAATTAAAACAACGTTGATTTTACAGCGGGCAAACGGCTTTCCTAACAAAAACCCCCGGCAGGTCCGGGGGTTTTGTATTTGTATCCTTCAAATGTTTAAGGGGTAGCGCGCATCGGTCTCTGCTCCAGCGGGAAAAGAGAGCGGGCTTCTTTCGGTTCTGTCGGTTTTTCCATTCGATTTTCTTTCAATTTTTGAAGGATGATGTTCCGTTTTTGTTCTTTCATATCCTCCTCATTCCACGCTTGTGCTCTCTGTACCGCATCGTTATACCACTTTGCCTGTTCGGTAATTCTCTTTTCAGCCTTTATTTCCGTACCAGGTTTCACTACTTCTTTTAACAATTCCTGCCGCAATTTGACGCTATTGCGGACCTCATAAAAAAACTCACTTTGCTCAGCCAACCAAATGTCTAGCATAACCGCAGAAATTTCTTCTAAATAGAAATTTTCATCTACCGGATCTTCCAAGAATTCACGAACATTTTCTGCATACATCGATCTTTCATCCGCAGGGAATTCCTCCTCCGTAAATCCTCCTACTTCTTGGGAAATTAGTATTACACCCAAATCAATCGCCATTTGCCGCGCATTCACATTTTCCTTTGACTTTTCTTCCGAATTGAGCGCAAACAAGGGGGTGACAAGTAATAAAGCCAACACGGCTAACCAAAGTTTTTTCATAGGAGTCCTCCTTTTATTGAGAATAACCATACTCATAGTGTAATGGAAAAAAATTTTTTTTCAAGGCCCTAAAAAAGCCCGCTTACGCGGGCTTGTAAAAGTACGAATAGTCGGCAACAAATTAAATTTCCAACGTCCAAGATTTTTGCTCCGGCGCACGTTCGCGCAACACACGCAACTTTTCTTGCGTGGCAGCGCTTAACTCCTTGCACGCACCTTCGTCCACCAAAATGGTGGCATTGGGGTGGTTGCGCAGTGCGGTAATGGGGCAATCGACCGTAGGCGGTTCTTCCACCAAACGGCGCATGGCCGCGGCTTTTTTCTCCCCTTTTACCAAAATCAATACCTCTCTGGCATCGGTAACCGTCCCAATCCCCACTGTTAACGCCTCCGTGGGAACTTTGGACAAATCATTTTCAAAAAACCGTGCGTTGGCCTCAATGGTGCTCTTGGTAAGGGCCACCCGGTGCGTGCGGGAAGAAAACGGCGTGCCCGGTTCGTTAAATGCCAAATGGCCGTTACGGCCTACCCCGCCTAAAAACAATTCAATCCCGCCGTTAAAAGCAATGGCTCGCTCGTATTTTTCACATTCTTGTTCCAAGTGGGGCGCATTGCCGTTTAAAATATGCACATTACTCGGGTCAATATCAATATGGTCAAACAAATTGCGGTGCATGTAAGCGTAATAACTTTCCGGATGCGTTTTAGGCAAGGAAACATATTCATCCATATTAAAAGTTACCACTTGTTTGAAACTTACTTTTCTTTGTTCATACGCGGCGCACAGCCCGGCATACATATCTACCACCGTACCGCCCGTGGGCAACCCCAACACGAATTTTTTATCTGCCGTGGGCGCAAAACGGTTTATCTTTTCAACGATATAATCGGCAGCCCACTGCCCTAAATTTTGATCGGTCAGCACAAAACGCATAAGAACCTCTATTTCATTTTTTCTTTGATTTCACTGCAAATTAAATCGGCTTCCGGCCCGATAACCACTTGTACCACTCCGCCGCCGCTTTTTACCACGCCGCGCGCGCCCAATGCTTTAAGCAATGCTTCTTGCACACGGGTATCATCTTTTACTTCCAAACGTAGCCGCGTGGCACAGGCGTCCAGTGTTTGGATATTTTCTTTTCCGCCCAACGCACTTAAATATTCTGCGGCGCGGGAATGATCCGGCGCATCCGTTTGCGGCGCAGTGGGTTGCATAGCAACCGCAGAACCTGCGACACAAGCCACTTGCGCGGGGGCGTCTTCCTCACGCCCGGGCGTTTTCAAATTCCACTTGCGAATCACCCACACAAACAAGCAATAGTACAAGGCCCCGTACACAAGCCCCACCGGAATCAAATACCATCCGTTGGTCCCTAATTTAAAACTGAGTAAATAGTCAAACAATCCGGCAGAAAATGTAAAACCGAGTTTCACTCCCAAAATATTCATCACTACCAAAGACAACCCCGTAAGTACGGCGTGCAACACATACAGCGGGAAGGCCAAGAACATAAAAGAAAATTCAATCGGTTCGGTAATCCCCGTCAGGAAAGACGTAAATGCTACCGACAGTAACAACCCGATAGCTGCTTTTTTGTGACTGGGATGCGCGGTGCGGATCATAGCCAAACACGCGGCGGGCAACCCAAACATCATCACCGGGAAAAACCCTGCCATAAATGCACCGGCCGACGGATCTTGTGCAAAAAAGCGGGTCAAATCGCCGTGTACTATTATATTTACGCCGTCTTGCACGGTGGCAAAATCGCCAAATTGGAACCAAACCAAGTTATTCAAAATATGGTGCAACCCTAACGGAATGAGCAACCGATTGGCTAACCCATAGAAAAATAAGCCGATATTACCCGAATGAATCGTCCAATTGCCCAGTAGCGCAATCACGCTTGAAATATACGGCCAAACCACCGAGGCCACCAACGCAATTAATAAACACGCACCGCCTGTAACAATCGGCACAAAACGACGCCCGCCAAAAAACGCCAAGTACGAAGGAAGACGGATATTTTTATAACGGTTGTACAGTAGCCCCGCCGTCACACCGGCAATGATGCCGCCCAGCACGCCCATATCCAAATCCGCATTAAGCACTTTGAGCGCAGAGGTTAAAATCACATACCCCACGTAAGCGGCCAACGCAGCCGCACCGTGATTTTCTTCGGCAAATCCGATGGCCACACCAATCGCAAAAATAACCGGCAAATTGGCAAACACCGCATTTCCGGCTGCTGTAATAAACGCGATATCAAGTAAATCCGGCTGTCCCAAACGCAAGAGTAGTCCCGCTACCGGAAGTACCGCAATGGGTAACATGAGGGCTTTACCCAGTTTTACAAGTCCGCGCCCTACCAGGGCAAAAAATGTTTTTAGAGACGTCATACTTTCTCCTAGATATTAAATGTTTTACGTACAAATTCACGCACGGCCGCCGCATCCGTTAACGTCAACGCTTTTTGTGCGGCTGCGGTACAATCGGCTAACTTCAAACTGCGCACCAACGCTTTTACTTGCGCCACCGCGCCCGCACCGACGGCCAATTCCCGCACACCCAACCCGATAAGCAACGGCACGGCTTGTAAATCACCGGCCATGGCCCCACAAACCGCTACGGGGCGGTTGTATTTTTGGGCGCCCGCACAAGTTTGACCGATCAGATGCAACACCGCCGGCGAAAGTCCGTCCGCCTGTGTGCTGAGCACTTTGTGCCCGCGGTCAATGGCCAAGGTGTATTGCGTCAAATCGTTGGTACCTACGGAGAAGAAATCGGCCTCTTTGGCAAATTGTTCCGCCATGAGTGCCGCCGCCGGAATTTCAATCATCATCCCAATTTGGACTTTCTCTTTTACGCCCAGTTTTTGTTTTTCTTCTTCAATAATTTGGCGGAAATGTTTCATCTCCTTCACAAAACCTACCATTGGGAGCATAATGCGCAGGGCTTTAGCCGGTTGCACCTGCAACATAGCGCGCGCTTGCGTGCGGAACACTTCTAAATTATCATCATAAATACGCACCCCGCGCATCCCAATCATGGGGTTATCTTCCGGCGCAATCGGCAAATACCGCACGGGCTTATCCCCGCCGATATCAAGCGTGCGCAACGTAACCGGTTTCCCTTCCAGCGCAGACACAATGGCCTGGTATTCCTTGGCTTGTTTTTTCTCGGAAGGGGGCTCCACTTCCTGCAAGAATAAAAATTCCGTACGCACCAACCCCAGCGAATCGGCCCCGCCTTGGAAAGCCGCTTTGGCATCTTCTTCGCTATTAATGTTTCCCCCCACTTCTACCGTCGTACCGTCCTTTGTAACGGCCGGAGAGAAGCGTTTTTCCCAATCTTCTTTTTGTTGTGCGTGGACACGTTCGCACCGTTCGTGCAGTTGTTTTTGCGTGGCACGGTCCGGGGCCAAAAACAAGTTCCCTTCCTGGGCATCTATAAAGGCAACGGTACCGTCTTTTATTTCATCAAAAGAAACATGCGTACCCACCAGCGTGGGAATATTTTTGTTGCGCAATAAAATAGAGGCGTGAGCCGTGGGAGAACCGGCCGTGAGGGCTACCCCGATTACATTTTCATTGAAATGGGAAATGTCGGAAGGTAACAATTCTTCGGCCAATACCACCGTGTTTGGCGGGAATTGGTAAGATGTATCGGCCTGCCCGTTTAACAACAAAATCATCCGCCGGCGCAGGTCCTTAAAATCGGCAATACGTTCTTCCAAGAACGTACTGCCCGTAGCCCGCAACAGGTCGATGCTTTTGCGTACGGCCTCGTTAAAACTGTAAGAAGCGGTTTTACCTTGTGCAATAAAACGCTTTGTTTCGTCGGCCAAGAACGGATCTTGCAACATTTCCAAATGGGCTTGCGCAATTGTTTTGGCACTTTTATTGGGGGCGGACTCCCTCTCTTTTTCCAACTGGTCCGTCAGCACCAACAAACAGTCGTCAAATACCATTTGCTCGTCGGACGGGTTCGCGGCATTTTCGGTAAAAGAAATTTCTTTGTGTTGCAATAAAAATGTTTTTCCTTCCGCCAAACCGCTGCAAGCCGTTAATCCTCTAACGGCCACCGATAACGGCGCTTTTTTGATTACCACGGCCGCTTTCGGAGCGGCGGTTTTTTGAGGGACCACGTACGCGCCCTTTTCCCCCAGACCGCTTTGGATAAGTTCGGTTAATGTGCGCAACACAGTTTGGGCTTCTTTTTCATTATCCGTATGCGCACAGATGTATAAGGTATCGTTCAAATTAAGCGCCAATCCCATGATACCCACCACGCTTTTAGCGTCGGCCGATTGGGTGCCTTTGTGCAAGGTAACGGGGAACGGAAATTTTTTGGCATTTTGTGCCAACACTCCGGCCGGGCGGGCATGCAAACCGTTGGGGTTAACAATCGTAATAGGCGCAGATTGGAAACTTTTTCCGCCGGTTTGCGCGGCAGATGTACCCAACGCAGCCCCCTGCGCGGTAAATAATTTATCACCGGCGCGCACAACCCCGCAACAAGCCGTAACGGGCGTATCCGCCGGCGCCGTTAGAACACATATCACTAACGTGCTGGGGGCGTTTTG
This sequence comes from Elusimicrobiaceae bacterium, assembly GCA_016283355.1. Taxonomy (GTDB): domain Bacteria; phylum Elusimicrobiota; class Elusimicrobia; order Elusimicrobiales; family Elusimicrobiaceae; genus Avelusimicrobium. Next base: position 60,511 of record JAEEMS010000025.1, on the reverse strand, counting down.
CGCCACAAATTTTTTATCAAATTCAATAAGCGCTTGGCCTTTGGTCACGGTGGCCCCTTCTGCCACCAACGCTTTAAATCCTTTTCCTTTTAATTGTACGGTTTCAAGACCGATGTGAAGCAATACATCCAATGTACCGTTAGAAAGTGTAATTGCGTGTAAGTTTTTGTTGAGATTTACTACTTTACCGTCAAAGGGAGCTACTATTGTATTTTCGCTGGGGTCTACGGCCACACCGTCGCCGAGCATTTTTTCACTGAAAACGGGATCCGGCACTTGGGATAGCGAAACAATCGTCCCACCCACCGGGGAAAAAACTTCCAATTTGTCTGTCACAAGACACTCCTTGTAAAGAGAAGATACCTCTATTATAACTTTTTTTACCCGTTTGACAAGAGGACTTTATTTTTGAAAATAAATTTTTTAAAATGAAAGGAATTTAAACACGCAAACAGGATTCCTCATGCGCCTTAAAATCAAACACCCCGGTACACAAAATTTACATCTTCTATCCGCTATCGGCCTACCCTTTCTTTTGTTTTTGATATTTTGCTTTATAATGATAGGGGGTCCCTTCGCCTGGGTGCCGCGAGATGCCTGTTCCTCTTTTTTAGTCAAATTCTTCCTGTGTCTTTTCCTCTTTATTTGTCTCCGTCCGCTTTATTGCTATTTTAAATATCGGCGTTGGGCACATCTAAGCAAAACGCGCATTGCAAAAGCTATCGATTTTATGCCTTCGCACATGGTAGTGCACTATGAAGACGGAACCGAACGATTTGATTACCAAGCACTACGCTTAAAACTGATACTGCGCATCACGCATATTTCCTTCGGGCCAAATGCTACCTGTATACCGCGAATTACCTTGATTACACTGCGCTTTCATGATGCGGTCGACGGATTATCCATTTTTGAAATAGACCACGCCGTGGATTATCGTGCCTATGCCCCAAAGTACCTTTTGAAATCTCCTTTTTCCCCCGGCACAGAAACAAAAGACCTTGATGCTATTTTAGCGTTTGCGAGCCGCTTTCATGATTTTGCATACGCCTTTACGTATGATTGCAAACCTGCGGGGCTCGTTTCGGACGCTCCGAACGCAATATTTTCTTCGGAATTTCCTTCCGAAGAGGCAAAAATGTTTGAACGTACTTTATCCGACAAAATGGAAGAAGCCGTCCCCCGAAACAAGCGCCCCAATTAACAACCCGGGAACTTTTTAATAAGAAAAATCCTTTCAATAATTCGGGAAAATCGAGCGCTCCGTTTCTTCACACAAAACGCTTTTTATTGTGTACAATGAAGCGTATGAAATTTAAAATCAATCCTCCGTTTTCACTTGCAAAGATCTTCGGCAGCGGCGATAATCAAAATATACGGGCCTTAGATTTTCAACCGGCCGACGTTATCTTAGAAGGGAAACTTCCCATCGTTTTACCTTACGACCAAACGTCGCTGGAAATGGTGATTCACATTGACCGCGTCCGCCAAGGCAAAAACGGTCACGTGAATAAAGTAATTCAACTCACGCTGGAATTTACTTATGAAGGCGTTACTTATTCGGTGGAACATCGTTGCGGGTTTGAAGAAATTTTCCCGCTTTTGGAACTTACCTCCCGCTTTGGCGGATTTTCGTATACTTTTCAAAAACACAGTTCTCGCAACAGTTTATTGGATTACCAACAATTTGTACGGGAACAAATTCAAAACCATCAAAGATACGGCATTCATTTACCCTTCCCGCCAAGACGAATCTTTAGTATTTGTGTAGGATTGGTTTGGATAAGCATTTTATTGTGTTGTTTTATCTTTCTCCTCCTTCCCACAGCTAAAACACCCGAAAACCGCTTCATCATTTGGCTGTTTACCGGATTGATAGTATTGTTGGCGTTAGACGGTGTGCGCAATTTATGGCGTTACTCCCGGACCAAAAATAAATTGAAACAACTGCAACGAAGATAAATGAAATACAAGATCAATCTTTCCACAGACGGATTTAATCTAGGAAACATCCAATTACCCTCCGGCCGGGAATTGTTTCGTTGGCTGATCGTGGCGGGCGTTCCGCTTGCTTGGGTAATTTGCCGTTGGTACACAGGCAGTTGGGCCACCCCTTTTAAGCTGTGGTTGGGAACAATGAAAGCAACCATCGCCGATCAAGATTTTTTACTGACGCTCGTGTTGGTTGCAGCCACGTTGTACGCGTTATTTGTTATTGGCACGCAGTACTATTTTTTCTTATTTTTTCGGGATGTTCCCCTCGCTAAAAGAGACGATATCACCGAGCTTGATTTTCAACCCACGGGCGTTTTATTGCTGAAGGAGGAACCCGTTTTTCTTGCTTACGAACAAACGTCCCTGCAGTTAACGATTCACATTGACAAGAAACGACATTTCGATAAAACATGGACCCCCCGGGTGACGTCGTTAACATTATCCTTTGGGCACAAAACAGCTATTTACACATTTATTCACTTTTGCGATATAGAAGGGATTTTTCCGTTATTGGATTACGCCAACCGTTTTGCTTCTTTTTCGTATAAGTTTACAGTTCCATATAGTTCCACCCCTTACAAAGGAAGCGGCCAGGAACGCTTATTTCAAGACAATCCCTCCGACATACAGGATGTGCAACGTTACGCCGCCCTATTAAAAAACAACGCCGGTAGTAACCGTGATCTTTACGAAGAACTGAGCAATGCCTCGTCCAACCAACCTCCTTCTCGTCCGTTAAGCGCAGGGGAAAGCACCGGCAACCTTGTGACAGATTACCGGAATTTTGTGGAAGAACAAATTCAAACCCACTTGCGCACGGGTACCCATTCGCATCAAAGCATGCCCGTACCGCTTTCTGCCGAGCAAGCAGATAAATATATTTTGAACCTCATTTTCGTAACAACAGCCGCCGTTTTGTTGACGCTGTTTGTGTCCACCCTGCCACGTGTGGGGATTCTAATCTTCCTTCCGCCCCTTTTATTTGCGTATGGCTGTTGCATCTATTGCGCCGTTAAATTAATACGCCATTACAAAAGAAAAAAGCAACTCAAACGATTCAAAAAATAATCCTTTTTTACCTTCACAAACTTGTTTATTTTTTTTATAATGTAAGAAAATACCACTAGGGGGTTGCTGTATGGATATTTCTACCATCAACAAACAAGCACAACAAGAAAGTTTATTTCTGCAAGATTTAAAACGGGAAATCAGTAAAGTAATCGTAGGGCAAGAAGCCCTGCTGGAAAAAATGTTAGTGGCCTTACTGGCCGACGGGCACGTACTTATTGAGGGTGTACCGGGTTTGGCCAAAACGTTGGCGGTTAAAACGTTGGCCCAAGCCATTCACGGCGTTTTCCAACGCATCCAATTTACCCCGGATTTGTTACCGGCCGATATTACCGGTACGCTGATTTTCAACCCCAAAGACGGCTTGTTCTATCCCAAACGCGGGCCGATTTTTGCCAACTTTGTGCTGGCCGATGAAATCAACCGTTCCCCCGCCAAAGTGCAAAGCGCCCTCTTGGAAGCCATGCAGGAACGCCAAGTAACCATCGGCGAGAAAACCTACCCCCTTCCCGCTCCTTTTATGGTACTGGCCACCCAAAACCCGGTGGAACAAGAAGGTACCTACCCCTTGCCCGAAGCGCAAGTGGACCGCTTTATGCTTAAAGTGCTTGTCACCTACCCGACCAAAGACGAAGAAAAACAGATTTTGGAACGAATGGCAAGCCACCAAAAAATTGAACTAAATTCCCAAGTTACCCCGGAAATGATCCTCAAAGCCCGCCAAGTGTGCGACGGTATTTATGTGGACGATAAAATCAAAAATTATATCGTCAGCTTAGTGTTTGCCACCCGCAATCCCAAAGACGTAGGGTTGGAAAAATTGTCTTCCTATATTGCGTACGGGGCCAGCCCGCGTGCCACCATTTTCCTGACGCAAGCCGCCAAGGCCTATGCCTTCTTAAACGGTCGCGGTTACGTTACCCCCGAAGACATCAAAGCCATCGGTTTGGATGTGCTACGCCACCGCGTGCTTTTGTCGTATGAAGCCGAGGCCGAAAACGTCACCTCGGACCAGATTGTCAAACAGATTTTCGATACGGTTGATGTACCGTAGTGCCGGAGGACCGCGTGGACACAGCGGAAATATTAAAAAAAGTCCGGCAGATTGAAATCCAAACCAATAAATTGGTATCGGAGACGTTTGCCGGAGAATATTTAAGCACGTTTAAAGGCCAGGGGATTGAATTTTCCGAAGTGCGGGAATACTCCCCCGGCGATGACGTGCGCAATATCGACTGGAACGTCACTGCCCGCACCGGGGTCCCCTACATTAAAAAATTTAACGAAGAGCGCGAACTGACGCTGTTTATCGCGTGTGATGTATCCGGTTCGCAACATTTCGGTTCGGCCGATAAACTTAAATTGGAAGCCGCCGCGGAGTTAGCCGCGTTGTTTGCATTCTCGGCGCTGCATAACAACGATAAAGTCGGGCTTTTGTTATTCTCGGACCAAGTGGAACTTTTCCTGCCGCCGCGCAAAGGCCAAAAACATATTTTACGCCTTATCCGCGAACTGGTGGCTTTTGAACCCAAACACCGTAAAACCGATATCGGCTTGTGTTTGGAAACACTTTTAAAAGTGATGAAACACTCCGGGATTTTGATTTTAATGTCGGACTTTATTTCCCCGGTCTCTTCCTTCGAAAAACCGTTTAAATTGGCCGCCAAAAAATTTGATTTAATCCCGGTTATTCTGCAGGACAAACGGGAACTTTCCTTGCCGCGGTTGCCTGTCTGTTTGCAAGTAACGGACCCGGAAACAGGCGAAGAAGATACACTCAGTTTGGCCTCGGGTGAACTCAACCAGGCATTGCAAAATTACCGTCAACACCAAAGCGACGATTTGAAAAAATTATTTCAGCCCTACAAAGTAGAACCGATTTTAATTGATACGGCCGGCTCCACAGCCGATCCTGTCATTGCGTTTTTCAAACAGCGGGCTAAAAAAATACGGAAATAATATGAAAAAATTGATTTTTCTTTTTGCCTGTATCCTTTGTCTCGTACCCGGCCGTGCGCAAACGGTGCAGGTGGCAGAGTCCCACGTGCCCGAAACGGCCTCATTCGCACAACCTTTTGAGGCAGCGCTGATTGTTACCCACACGCCCGGCACTACCGTTACGTTGAGCAGCCAACCGGCCACACAAGATTTTGAAATCACCGATAAGCAACAAGAACAAACTTCCCCCGGCACCACCGCTTTCCGTTTTACCGTAATGCCTTTTGCGCTGCAACTCTCCACTTTTACCGTCACGCTGGACGTACAATCGGCCACAACGGCACCGTCTTCCCACACGTTGGAATTCCCGATTACCGTTAAACCCGTCCGGTTATTTAAAGACCCTAACTTGCGCGAAATCCGCAACCCGAAAGTTCCGGTAAGTTGGCTCAAATGGTTACTCGTAGCGCTTATATTGGGAATCATCCTTTATTTATTATTCTGGGGACGCAAAAAAACGGAAGACCAAGGCCCGGCCTGGCAACGTTTCGGCAAAGAAGTGGACAACCGCCCTTGCCACGTGATTGCACTGTCCAAAATTGACGCTCTCGTTAATAGCGGCCTATGGGAAAAACAACAATACAAAATTTTCTACATTTCGCTTTTTGACATTCTGCGCGAATACCTGTGGCGCCGCTTCTCTATGGATGCTTCGGCCGACACTTCCACCGAACTGTTGCGCCATGCTAAAAAAATAAACGGTTTAAACCCCGTACTGCCGGAACTGAAAGAATTTTTAACCGCCGGAGATTTGGTAAAATTTGCCAAGGTTGTTCCTTCGGAAGCGCAACGCAACCGGGATATTACCTATTTGCAAACGCTCATCCGTAAAACAACTCCGCAACCGCCCACCACCCAGGAGGAGAAAAAATGACCGCTTTATTTTTTATCTTCCTCATTTTGCTTTTTGCGGCCGTCATCAGCCGTTCGTTTTACACAAAAAATCAGCGTTTGCAACTATGGCTGTTGGCCATTTTGAGCGGGCTGACGATTTTTAGTTTTTTTGCCATGGTGTTTACCCGTTTCCTGGCCACTCACGTAGAATTCGCCCGACCGTATGCTTTGCTTTTGTTGGTCCTTCCTTTTGCCATTGCGGTAGCGGCCTCTTTATATAAGGGGAATTTCAACCGCCGCATTCATTTTCCGTTAGCACATTTACAACCGGAACAAACTTCGTTGCGCGTGTTGTTTACCGATTGGTTACCGCAATTTATTTACTTGCTCAGTTTATGTTTGCTCATTGTAGCATTGGCACGGCCCATGCGAGTAGAACGCACCGTTCTCCCCCCTACCGAAGGCGTGGACATTATGCTACTGATGGACGTGTCGGCCTCCATGCAAAAACAAGATTTCTTGCCCAACCGGTTTATTGCTGCCCAAGAAACCGCCAAACGCTTTGTGACCAAGCGCCCCAGCGACCGGATCGGCTTAGTGGTATTTGCCAATCAGGCCATGTTGCAAGTTCCGCTTACCCTGGACCACGAAGCCCTGCAAGAATATATCTCTACCATGTTTTTAGGTATGGTGGACCCGCATTGGACCGCCATTGGTGACGGACTGGGCGTAGCGGTCAACCACCTCAAAGACAGCAAAGCCAAAAGCAAAGTAATCATTTTACTCACGGACGGAGATTCCAACGCCGGGGCCGTCACGCCGGTTTTAGCAGCCAAAGCAGCCCAAAGTTACAACATCCGTGTCTACACCATTGGCACCGCCAGTGCGCCGGGCGAAACGGCTTTCTCCAGTGAGGAAGATGAAATTAACGAAGGACTTCTGATGGAAATTGCCAATTTGACGGGCGGCAAATTCTACCGCGCAAAAAACGAACGGGAACTCGAGCAAATTTACGAAAAAATCAACGAATTGGAAACAACCGTTTTCACGCCGTCTTCTTCCGTCAATAAAACGGACGTTTATTTCCCGCTTTTGCTGTGGGCATTGGGCGGCATATTGGTTGCTTTCTTTTTGGAAAAACTTGTTTTTATAAAGGTACCTTAAATGAATTTATTTGCGAAACCTTTTTATTTCGTCTATTTTGTACCGGTATTACTGGGGCTTTTGCTTGTTTTGTGGTTAGGCAAACGACTTAAAAACCGGTATGTACACGCGTTGTTTGGCGCGGGAGCATACCAAAAATTGACCGCCTCGCTGCGGGCACCTTCCGTTTGGCGCAGCGTATTTTTTATAGCAGCGGTTTTCTTCCTGTTTATGGCGTTGGCCGGGCCCCAATGGGGAACGGAAATCGTACAGACCGAAGGCCAATTTGCACAGACGGTAATTGCGGTGGACGTATCGGCTTCCATGCGGGCGCAAGACCTCTCCCCCGACCGATTGGACAACGCCAAGCAAATGCTCCAAATGTTAGTCAACCAACTCAAAGACGACCGCATCGGCATTATCGCATTTACTTCGCAAGCGTTTATCCAATGCCCGATTACCACCGATACGGAAGCGTTGGAATCGTTTATTGCCCGTTTACAACCGAATATGTTACCTGTTCCGGGAACTGCTTTAGCCGCGCCGGTTACGTTGGCCGCCCGTATGTTGTCCAAATATCCCGGCAAAAAAGCCCTTATTCTGCTGACCGACGGGGAAGACCATTCCCCGGAAGAATTACAGGCCGCCCGACAAGTCGCCCAGCAAAATAATATCCGTGTGATTGCCATCGGCATCGGCACAACAGAGGGAGCTATTCTGCCCGACAAGGTGGATGCAAGCGGCAAAGTGCTTGAATACAAGAAAGACAAAGAGGGAAAAACCGTCGTTTCCAAATTGGATGAAAAAACCCTCGTGGAATTGGCAAAAGCCACCGAAGGCACCTACATTGCCTATTCTTCCCCGGCCCGCGTAGCCAACGAAGTAGAAAACGCTTTAAAAGGGGTAGACCGTTCCACAGCCAAAACGGCCGCTCACAAAATTTACAAAAACCGTTATGCCTTCCCGTTGGGGCTGGCAATCCTTTGTTTGGCCGTCTATTTGTTTTGGCCGCGCGGACAGAAAAAAGAATCTTCAAAAAAGGTACAATGAATATATGAAGCATTACCTCACGCTACTTTGCTGTTTTTGTGCGCTGCCCTTGCTGGGTGGGGTGCGGGCGGATTTACGCGAAGGCGGCAAACTGTATAAGTCGCAAAAATACGGGCAAGCGTTGGACGTTTATAATCAAATTTTAAAGAAACAACCGCAAAACACGCAGGCCTCCTTTGGGGCGGGAGCTTCGTCTTATTTTCTAAAAGATTATTCCGCTGCCGAAAAAGCTTTTACCCAATCGGCGCAGGACGGCAGCCGTTTGCAACAAGATGCGTTGTTTAATTTGGGCAATACGTATTACCGCGCCAACAACAAAGAAAAAGCCATCGAATCCTACAAACAAGCCATTTTAAAAAATCCCAACGACAAAGAAGCCATTCACAATTTACAATTGGTGTTATCCAATCCGCCCAGCAAAAATAACCAAAACAAACAAAATGACAAAAACGAGGATAAAAATTCTCCCAACCAGGATAACAAAGACCAATCCGACAACGGTGGGCAGTCCCCTCAAGACCAACAGCAAGAAGCCAAGCAACAACCGCAACCGCAACAAATGAACCAAGAAGATGCGGAGCGCATTTTGCAAATGGCCCGCAACAACGAGAAAAAAGCGCCTTCGCAGCAAGGCCGCGGCAGCGGGAACAATTTTAACGTGGAGAAAGATTGGTAATGAGAAAAGCGTGGTTAGGGTTTGTATGGATGTTGTGCACACCGCTTGTTTGGGCACAGATCCAAATAACGGCCCAAGTAGATAAAACAGAAATTTCACTGGATGATGAAATGACGCTGTCCTTGCATGTACAAGGGGGCACAAATATTCGTCCGCAGTTACCCAGTTTACCCGCTTTCAATGTCTATTCCAGAGTATCCAATAGTTATTCTATCAACGGCAAGACATCGTACGAGTTTCGTTATATACTCGTTCCGCGTTTAGTAGGAAATGCCACCATCGGGCCGATTCGGATTGATTACAACGGCCAGACCTACCAAACGGACCCTATTAACATACGCATTTACCGCGACGCTACCTCCAATTCTTCTCCCACACCCGCTGTCGTCGGCACTACCGTGGCTACCGATTCTGCCACCGCAACCAACACTGCCACCGATATACCGCCAGCAGATGATCCGCTTTCTCCGCCTTTCGGGATGGAGCATATTAACGGCACCGGGAACTTAACCCCCAGAGAAGCGTTGACCCTTTCCACTTCGCGCGAGCTGACACAACAAGCGTATAAACGCGGCCAAAGCGAACCGTTTTTCTTGGTATCGGCTGTGAGCAACTCGCGCCCTTACGTCGGACAATCCTTTACATTGGCCGTACGGTTTTATTATGCCCAAGCGTTTGATAACGCCCCTTATCACGCACCGGAAGTATCCAATTTGTTCATGGAAGATGCAGGATCCAGCGAGGGGCACCAAACTATCGGAGACCGCGTTTTCTATTACCGGGAAATGCGCTACCAGTTGGTAGGAGCCGCCCCCGGAAAAGGCACTATTTCCTCGGCATCTATCGAGTTTACCGCTTCTCCCTTTAACTGGTTTGACCGGTTGTTCGGTATCACGCCCGTTTCCGCCACGCCGCGTGTTTTTGAGTCGGCACCGATATATGTACAAATCCGTCCCCTTCCTACCGAAGGGCGCCCCGCTTCTTTTTACGGAGCCGTAGGGGCCGGATACACACTTTCGGCCGCCGCGGACCCCAAAGAGGTTGAAGCCGGAGAAAGTGTGAATTTATCCGTAACGGTCACCCATTCGGGCAATTTAAAAACCGTCAAAGATTTGAATTTTCCGGAACTGCCCGGGTTCAAAAGTTACCCGGTTGCCCCTGCTTCCGGCACCGGCAAACGTAACTATAAAACATTCAAAACCGTGTTAGTCCCTTCTTCCCCCGGCGTTTATACCATCCCGCCGATTGAATGGACCTATTTTGACCCTACCCTCGGGCAATACAAAACGTTACAAACCCAACCGATTTCGTTGCAAGTGAACCCTTCCTCTGCCGCCAACCGCAGCGTAGATTTCAGCACTTCTCTGCCTTCTAACAATGGCTTGCAAACATTGGGCTCCGATATTACTTACTTAAAAACAACCCCCGCCCCGCAAGAAAATTTCCTGGCACGTTTATCGCGCTTTGAATATATCAATTGGGCCGCGTTGGGGCTGGTCGGGTTGACACTCCTTTTCTGCTTACTGGGGCGCAACCGTTCCGCCTCCACCCGCGCATACGGGGAAGCCAAACGCAGTTTGCAAAAAGCTACTTCCTACGAACAAATTTCCGAAGCACTCTCGCTGTACTTGGCCCACAAATTAAATATTCATACCGGCAGTACACCGCTTAAAGAAGTGGTATCTTCCCTGCAACAACGCGGTTATCCCAACGATACACTCCGTTCTTTTGCCACGCTGTGGCAACAACTCGAAGCGTTGCGTTTTGCCCCCGCTGCGGCCGGTACGTCCGTCAAACAACAAGCGGCCAAAGCATACACCGTGCTTAAATTGTTGGAGGAAAAACCCCGATGAAAAAATATATCCTTACGGCCTCCTGCCTGTTTTTCTTTTTTACCGTTTCGCCTTGCCAAACCCCTTCGCAGCAAGCGGAGGAGTTGTACCGCCAAGGCCGCTTTGCCCAAGCCCTGACGTTATATGAGCAAGAAGCAAAGGACTACCCAAAGAACCCCTTTCTTTACTACAATATAGGTAACGCCTATTTTAAAATGGGCAGTACCGGTTTGGCCGTGGCCAATTATTACCGGGCGTACCGGTTACTTCCGCGGGATAAGGACATCCGCCATAATTTAGCATATGCATTGGCTACCTGCGGAGAATCGCTCGTTCCGTCCGGGGTGCCGGTTTCGGTATACAATGCGTTCTTTTATTTATCGTTTCAGGAATTGAAAGGATTGACCTGCGGGTTATTTTGGTTGACCTGTTTGGCCGTATGGCTATGGTTGTTGCGCCGTAAAGGGCGCACCACAGCCCTGGTGCTGGGTATTCTATTTGCACTAAGCGCCTGTTGGCTTTACGCCCGTTATACCCTGGAAAACCGTTCGCTGGCGGTAGTAGCCGTTCCGGTGGCGCAAATCCGCAGCGGCCCGGGTACGAATTTCCCGGTCAATGCCAGTGTAACACAAGGCCATTTACTTACCGTACTGGATAAAAAAGATTCCTGGTACGAAGTGGTTGTCAATACCGAATCCCTCAAGGGATGGGTAGAAAATGACACCCTGGAAAAAATATAAGAGGATCCTATGTTTGTAGCACAACAAGCCGATGAATTGATTGCAGCCGTAACGTATGTAAAAGAAAATTTATCTTCCCAGATTGAAACGCTGGCGGACAAAATCGTACAAGCTTTTCAAAAAGGGAACAAAGTGATTTTGATGGGAAACGGCGGCAGCGCTTCCGATGCGCAACACATCGCCGCGGAATTTGTCGGGCGGTTCAAAAAAGAACGGCCTTCCTTGCCGGCGCTTGCGCTCAATACCAATTCCTCTACCACTACGGCCGTCGGCAATGATTATTCGTATGATGTCATTTTTTCCCGTCAGATTGACGGATTTGCCAAAGAAGGAGACGTGGTTATCGGCATCTCCACTTCCGGTAACAGCAAAAACGTGTACCTGGCGTTGGGCCTTGCCAAACGCAAAGGATGCTACACGGTCGGATTTTTAGGAAAAGACGGCGGCACCATTAAAGAAATGTGCGATTTGCCGCTCATTGTAAAAAGTAACAACACCCCGCATATTCAAGAGTGTCATATTTTTATGGGGCACTGTATGTGCGAGCTGGTAGATAAGGCCTACTAATATGAACGTCGCGATTGGATTTGATCATGCCGGATTTGCACTCAAAGAAATAATTGTGCAAACCATTAAAGAAATGGGCCACGAAGTAGTGGACTGTGGCGTTAGTTCTTGCAGACGAGCCGATTACCCCGACTATGCCGATAAAGTTGCCCGTTTGGTGTCTTCCGGCAAGGTACAGCGCGGTATTTTAACGTGCGGCTCGGGCGTAGGGATGTGTGTATGCGCCAACAAAGTAAAAGGCGTCCGTGCCTGCGTTTGCCACGATGCTTACAGCGCCCGCCAAGCCGTTGAACACGACGCGCTCAACGTGCTTTGTTTGGGGGCACGCATCATCGGGCCGGCCGTTGCACAAGAACTGGTACAACAATTTTTAAACGCTTCTTTCTTGACGGGAACCCGTCATGAAGTGCGATTAAACAAAATTATAGCAATTGAAGATAAAAATTTTAAATAGAAATAATTGAGGAAGGAAGGAACTTATGAATACGCAAACAAACCCCATGGCAGACGGTATCATCCGCGAAGGTGCCATCAAACTCGAAGGATTGGAGTTTAACACAAAATTTTGGGCAAAAGACCCGTCTTTGTGGAAACAAGATAAAGAGCACATGGAGTTTATCGTCAAATTTTTGGGCTGGCAAAAAGTATACGATTGGACGTTGGAACGCATCGAAGACGTGGTATCTTTTGCCAACGATGTAAAAGAAAATTTTAAACATTGTGTCATTATGGGAATGGGCGGCTCCTCGCTTGCACCGGAGGTATTCCGCACCGTATTCGGGAAACAAAACGGTTACCCAGAACTCATTGTACTCGATACCACCAACCCCGATTGGATCAGCGCGGCCCGCGCCCGCATCAACCCCGCGGAAACCTTGTTCATTTTTGCCTCCAAATCCGGCGGCACCGTGGAACCCTCCTCTCAATTTGCGTATTTTTACGACGAAGTGGTAAAGTCCGGCGTCAAAGAACCGGGCAAAAATTTTGCGGCCATTACGGACCCCGGAACCGGGCTTGAAAAATTGGCCACTTCCAAGAAATTTCGCAAAATTTTCTTAAACCCGGCTGATATCGGCGGACGTTTTTCCGCGCTGTCTTTCTTCGGCATCGTGCCGGCCGCTATCATGGGTGTGGACGTTAAAAAACTCCTGGAAATCGCCAAAAAAGAAGCCAAAACCTTTGGTCCCGAATCTGCCTTAAAAGACAATGCCGCCTTGCAACTGGGTGCGTTCATGGGTGCGTGTGCCGTTAATCAAAACCGCGACAAACTGACCTTGTTAACCCCTGCGGAGATTGCTACTTTCGGGTTGTGGGCCGAACAACTGGTGGCGGAATCCACCGGCAAAGAAGGCAAGGGAATTGTGCCCGTAGCCGGGGAAACGTTACTTCCCAATTTTGATTTTCGCGACGACCGTTTCTTTGTACATCTCTCCGTTCCCGGGGAGGACAACAAACGGGTGGCTGCCCGCGCCACGGATTTAGCCGAACGCGGTTATCCCGTACTCACTATCGAAATGACCGACATTTATGAATTGGGCGCGTTGTTCCTGTTATGGGAAATTGCCACCGCCGCTGCCGGTGCTATTTTGGCCATTGACCCGTTTGATCAACCCAATGTACAACTGGCTAAAACCATGACAAAAGATATTTTGGCCAAGTTGGAAAAAGGAGATGTCCCGGCGGAAGTAACCGCCCCGATTTTGGTCTCCAAAGATATCGCCGAAGACGTAAAATTGGAAACATTGGCACAAGATTTGTATTCCCTTTTGGAAAGCAACGACTACATTGCCGTGTTGCCCTATGTGTATGCCTCGCCGGAAGTGGATAAAGCGATGGCGGCCCTGCGCAATAAAATAATGTCCAAAACCAAACGCGCCGTTTTGTTTGGCTATGGGCCGCGTTACTTACACTCTACCGGGCAATTGCACAAAGGGGACGGCAATAACGGTGTATTTATTGTACTGTCGGCCGATGCCAAAGATGATATCAAAATCCCCGGCCAGCGTTATACGTTTGGCCAACTGTGCAATGCACAGGCCTTGGGTGATTTCAATGCCTTGCAAGACAAAGGACGCCGCGCCATTAAATTACATTTGACGCAGCCCATCCTGGAAAGCATTGAGAAAATTACCAACTTGTTCTAAATTCTATAAGAGCGGTCCCCCGGACCGCTCTTTTTATGTATATGAAAGTATTTATTGAAACCTACGGCTGCCAAATGAACTTTGCCGACTCCGACGAAATGTTTCTGCATCTGTCGGCGCGCGGTGCCGTACGTACCGATACGTTGGAAGACGCCGATGCCGTGCTTATTAACACGTGTACCGTGCGCGACCACGCCGAACACCGCGCCCTTTCGTTTTTAGGGCGGCTCATGAAATGGAAACGCCAAAACCCTAGTCGCATTATTATTTTTACCGGTTGTGCGGCCCAACGCCTGGGAGAACGTCTTAAAAAAAGATACCCCTTTTTAAATATTCTCTGCGGTGCCAAAGACATTGAGCAATTCTCGCAACGTTTGGACCAAAGCGGACTGTTTAACGCGCCCGGTACTCCTGCCCCCGCATCCAGCGGATTATCTGCCTATGCCACCATTATGCGCGGTTGTGATTTTGCATGCACCTACTGCATTGTGCCCAGCGTGCGCGGGCCGGTAAAGTGCTTGCCGGCGCAAACCATTTTGGCCGATGTATCCGCCAAAGCTGCCCGCGGTGCCAAAGAAATTACGTTGCTAGGGCAAACGGTCAATGCCTACCGGGACGGAAACGTCACGTTTGCCGATTTATTAAACCGCGTGAGCGACATTCCCGGGGTGGAACGCGTGCGTTTTACCAGCCCGCATCCGATTTATTTTACGCCCGATTTTTTAAATGCCGTTAAACACAATCCCAAAATTGCGCGCCACGCGCACATCCCGGTCCAAAGCGGCTCCAGCGAAGTACTAAAAGCCATGAAACGCGGCTACACGCGTGAACTGTTTTTGGAAAAAATCGACGCTTTAAAAGCGTGCGGGTTTAGCGTATCTACCGACATTATCGTCGGCTTCCCCACCGAAACGGAACAAGATTTCGAACAGACACTTTCCTTGGTGGACCGGGCCGGCTTTATGACCGCTTATTGCTTTAAATACTCCCCCCGCCAGGGAACGCCGGCCGCACAAATGAAATTACTTTCGCAAAATATACTGGAAAAACGGCTTGCTATTTTGTTAAATAAAGTAAGAGGTTTGGCGGACGCATCCTACCAAGCCCAAATAGGGACGGTACAAGAAGTATTGATGGAAACGCCCCACAAAGGGCGTTCATCCAGCAATTACTGGGTAGATTTCAAAGAAAGTTACCCGGTGGGAAGTGTGGTAAAAACAACAATTGAAAAAGCAGCCGGAACCTTATTATATGCGAGGGAAACTCATGGCAAATAAAAACAATGACAGAAGACGGCATCCGCGCATGCCGGTTATCAGTAACTTGATTGAACCCGTTAATTTGCGTTATAAAACGGAAGACGGAAAAGAAACTTCTTTGGTGGCTATCTTGGCCGATTTATCCGTCTCGGGGATGCGTATGATCAGCTTTTTGGGCGCACCGCTGGCCGATAAATTTTCTATCAGTTTGCAACTACCCGGAACGGAAAAAATGGAAGTGCAAGCCCGTTTGGCTTGGGTAAAACAACGCGAGAACGTTTATACCATTGGTATTGAATTTACAAAGTTGGCCGACAAACACGCCAAACTGATTAGCGAAATGGCCGACGATTTCAATGATTGCGATACGCGCATTTTGCTCAAACTGCCCGAAGTGTGCACACACACCTGCAAATGCCACCGTATTTGCAACAAGATTCAAAAAGACGAAAGTAAGTTTGAAAAATAAAAAGAAAAATCTCTCGCAATTAAAAAGCCCCGCACACGCGGGGCTTTTAATCAGTTTGTTAGACAATTGACGCCATTAGAAATGTATGTGTTGGCTGACTATTGTACTTGCTTTGTTTTTTGCCTCTTCGCGCAATTCTTCCGCATTTTTAATATATACTTTATCCTGAAAAGCAAGACCGCGTAATTCGACACAGATATCGATAGGTAAACCATAACCATTGTACTTCTTTATCTTTTCTATCTTTTCCTTGTCTTTCGCAATTTCAAAGCATCTACGGATAGAGTTGGTAATATCTTGTTTCATATTCTGCGGAACGGACTTATCGGACTTATTTATTACATACTTCCAGGCCGATAGCATACGCACCAAAGCTCGGGCTTGACGTCCAAGCGTTCCTTCATCATCTCCATAAACAAGGATCCTTTCCCGCGCAAAGTAATAATTTCTTATGGTCCTCTTTAAGGTCCCATAAACTTTTACTCCGTCTTTTCCTTTGGTAGCGGCATAGTTCTTGACATACTTCAATTCTTCAGGGGTCCAATTGTCATATAACCATTCCACAGGAGCTACATTCACAATACGCATCTTCAGCCCTAGGGCTAAATCCGTCAAGTTGTACATAACAATCGCAAGATCTTCGTCGTAGCCAGTATAGTAGTTGTGCCTACTTTTCAATTTTTCATAAGCCCAAATATCTTTTTCTACATGCAAGACGTCTCTTTCAAGCCAGGTGTTTTTATAGGTATTATAAAAATCAACATAATTCTTCTTATTAAAAACGCCCGGTTTACTTCTGAACCGTTCTTGATACCTTTGAGTTAGGCCATACTCAATAGCTTTATCAAGACGTACCACATTCATAGTTCTTACAGTATATTCCGACTCACTTCTATTTTTGTCCGTTACAACTATCGGATAGCCGGTTGTTTTCTCTTGTCCGTTTCTGCTGAATTTTTCTTCGACGCACACAGAAGGAAGTCTGCTCAGCACAACAACAGATTCATCCGACGGACATTTTTTAAAGGAACCGAGGTAAGTGGCCAGGGCTTCTATTTTCCCTTGTGAAAGATAAGTTGCCACTTGTTTGTTTACTGATTTTTGATTTACTTGGTTTTGTACACCGCTGGCATACAAGGGAACGGTAAACAATAAAACCAAGAGTGCAATTATTGATTTTTGTACATTCATATTTTCTCCTTATTATTAATCTCCATTAGAAATGTATATATCGGCTGATTATAGGAGTTTCTGCCTCTTTCTGAAGTTTTTTCTGTGCCTTTGCTTTTGCCTCAGTGCGCAATTCTTCTGCGTTTTTAATATACACTTTGTGTTCAATGGCCTGTGCTTTGAGTTTCTCACATACTTTCTTTGCGTCGGCAATCTCTTCCTTGTGATAACCTGGACACTTCTGATATTTTCGAACTTGCTCTTCACATTGATGCACCAAGTTCGTAACACCTCGTTTCACTTCCATTGGGATAGTCCCGCCCGGACCCGCAATTAATAAGAATGACAACATCCCGCCACGTAATGCATATTCGGGCATTATAATATAGGCGGATCCTTCATCAATCTTTGCGTTTTCGGAAAGATAATACATCATCGTATGATATTTTAAAGTATGGAATAGTTCTCTTTCATTTTCTTTGATAGCCCTGTCCCATGCTCCTTCCATAAAGGTCCTAGAAACTCTTCTGGGGATTACCATGAATTCTTTTACGGGAAGTTTTGCTTCCTTGGCAAATATCATTAAATTTATGGTTGCTGCTCCCAAATCATCAAAATTTCGATTTTGAGGCCACACCCAGTAGCTTTTGATTAGTTGCTTTACATCATTTTTAAGCCATGTATCTTTATATTTATTATAAAACGCAACATAATTTTCCTTATTGAACGCAACCGAGGATGTGTGATAGAGGGCTTTATATTTTTCTCTCAATCCATATTCCAATGCTTTGAAAATGGACACTCTATCCACTACAGCATACGCTTCCTTCCCAGCACCCGCTTGAATTTGCAGATGAATAGGACCGATTTGATCGTTCAAATCTTTGTCGGCAATTTGGCCGTTTCTTCTAAACGCTTTGACGACACAAAAATTGGGAATATTTTCCACTTTTACCGCCTTCGTGGGGCATGTTTTCAATGATTGCAGGTATGTAGCAAGCTCATTGACTTTATTTTCTTGCAGGTATCGGGCAACTATCCCATTTACCTTTTCTTGGGCTGTATTGCTTTCTTGTGCCAAAAGGGGCAACGTAAACAGCAATGCCAAGAGTGCAATTATTGATTTTTGTACATTCATATTTTCTCCTTACTATTAATCTCCGTTAAAAATGTATATGTCTGCTGGTTATCGGAGTTTCTGCCTCTTTCTGAAATTTTTTCTGTGCCTTTGTTTTTGCCTCAGCGCGCAATTCTTCTGCGTTTTTAATATACACTTTGTGTTCAATGGCACTTTCTTTCAATCTCTTACATACTCTCTTTGCGTAGGCAATCTCTTCCTCGTTATAACCTGAACACTCCTGATAGGATTGAACTTGTTCTTCACATTGATGCACCACGCTCGTAACACCTCGTTTCACATCCATTGGGATAGTTCCGTCCGGACCCGCAATTAATATGAGTGGTAACATGAAGTAACGACGCTCATAGTCGGGCATTATAACATTGAGAGATCCTTCATACATATCTGTTTTTTCAGAAAAATAATACATCATCGTATGATATTTTAAAGTACGGAATAGGTCTCTTGCATTTTCTTTGATAGCTACTTTCCATGCTCCATTTATAAATGAATCACAAATCATATCCTCCTCAGGGATTACCATGAATTCTTTTACGGGAATCTTTGCTTCCCTGGCAAATATCATTAAATTCATGGTTGCTGCTCCCAAGGCATCATAAGTATGCAATTGAGACCATGTCCAATACCGTTTGATTAGTTGCTTTACATCATCTTTAAGCCAAGTATTTTTATAATTTTTATAAAACGCAACATAATTGTTCTTATTAAACGCAACCGAGGATGTGTGATAGAGGGCTTTATATTTTTCTCTCAACCCATATTCCAATGCTTTGAAAATGGACACTCTATCCACTACAGCATACGCTTCCTTCCCAGCACCCGCTTGAATTTGCAGATGAATAGGATCAATTCGAGCGTTCAAATCTTTGTCGGCAATTTGGCCGTTTCTTCTAAACGCGTTGACAACACAAAAACTGGGAATATTTTCCACCTTTACCGCCTTTGTGGGGCATGTTTTCAATGATTGCAGGTATGTAGCAAGATCCTTTACTCTATTTTCTTTTAGGTATCGGGCGACTTTCCTATTTACCTTCTCTTGGGCTGTATTGCTTTCTTGTGCCAAAAGGGGCAACGTAAACAATAAAGCAACCAGTACTACCATCATTTTTTTCATACGTATAACTTCTCCTTTAATTATTGGATTACCCTAAAAGTGTAACAAAAGAGGTGTAAGCAACAACAGGGCCTTTGTGCCTATTTGAAATTGTTATTTGGACCTAGGCCCCTCTAGGCCTTTTGGCACCCGGAACGGTTTTGTAAGAAGGAGAAATGTAAGTAAAAATAGCGAAACCTATAACGGCCTGAATATTCAAATTGCTATAATACAGGTATGAAACCCATTATCCTTTGCGGCCCAACGGCCTCGGGCAAAACGGAACTCGCTCTGGAATTGGCACGCCAAACGGGCGGCATTATCATTTCGGCCGATTCGCGCCAAGTGTACAAACATCTCACAGCCGGTACCGCCAAACCGCAAGGAGTATACCAAAACACCGTCTACACCGTGGAAGGCATACCGTATTACCTGGTAGATTTTTTGGAAGTGACCGATTCCTTTAATGCCGGGAATTTTTGTGCCCGCGTGCGCGAAATTGCAAAAAGTCACCCTACCACCCCGCTTATTTTTGCCGGCGGAACCGGCATGTATCTGCACGCGTATTTTGTGGGAATGGATGAGTTACCGCCCGGCACCGCCCAAACGCGCGCACGACTTGAAAAATTGGTCGCGGAAAAAGGCAAAGAGGGATTACACGAAGCATTGACCGCGGCAGACCCGGTTTCCGCACAAAAAATCCCGGTGGGCAACGTACAACGCACCATGCGAGCTTTGGAGCTTTGTTGGCTTAGTGGCCGCCCGGCCAGCACACTTAAAAGCGGCCATTTTTTCCAACTGCCCGACCCCGAAAAATCCCATTGGGTTATTTTGGATTGGGAAAAAGAACTGTTAAACGCACGCATCGAAAGACGTACCCAACAAATTTTTGACCCCATGTGCGCGGAAACTCAAGCGCTTTTATCGGCAGGATTTGCGCCCAATACTCCCGCCTTAAAAAGTTTGGGCTATCCGCAAGTTATTGCGTTTTTACAAGGGCAACTCAGCCGCGCACAGGCCTTGGCGGAGATTGTTCTTAAAACACGCCAATATGCCAAACGCCAACGTACGTGGTTTAACCGTTACACCCAGGCCCAACGTTTGCATTTGGAACGTCCGCAAGATTGGAACCCCGCAGCCCTGGCAAAACAAATTTTACAATCTCCGTTTTAATTCCTTACGCAAAAAAGAAACCCCGCCGTTTTACCGGCGGGGTTTTTTGATAAAAACATTGTTATAACACTTGTTTCAAAACTACTTTTTTATTACTTTTCTTTACCCATTTAACACTGTGCGTATTGGTTTTTTCGTGCAGGCCAATAATGCTTACGCGGTAGGTGAGCAACAATTGGTCCCCTTGCTCTTGTACGTCTACAATTTCAAACATATTATCCGGCAAGTTACTGTCCGACTCGAGCACCAGCACCATATTTCTGGAAAAATCCACGTCGGGGTATTTCCCTTTGGCCGTACGCTTGAATGCTTTGTACTCTTCCAACGTTTTAATCGCTTTGAATTTAACCGGAGCTTCAATCATCGTAATATTGGTCTCTTCGCCGTCAACCGAATCAGCCGGCCGGCTGGGCAGCGGCACCACCGTTTGACGGCCTTGTTGCAACACTACCGGGGCCACCGGACGAGATGGCATCCAAGCATTTGCTTCTTCCTCCGGCAAAGACGGTTTCTCAACCGATTTTACGTTCGGTAAATTTATCGGCACCAATTGGGACGGTACTTCTTCCGCACTGCGCATTTGCGTTTGGTTTAATTCTTCCATCCCTTGCGGCAACTCCCCTTCGCGCAAATCCGGTAAAACAACTTGTTGCCCGCTGCGCACAGCCACCGCCGGACAAGGAGTCATCCCCTGTTTGCGCTCGTACATTTTCCCCAGCCATGCCCCCAGCACCAACGCTGCCAAGAGCGAAAAAAGCCACCCTATTTTGATATCTCTGTTCATAGTTATTTCTCGTAACGGGCCACTATTACCGAACGTAACCCGCCGCGCGGCGTAAACATTCCCGTAACGGTTGCTTTTTTGGGATGACACGCTTTCACGATATCATCCAAAATTTTATTGGCGATATTTTCCATAAAAATACCCATATCGCGGTATTCGAGCAAGTAGTATTTGAGCGATTTTAGCTCCAAGCACAACGCGTCGGGCACATATTCAATAGTAATCACCCCAAAATCCGGCAACCCCGTTTTCGGGCAGACGGACGTAAATTCCGGGAGTTCGATTTTAATATCATAATCCCGTTTGTATTGGTTCGGCCAGCATTGAATTTCCGGCAAAACGGTATCCGCATTTTTGCGGGCATGGGCGGTAGTATACCCAAAATCTATATCTTTTTTCTGTGTCATTTGATACGCATTATCCTTATTGAATTTAAAAACAGCACCAACACAATTGCCAAACTGCCGCCTACCGGCCACTGCCAGTCCGCATTCGGGGGCAGATGATACAACAAATATCCGGCCAATACACCGTGCAGTACAATTGTCAAAATAAAATTTTCAAGCGTAATTTTACGCAATCCTTTCTTTATTTTAAATAAATACATCAGTGGATACAAGTCCTGCCGCCGAGCGAGCACGTCCACCCAACTGTTGTAGACGTTCTTTTCGCAAGAAAATACAATTCCGCCGTCGGCACGCAACAACGCAATTACGTCATTGACGTTCCCGCTTACCATTGTTATTTTTTTGTCCAGGGCGCGCAGATTGGAAACAATTTCCGCCTTGGTATTGGGCAGTACATCAAAGTTAAATTTTTCAATTCCGAGTTGGTCCGCAATTTTCTGTACCGCTTGTCTTGCGTCCCCGGAAACGAGCACCACTTCTTTCCCCTGTGCCTGCAGAAAACGAACTGCCTCCTCCACTCCGGGCCGGAGCACTTCTCCCTTATCCCCGGGCATCACCACACCGGTTTTGTCGAAGAAAAACACTTCCGAATCCACAATCCGTACCAAAGCATCAATGTTGCGGATGCGCACTTGCTTGCGATGTCCGTTCCAGCGCAAAAAGAAAACGGGGAACACGGTGCAGAACGCAAGTCCCGCCGGGCACATCACACCTAACGTCCACAAAATAATTCCGGCCGGTTGCAAAAAGGACCCCAATGGCTCCCGGTGGCTGACATAAATTGCGGCGGCAGCGGCGGCCAATAGCATCCCGATTAACAACCACCAAGCGTTGGAATCAAGCGGGCTTTTAATTTTTTCACGACGTTTTTCCCCCGCTTTAATCGCTTCCATTACACCCATAATAACCGAAGTCGCTAACGGTTGCGTAATCCGCACGGTAAGGGTAGCGGACTTATTGAGCGTGCCGGCAAAAACAAAACTGCCCTCTTTTTTGAAAGCCGGATAAATGTTCCCGGTAACTAACTCTTCGCCGATAAAACTTTCGCCTTGTTCAATGACTCCGTCGGCCGGAATCCGTTCCCCGCGTTTAACAACAATTCTGTCTTCTTTTTTGAGTTCGCCCGAAAATACTTTTTTTGTTTGGTTTCCCTGCACTACCAACCGGGCAGATTTGGGTAAAAAATCTTCTATTTTTTTAATGAAGATATGCGCTTTTTCCGACAAACGCACCAAACTGCGCTGTGCCCACAAGCAAAGTGTCAACACAAATAAAACATAAATGTACAATTCTTGTGTGGGGGCCGGCAACGGACGGGTTGTAAAAGTATTGTAAGCGGAATAAAGAAACCCGGCCCAACATCCCAAGGCACACAGCCCGGCAAAACTGGCCCGGCGGTTGGCAAAATCTTTTAAACTACACTCCACAAATACATCGGCGCAAAACACCATCGCCAACAAGGCCAAAATAAAGATGCCCAACAAGGAGTGGTCCAACATAACGGAAAGAATTACCAAAAGCGTCAGAGTAGCACAAAGATAGAAACGATACGTATAGGCGCGAGAGGGTAACCGCAACGCTTGCGGTGCAACCGGTTTAAAAAATGTGCGAAACCAAGCACCCATAATTTAACGCGCAAAGAAACGTTGCGACATGATTTGTTCACGGCCCTCTTCCGTGCGCAGTAATTCCATTTTGCGCCGGTACTGTGAGGCGTGATCCGGGTCCAGCTTAGCGGCAACCATATAGTTGGAGGCAGCGGCCACCGGATCTTCCAAGGCCAACATATCGCCCATCAAATCATACGTAGGCACATACTGGCTGGCAAGTTCCTTGGCCCGGATTAAGTGTCCGAAAGCTTGTTCTTTATCTCCTTTGCGGAAAAGTAAATCGCCCATGTAATAGTAAGCAATTGCGTACGTGGGTTTGAGCGTAACGGCTTCTTGCAAATCAACAAACGCGTCGGAAGGATAGCCCAACCGGACAAAAGCACGGGCACGTTCCACATAGGCGCGGGCATCTTCCGGGTTAAGGGCAATCACGCGGGAAAAATCACTGGCGGCCGATTCATAACGCGACATATTAAAATAGGCCAATCCCCGGTTCAAGTATACCAGCGGGTCCATGGGATGCAAAGCAATCGCTTCGGAAAAATCATTCAATGAGGAGCCAAACTGCCCCAAATTCGAATACGCTATGGCACGGTTCATCCGTGCCGTAAAATAATCGGGGCGATACGCCAGGGCCTGCGTAAAATAATAGACCGCGTCCGAATATTGACGCGTGTCCAAATACAAGGCACCTAAATTGTTATACGTTTCGGGTTGGTTCGGGTTGATTTCAATGGCTTTTAAATAATCTTGCTCGGCATATTCACGGTTTCTTCGTTTTTCCGCCGCATCTTTGACCGGGATTCGTTCCCACAAAATACCGCGGTTGGTTAACGCCGCGCTGTGCTGTGGATTTTTCTTTAGCAAGCGGGAATAAATATCAATTGCTTGTACGTAATTCCCCTCCGAGGCCTTCAACTGTGCTTGCTGGAATAATTTTTTCTCTTCCCCTCCGCAAGCCACCATCAAACAAGCAAGCATGCACACCAAAATTATTTTTTTCATTTCGTCTCCTTGGGTTTGTTCCATAAGAACGCAATGACAAATAAACAAGCCCCTATCGTAATAAACGAGTCCGCCACGTTAAAGACGGGCCACACCCTAAAATCCAAAAAATCCACCACAAAACCTAACGTTATTCTATCATAAAGATTGCCGATTGCGCCCGCCAAAATAAAAACACTGCCCCATTTGACAAGAGCACCATAAGCAACCAGTTCTTTCCAGCTATAAACAATGTAGCCGATAATTACCAACATAACGCCGATAAGCAATGTGTTACCATTCTGCAACATTCCAAAGGCCATACCGGTATTTTCCACATAGCGCAGATGGAAAAACGGGAACAATTCCAACGGACGATCTTGCAAACACAACAACGCCCCCACCTTGGTAGCCCTGTCCAAAAATAAAATACCGGCTACCGCATAGATAGCATACGCGTTGTTTTTAAACCACTGTTTTATTTTTTCCGTCATTTAGGCCTCTATGGTAAGCCCTTCTTTTTCCAGCACGCTTTGGCAACGGTGGCACAACTCATGCGTTTCATCCACTTCCGGTTTCCATTGCCAGCAACGGGCACATTTCTGCCCCGTGGCCCGGCGCACCTGTACTGTTAATTTTTCGTTTCCTGCTTGCAGGGTAACGGCAGAAACAATGGCAATCTCCGGCCACAATTCTTTGGTTTCTTCCAGGAAAGAGCGGGTTGCTTCGTCATTCGTGGAAAAAACAACTTCCGCTTCTAAGGACGAACCGATCGTTCCTTTTTGGCGTTCTTCTTCCAATACTTTCTGCACGAGTTCGCGCACGCGGCGCACTTCGTTCCACTTTTCGTCCAATTTCACACTCGGCACAAAGGAGGAATTGCGCACCATATCCGATAAGAAAATACTTTGCGGCAACTCACGCCCCAGGGCGGTTTTACGCAATTGTTGCCAGGCCTCTTCGGCGGTAAAAGAAAGCACCGGTGCCACTAATTGCAGCAACGCCAGTACCGTTTCCGCCAAGACGGTTTGCGCACTGCGCCGTTGCGGGGCATTGGCCCCCAACGTATAAAGGCGGTCTTTGGAAGCGTCCAACAAGAAAGAGGACAAGTCCAAAATACAGAAATCGGTAACGGCACGCATGACACGGCGGAAATTAAATTCGTTGTATCCGGCGTGGACTTCTTCAATTAAACTATTGAGCCGCCCCAGCATATATTGGTCCATTTCCGTCAATTCTTTGGCGGGGACTTGGTGTTGGGCCGGGTCGTAATCGGACAAATTTCCCAACGCATAACGCACTGTGTTGCGGATTTTGCGATACGTATCAATGGGCCCTTGCAAGATTTCTTCGGAAATGCGCACATCCCCTTGATAATCCGAGAGCGATACCCACAACCGCAAAATATCAGCACCGTATTTATTGATCACATCTTCCGGATCCACCGCGTTACCGGCGGATTTGTGCATCGGTTTCCCTTCGCCGTCAAGCACCATACCGTGCGTGAGAATCGTTTTAAACGGAGCTGTTCCTTCCAGCGTGTACGAAGGGATATAAGAACTTTGGAACCAACCGCGGTGCTGGTCGGAGCCTTCGGAATAGACATCCGCCGGGAAAGAAAGCCCCCGGTCTTTTACGACGGCAGCCCAGGACACGCCCGAATCAAGCCACACATCCAAAATATCGGTTTCTTTCCGAAATTCCTTGCAACCGCATTTACAGGTGTATCCGGCCGGATGTAATTTTTCTACCGGGTCAATAAACCAAAAATCGGAACCTTCTTTCATGGCGCGTTCTTTAATAAACGCAAACAATTCGTGATCTACTTGGGGTTCCCCACATTCCTTACAGTAGAGCACCGTTACCGGGCTGCCCCAGAAACGCTGACGGGAAAGACACCAATCCGGGCGCAACCCAATCATGGAGCGCATCCGTTCCCGTCCGCCTTGCGGATAAAAGGTAACGTTGTCCAAATTCTTCATAAGTTTTTCGCGCAGGTTATCTTTGTCAATCGACATAAACCACTGTTCAGTTGCACGGAAAATAATGGGGTTATGGCAGCGCCAGCAGTGCGGATAGCTGTGGGTAATTTCTTGTTCTTTAATCAAAGCCCCCAACTCATCCAGTTTTTTGACCATGAGCGGGTTGGCCTCAAATACATGCATCCCCGGGAACACACCGGCGTCTTGGGTATAGCATCCTTTTTCGTCCACCGGGCAAAACGTTTCCAATTTCCATTGTTTACCGGCTTGGAAATCTTCTTCCCCGTGTCCGGGCGCAATATGCACCACGCCCACCCCGGCATCCATAGTTACAAAATCCGTCCAGATGACGGGATTTTCTTTTTTGGAAATCGGGTGATAATACGTAAGCCCTACCAATTTGGAACCGGCCACTTTGCTTACTTGCGTGCAAGCACGGCCCGTATTTTTTATAAATTCTTCCGCCAATTTTTCCGCTACTACATAGTACTCGGCCGTTTGGTTATCTTGCAAAACCGCGTACTCTTCCGTATTGGAAACGGCAGCCGCTTGGTTGGCCGGAATGGTCCACGGGGTGGTGGTCCATACGGCTAAACTCACCGGCTTTGAAAAATCCAATTTACCAAAAACATTCTCGGTAGGATTTACCAATTTGAAACGCAAATAAATGGAGGGCGAAGAAGCATCTTTGTATTCCGTTTCCGCGTCGGCCAATGCCGTTTCGCAATGCGGGCACCACGTAATGGTTTTTTGCCCTTTGTAGACGTATCCTTTTTCAATTAAATCTAAAAAGACACCGATGGTAATCCCCTCGTAACGCGGGGCCATGGTCAGATACGGATTATCCCAATCGCCCTGCACACCTAAGCGTTTAAAACCTTGGCGTTGCAAGTCAATAAATTTGGCTGCAAACGCACGCGCTTTTTTGCGGAAAGCCGGCACATCCGTAATATGTTTTTTATCTTGTTTAAGTTCCTTGAGCAGGGCTTGTTCAATGGGCAACCCGTGGCAATCCCAACCGGGAACATAAGGAGTGTAATATCCCATCATGGCGCGGGATTTTAAAATAATATCCTTAATGGTTTTATCGAGTGCGTGACCGATATGAATTTTTCCGTTGGCGTAAGGCGGTCCGTCGTGCAACGTAAAATGTTTGCCCTGTTCATTCTTTTTAAGGATAGCATCATAAAGGCGAATGGACTGCCAAAATTCTAAAATTTTCGGTTCTTTTTGCGCCAATCCCGCACGCATCGGGAAATCCGTCTTGGGAAGCAAAACGGTGTGGGAATACTTATTTTTTGCCATAGTAAAACACTCCGAGATTAAGGATACTTATATTATAGAAAAATTGAACCCCGTACGCACGCGCGATATGGTTTTTTTTAAACACACCCCAAAACAGCCCTACAACAAAAACACCCCGCCCAAAGCGGGGTGTTGTAACTGCAACAAAATTATTATTTGCCGCGCAAAATATTTTCAGACGGTTTAAACCGTACTTTTTGCTTGGCGGGCACTTGCACCTTTTCCCCGGTTTTGGGGTTATGGCGCGTAACGGGGCGTGCCGTTTTCAAATGAAAAGAACCAAAGTTGCTAATCACAACTTTCCCGTCCCGTTTAAGGCCGTGTTTAATAATTTCAAATACAGTATCTACCGCCATTTTGGCCTGTTTACGGTCCAACGCACGGCGGGTTAAGTGGCGAATCACATCATCTTTATTCATACTTATTTATTTCCTCTGCTTATAAACCCCATTGCGTGCAACAATTCGCACGGTTGTTTGCCTTCGCAAACAATACGCCAAATGGCATCAATGATAGGAGTATTTAAATGGTTTTTGCGGGCAATATCAAAGACACTTTGTACGGAATTGACCCCTTCGGCAATGGTGCCCACTTCTTTTTTGGCCTCTTCCAAACTCAGACCGGCCCCCAACTTTTCACCCAAACGACGGTTGCGGGAAATGGCGGACATCCCTGTCAAAATTGCATCTCCAAACCCGGCCAAACCGTACACCGTCTTGAGTTGGCCGCCTTGGCAGGTAATAATGTCGCTCATTTCTTGCATGGCTTGCGTGATCAGGGCCGATTTTGCATTGGCCCCGTCCCCAATACCGTCGATGACGCCGCAGCCGATGGCCAGCACGTTCTTCACGCCGCCGCCATATTCTACACCGCGTCGATCGCGCGCCGTTACCACTAAAATGGGATCCCCGTGAATAATCTGGGCCACTTGGTCCACCAGCTCTTTATCCGGGCCGGCTAACACAATTTTAGTAGGTACATTTTGGGCTACTTCCAAAGCAAAACTCGGGCCTGAGAATGCCATTGTTTTGTCTTTGAGTTGCGGGATTTCTTCTTCGATAATTTCGCAAATTGTTTTGAAGGTTTTATCTTCTATGCCTTTGGAGGCATTAACTACCGGTACCACCCGCCCGTTGAGCAGCGGGCGCAGTTTTTCGCGGCAAAAAGTACGGATCGCTTTGGAAGAAATGACAAAAATAATAAGTTCTGTTCCTTCCACGGCCTCGGCCACATCCCCGGTTAACCGGATGTTGTCATGCAGTTTAAAATTGGGAATATTCGGATGGCGTCCGATTGTTTTAAGCACGTTGAGGAGTTGTTCGTTATACTCCCACAACGATACATTGTGGCCTTTCTTGGCCAAATGCTGGGCAATGACACTGCCCCAAATACCGGCACCGAAAACAGTAATTTTAGTGGGCTTCATTTTCTTTTCTCTTTTTGGCACCGTCTTCAAATTTGAGTTCTTTTTGGGCAAGCAGACGTTTGATATTGGGGATGTGCTTGTAGATAACCAACAAACCGATGGCGCTTACCATTATATTTACGGACATGGGATGATTCCCGATAAAAAAGCTCGTTAGCGGCAACACGACACACGCGCAGATAGAACCGATAGAAATGCGGCCCCATTTCCACACACAAAGGACGAATGACGCAAACGCAAGTAAAGTGGGGATAGGGAGCAACGCGGCAAACACCCCGGCGGAGGTTGCCACGCCTTTTCCCCCGCGGAATTTCAAGAAAATAGTCCACATGTGGCCTAAAATGGCAATTACCCCACAAGCAATGGCCACACCGTAACGCCCGGGGCAAACTTTAAGTGCTAAACAAACCGGAATAAATCCCTTAAAAGCATCTACAATAAATGTTAAAATCCCGGCCCATTTGCCTACCGTGCGGTACACATTAGCCGCACCGGGATTTCCGGAACCTTGTGTGCGAATATCAATCCCCATCGCACGCTTTGCAACTAAATAACCTGTCGGTATAGAACCGAGTAAATAACTAAACAAAATAAGCAAAAGCACTGTAATCGTCATATGTTTAATTATAGTAAATTTTAGCGGTTTGAAAACAATTTTTCCAAACCGCAAGTGGTTTTTTCTCCTTTTTTTATATATACTTATTGATATGAAAAAACACTTATCCCTATTAATGGTTTTAATCTGGCTTACCGTACCGCTGGGGCTACATGCCAAAGGGCGGAAGATATACGATGAGCAAAATTTCTATTTCCAAAAACAAATTCAGATAAACAACGTGGAGACGTGTCAAGCGGTACAAATTGACCGTGACTGGCTGTTGACCGCCGCCCATTGTGTGGAACCCTTTAAGAAACAAACTTCCTGCAAAATCCGCGTGATTGTGGCCCAAGGGGATTTGGCGCAAGCTTCGGCTTTGGTACCATGTTCCAAGGCAGTTTTACCTGAACCGATTGTCGGGAAAGACAATAAACTCACTCTCCCCTTCGATTTGGCCCTCATTCCATTCTCCGCCGAAGATGAAGATTATGAATTTCATACACTGGCCAATGAAGAACTTTCTCCCGAAGAGTTTGCGGATATTTTGGAACAAGATGAACGTTTAGATGGACGCTTAAGCGCACAATGGAAACAACGAAACCCTTCCTCGTTCCCCGCGCTATACGCTTACCAATCTTCAAGAGAAAAATTATTGGAAAATGTTATTCTCGTCCCGTTATGGGAAGAAGGAAGCATTACCTACAAAACAGAGGCCTCCCAAATTGTGTACATCGGCGGGAAATTTCCTTCCTTGTGGGCTACCAAGGGATTCGGCGTGGAAAACGGCAATTCGGGCGGCGCTGTAGCCGTTGTGTTGCCTAACGGAAAATTGGGAATTTTGGGAATCGTTTATGCCAAAAGTGTTAACCCCGCAGATGAAAAAATGCGCCAAGAAATTGCAGAAATGTTGCCGGGCTTTGAACAGACCGACGAATACTTTTTCTTCCACGGATTTGCGGACAAAACCACCCTTCCCTTCATAAAAAGCACGATAAGATCCGGCAACTCCCCCACAATTAAAAAAATAAAAGAAGTGCCGACCAACCTACTGGAGCCGGAAACTTCTTTCAAAAAGATTAAAGCCCGTTAACAAAAACCCCGCATTTGCGGGGTTTTTTAACGTCCAGCTCTGCACGACACGTACAATTTTTCATATAATAAAACTATGTTAAAATTTCGCAAAAGAAAATTACATTTAAAATTAAAATGGGGGCTTTTGCCCGGTGTTATTTCTGCCATTATTTTAGGAATTGTCTGCGGACTGTTCGTCCCGAATTGGTTCGTGCGTGCCGTCCTTACCTTTAATGGCTTATTTGGTAATTTTTTGGGCTTTATTATTCCGTTGCTGATCGTGGGGCTTGTGGCCTCCGGTATTGCCGAGATGGGCCGCAGCGCCGGCAAGTTACTCTTTATCACCGTGGTACTGGCGTACGGGTTTACGTTGGCCTCCGGGTTTTTTAGTTTTGCCGTTTCAAATGCATCGTTTCCTTTCTTACTCAATAAATCCATTCCCTTTGGCTCGCTTACACAAGGCATTGAGCTTGCTCCGTATTTTGTAATTTCCATGCCTCCCGTAATGAGCGTGATGAGCGCCCTGGTGCTGGCCTTCGTGCTGGGATTAGGAATGACGGCCATTCAAGGTTCCCGTTTAAAAGGAATGATGTTGGACCTGCGGGACATTATCGATAAAGTAATTGTCAAAGTTATTATCCCGCTTTTACCTTATTATATTTTCGGGATTTTCTTAAACATGACTGTTAGCGGGCAAGTAATAGCCGTACTCACCGTATTTGCCAAAATTATCATACTCATTTTTGCAATCACGGCCGTTATGTTGGTGCTACAATTTGCGGTGGCGGGACTCGTTGCCCAAAAAAATCCTTTTGCCATGCTTAAAACCATGTTGGTAGCATACGTAACGGCTTTGGGCACTCAATCCTCAGCCGCCACCATTCCGGTTACGCTGCGCCAAACCCAAAAACTGGGCGTGCGGGAAGAAGTGGCCGGGTTCGTCATACCGTTGTGTGCCACGATACACTTGTCGGGCAGCATAATGAAGATTGTGGCCTGTGCTTTGGCTATCGTGTTGATCGGCGGCCACCCGATTGATCTTGCCCACTTTGCCGGATTTATTTGTATGTTAGGTGTTACAATGGTAGCCGCACCGGGCGTGCCGGGCGGCGCGATTATGGCCGCGTTGGGAATTTTGGAAAGCATGTTAGGGTTTAGCCAGGCAGAACTGGCACTGATGATTGCCCTGTATATTGCGATGGATTCTTTCGG
Organism: Elusimicrobiaceae bacterium; assembly: GCA_016283355.1. Taxonomy (GTDB): domain Bacteria; phylum Elusimicrobiota; class Elusimicrobia; order Elusimicrobiales; family Elusimicrobiaceae; genus Avelusimicrobium. Next base: position 28,780 of record JAEEMS010000025.1, on the reverse strand, counting down.
AACGGCATGCAATGTAACAGGGGACGGCGCTATTGCCGTCATTGTAGACCGGATGTATTCCCACAAAAACCGTTTGTCTTAAAAAAGAAGAGCGCGAAAAATGCGCTCTTCTTTTCTATATCCACAAAAGCAATATATTCTTTTTCAAAACACCCAAAGGTTTTATACTAACCCTTGGTCCAGCATGCTATCGGCCACTTTGATAAATCCGGCAATATTGGCCCCAGCCATATAGTTCCCCTTGAGGCCGTATTCTTCCGCGTGCGACAAGCAACTGTTATGAATGCTGTTCATGATGCGTTTTAAATATTGGTCTACTTCTTCGCGCGTCCAATAGATACGCATACTGTTTTGCGTCATCTCAAGCCCGCTGACCGCCACACCGCCGGCGTTGGAGGCCTTGCCGGGGGAATACAAAATGCCCGCTTGTTGGAAAGCGTAGATGGCACTGGGTGTACAAGGCATGTTGGAACCTTCGCACACACATTTGCACCCGTTTTTAAGTAAGAGCGCCGCATCTTTTTCATCCAATTCGTTTTCGCACGCCGTAGGACAAGCCACATCACAAGGGATATCCCACGTTTTTTGGCCCAAGCGGAATTTGGCATGTTTGAATGTTTTGTTGTATTCTTTCAAACTGCCGCGACGTTTGAATACCAATTGTTTTAAGAAGGCAATTTTTTCTTCGTTGATTCCGTCCGGATCATAAATAGAACCGTCGTAATCCATAAACCCAACCACCTTTGCCCCCAATTGAGACAACTTTTCCATGGCATAAATCCCTACGTTGCCCGTACCGGACACAATAGCCGTCTTTCCTTCCAAACTGTCGTTGCGGGTGGAAAGCATATTTTGGGCAAAATATGCCACCCCGTAACCGGTTGCTTCCGGACGCAACAAACTTCCGCCCCAGTTGGGCTTTTTGCCGGTAAAGGCACCGGTAAAATCATTGGTCAGTTTTTTGTATTGGCCGAACATATAGCCGATTTCCCGCGGACCGCAACCTAAATCTCCGGCGGGAATATCGGTATGATAACCGATATGGTGATACAATTCATTGATAAAAGAGTGACAAAACCGCATGACCTCACCATCCGATTTACCGCGCGTATCAAAATCGCTTCCGCCCTTTCCGCCGCCCAACGGCAACGTGGTTAAACTGTTTTTAAACGTTTGTTCAAACGCCAAAAATTTGAGGGAATCCTGTGTAACGGAGCTGTGAAAACGAATGCCTCCCTTGTACGGCCCTAAGGCACTGTTGAATTGTACGCGAAACCCGCGGTTGACGTGAATTTCCCCCTTGTCATCAGCCCACGGCACGCGGAAAATGATAATGCGTTCGGGCTCCACCATGCGTTCCAAAATTTTTTCCTTTATATAAACATCCTTACGTTCCAAAACGGGTTTTAAGGTATTGACCACTTCTTCTACGGCCTGATGAAAAACTTTTTGGGCAGGATCTTTTTGATGTTGTGCGGCTATAAAATCGGACAAATAATTTTCAATATTCATATTCACTCCTTATATGGCTACTTTCAATTAAACATTTCTTGCGATGTAAATGCAAGTAGTTTCGTGCAGCATCCGCGCAAACCACTTTAATTTTATATACTTACTGTATGCTCTACATTGTTCCCACCCCTATTGGGAATTTACAAGATATTACTTTGCGCGCTTTGGAAACACTCAAAAGCGCGGATGCCGTATTGTGCGAAGACACCCGCCGCACGCAAATTTTGTTAACACATTTTGGTATTTCCAAACCCACGTACCGTTATAATGAAAATGACGAACGTTCCGTGGAGCGTTGTTTGGAAGCACTTAAAAGCGGCAAGCATTGTGCACTGGTATCCGACTGCGGCACCCCGTGCATTTCGGACCCGGGATGGAAACTGGTGCGGGCCGCCCGCGCAGCGGGGATTGCCATTACCTCGTTACCGGGGCCCAGCGCAGTGGCTTGTGCACTTGCCGGAGCGGGGCTGACAGGCGGCTCTTTTACTTTTTTGGGATTCTTACCGCGCAAAGCGGGCAAAGCCGCCAAATTGTTGACGGCAGCCGCACAACTTAAACATCCGATAGTAATTTACGAATCCCCCTACCGCGTGGTAAAAATGCTGGAACTAATTGCCAAAACACTGGGGGAACAAACCCCCGTGGTAGCCGCGCGCGAACTGAGCAAAGTGTACGAAGAATATGCGCAGGCAAGCGCCGCAGAATTGGCAACCCAACTATCCAAAAAGAACAAAGTACAGGGGGAATTTGTACTCATTGTAGATTGTTTTGATTCTTCTTCATCCACGGAGACAACCGATGACAGCACGGATTTTTAAAGCCGCACAAATGAATGCGCAAGACATCTACGGTGTAGCCGGGGCCTTGGCCAACGGGGCCGTAGCCGTCTTCCCAACGGATACGGTATATGGCATCGGTACCGGTGCTTTTTGTCAGGAAGGTATTGCTGAGATTTACCGCCTAAAGCAACGTCCGCAAACACAGCCGCTGCAAATTTTAACCGATACCCTGGAACGCGCCCTCGAAGTAGGAATTTTCTCAGCGGCAGCACAGCGGTTGGCACGTGCTTTTTGGCCCGGGGCTCTCACGCTGATTGTTCCGCCTACGGAAAAGGGTCGCGCCCTTACCTGCGGGGCCGCCGGAGTGGGCATCCGTATTCCCGCGCACCCGCTGTTGTTAAACATTTTGCATGTTCTTACTATGCCGTTGGCTTCCACCAGTGCCAATGTACACGGACAGCCCGTTTTGACGGAAGAAAAAACATTGGCTGGAATTTTTGGTAAAAAAACAGCTATTATTATAGGAGACGGTACTTTAAGCCCGGTTGCTTCCAGTGTAGTAGATTTAACGCAGGACAATGCCCCCCGCTTGTTACGGGAAGGGAGCATCCGCCGGGAAGCACTGGAGCGCATATTAGAACAACCGTTCGCTAAGTGAGCAGATTATGACATTGAGCCAATTTCTACTTTCCTATTCTTTACTGATTATCGCTTCCATTGCGTTGTTAACCTATTGGATTACACGGCGGTTTGTGCTTAAAAAAGTAAACCGCAAAATTATGAAAGCGGAACACAACTATCAACAACAAATTGCCGATTTGCAATCCCGTCTCTCCAGCAAAGTACACATGTTGGAAGGGATGGTAGAAAAATTACAACTTTCCAACCAGGAACTCAACCGATTGAACGAAATTCGCTCTAAATTTATGTCCGTAGTGGCGCACGATTTACGCCAACCGCTTTCTTCCATTCAAGGGTTTACTTCCGTACTCATGATGGATCACCATACACAAACCAATCAGGCACATGCGACCACCAACCCGGACCAAGTAGCCCTTAACAATATTCTAAAAGCAACCGATAATATGAACCAATTGATGGCCGATTTAATGGATATCTCCATGATTGAATCCGGCCGCCTCAAGGTAGATGCCCAACCGTTTAGTTTCAATTCGTTGGTAGATGATGTGTTTACGTTGCAACTCGTCAACGCCCAAAAGCGCGGAATCTTCCTCTACAAGCACGATTATCCCAAAGAAATAACGGTGGTGGCCGACCGTTTCCGCCTTTCCCAAGTCATTAACAATTTAATCAGCAATGCGATTAAATTTACACCTCAAAAAGGGAAAATTGAAATATATTTTTATGCACAAAACGGCAACCTTACGTTGAAAGTGACCGATAACGGGGCCGGTATTGTGCATGATGAAAAAGAAAAAATCTTCCAAAAATTCCACCAGGCAGACAACATCCGCGGCCTTAAAAAACAGGGCTGGGGGCTTGGGTTGTCTATTGCACAAGAAATTATTTTGGCACACAACGGTGAAATCGGTGTAGAGAGTGCCGGACTGGGTCAAGGGTCCACCTTCTGGTTTACCATCCCGCAGCAAATCGCTGTAACCACCACGGCCCACTAATCCAAAAAATTTTCTATTCACCTTCGCACTTTGTTATTGTGCGCTGAGCAAACGTGCAAACTGAAAATCAAGAAAATAAAAGACCTTATTTTGGGATTATTTAGTAGAATATAGAATTGCTGCAACGGTTGGTAAAAATGCGGCAAATTTTACAAACCAACGAGGTAAACAGAAAAGGAAATGTCTAGGATATTAAGCAAAATCAAACTCAATACGTTTGCCATCATTTTAAGCATTATTGCGGTGGTGGCAGTAATGACGTGGATTGTTCCCAGCGGCTCGTATGACCGCGTGGAAACCGACGGAAGAATGATGGTAGTACCCGGTACCTATCACAGCGTGGCACGTGCACCGCAAGGATTATTTGACGTGCTGACCGCCCCCATCCAAGGTTTCTCTAAAACGGCAGAAGTAGTAGTATTTTTACTTGTTATCGGTGGTGTCCTTTCCGTAGTGGAAAAAACAGGTGCCATTACAGCCGGTATTCATGCTGCCAGCCAATTCTTTAAACGCAATCCGAAGTTTCGATTTCTGTTTATTCCCCTGGGGATTATTGTGTTTTCTTTGTGCGGGGCCACGTTTGGCATGTGCGAAGAAGCCCTTGTTTTTATCCCCATCTTTATTCCCCTTGCGCTTTCGTTGGGGTACGATTCCGCACTCGGGACAGCCATTCCGTTTGTGGGCGCGGGCGTCGGGTTTGCCGCGGCCTTCACCAACCCGTTTACCGTGGGAATCGCACAAGGAATTGCGCAAGTAGAGCTTTATTCGGGGTTAGGGTACCGTTTCCTGATTTGGGTAATTTGTACCACGGTTGTAATTGCGTGGATGTGCTGGTACGCCCACCGCATTACCAAAGACCCTACCAAAAGTTTAACCTACGATTTTGATATCGAAAAACGCAAAGAATTAAAACTGGCCAAAGAAGAACAAGCCATTACCCGCCGCCAAAAATGGGTACTCTTGGCGTTTGGAATTGGCATGTTGTGGTTGATTTTGGGCGTGTTAAAACCGCAAATTTGCGGGCTCATTCATCGCAAAATCGGCCTAGACCTGATGACGATTTTTCACCTGAGTGAAAAAGGTTGGTTCATTACCGAAATTGCCGCCTTGTTCCTGGGCATCGGGTTTGCCTGCGGTATTTTAGGTAAAATGAGCATGCAAAAATTCAGTGATGCGTTTTTTGACGGCGTGCGCTCCATGGCGGAAATTGCCATGTTGCTGTGTTTTGCACAAGCCATTGTGATTATTGCCAACAACGGCCATATTTTGGACACCTTACTGGAGTGGATGAGCGGTGTTATCAAACACTTGCACCCGATTTGTGCTTCGTGGGCGGCCATGATGTTACAAACCGTTATCGATTTTTTCATTCCTTCCGGCTCGGGAAAAGCCGTGCTTACCATGCCGATTTTGGCCCCGCTGGCGGACCTGATCGGCATGACGCGCCAAACCATGGTACTTGCGTTCCAATTGGGCGGCAGCTGGCTTAACATTACCATGCCGACCGACCCGGTCACCATTGCCGCTATCGGGTTTGCGCGTATCGGATTCGGGCGGTGGCTCAAATGGATTTTACCGTTACTGGTGCTAATGTATTTACTATCGTTTATTTTACTCATCCCGCCGTATTTTATGAAATGGTAAATTTCCGTGTTTCACAAAAGCCCAAAACTAACCGTTTTGGGCTTTTTTTAGGTTGGCTTGCTTTTTATATAATAATACTATGGTTGCCGATTTAAACGTATTAACTTATTTTCATTGGGCGGATTGGCTCGTCTTTTTTGCGGTGCTGACGTTAACGGCTGCCGCGGCGCTCTATGGGGCCAAACGTTTAAAAACAAAAGATAAAACTTCCCCCAGAACACCGCTGGATTATTTGCTCATGGGCCGCCAACTTACCTTACCGCTTTTTGTGGCAACGCTTGTGGCCACGTGGTACGGGGGCATTTTTGGCGTCAATGAAATTACATTTAATTACGGCATCTATAATTTTGTCACGCAAGGTCTTTTTTGGTACGCGGCTTACTTGCTATTTGCCTTTTTTGTGGCAAAACGCGTTGTTGCTTTCCAGGCACTTACCTTACCCGATTTAACCCGTCAGCTCTTTGGTCCCAAAGCGGAAAAAGTGGCCGCGTGGTTCACATTCTTTTACATGTTGCCCGTGGCATACGTACTGAGTTTGGGGATGTTCTTACACATGGTTTTCGGCCTTACCGTCACAACGGGGATGATCCTTGGGATGCTGTCCGTGGGTGTGTTTTGTGCGTGGGGCGGGTTCCGTTCGATTGTATTTTCCGACGTTATCCAATTTACAGTAATGTGTTTGTCCGTTTTAATGGTGGCATTATTTTCCTTGCACGCGTTTGGCGGGCTCGGGTTTTTAAAAGCCAATTTACCCGCGTCGCATTTTTCCGTAACGGGCGGAAATTCATGGGCCAATACACTCGTTTGGGGGTTTGTGGCACTTTCCGCTTTAATCGACCCGAGTTTTTATCAACGTTGTTTTGCCGCCAAAAATTTGGATACCGTCAAAAAAGGCGTACTGATTTCCACCGCGATATGGTTCTTGTTTGATTTGTGCACAACGGCCGGCTCGCTTTACGCACGGGCGGTACTCCCGCAAGCCGCACCCGGGCAGGCCTATTTTTTCTACAGCATACAACTCCTACCACCGGGATTGCGCGGATTTTTTGTAGCGGGCATTTTATCCATTATTTTATCCACATTGGATTCCTTCCTGTTCATCGCTTCCAACACGCTCAGCTTTGATTTACTGCGCAACCGCTTCCGCAACGTGGTGCGCTCCAACCGTATTTCTATTTTTGTGGTCGGGGCATTATCTATTTTGATTGCTCTTCAATTAGGAGGCAGTTTTAAAGAAATTTGGTTGGTACTGGGGTCTTATTTTTCCGCTTGTTTATTGGTACCCATTTTACTGGGACAAGCCCAACCGGGGCGCATCAGCGAACAGCTGTTTATTGTTTCTTCGCTCTCAAGTGCGTTTGTAATGACGCTGTGGCGCTACCTTGCCCCCGCTATATGGCAGCAACATATTGCCCCCTTCTATATCGGGGTATCGGTCAGTTTGATTATTTTGTTATGTTTTCGCAAAGGAGCACACGAATATGTCTCACACATTACTTATCGGTAACGGAGAAAAGATTTCTTCCGCGCGTCTAAAACAACTGGCCCGTCAAGCGCAGGTGCTCCTGGCGGCGGACGGCGGATGTAGTGCGTTGTTACAAGCGGGGCTTATGCCGGATTGGGTAATCGGCGATTTGGATTCCTTACCGGCGGCCGATGTGAAAAAAATTCCGCCGCAACGGTTGGTGCATATCCCCACGCAAGAAAATAACGATTTGGAAAAAGCGCTTTCTTTCCTGGTAAAAAAAGGCGTACGCTCTTGCACATTGGCCGGGGTTACCGGCGGACGGTTTGATTTTACCTTAGGCAATTTGCTTTTGCTGCGTCGTTTTGCCCGTAAAATGCAATTACAGCTGGCCGGGAACGGATGGGATTTCTTTTTGCTCACGCATACCCAACGCTTGCCCTGTGCCAAAGGCGCACGCGCCAGTTTACTGCCACTTACTGCGTGCCGCGGGGTAAGTTTGGAAGGATTTGTCTATCCGCTATCGCCGACCGATTTAGCCGTGGGAACTACCCGCACACTGAGCAATCAAACTACCCGCTCCGCCGTTACCGTTCACCTCAAAAGCGGCATTTTGGGTGTCTATTTGGAAACGAAACCGCAAAAATAATTTTGAAATATGTTAAGATAAAAGTATGAAACTGACCGCTAATATGGAAGATTATTTGGAAGCCGTTTCCTTCTGCGCTGATGAAGAAGGCATGGCTCGCGTGAGCGACATCCGGGATTTGCTCGGTGTCAAAACACCCAGCGTGACCGGAGCCATGAAATCACTGGCGCGGGAAGGGTACGTTGTCCATGCGCCTTACAGCGGTATCACACTCACCCCCAAAGGTAAACGTGCCGCCGAAGAAGTAAAAAAGCGCCACGCTATTTTCAGCCGGTTTCTCGTGCAAGTGTTGGGGGTCAACCCCAAAACGGCCGAAAAAGATGCCTGCCGCATGGAACACGTGGTAAGCAGAGAAACCATGGAGAAACTCCACGCGTACCTGCACCAACAAACCGACGATTTATCCGATTGAATTTTCTTGTTGTACCTTCTATTCTTTCCTGTGCGTAAGTACCAAAAGGCCTATTTCTCGTTTAGGCCCAAGGACCCTTTATTGGGAATCCGTCGCTGCTTATAACAGTTCTATCGAAAACGCCCAAAACTCTGCAAGTTTCACCCATTTATAATAAAAAAGGCCCCCGTCGGGGCCTTTTTTATGCGTTGCGATACGGGGATACCAACAACCCCCGTATTTAATGCTATACTATACTTATGCAAGTGAGAATTAACATTGATGGCGGTTCGCGCGGTAACCCCGGCCCGGGTGCGGCGGCATATGTGATTTGCGATATGCAACACACCATTGTGGCGCAAGAAGGGTATTTTATGCCCCACTGCACCAACAACCAGGCCGAATATACCGCTTTAAAATTGGCCCTTATTAAAGCAGGGGAGTTGGGCGCAAAAGAATTATTTATCGAATCGGACTCCTTGCTTTTGGTTAAACAATTTTTAGGGGAATACAAAATCAAAAATCCGGATTTACAAGCACGCATGCAAGTTATCCGCCGGTTGGCTGAGTCGTTTACCATTCACATCAAACACGTCTTGCGCGAGTTTAACAAAGCGCCCGATGCGCTGGCTAACAAGGCCATGGATGCCAAAGAATCGTTGGGGTACAACCCCATCATGCACTTGCCGGAAGATAACGAAATTTTGACGAAAAATACGAGTAAACCCAACACCGTTAACGGTGTAGAAGTCACAAAGGTTGTACGCAAAAGTGCACCTAAAAAATCGTCCGCACAGCCCAGTTTGTTTGACGAATTCTAATTTTTCTCTTCCTCATCAATCGGAAAACTGTTTTGCATTTCAACGCGCCATTTCGCACCTGTTGTTATTCCACGCCGTGCAGGATAGTGCAGAAAAATTTTTAACCAAGATGATTTTTCTAAACCGTTCCCAGTTGCGTGGGCAAGTTGCCCGCATAGGCGTAGTGGTAATTACGTCAAGGGCAAGGGACGCGCAAATGGGCAGGTTTTGGAAAATTGTTTCGCATTTCAACGCGCCATTTCGCACCTGTTGTTATCCAGGTTTCGCGCCCGTTGTTCTTATTTAGTACAATTTAATTGAGTATCCTAGACAATCGCTCCCGGCCAAGTACGGCGCAGGGGGAGGAACTTCCGGACTCCACAGGGCAGTGCGCCGTTCGAAAGGACGGAAGGACGGGGCCATATCCCCGTTCGATGGAAAGTGCAACAGAAAGCAAACCGCCCGCAAGGGTAAGGGTGAAAGGGTGCGGTAAGAGCGCACCGCATGTACGGCAACGTACATGGCACGGTAAACCCCGCATGGAGCAAGGCCAAGCCGGTCCACAGGAGCCCGCCTTCGTGACCAAGTAGGCCGCTTAGAGAAATGATTGTTACAACGCAAGTTGACAGAATCCGGGGTATTGGATACTTTATAAACTCAATAGCACCCTCCAAGTATTACTTGGGGGGCTTTTTGATGATTTTTAACGGTTGAGTTGTTGAAAAAGTTTGGCAGCAGCGGGCCACTCGTCTTTGGCCATTTGCAAATAGTGCAATGCTTCTTCCTGCTTGCCTTGGTGGTGGCGCAATACACCTAAATGATAAGCAATTTCCGCGTTGCGCTGCACAACCGGTAACGGCATGGAGGAAAGCAATTCGTCGGCCTCTTCCCATTTACCCTGGCGTATCCATATCCAGGCCTGCGTATCAAGGAACGCATAATCATCCGGGCTGACAGCCAATGCACGGGTAATATATTCTTGCGCTTCGCCGAGTCGTTCGTTGCGTTGCGCCAGTGAATAAGCATACAAATTAAGCGCCGGCGCATTCTGTGCGTTGCGCTCTAACAAAATGTTTAACTGTTCTTCTTCCTCTTTGTATTTCTTTAAATTCTCCAGTGCATACGCGTAGTGCATACGGGCTTCGTCATATTCGGGCGACCTCTGTACAATTTTTGAAAGCACCCGCGCAGCCGTAGTGTAATCTTTATGATCGTTGAGCGCCAACGCGTAAAAATAACTCACTTCCACGTTATCCTCAAACCGTTCGTAAGCCGCCTGCAACGTGTGCAACATTTCATCCGATTGTTGTAATTTTTCTTGATAAAAAGCTACTTGCACCCATTTGGAAGCAGTCACCGGGTAATCTGCACTGGACTTTGTATATTCAATGGCTTTATCGTATTGTTGGTTATATTCTGCCAAGGAAGCTAAAAAATAACAAGCCGTCGGATCCGTAGGGTCTTTTGCATACGTTTTCAAAAAATATTCTTCGGCTTTTTTCATATCTTTCACGAGCACGTAAAACGAAGCCATCCGGTTATAAATTTCGGCCGTGGCATAGCCGCGTTTTTCCACTTCTTCCAATTCGTGCATCATCAAAAAATATTTAAAATTTATTTCGTACACGCCGGCGCACCCCAAGCGGGCGTTTAAGTGGTCCGGGTCTTTTTCCAGCGCCTTCTTGAAATAGGCAAGCGATTGATCCCAATTTTTCCGCCGCGCGTAGAGCCGTGCAATTTCCACATAAATATCCGCGGCCGAAGGCGGATTTTGTGCGGCCAACTGTTCCATTTTTTCAATAGCTTTATCTACATCTATTCCCGCTAGTAGCGTAATATACCGGTAAAGCAGTTCGTCGTTGTCCGGATCTTTTGTAACCGCTTTCTCATACGAAGATGCCGCCCCTTGGTAATCTTTCACAGCGGCCTGATACGAAGCATACACCTGATAATCTTGTGCGGAAGGTTCTTCCTGCTCCATAAAATCCAAATACGGTTGGGCTTTTTCGGGCGTGCCGTCCGCCACGGCTTGAGCTACCAAGCGTTGCCGCAAGTAAACTGATTGTGGAACACGTTCCACCAATTTTTCCAACGCATCCCATTGGCTTTCGTCGCTGGTGCGTTGTGCGTATGCAACCGCCGCATAATCCGACAACAACGAAGCTTCCTCTTTTGCCTCTTGGCTTAGCGGCAACGTAGTACAAGCTCCCAAAAAAATAAAACTCACCCACAAAACCGTCTGTTTCATAACCGTTTCCCCATGATTAAAGCATCGTCGGTATGATGATAAAATTTTTTTCTCCGGCCCATTTCCGTCAACCCCATCTTTTTATACAGCGCAGTAGCCGCAATGTTTTGAGCGTTTACCTCAAGCGTTACTTCTTGTGCCCCTTGTTCTTTCAGTGTTCGCCACACTTGCGCTAACAGTGCGCTCCCCACTCCCTGACGACAATACTGCGGATGTACCGCCACATTTAAAATCTCGGCCAATCCCGCCGCTAAACGCAAGCTGACAAATCCGGCCACTTCGTCGTTCTGTTCCGCACACCAGATCTGCGCGGCAGAGGTGTTTAATTCCGTTTGCCATCCGTTCTCCCCCCATCCGGCACTGGCAGGTTGCAATGCCTCAATGGCAGCCAAACGGGCCACATCCGATAAAACAGCACGGCGGATTTTCATACGGGTTTAATGAGCTCAAAACGAGCCGGTTTTAAGTACAACGGCTCCAACGCGCCGGACGCAAATTGTTCTTCCCGGTTCATGGCCAATAACGTTTGCGGCCGCACACGGCAATCTTTTGCATCTGCCAACGTGTACCCCGCCAACAGGGATGTAAGCGGTGTAAAATCTTTATCGGTACCGGCCACAAAAAGCGGAGCCGAATAACAAGATAACGTTTGCAATAATTCCTCGCGGCTCAGCCAGCGGGGGCCTGCATTTTTTGCATCAAAAAACTGTAAAAAATATTCTTCCCGAAATGCATGAAGCACTACGGCCAACACACCGGTTGGATGGGCTTTTTTCCACGTTTTGAATTTTTTGCTGTTTTGGACTTGTCGGGAAATCACTTCAAAAACGGTGGCCCCTTTCACGCGTGCCTGCGACAAAAATTGCATCATGGAGGCAAACGTCAGCGCAATGCGTATGCCGGTGAAACGGCCCGGTCCGCGAATAATAAAAATCTCTTTTACATCGGGCAACGCGGCTGCGGCATCGCCCAACACTTTATGAAGTGCCGGGAAAAGTAATTTTTCTTGTTTGATACCGCTGCGGCGGGTAGAAAAAACTTTCCCGTCTTTTTCCACCGCTACCAACAACGGCGAAGCGGACGTATCCAACACCACTGTTACTGCGCTTGACATAAGGCCTCCAACAACCGGTCCGATACGCACCCGTTGGAAACCAGTTCCAACACGCGTTCATCCCCCTGCCGCAACACAAAATTTATTTCCAATCGGTCCGACGGCAAAACAGCGGCTATCGGGTCGGGCCACTCGGCCAGGATAATGGCTTGTTCATCTTCCAGCATTTCTTCAAATCCCAAATTAAAAACTTCGTTTTCTTCCAGGCGGAACAAATCAATATGGAAAAGCCGGGTATGCTTATTTTGGTAAGTTTTCATCAAACTAAAACTGGCACTGGTAGGCGAACTTTTCAGCGACAACGCCTGCGCCACCCCTTTTACAAAAACGGTCTTCCCCGCCCCAATCGGGCCGCGCAAAAAAACGATTTCCCCTCCGCGCAAAGCACGTGCAAACCGGCCGGCAATTTCCAATGTATGGGCACGAGAATGGGAAAAAATCTTACCTGTTTTCATCAGCGCACCGTTTTAATACAAACCTCTTGCCCGTTATACGTCCGACGGTCTTTGTTGGTGGGATCCAACACCCGTTGCCCATCTACCAAAAACGCATATTTGTATTCCCCGCTGGTCAGCGCAACGGAAATTTCAAAGTATCCCTTTTTATAACCGCGCAGTACCAAAGGATCTTTGCCCCAACGGTTAAAATCTGCCACCAGTTCCACTTTTTGTGCGCCGGGAGCTGTCAAAAAGAAGGTGCGGTATTTCACTTCCGTATTGAATTTTTCCGGGGTACGCTTATTTTTTTCCAAAATACTCTCTTTGCTTAGCGGTGCCACCGAAGCCGCACTTTCCACTGTACCGGCCGTAAAATTATAAAAATCTTCCACCACGCTGCACATCCACAACAGTACCCCCATGGTCAGCAGTAGTATCACTACGAACATCAACCCCGGTTTTTTAGTCGTTTCCATCTAAAAAACTCCTTAAATAAAACGTAGCGCCCATTTGTAAGGCCTTTTTTTCCACGGCGTCAGTATCGGCCCCTACACCGTCCACACAACTGGCCACTACTTTTTCAAACCCCGCTTCCACACAATCGTGCAAGAAATCCCACACTGCCCAAAATCCATCTTCATAACCGGGCGCCGGACACACCAACTTACGCCACTCCTCTGGGGTAGCGGCATTGACACTTACGTTAATTTCATCCACCGCGGCGTGCAAGTCCGGCACAATATTACGGTGATGAATTAAATTGCCCAGTCCGTTGGTATTGAGACGAATGGTAAACGGCGGATATTTGGCCTGCGCACGCCAACCGCGCAAAACATGGGCGGTAAACAAGAGCACATCTAAACGCAGGGTAGGTTCCCCATACCCGCAGAAAACAACTTCCTTAAAAGGACTTTGTGCCAATTTCTTTTCCAACGCATTGACCACAGCTTGGGCGGAAGGTTCCTGCCCTTCCAAATTCAAATTATTGCCATGAAAATCGAGGTGCCACTTGGTTTTGATACAAAATGTACACAAATTGGGGCAACGGTTGGTTAAATTGATGTAAACCCCATCTTTAAAACGATATACAATTTTAGGCGTTGAAGCGCTCATACGTGTATTATAGCAATTTAACCACCCCCTGCACATCTAGGACCTTTGGTCCCCCGCACCTAGGTCTTTTGGCCCTTGTAAATGCTCGTAAAATAGCATTTAATGATAAGTAGAGAAATATTGGGAATGAGAAAACATTTATTACTTATTTTAACTGCGTTGCTTTTGAGCGTTACCCCGGCGATGGCGGGGAAACCGTTTCGCCCCTTCTCCCCCGAACAACTGGCCCGGCTGATTGAGGCAAAAGGGTTACACCCGATAAGCAAAGCCAACATCACTCGGCTGCACCAACGCGCGGAAGAAACATTCAAGCAGGCACTCCAAGCACAAAAGCGTTTGCCCGGCAACCGCCGCACGCTACTGGGAAATCCCGTTTTTGCCATCCAAGACACATCCTTGCCGCCACGCGATTTTCTACCTCCTCTGCCGAAGGAAATTAATTCTCAGCAAGAAATTACCGATTATTATTTACTGCGCCTTAATCAACAATATATTCGGGAAGTGGACTTCATGGAAAACACCGTTCTTCCGCGGTTAAAAGAACGATTGCCGTATTTGCAACAAAGAGCACTGCAATTCAAACAACCCGAAGACCCGATCGCTTATATTGCGCAGCACATCCCTGCTCAAGTAAATACGTTGGTGGTGTCGTATTTTCACACGGAAAATTTTACACCTGTTTTAAATTACTTTTGGCAGCAACTTCGCAAGCAACGCCCCGACCAGGAAATCATCATTTTGGCGGAGCCCTTACGGCGCGGCTATGAGTGGATGATATTACCCCCTTCTTTGGCCGAAGATGGACTCTATTACCCGCAGCGTCCGATTCCGCGACATTTACAAGAAACTTTTGGCAAAACGTGGGATGAAGCCGTCCGCCAACAAATGCGCGTGATAGGGCTGGAAACTCCCGCCGTGCTGGACTATGATATAGAACTACGTACCCTAACCCCGGAAGGGAACGAAGGCAGAACTTCTTTTTGGGCTTCGCTGGAAGGCGTAGAGATACGCAACAATGCCTGGAGAAGGATGGGAGAAGAAATTCTAAAAAAACGCCCGGGAGTACTTATCATTTATTGTTTCGGGGACCGGCATGGCCTATATAATATGCGCACTTCCCTCACGCAAGGAATGGACCCATATAAAACTTTTGTGGTGGATATTTATCCCACCCGCTATCAACGGCCCTACTATACCGAAGATAACAGCGTGACCTATTTTGAAGAGTACACCAAAGACCCGATGGAAACGCTTACCAATACTACTACCTATTTCCCACAACGTTTAGTTTACTTTCCCGATAAAAAAGACGCATTGGCGTTTGGATGTGATGCCCGGTTGCGCCTAAATATTCCGAAAGATTCCCATTATTTCCTACCGACAAGTCACCCGCTTCCGGATTCATACTAATTTTGCTGACTTTGCAGGCAAAAGATGCGCAACCCGTTAAAAATTACTAAAATGAAGATAGGGAAGGGTGGCCGAGTGGTTTAAGGCGTCAGTCTTGAAAACTGATGTAGGGGCAACTCTACCGAGGGTTCGAATCCCTCCCCTTCCGAAGAGATTTTGATTATTAACGACGATAACAACACAAAAAGACCTTCCAAAACAGTGAAGGTCTTTTTTAATGGCGTTTAATAATTTTTAACACTTTTTACTATAGAATGGACACTTTTTGGACACTTTAAAACCGCCCCTATGATTACATAGAGGCGGTTATCGGAAATACCCCGTTTTTGTGCCCAAACTCCCCGGGTAACCGCCCTATACTTCTACATTTATCTAACACGGCACCCAATTAAAACACTATCCTTTTTGTTCCACGCTACATGTTGAATGTAGCTTTTTTAACAATAAAAAGCAGGGGCATCCGTGATATTTTTCGTATACCCACATGCAAGGGCAGTTCCATTTTAAACCGTACAAACACATGGCCACAATTACATAGAAAAAGTAAAAGAAAGCCGGGTGAACATAAAGACCCAATAGACCAAATACGGTCATCATGCCGGATTTGGAACGATAGGAAAATGCGGTTTTTTCCGGTTGCAAACTATACCCCAGATACAAGTGGATAAATACCAGTCCGCCCAACACCGCCAACGTGATTTGGTGCATTACCGTGAAATAAAACAACGCCAACGATAACACCAACCGCACGGCCACACTCCAACCGCCGCGCAACGTTACCGTCATCCGGCGCACATTGTTTTGGTACAAAAGATAATCCGGATTTTTCTGCACAAGATCTTGTTCTTCCGCTTTGGCACGGCGTATCATCAAGGGCAGAAAAACGACACTTACGAACAACAATGTAAGCGCATTTGCCATTATCAAACTTCCACACCAACACCAAAGCAACAACGAAGCATACATAGGATGGCGTGCCAACGCATAGGCCCCGGTAGTGCGTAACGGATGGGTTTGTTTAATTTCTATCCCGTCGGACCACAAACGCCCGATATTGAATTTAGCCCACAAGTGCCACCCGGTGGCAAACAAAAGCCCTATACTGCCCAGCGCAAAGAAAAAATAACCGGGTGCTTTAGGCAAAGAAACCTGCCCAAAAGATTTAATCCAGCACGGAAAAAGCAAAAGGACCAAAAGCAACATTTCCCGCGTAGAGAAAAAATGAGGGCGTTGTTTTTCAAGCGCTTGCGGTGCGTAATGGTGCTCGTAAAATTTCCACACAACGGCCGCCAGCAGTATTACCCCCGTCACATAAACAAGTATAATCCCCGCCAGAAAAAGAGTAGGATTGTGCGCATGCTCACTTGCCCGCAACAACAACGTTATCATGTGTACGCCTCCGAATAATTAAAATACATACCGGAATAAAAGCAATAGCTAACCACTGGTAGACACTCAGTCCTGCCCATACCCGGGGCTCTATGCGCCAAAATTCAATTACCAAACGCATCCCCAAATACGCAAGTAAATATACCGGGAATAACAAATCCGCCCGTTTCGTGCGGAGGTAAAACAAATACAAACAACCGGCCGTCACAAATTGAAAAACACTTTCCACCAACTGTACAGGCACCCAAAGTGTTCCCCCGCAACAACCGTTTAGATAGCAACCGATTTTCCCAAAACCAATCGCTACCGCCAATGGGATGACAAACCGGCCACCAAAACCGCCGGCCTTGTTGCTACATGTCTTATATAAGTTGATGGCCAAAAAAGCGCCGAGGATTCCCCCCATCACGCTTTTTCCCTGGATGATATATCCGTGCACCCCGTAAGAAAGCCAAATCGGTACTTTGCTCCCCAACAGTGCTCCCACAAACGCACATACATAAATGGGCAAACGCATTGCTTGCGGCGGGCGCGGCATTTGTAGTTTCCAAGCGATAATTCCCCCCGCCACCAAACCAATACTTGAACAAATAGCGTATCCTAGCATAATTAGAACATCACCATACAGGCCAAAAGCAACAAATACGGGAGTGCTATGATAAGCCCCGCTATAATGAGCAGCACAATCACTATCGGCATCCAAATTGAACGAGATTTTTCAGGGGCGCGAACCGGTTGCTGCGAAGATCCCGGTTGTAAGGTTCCTTGTGTTTGTTCTGCCTGTTGCGAAGGTTTCTGCTGTGTTGAATGTTTGTTGTTTTCTGTCATATTCGTTTTCCTTTTAATGTATTATGCACACAAAACGGAATTATTTTCCCGTTCCCGACACTTACGCCCGTACAACATTTTTGCGCACGCTGCCAATCAAACGTATCCGCATCCATAAAATTTTTAACAATAATGCGCACAATTTTCATATCTTTATGGCAAGAGCCGTCGCCTTGGGCAAACTCCTGCAATTTTTCCAACATAAAATTGCCGCCCAGTACGCGGCCCACAAAACATTTGCACACATTTTTCTTCATATAATCCAAAATTGTTTTGTCAAACGCAATCCGGTTGGAAATTTGTGTTTTGCACTTGGAATAATCTACGTAATCCCCCAGTGAGTATACTTTATCCCCTTGGCAAAACAAAAAACCCAAGCTGGTGCAGTTCTCGTGCGAGCACGGCAACGGAATTAAATCCTTATATGCCATATATCCACTACCCGCAACGGCCAGCAAAATATCTTCCTGCAGGACAGACGGGATTATTGTACCCGTTGCACTACCCACTTTGGTCAACCGTTGGAACGTAATGCCGGAAATATGTTTTAATTCCACCGCCAATTTCAAAATAGCCGGAATTTCTTTTAAATTCCCTTGATACACGGTAACCGCCAAACAGATTTTGATTTCCGCTTCATTGAGGCGGCGCAGGATTTCTTGTTTTTGTGATAATAATTTCCGTCCGCGCAATGTTTGATAAACCTCGTCATTAAACCCGTCAAATTGCAAATAAATTTCCACACGGTCTTTGTGTTGCTGGATGAGATCAAATGCAGCGGTATCGGTTAATAGATTCAATCCATTGGTGTTAATGAGAATGCGCCCGATATCCGCATTTACAGCTTCCTCTAAAATTTCCTTAAATTGCGGATGCACCAAGCACTCCCCACCGCTAATTTGCAGCACATCCAAATGCCCCTGTTCCACGGTAAGCAGCGTTTGCAAACGCGCTTTAAATTCTTCTACGGAAATATGATGGGCCGCTTTCTGCCCAAAATAACAAATAGGGCACGCTAAATTACACGATTGCGTAATTTCTATAAGCCCCGTACAAATGTGCTGTTTGTGTGCGTCGCACCAACCGCAATCTTCCCCACAGTTTCCGTGGAAAGATGTTACCGCGTTAAAGGGTTTCCCCTCCACATCATACGTTTTATCAAAAAACCGCGCGGCATCTTTGGCCACTTGCACCGCAAAAGCCCCATGCTCCGGGCATGTTTTTTCCAACCACACTTCGCTTCCCCGTTGTACTTTGACAGCGGGAATTGTTTTTAGGCAAACGGGACATAATGCTTTCGTTTCTTGTTTCATAGATACTATTTTAACTGTTTGATGATATTTCTTTCAATTTTACATAATCCACCTTGCCGGTACCCATCAGCGGAATTTCCTCCACGATGCGCACCGTTTTGGGAACGGCCAGTTCGCTAAGCCCTTTGGCTTTAAAATCTGCCAGCAAGGCGGCGCGTTGTGCTGTGGGTTCGGTAGTGAAAAGCACCAGTTGCTCACCTTTTTTCTCGTCGGGTATATTCACTACCGCATGCATTTTACCCGGCCACAACGCATTGATTTCCGTTTCCACCGCCGTTAGAGAAATCATCTCCCCCGCCACTTTGGCAAACCGTTTGGCACGGCCTAAAATAAACACAAAACCGTCCTCATCCACGCGCACAATGTCGCCGGTGTCATACCAACCGTCTTGCGGCGGTTCCAATACACCAGGATTGGTATCGCGCAAATACCCGGCCATAATGTTCGCGCCTTTCACAAGCAGTTTACCGCCTTCTTCCACACCGGAGATTTTTTCCAACTGATATTCAATCCCGGGCAGCAACCGCCCCACGCTGCCGCGCTTAAAATACATAGGCGTATTGACGGCCATAACGGGGGCCGTTTCGGTAGCGCCGTATCCTTCCATGATGCGCAAACCAAATTGGTCGTAATATTTATGGATGGTTTCTTCTTTGAGTTTTTCCGCTCCTACTACGGCCAAACGTACCGAGTAAAAATCGTATGGATGCGCCATTTTGGCATAACCGTTAAAGAACGTGTCCGTACCGAAAATAATGGTAGCGTTGCTATCGTAAATCAACTCCGGCACAATACGGTAATGCAACGGTGACGGATAGAAAAATACGGGCATCCCGCACAACAGCGGCATCAACGTACCTGCCGTCAAACCAAACGAATGGAAGATAGGCATAGCATTAAACATACGGTCTTTAATACCAAAATCCAAAATGCTTTGCAGTTGCAAGCGGTTGGCTTGGATATTTTCGTGTGAAAGCACCACACCTTTGGGCGTCCCTTCGCTGCCGGAGGTAAACAATACTACGGCCGGGTCTTTGGAACTTACGCTGCCGCGCACTCTTTTGTAATAGCGACGAGGGGAATAGGAAGCAGCCCACCCTACGAATTTATCCCAAAGTGTAATTTGTTTTTTAAGGTCTTCCAAATAAATCAGTTTCAGCCCGGCCTTCTCGAGTGCCGCAGCCGTTTCCGATAATTCTCCTTGCTTCAAAAATAGTTTGGAAGTAAACACGGTGGAAATTTTAGCCGCTTTGCAACAAGCCAGCATATTTTTAACCCCGGTAGAGAAATTAAGCATACACGGTGTAATGTTAAATGCACGCATCCCAAAAAAGGCAACCACGCTGGCCGTCATATTGGGTAATAAGAATCCGGCATATTCCCCCGGCCGTTGGTGCTTGGCAATTTGTTTACCCAGTACAAATACCGCTGTTAAAAATTGACCGAAATTAAGCGGGTGGCGGGTGGCATCATTGATAATGCGTTTCTTGCGCCCTACCAACTTATACGCATCAATGAGCGAATCAAACAATGTTTCCGTCACGTTGCCCGCCTCGTATTTCATATTTACCATAATGTCGTAAAGCCCGCGTGCGGCAGCTAAACGACGGGCCTTGCCCTTTACGCTCTCATCAATTTTTAACGTTTTGGGTGCTTGAATCGTAATGGTAATTTTACTTTGCGGACGCGTTTTCAGTTGTGTACCGAAACGAGAGAAAAGCGAATACTGGCTGCCTTCCAAGCAAATAGGTAATAATTGCGCGTTACTCTTATCGGCAATCATGGCCGGGCCGGGGTAAATTTTCATCAATCCCCCGGTAGTAGTAATGCGCCCTTCCGGGAAGATGACTACCCGCTTGCCCGATTTCACTTCTTCAATAATGGACTTCACCGCCATCGGGTTGGTGGGATCTATCGGGAAATATTTTACCAAGTGCAAGAAAGGTTTTACCCACCATTTTTGGCTTACATACGTATCAATAGCAAAGTACAAATTCCCGGGGATATATACCCATAGCAACACTGCATCCAAAAACGACGTGTGATTGGCAATAATCAGTGCATTGCCCTGCAAATTTTTCCAATGTTCTATCCCGTTTACTTTTACGCCGTATACCAAATTCAATACGCGCGTCATAATCATGCGGATAATGTGGTGGGGCAGAAGACCGCAGATATAAATGGCCGCCAGTGCGTTGGCCAAAGCAATCACGCCAAACACCATGGGAATCGTAAAATGCAGGGCCAACAGCAACGCACAAAAACCGCTGCCCAACACCATAAAGAGTGAATTGATAATGTTGTTTGTGGCAATCACGCGCGAACGCGTATCCCCGGTAGCCAAAAACTGGAGCATGGCATTAAGTGGTACCACATAAAGGCCGCCGCACACCGCAAATCCGAGTAAATCCAATGTGATGCGTTTGCCGGCAAACGTCAGCAAAAATGCTTTATAATCTACTGCTTGCGCGGGTGTCACATATCCGGCCGTAGCAAGTGCTAAATCGGTTAGAAAAACCGTCATGATTAACGCACTGACCGGCACGTATTTGCTGGTTATTTCCCCTTTGACCAAGAATTGGCAGAGCAACGAGCCCAAACCGATCCCGCAAGAAAAAAGCGTCAACAGAAACGTAAACAACCCCGGCGTACCGCTGAGGATATCATGCGCTAAAGAGGGCATTTGCGCAATAAGCGCCGTTCCTAACAGCCAAAACCAGGAAATCCCCAAAATACACAGGAAGATATCGTGATTTTGTTTGGCAAAGCTCATATTTTTCCACGTACTGCGGATAAAATTTTTGTCTACATTTAACGCAGGATTGGCCGGTTGTTGTGCCGGAAGTAATAAGCTGGCCAAAAGCCCCAGCAATGCCACCCCTAAAATAATTCCCGGCAGCAAAAATTCGTTTAGTGTAATAATAATTCCGCCAAAAATAGTTCCCTGCAAAATGGCCCCGTACGTGCCCGCTTCAATAATACCGTTCCCGGCAATAAGTTGTTGTTTGCCTAAAATGTCGGGCAGGATACTGTATTTAACAGGTCCGAAGAAAGACGATTGCGTTCCCATCAAAAACAATACTGCCAGCAAAAGCGCAATGTTAGCGGTTAAAAACCCGACGCCGGCCAACAATACAATCACTACTTCCAATGCCTTGGTAGCTTTGATCAAAATATCTTTGCGCAGTTTATCCGCCAATTCCCCGGCCAATGCAGAGAACAAGAAAAACGGCAACATAAATAACGCCACCGCCAACGATACGATTACGGCTTTGTCCCCTTCCGCCATAGTGGTTACTTTATAAGTAATAAATGTAGCCATAGCGGTGCGGAAAAAATTATCGTTAAATGCACCCAGGTACTGCGTACAAAACAACGCTAAAAACGAACGGTTAAAAAATGTTTTAAAAAGTGAAATCATGTTATTTTTCCTCCTGCAATGTTAAAAGCCAATGCTGTAAAATTTTTTCCGTTTGCGGACGGTTTTTGGCCGGTATTTTTTCCGTAAGGGAGCGCATTAACCGGTCATACCCGGGCCATACGCGGTCAATCAGACGCTGGCCTTTGGGAGTAATGCAAACAATGTTTTCCCGGCGGGAATTTGGGTTGGTTTTGCGTGTGAGCAACCCGGCCCGCACCGATTTTTCCACCAATTTTGTAATATTGCTGGCCGAAGCAATCAAATGCGTAGCGGCTTGCACCTGGCTGATACCTTTTCCCTCGTTCTGATAGGCGGCTAACATAAGCAAATTAAACTGCACGGCCGACAAATCATGCGGGGCCAGGTACTGTTCAACATGCGTTTGCAACCGGTTATACACCAATGCCAACACATACGTAATATTCTCATACGCGCGCCCTTTTTGGGGTTCAATCCCATAAGAGCGCAAATCGGTTTTAATAGTTTCCATATAAATAGTTTACTAGTAAATTGTTTATTTGTCAAGTGTTATTTGGACCTATATTCTTTCTATCCCCATATAGGTCTTTTTACCGACAAAATAAAAGCCCCTTGCGGGGCTTTTTATTTTTGGCGGTTTTCTTGAAGGTAAGCTTGTAGAATGGCTGCGGCACTTTTTACTTTATCCGCGCACGGCCGATGGTCGTAATACTGAGGCGTACGCGCCTGCGGTTGCGGCACAGAGGGCCCGGCAGGCAAGCCCAACAGCTCTCGGCAAATAATAGAGCCGTTTTCTTTTTTAAACCGGTTGCACACTTCTTGCACGCGTGCATAGAAAGCTGCTTTTTCCGCTTGGTTGGAAGGGTCTTTGGGAGCGTACAAAAGCGAAAGCGCCATACACATCCCGCTCACGGCACCGCACACTTCGCGCTGGCGGCCCAGGCCTCCGCCAAAACAGGCCGATACCGCCAAAGCGGTTTTCTCGTCCAGCCCGGTTTCTTTGCAAAAAGCACACAATACGGCCTGTGCACAGTTCAGTCCGTTCAAAAAATTTTCTTTTGCCGCTTCGCCTTTTGTCATATTATTTTTTTATCGCCTCTTGCAATGCTTGGGCCAGTTGGTCCGCACAGGACGTGCCGCGCCCACCGCAATCGTTCCCTTTTAGCAATGTGGCAATATGCCCGGCTTCTTGCCCTTCCACCAATTTACCGATGGCTTTTAAATTGCCGTTACACCCGCCCGTATAACGCACGTGGTGCAAGCGGTTATTTTCATCCAAATCAAAATCAATTTGTGCAGAGCATACGCCCGTGGGATAATAGGTATAATGTTTCATTTTTGTCTTCACTCCTTCTTTTCTATTGTAAACCGCGTCCAATTATTTTATGCGGCGGTTGATTTCTATCTCTCCGTCTCGCGGCGCGTCCGCTGCTGATTCTGCGCCGTCAAATTCTTCTTCATCAAAATCGTCTTCTTCTTTATAAAGGTCGTCTGCGAACTGATGCCAATTTTGCGCCGTAGCTTCAAAACGGATACTCATCCCCGTATTGGAATAGGGGCCGAATACTTTATTATCGCCGGCAAAAATATTTTGCTCCAACGTAATATCCAACACATACGGCGCCTTGGCTGCATTGGACCCGCAGCACATCATCTGATCCACCGGTTGCATATAAAGTACGGCCTTTGGCTCCAATGGGGTCCAGTTGATGCCTTGGGCTCCTCGTAATGCACGGAAAATAAAATCGGAAAGATATTCATCTTCTTCCCCTTTTACAATGGTAAGCAGCGGCTTCATCTCCGGGTTGAAAATTTCCTTTCCTTCTACCGTCAGCCCCAGTTGGTATTCCATAAATTCCCCTTCACTGCCGGGGTTGGACCAAATCGTCAATGGGGTCAATTCCAGTTCCAAATGTCCTTCTTTGCCAAATTTAATTTTTGCCATAAATGCTCCTTTCTTCTATTATAATAAATACGCGCTTTTTGTATAATATACTTGATGCGTTACATTTTTTATGTCCTTACGTTATTGGTTGTATTTGCGGTAGGAATGGTTGTGGGAAACGTATTCCTGCCGGACCACGCTGCCGCACGTTCGGCAGCGGTTTCCGTGCCGGGGTTACCGCAAAGTAATCCCATTTTTCAGCAATTATCCCGCGCCAGTGCGGAGCAAGATTTAACCACGTTAAACCAAGCGCTTTCTTCGTGCCCGGTAGTAGTAGGGGAAGAAAAAGACAAGTTGGTCAACCGCATCAAATTATTATTTGCCATCCAGGAATTTGAATATAAAAAAGCACAACTGGAAGTGGAAATGGCCAAAAACATTGATACGAACCGCCCGACTGCCCAGTTTATACAAGCCACCGCCGAATATAACAACGCGTTAGAAAATGTTACAAAAATGGCCGGCAACCTCTTCCCGGTAAGCGCTGCGGAAACGGAAGAAACAACGACAGAAAACACTCCTCAACCGGACAATCCACCCGCCGCCCAATCACCCGCCGCGGAAACAAAAATTTCTACAACTCCCGCTACAAAATAAAATGAACACAAAAAAACTCCGCGGATTTTTAACCGCGGAGTTTTTAGTTGTTGCGAAGTTCCACTGAAAATATTCTTTTAATGAATCTTTTTCCAATCTGGGATTGAAAACATTATTCCCCTTAAGACATCGTCCATTTCTAAGAAGCAAACTCCAAGTGCTTGAGAAAATACTTCTTTCTCTTCGGGGGCTACTTCTTTATACTCTTCCAACGATTCTTTCAAAGCGTTCAATCTATCTTTTTTGGTTTGTATATAAGCTTCTCTGTCCTCATCTTTTTCATTGTCGGAATTATATTGATCCAAAGTATTTAACAGTACTTCCGTGAACGCATACAAGGCAGCTTTTTGCACAGGCAATACCTCTTCCGATTGTGCAAATTCTTCTATCATAAAAGGCAACCTTTCTGACACATCTCTAGCAACAGGCAATATTTCTGACGTATCTCTTCCAACAAACAATGTATCAATCGTTATCATTTTCGCAAGAATTGACAGAGGACCACCTTTGGTTATCCATTTTGCTTTCATTATGGATTGATTCGTTGCTTGCTCGACGTTTATAGGTGGCATTTCCATTACAATGGACTCAATCACAGCATTGTCCGGTATTATTCTATGCTCGCCGTATACAGGTTGTTTGTATTGTTCTAGCTTGTGTTCAATCCGAGATTTTAGATGTTCTTTTAACTGTGTTTTCTCTTGTGCAAACATCGGCAAAGCCAATCCCACACACATACATAATAATGCTACTTTTTTCATTTTATTCTCCTCAGGTCTTTAGTATTATTGGAAAGATTTTTCCACGTTTTCCAAATGTTCTAATACCTTTCTTAAAGTTTCTATGTCTGTCAACACATCCTCGATAGCAAATTCTTCGTACTCTCTTTCTCTTTGCTGAATCGTTTTTTGGGTTATATCTTGGCAAACTTCAAGCGCCGCTAAAAATTCTTCTTTATCGGCAAGGTCTAAATTGCTGTAATTTCCCAGTTTCTCTTCCATGAACGCAAACAAAGGGTCCTGTGCATCAACATTTTGGACTGTTAACACACCTTCCGCAACCGCATACAACGCGGCTTTCTGCGCTGCTGACCAATGCTCAGAGAAGTCCGTCGCTGACGCTGTCATCACCCTTTCAAACCAGCTTTCATCTTTTAGTCGCGCATCTAGTAGCAAGGAAAACACATCAAATCCAAACGACGCTTTTTTCTGGGGGAATCCCTTCCGCGGCCGCATCAGTGGTACGAGTAAGGCCTTAACCATTTCAGGAGTCAATTTCGTGTACGCATAATTGCCATCGGGACCGATTTGTCTAAGATAGAGACCATCTTTTTCCAACTGTCCCTCAAGGAATACTTTCATGGTAGCAGGATTTTCAATAATTATTTCTTCCCCTTCTGCGTTAAACGTAACAAGCGTTATTGTTTTAAACCATCTGTCGACCATCATAAGCATTTCTCCGCCTTGTGAAATGCGCTTACCCATTTCGCCAACAGGCATTTCGGTGGCAATGGTGCTCGGCGGAAGCTTGCGTTTAATGTTTTCTTTCATCTGTAGTTTCTGTTGTGCAAACATCGGCAAAGCCAATCCCACACACATACATAATAATGCTACTTTTTTCATTTTATTCTCCTTGCTCCTTTTCTACTTACGGATCCTTCTACCTTATACTATAAGTAAAAAGGAGAGGAAAAACCAGGGTCTTAAGACCTATTTCAAGGGGTAAAAAGGGCCTAGAAAATTAGGGTAAAAAAGGCCCAGAAAATTTTCAACCCCTTCCGTTTTACGACGAAAGAGGTTGAAACGCTAACACCTACTTATAAAAATTAACAGCGGTGTGTTTCTTTTAAGAGTTCCCGGTACATGGCCAACTGCACTTCATATTTTACCGGGGCTTCTTTGGCGGAACAATCGGTGCGGTACGTCCAGTTTTCCTCCCCCACCGTGCCGGGCGTATTAATACGGTCTAACGTACCGGCGATATCCTGCCAAGAGAATAACGTCAATGCGGAATTGGAATCAAGCACACGGCGGATCATGGCGCCTTGGTTATCCACCGTAAAGGGGACGTTTCCATCCGTTTTACGCGCGGAAATCATTTCCCAAATATTTTTGCGCTCGTTGTTATCCATCGTTTCCCACCAACCGCGCAGCGTTTCCGTATCGTGCGTGGAGGTGGTTGCCAACGAAGCCACCGGGTAATTACGCGGCTCGCGGTAATACCCGTTGTCTTCCCGTTCCCAACGCAGTACTTTATAACCGGGGATACGCATATCCACAAGCATCCGGCGCACGTAATTGGGGATAACACCCAAATCTTCCCCAACGGGTAATTTCCCGTTTGCTTCCTCCAACACCATTTTTAAAAATTCATACCCGCGGTCAATTTGGTTTTGTTCGCCCTCAATATCAAACCCTCCCTTTTCCTGCCCGGGAGCAAAAACATACGTGCGGAAAAACCCAACCAAATGATCCAACCGGAAAATATCGTACAGTTCCGTTACACGACGGATTTTACGCCGCCACAAATCAAAATTATGGGCACGTTGATAGTTCCAATCATAGGCCGGTAAGCCCCAGCGTTGGCCGTTTTGCGAAAATTGGTCCGCCGGTGCGCCGATTTCCCACCCGATGCGAAAATTTTCCCGTTCGGCCCATACTTCCGCACTATCCAAATTGGTAGCAAAAGGGATATCGCCAAAAATAAAAATACCTTGTTCTTTGGCTACTTCCTTGGCGGCGCGTAATTGCTGGTCCAGCACCCATTGTACATAAGCGTAAAATTGGATATACTCGCCGTGCTGTCGTTCAAAATGACGGACGGCCTCGCTGTGATAGTTTTGCAATTCGCTGGGCCATTCGGTCCAACTTTGCCAATGATAAAATTCTTTAAGGGCACGGAATACTTTGTATCCGTTTAACCAAGAAGATTGATTGTCACAGTAGGCCTCAAACGCTAAAAACCGTGACGATTTAGATGCCACTTCCGTGCGTAAAAACTGGCGATACGCCAGCCACAATACTTGCATTTTTGCTTTTTTTACTTCGGCAAACGGCGCACGCGGGGCCGCATTCCACTGGGCGATTTTATGTTTTTGCGTGTTGATAAATTCCCACGCGGGCGCGTTGTCTTTAAGGTCTTCCAGTTGGGCTATATCGATATAAACCGGGTCCGTAGCAAAAGCCGTCATGGCAGAATACGGGCAATTTACACCGGGGGCTGTTTCCTGCAAAGGTAAAATTTGCAAAATAGAAATGTGTTCTTGTGCAAAGAAGCGCAACCACTGCGTCAAAGAACCGAAATCCCCCACGCCCCAATCGTTCTCGGTACGCATAGCGGAAATCGGCAACAAAACACCGTTTAAACGGCTGTTTAAAATTTGGTCGTGCAGCGTGGTCATATTCATTTTTTAGCAATCGCTTCGATAGCTACCAAGCTGCCTTTGGGCAAGGCCGCCACTTGCACCGTAGAACGGGCCGGCGGATTTTCTTTAAAAAAAGCTTCATAAGCGGCGTTCATTTCCGCGAATTTGGTAAGATCCGTCATATAAACGGTTGTTTTCAACACGTGCTTTAACGCACAGTTGGCTTCTTTTAAAATTGTTTCCAAGTTCTTTAAAATGATTTCCGTTTGCACTTGAATATCGCCGGTATAGATTTCCCCGGTTACGGGGTCCATCGGCAACAAACTGGAAGTGAATAATAATCCGCCCTCTTCCACTGCCTGAGAATACGGCCCGATGGCGCGGGGCGCTTGCAATGAGTTGACAATTTTTTTCATACCAAACCCTCTCAAAATACATACCCGTCTTACAGGTTATAAGAATATGGTATAAAACCGCTACCAAAGTGTCAAATAAAAATGCACGAACGCCCGCCGAAAAAAGAAAAATTGAACGATCCCGTAAAAAGTGCTATAATAATATAAGAGAAAAGGGTCAGCAAAAATTATTCTTGCACGGGCCCGACAAATGTAGTAAAATATTTATGTTGGGTTTAACCCGAAACCAGATTAAACCCCTAAGTTTTTTGCGCTCGTAGCTCAGTGGTAGAGCATCCGCCTTTTAAGCGGGGGGCCGTGAGTTCAAGTCTCACCGGGCGCACTTTTTA
>JAEEMS010000024.1 GCA_016283355.1 Elusimicrobiaceae bacterium | reverse complement strand
TCCGGAACTGGATACCCATTCCGCAACAACTTAATTTCAGTCCTTCTTATTGTTATTATACAACAAAAGGATGAAATTTCAAGGGGCATTTTGGGCCCAGTTGCTGCCTAGGTATTTTGGTCCCACTACCTAATTTTGATTGGTCTCCCAATCCAAACCTACACGATCTGAGAATACATTTTGAATATTACCTGTATCCACACCGGTAAAGAAGGGACGTCCTCCTTCACCTTCCTTCAATTTTTTTACAAATTCTGCTTTTTGATCCGTTTCACTAATTTCACTAAAATAATTGGGCAGAGAAACAGTCGTCATGTCTTTTACTTCTTTACTGTTTACATATTTCGTTCGGCACTCATCCAAACTCGTATACTGTTTTCCACCCACCATGCACGGCGCGGTAGAAGAAGCAGATGAGCAGTTTTCATTACATTCTTCTTCACGAGGTTGGCACCAAGAATATATACTATTCTTCAAAGAATTAATTTCAGCAGTCAGACCAAGATTTTCACACGACCCTTCTTGCACTTTTATTTGACACGCTTTTTCTACCTCGCTGTAGCTACTGTCCAAATCGTTACATTCAATTTTTAGCTCAGTCATGGAACTGTTAAAAGTAGTAATTAGATTCTCGTAAGTATTACACGTTGCACTCGGCAACTTGCTGATGTTTTCGTCCCACATACTATTAATTATATGGTTGACACTTTCCCAACGGTCTCCAATGTTGTGCTGATACGCCCCGTCCACCAAATAATTTGTACATTTTTCTTCCCGTTCCGTACGTTCTTTGGCAACGGAAATATCAATATCAATCTGCCGCGGGTCCACTGCTACCGTGCCGGTACCGTCCAACGCCGTAAGTAACATCGGGCGTGTTAAATCCGCCCCTAAAAATCCGGCGGCTGCTAATGTTTTTTTGAGCATTTTATTTTCGGTACGTTTGGCGGCGCGGGATGTTAACCACGCGTACACTACATCCACCCGTGGTTTTTTATCATCCGGGGAGGAAAGATCTTGCATCATTGTACGGCTGCCGACCGTATGCTCTACTAATTTATTTTGAAAATCAATATTGGTTGTGCGGGAATAAAACGATTCGGCCGCCTCCAATAATTTGTCGGTTTTGTGACTATCCACAATCCCCGGACTGGGCAATTTGGAAAGCGCTTGCGTCGTATCAAAACCGGCTGTAGGGTCGCGCGGAGTAATACCTTGTTGCGCGCCAAAAAACACCTCACTCCCTGCGATTTTTTGCGTAGTTTGTGCGGCGGCAGGATCATCCCGCTTGACGGATGCCATGGCCACTACCCGGCTATCCCGCGCGGTGTTGGCCTGGCGAATTTTTTGTAATTCATCGGAATCTTGCCCTTGCAGGTTGGACCCTTTGCTGGATTGTTTAAAATTGATAAGTTGCGCTTTGTAAAAAAGGGCATCTTCCGTAGAAGCCGCCATAGCGGCTGCCGAACTTTTACGGATGCGTTCCCAATCTTCTTTTGCCGCGCGGTGCTCTTTGTAACGTTGCGGAAGTGTAACCAATGTTTTAAGGAAGGAAAACGTTTTTGTTTCTTCGCGCGTGTATCCCATTAAGTAAGCCAAGTTGCGCAAAAGCGGTACTTTTTCCACCGGGATAGCCGTACAAAAATAAGAGGCAAAAAGCAGAAAGATAAAGAACGTCCACGCCCGTTTGGAGTGCACAATATCCCACCACGAAAATTTATCCCCCCGCACGTGCGGTTTGTAAATGGTGGCCAACAAATCCGGCCGCTCGGGTTCTTTCCCGGGCGGCAAAGGATTTTGTTGTTTACGCTCCTTGTCCGGCTCGCCGGACAAGGGGATAGAATCTTTCTGTTCGCTCATAGCTTACTGTTATTTGTCTGCGGTCTTGTCGGTTGCGGCACTGACTACTTTCTGAGCGGCATTCGTTATTCCACTCCCAATCATCCCCTTAACCATTCCTTTCCCTTCGCCTATAACTTTATTCAAAATATTTTTCATATCGGCACCGGCGGTTCCACCAGCAGTCAACGCGCGGATTCCAATATAAGTTAAGAACGCCATAGCCGCAACGGGAAGTACGATGCCTATGGTACCAATCACCCCGGCATCCGTTTTAAATTCATGCATAAATTCGCCGGCATGCTTCATGATTATGACTGAGAAAACGGAAACACCTAGCATACATAACCATCCGGCAGCAATAAGGAAAATCCCTTTCAAACCACCAACTTTTTTACCAAGTTGAATAAGGTAATTCATGGCAATAGCAGCAATCAACGTTGCACCTATCAACTCTAACAACTCTATGGCCAATTTTTTACGTTTTTGAGCCAAACGTTTGACGTATGCTTTTTTGCTGTCTTCCCAATTTTTAATACCTTTTTGGGCTTTTGCAATAGTAGCCGGGGCTAAATCGTCCGACATACCCGTTCCCTCACCCGGGGATGCAAAATTAATCCCGCCGACGCCGGCGCGTTCTCCGTTTAAGAAAACACGGCCCTGTGCGTTGGCGTTTTCGTTATGGACGTTGGAAGCAATATCGGCAGAGTGTTTGGCAAGTCCAGCTAATCCTTCGCCGTATTTGCGGGTTTTACTGCGCCCGGCCAAAAGATCACGGGAACCGTTATTAAAATCTGCACGGGAATGTGTACCGGCCATTGCCATATCCACCGAACTGCCCGGCATATTGCCCGTCATCCGGTATCCTTCTCCCGCTGAGGGGGTTCCCCCTACACCGGAATTGCCTCCGTTTCCGCCAGCGCCCGCACGTGAACCGCCGGGCGTGTAGGAATTACTACTGCCCGAAGAACCACCTGAAGCACGCGCCATGGAAGCACCGGCCAATTGCGAGCCCGTAGCCCCGCCACCATTACCGTAAGCGTCCGCCCCGGAACCGCCGTCATAATTATAGGAAGGACGGGTGGAATAATCGCCTCTATCCGGGACATCTTCTCCCTGGCCGTAGGTAATTTTGCCGGTATCGGTTACACGACCGTTCCCCACCAAGTTATCGCCGCCACCAGCTTGGTAAGCACTCCCAAGTCCTATGCCGGAACCCAAATTGTCTACGTTGACGTATTTGGCACCGCCTTCTTTATCCCCGGCGGAAGCCACTACGCCCAGGTTATCACTGTAATTCATGGAAGAACCGTGATAAACAGTTCCGTCTTGCATTACGTCTTCCAAACCGGCAAATGTTAAACGTTCCGGCGGATAATTTTGGACGTCGTGTTGATAGCCGCCTATCGTCAGTCCGGCAGCCGCTACGCCGCCCAATAATCCCAACGCGGCACGCGGGTTAATTTTCCCACGGGAATTGGTTAAGAAAGAAAAGAATTTCATTGTTTTCCTCCCGGCAACATATCCATAATGTTACCTGCTTTTTCTTGCTGTTGGGCGCGTTGTTCCGCTTGGGCACGTTCAAACGCAGCACGGCGGGCTTGCGCCGCCTGGCGGTTGAGCTCTATTTCTTGCTGAGCACGCAACCGGGCCTCAATTTCGCGCCCTTCCTTGAAAATGAGTACCCCCCAAATTACCCATGCCAAAATAACTCCCAGCAGCAACAAACGCCAAAAGGTATTTTGACGGTTCCACGGATGTACGGTAATAATAATATTTCCAATTTGCATAAATTCTCCAGCTATTATTCAGCACTCGACGGTTTATTTTTACCATCTCTGGTATGGCCAAACTGACTTCCTTCGCTGTTACTGCCGATAACAGCAGAGGCCGCCCCTGCGGCAACACCGGCACCACCAACAACAACACCTAATTTGAGGGCTGATGCTGCCTTTATCATATTCGCAGGGGTGCGTGATAACAGGAAAGATCCTAACAATCCTAGCGTCATTGTTCCGGCAAATACCGTTGCCGTAATAGGAATACCTCTATACGACCACCCCTGTTGGAGAAAGTGAACGATGTATCCGCCTAACACCGCTACAGCCGCCAAACCAACACAAAAAGCAATTACCGCGGCAATATGTCCCCATATGGGAATAGCCTTTAAAAACGGAATTAGTGTCGCCATTGCCAACGCAATCCCAAAACAAATCCACATGGCTTTCCTCAAAATATTGCCATCGTGTTCACGGTCACGCGTTTTGGTTTGCACAGTATCTAAATATTCTCCGGCACGGCTCAAGCCCTTTCTGAAATTAGAATTTAAATCTTGCGTACCTTGTGTACCGCCTGTAGTAAAAGTTCCGTTTGCATCCACAAACGTCATTCCGCCGGTAACACGGTTCCCGTCTAAAAATGCCGTTGTGTTGGCCATACGGTTTTTATTTTTGGCTTCGGCCGCCGAGCGTTTTTGTGCAAACGTCAATCGGTCTTCCGCTTTTTTGCGATCCGTACTTGCAAGTGCTCCAAAGCTGTCTTTGTCTCTATTAAATTGAGAGCGCGTACTTGAAAAACGTGTACCACTGCCCAACCGCGTTCCTTCCGACATTTGCTTAACTTGTTGCTGCGCATTGGCCAAAATATCCCCAACCGCCGCACTTGCACCACTGGCCGAGCCACCCGCAGAACCGGCCCACTCGTTTTGGATTCCCTGGGAGGAGCCGCCCGCGCTATGCGGATTGATTCCGCCGGAACTATTGACACCTTTGTTCCAATTGGTGGCGGCACGGGCAAATGACGAATCGCCGGATGCCTCACTACCGCCCGGGGCACCGGGGTTACCGTCCGCACCGGCTTGGCCCCCTACGGCCGAAGCAAGGTTTTGTATATTGTCCATCATGCCAGTAAGGTTCCGCAAATTCGGATCAATCTCTTCCCCACCTTCGTACGTAGGATTGCCGACTAATCCATCCCCTTGCGAAGTACCGTATGCACCGTATTGCTGCATTTCACGTTGTTGTGCGGCAAATTGTTCCCCGCGCAGACGGTCCGCTTCTTCCTTGGCGGTAATATTCACATCCCGGGAGGAAATAAAAGGGTTGCTTCCGTCGCCTTTTTCGTATCCGACGTTACTGCCGGATGTAAAAACAACTTGGTCCGGATTGGAATATCCCAAGTCCGAAAACGACGTGTTATTATCCGGTCCGTTAAGTAGGTAAGCCGCTGTGCCAAGCACACCCACTACGGCTACCCCGCCGGCCCCCAACAGGGCCGCGGCAGATACTCTGCCTGCACTTCCTAACCATTTAAAAAATTTCATAATTCCTCCGTAAAAATCAGTTAAACTTATTTTTTCTCTTTGAAGATTCCGTCTTCATATACGTATTTTTTACCATCTATATCTATCTCTTGCGTCTTTTCACTATTTGTATTGTTATTATAGTTCACAGGTTTAACATCTTCCCCACCGTTACAATAGTTCTGATACGTTTTAGTATATTCTTTTGAGGCCTTATAATGCCCCTTATTTCCGGAAAGGCCCATTTCGGTCTGATAAGTAACAGGGTAATCCAAGTTTCCGCTTGTGTGCCACTTATTAATCATTTCTCTATTGTATCCGGCATTGTATAACATATTCAGTTCGTCATCTGTCCATGCTTTCGGATCTTTATTTACAACAGCGTTTAAAGCAGCTTTGTTTTTGCTGTTAAATTGATTTTTTTCTTGCCAATTGGAAAGAGCATTATCTAGGAAATTTGTTGCCAAGTGTTGCACAAGTTGCATTCCCATTTCCATTGCTTTTTCAGCAAATTTTTCCCAAAAACTTAGCTTATCGTCTTCTTTGGGATGTTCTTTGTCCGCCGCTTTTTGGGTAGCATCTTTTAACGTGTTCAAATCCGGCGAACCGCCTTGCGGCGCATTTGTATCCAAGCGGGAAGCATCCACTTTGCTCAAATCCACCGTGCCGTCTTCCTTAAATGCACCTACGGCGTTGATATCCCCACCCATGGAAGCGCGTTTCATATTCATATCGCGGTTGTCTTTCAACCCGGCCGCCGCACGGCTTCCGGCCGCAAATTGCGATAATGCCCTTCGGGCATCATTTTTATTAAGCGTTTGGGTTTGAATTTTGTCTTTTTCCATTTCGCGCCGTTTGAAAGGATTTGTATCTACGCGCGGAGAACCCCACGTGCTGTTAATACCGCTGCCGCCCGCGTGGCCCATAGAGGCAGACCCTAACGTGCCGATTTCCGTCTTAGTGCCGCCACCACCGCCGCGGCCACCGTAATAAGCACGCCCGCCACCGGAACGGGAAGAACTACCTTCTTCCTCCTCTTCGCCGGAATCATATTCTTCTTCATTACCGCTGGATTCTTCCTCGCCGGATTCTTCCTCTTCGTTTTGGGCATCCTCTTCCTGGCGGGCTTCCTTTTCCGCCGGCGAGTAGAGCGCACTGGCGCCGTTATTTTGCATATCCGGATACATAGAAGACAATAAATATTGTTCTGCTTCGTCCGTCACAAAGGGACTGTCTGCCAAGTCGTACCCGCGGCTGTTAAAACCATCAAAGGACGGATCTTCCTCTTGGCTTAAAAATGAGGCCAACAACAAAAGTACCACTATTACCGCCACAATAATCCCACCGTACGTGTAGGCCTGTTTGCGGTCCATGCTGTTTAACTTTTGAAAAACGTTCCCTTTCTTCAATTTAAACATAAAAGCTCCCTATACGCAGAAATAACAATACTCTCGTTGACCCGCCACAGGGGGCGCTCAAACAAAGAGTTATACTTTCCCTCATTTTAAGTATAAGCTTTCAAGTGTATTTTGTCAAGGCCTAAAGACAAAATTTTTTGGGAAAAAAAGTGTAAAATTGTACCCGGGCCCAATGAGACAACCGCCATTTAAATTTTAAAATAATACTTATATTATAAAGATAAATTGAGATTTTAAAAGGCAGTCGCAAATAAAAAAGAAACAACAACCCAGGGCAAAGCGGAAAGGAATTAGGTGCCTTCGGGGCGTTCGTAGGGGTTCGGTCTTTCATTGTGCCCGGCATGCTTGTAAACTTTGATTTCCCCACCGGTTTCACAAATCACAGTATAACCGTGCAAACAATGTGTGTCATTCTGGCAAAGCGTATCCTTGTTGTAATCACATAAAAACCGAATACGTAAAGGTTTCATGTAGGCCGTGATGGTTACTTTCGTCCACGTGGTGGAAGGATCAATTTTTACTTTTAAATCACGCAAACTCAAAAATTTTCGCATTCCTTCATTATTAAAACCTACGTATTCTTTCACTTTTTCTTCAATACGCGGCATCAAATAACGTTTATCCCAACCGTTAGCATAGAAAGCCGTTTCGTGCGATTGTAATTGGAAACGACGCGCGGCGTACACGGCCGCTATTTGCATTTTTTGGTTTAACACCAACAATCCGGTTAATTTGATCAGAAATACTAGAAAAATTACAAACAACGGGAACAGCAACACCACTTCCGTAGTGGCTTGACCGCGTGTAGATCGAAAAAAAGGAAACAATTTCATATCAAGGCATCAGCAACACATTATATTTTGGCAGGGGATTGGGCCACACACAATTATTTCCCCTGCGCGGGCATTGCAACGAAACCGTTACCCGCGTGTAAGGTTTGTATTTTGCTTCCAAATTCAATTTCAAACTGTTTGCTGGCAACCGGTACGGTTGTTTGAGCACAACTCCGCGTTCCAATTTACGCAACAACGTGACAGATTCCGGCGTTAAGTACGAAAACATAAACATATCACGCCCGGCATTTAAATCTTGGGAAGTTAAGTCAAAAGCAATAGGCGAATTGACACCGCTACCGGGGGTCCAGTCGTTAAAATAGGCCCGCATTACGTCTATATCAAACGGTTTTGCTTGAATTTTTAAATACGGGGCCAACACTTGTGCACTTTGCTTGGCACATTCGGACGGTCTACAGGTAGTTACGTTTACAAAATACCCTTCCCGGAACATGGCTGCGTTATTGGTAAGTTGCTGCGCAGTGTAAGTTTGGTTATCGTAAATATTGCCCAAGTAAAAAACCCATTTTAAATATTCCGCAATTTTTGTAACCGTTGCATCCATCGTAAGGGCCGCGTTGGAAATTAAATCTTTATTCATCATGATAACCGGTTTTTTGTCCCACTTAGGATGAGGGACCATCCAATCTTTATGCCCGTCTTTTTTGGCGGGAATTCCATGACCAAGCTCTTGCTTATCCTCTTCGTCATCTTTGCCATCATAATACTGAACATCCCAATCTACCGAGTCAGCCCGCGGCTTGGGATTGATTCCTTTTTCATGGTCCGGCCCGATTGCCAAAATAGACCCACCTTTGTAGAACAAATTAAATATGTTCTCGGGTTTTTTCCCTTTTTCATCTACCGGTTTTACATCTTCCCCTTGATATGTAATCATCACGCGGTACAATGACGGCCCGTTAATCATGGCCATCGCGTTAAGATAGGAACTTAGGGTAGTCAATTGAGTGTAGGCAGCATTGTCCAAGGCAAATTGGTGCTGCACTTTATTAATGGATAAGTTGGTTAAATCAAACAGCAAGTAAACTAACAAAATAAAAATCGGCAACAAAAGGACGGATGGAAGTAGCACTTGCCCTTTGTTGCTTTGATAGTTGCGTTTGAGTAACCTTCTTATGTTCATAGTTAGGAAGTAGGTTTCTGCTCCAAGATTTTCCCAATCAGGGTGAAAAACCAACGCGCTACATCGTTATGAAATGTTGTGAACGCCGCCGCCAGCACTACCACTACCGTGCATAACATCATCACATACTCAATAGTGGCTTGGCCGCGTTTGTGCAACTGCCGAATGCGGGTGGCTATACGCGCAAACATATCTATTCTTCCGAAATAATGGTGGTTCCCTCCGAAGAGATCAATCCTTTTTCAATGGCCTTTACCACAGCTTCGGTACGGCTGCTGACTCCTAATTTGTGGAAGGCGTTGTTAAGATGGTTTTTTACCGTCTTAACGCTGCAATTGAGTTCTTTTGCCAACTCTTTGTTGCTCAACCCTTTTCCGAGAAAATCCATAATTTTAATTTCTGTCTTTGTAAGGGAGGCCTGTGTGGGTGTATTATTATCCCCAATTTTACGAAGACCATGTAACAATTTACCCATCAATTGCTGCGGAATCATTAACCCTTCGCTGGTAAATGTTTTAATTGAATTTACCAATTCCGTTGCAGGCAACATTTTAGATAAATAGCCGTTGGCGCCGGCCTGTATGGCATCCAGTACATGCGCTTCATCTTCAAAGCTGGAAAGCATCAATACATTTACGTTCGGGCACGTTTCCCGAATTTGCCGTGTAGCACTGATTCCATCCAACTTCGGCAGGCGAATATCCATCAAAACCACATCCGGTTTGAGTTTTTTAGCCAACGCTACGGCTTCTACCCCATCAGATGCTTCGCCGATTACTTCCATCCATTTTTCGTTGCTTAGTACATCTTTGATCCCTTCGCGGAATAAGGTTTGGTCATCCGCGATAAGCACGGTTATTTTTTTCTTCTTGTTCATGATGTTCTACTCCTAACTTTTTACCAAATTAATTATTCGAAATCGGCAACGTAAAATTAAACGCAGCCCCTTTGCCGATTCCCTCACTTTGGGCCCAAATCCGCCCACCGTGATTTGCCACGATATCTTTGGCAATCGACAACCCTAACCCCAAACGTCCCACGCGGCTTTTATCCCCAAATTGGGCAAAGCTGGTAAACAAATTGGGGGCCTGGGAAGGTTCAATTCCATCCCCAGAGTCCGTTATCGACACTTTAGCATTTTTTTCATCTATTTTGCTAACAACTATCGAAATATTTCCCCCATCCGGTGTATGACGAATCGCGTTCTCAAGGATATTCGATACCACTTGCCGGATACGTTTCTCGTCGGCAACGACGGGAACATCTCCACAACTTTCAAAGGTTACTGCAATATCTCTCTTGGCTCCTTTGGCTTTGAAAATTTCAGCCGTTTTCTTAATACTTTCCGTCAGTTCAAACGGGGCTTTCTCAATACGCAATTTTCCCTTTTCAATAGCGGCCCAATCTACCAAGTCCTTGATTAAATGTTCAATTTGTCCAATCGATTCATCCATAAACATCATCTTTTTTTCTTGATCGGGATCCGGCGTTATTTTCTTACGCAACATATCAAAACTCATTTTCAGGGTCATCAAAGAGTTAGACAAATCATGTGAAACTATAGAAAAGAATTTAGATTTCATGTTGTTTAACCGGTCCAAATCTTCGTTACGCGTTTTTAATTCTGTCAGCAATTCTTTGTTGCTTTGTTCCAAGAAATACTTATCAAGGGCCCGGTTAATGGTACGTTTTAAATAATCAAAATCCACGGGCTTAATTAAGAAATCATAAACGGACTCTTGCATCGCTTCAATAATAGCATTGAGAGAGGCATACGCTGTAATCATAATAATTTGCGAGTCCTGGTTGAAGGCACGAATTTTACGGATTAAATCCATCCCGGTATCATCGGGCAAATTGTAATCCATTAAGATAATATGAAAAAATTCATTCGTACATGCTTCCAAACATTCGGCCGCTGTACCCGCCTGAAAAACTTGGTATCCTTCAATTTCCAACAAATCCACCAATGTTTCCCTTAAATTATTATCATCATCTACCACTAAAACTTTAACTTGCTTCTCCATAGATTGTATCTCCTGCTCTTCTATAAATTTTAAAATACAGATGGAAAGTAGTTCCCTTCCCCAATTGGCTGGTAATAAAAATCTTTCCTTTGTGGCGCAGCAATGCTTTCCCTACCACTGCCAGGCCCAAACCGGTTCCGCGCGCTTTGGTAGTAAAAAAGGGAGAAAACATTTTTTTACGAACTTCTTCCGACACGCCGGGACCCGTATCCGCAATAGAAATTCCCAAAGCCCTTTTCCCCACCTGGGTACTAACCGTTACCGTTCCGTTGCCGCCCATAGCTTCCACCGCGTTACTGATAATATTGCGTATGGCTTGTTTAACTTCCTCCGCATCCACTTTAATTTGTACATCTTCTTGGGCAAAATCTTCTTTCAGTTCGATTCCTTGCGGCCAGGGGTAAGAAGACAAAATTTCTTTTAAATAGCTGTTTACGTCCACTGCCGTTAAAATTAAATCGCGCGAACGTGCATATCCCAACACTTCGCTGATAATACTGTTAGCTTGACGAATTTCTGCTTCAATAATACCAAATTGTTTTGTTACTTTTGCATCCGGCGCTCGCACCAACATTTTAATCAAACGCGTAGCATTACTGATAACCGCCAAGGGATTGCGAATTTCGTGGCTGATAATAGAAGCCATTTGCCCGATTGCCGCCAAACGTTCGGCCTTCACCAGTTCGCGCGTAGCTTGTTTTAAAGCATTGGTACGTTCTTCCA
Source organism: Elusimicrobiaceae bacterium (assembly GCA_016283355.1). Taxonomy (GTDB): domain Bacteria; phylum Elusimicrobiota; class Elusimicrobia; order Elusimicrobiales; family Elusimicrobiaceae; genus Avelusimicrobium. The sequence goes on along the minus strand of JAEEMS010000024.1, from coordinate 15,676 downwards.
CCCGTTGTTCCAAAATTTGGTTACTCTGGGCCAGTTCCGCTTGCGCTTGTAACAACGTTTGTCGACGGTTGTGCAACTCATGTGACATTTCTACAACAATCAATGCCAACTCCCCGATTTCATTATTGGGAACATCTACATCGGCCTCTGTTAATACGACATCTTCTTGATCGCGCAAACGTGTGGCTGCTTCCCGCAGACGTACAAGCGGACGTGTAATCGGCAAAATAACCCAATAGCTGATAATCAACAGAAAAAAGAACATTGTCAACAGCATAATGCCCATATCCCAGGAAAAATTTTCACGCAACAAGTGCGTGATTAAATCCGCCGGTTGATCTACGTATACAGCCCATTCCATCGCGGGCCACTGCGCCACCGATACCAAAATACGCTCCCGTGAGGGAAGCACCACTTCTCCTTCCGTCTTAGCCCCTAAAGCACGATCCATTTCCTGCACTTTCTGTTCCAGTTCAGGATTCGCAGTAAAGGCCAATCCGTCGGCAGCTCCATTATAAGAAATCAAATCCCCTGCGGCCGAAACAAAAGCAATATTCATATCCAACGGATAGTTTTGTAAAAGGGCTTCTCCCATTTCACGCAAGTCATAGGCCACCGCAAGGATTCCTTCTTTGCCGGATTGATAAAAAGGTTCGGCTAACCAAACAAAAAAACGATTTTCTACATGAAAAATATCGCTGATAAAGGGCTTTTGCTGCAAACAAGTAGAGAGTATTTCGGGTTTTACGATAGAAAGCGTGTCTGCAAGCGGAGAACCCGAAGAAAGGCGTTCGTTTCCTTGTGCATCCAACAGTGTAACATACACGAAAGCAGGGGCGCTTTTTCGTAAATAAATGAGATCTTCGCGCGTAAAAGCCCGGCGTTCGTTTTCGTTTGTATGTAAATCTAAAAATACGGCTAAAAGCTGCTCTTGATAGGTAAGCATGGAGCTGGCCGTTGCCAAAATACGCCGCGCCACACTTTGTTGCTTTTGTAAAATTTCATTTTTTAAAATACGGCTATCCACCCCCAACACATGAAATCCAATAATAAAAACGGGGATAAGGGATATCAAGGCCAACACGACAATGGCTTGAGAAGACAAACTATTAAAATGTTTTTTCGCCATATTTTCTAATTTGGACGGTTAACGGGGGCTTGGATCTACTCCTAGCCCCCGTTTCAATCTTAAAATCGTTAACAACTACCTGCGGGAATATCTGCCGGAACCCCTGTATTCGAAGATGGATTTAAAAATTCGAAACCAGGTACTTTTGAAGCGCCGACAAAATCCAATTGGGCCTGCCCCTCCCACAGGAATGTAGGGGAAGCCCCGATTCCGTATTCTTGGCCGTATTGAGCTTCTGCTTTCAAAAGCTCTAGCCCTTCACTATCAAATTTATTGATAATTTTATCTACGTTAATGCCGGCATCTCGCATGGCTTTATCCCAACGGCTGGAACGATAATCTTTATTGCGGATTTCCAAATATTTCCACAACTTGGAGGGATAATATTTGGCAATCAATAACTGACGTACGTCCTCTTCCCATTCACCGCTTCCGTGCAAGCTGGAAAATCCGCGAGAGGGATGATAGTTGACGATGTAACGAATACGAATGTTCTTGCCCGCAGGAATTTTCCCTTCCTTTTGAGCAGCAATAATTTTATTTTCAGCCATTACTCCGTAAGGGCACTGGGACATTACAAACAATTCCATCACATTGGGATTGGCTTTCTTCCCCACGTATACCCCCAACCGGGTTTGGTGTGGCAAAAGGATATATTCTTTCGTTTCCTCCAATTGCCCCATTGCCAACGGTTCCGCTAACTTTTCGCGGATTCCTTCCGTTTTCTTTACCAAATACAAAGGCAAAAAATCATACGAAATTTCCCGCAATTTTTCATCCGCCGACGCTTGTTGGGCAGTCATTTTACGTACAGTTGGAACACGCTGGAAAAACTGGCCTATTCCCGCCGTCACTTGACGGTCTTCTTGCCCGGCTTCGTAATCCGGGGATTCAATAACGATTAATTCCACCGTTTTAGTCGCGGGAGACGATTTGGCCGATGCCGCAAAAGAAAAACTTGCTGCAAGAATTGCTACACAAATTCCTACCAATTTTTTATTCATACTTATTTATCTTCCAAAAAGACGTGTATCCCGCGAATTCCAATGGTGGTAAACACATTGTAAATCAACACAAAAAATATAGCGCTTACCCAAAACAGTAAAGTGCTTTGGATCGCATGCATAATTAAACTCATTATGTATGTTAAGTTAACGGTAGCATCTGGAGAAAAAACCTCCAAAAATGCGCTGATCAGCATTACAACGAATACCGCCAGCGGAAACACTGAAAACAACAACGAAGAAACGCTTATTTTTTTAATTTCTACTTTCATAATTTCTCCCAAATTTATTTGTTTTCTTCCTCTTGTTCTAATACCAAAAGCATACGGTTCTTTCCGCCGTCATCCGGCAGTTGCACCGCTTTTGCCAAATACGCCACATTATTGTTTACAACTTTCCCACGGAAAACTTTGGTGGGGTTTTCCATAGCTTCGCCTATAATTTGAATCAAATCTTGTTGACGTCCGTCAAATATATCCAACAGATGTACTTTCTTATCGGCGGCTGCATTCAATTCAAAGTTGGTATAAAGAATATTATTATTCTCGTCAATCACCAAAGCGCGTGCTCCCTTGGGAACCGCTACCGCCAAAATAGTTTTCCACCATTTTTGTTCTTTTTCAACGGATAGAATCTCGCTATTTTGTGCTTCCGACAATTCGGCTCCCACTTTTCCTAATAAACCTTCTATCGAATGGGCTAAATCACCAATTTCATCACTGCGTGACGGAAAATTTAAGTTGAGATTGTTACTGGAAACGGTATCAATACTATCTTTTAAAGAAGTTATCGGACGAACAATATGGAGCAACACAAACAGATACAATCCCGCCCCAATAAACAACATCATCAGCAAAGCCCCGATGGCATAGCGTACCATCGATCCCTTTACCCAGCTTTTGGCCTCCGCACGGGATACTGTTACGTTTACAACACCAGCCACGGTGTTTCCTTTTGCCAATAAGGGAATGGCCATATCATAATAATTACCGTTATCAAACATAGCGGCCCGGGGAGCTCTGTCCCGAATCGCCTGTGCCACCGCGTTCGAATCAAATCCGACTTGGTTATTATAGTCCGAATACGACATTCCCAAAAACTTCGTATTTTCATGCCAGCGAATCGAACCGTCGTAATTGAAATAAACCAAATTTTTAATACGATCGTCGTTACGCCGCCAATCTTTCATTATCTCTGCTTCACGAAACGATGCTTCCCCTTTTGGACGCTCGGACAATGCTTGCACTAAGTTGGGCGCACGGAAACGGACCATTTCTACCATTTCATTCTGTAATTTTTTATCAAACACCAACTTAAACATGTTGTAATACAACAATCCGCCAATCACGGCTGCATACAAAGAAACTAAAATAAAAAGCAATAACCATTTTGCGCTCAACTTCATGACAATCTCCTATTACCTCAAATTCTCTTCCACGCGCATCAAGCCCAATTCAGCATCTACGTTTCCCGGATCAAGCTGTTTGGCAATGATAAACGCTTGACGCGCACGCTCGTAATCATCTTGGTTATAAGCATCCAATCCCTCGATGTACTTAGCGCGGGAAGCTGCCCTTGCTTCCGCCGATACGGGGGCCGTAGGCCCACCGGCAATACCCGGTAAAGTTTCATTGATTCCCGTTGTGCTGCCCGCTTGCGTGGTAGTGGTTGTGGTGGTGGTCGTTGTTGTAGTGGTCTTGGATCCAGTGTTGGGAATCAAAAGCCCGGTGGTTGGATCATCCGCTACTAACGTTTCCAAATCTTCGTCAATCCGATTAGCCATTTCTTCGGCTCTTTGAGCCGCCTCCTGCGCTGCTTTTTCAGCTTCTTCCGCTTCTCGGGCCACTTCTCTGATACGTTGCGAACGCGCCACACGGTAACTTTCTTTCGCGTCACGTGCTTGCCGAATTAATCCGTCCATCGTATTTGTATCAGCGCCCCATTTTTTGGAATTATTCCAATAAGAAATGGCTTGATCAAAACGGTTGCTATTATACGAATCGACACCGGCCGTATAATAACCGGCGGCTATTTCATTACGCAGTTGGGACATATATTTTTCTACACGCGGATCCCCCGGTTGGATCTTTGTAATTCGTTCAAAAACCGAGTAGGCCTCCACATACTGTCCCTTATTATAAAAATTCATTGCTTGCTGCATATAATCCTGTACTTGTTGTTTACGCAATTGTTCTTCGGCTGCAGCAATTTTAGCCACCAATTTGGGATCGTCTTTGCGCATGAGCAAGGAATTGTACCAAGCATCTACCGCTTGTTGGTAATTGCCCTCTTTTTCCGCCACATTTCCACGGCGAGCATATTCGGCCGCAATTTCGTAATCAATACGTTGTTTCCAAGAAAGTGCTTTTGCGTTAGCAGGTTGAATCGTTAAAATTTCGTTTAACTTATCATTTGCTTCCACCAAGCGGCCGCTATCATAAAGACGAACCGTTTCTTGGAATTTGGCTTCCAAAACTTGTTGTTCCGAAATAGTGCCATACGTTCCCATATAATTGGCCTGTTTGGCTAATGTTTGGGCTTGTTTGAAATTCGGATCAATGCTCAAAATGGTTTGAGCCAATTCTTGTGCACGTTGATAATCGCCTTGTTTATAGAGAATATAGGCATTTTCGTACACCATACGAAGCATATAATTTTGAATACGTTGTTTTTCCAATTGCACTGTAGAAAGATATTGCTTTTTTTCTTCTACATCATTGAGTGTCCCCAAGGAGATTTTCCCCAGATCCAAAAACATACCGGCTTCTTTGCCGTGCTGACGGACGGGAATTTCTCTGTTAAAAGTAGAAGCTTGCACTAAAAGTGCCGCGAAAAGGAAACATGAAATAAGTAATTTTTTCTTCATAAATAATCCTTAAAAACCAATGCCACCGGACATTAAACTGGTAACCATCGGCGACAAAATTAAAATAAAAATCGTCGGGAAAATAAATATAAACAACGGGAACAACATCTTAGTGGATGCCTGAGCCGCTAATTTTTCTGCCTTGCTCAAACGTGTAGAGCGCAAATCGGTAGAAAAGTTGCGCAACAAATCTACTAAACTGGTACCGAGTTCGTCAGATTGGATAATCAAACTAACCAATGAACGCACTTCTTGAACCCCCGTACGTGCCGCAAAGCGTTCTAACGCTTCCCGACGAGAGTAACCCAGTTTAATTTCATTAATTGTCTTTTCCAACTCCACTTCCAAAATCGTCTTTTCTTTGGCCACACTGATAATTCTTTCAAACGCCGTCAGATAATCTAACCCGGATTCAATAATCAAAGCAGCCAAATCTACCGTCGTTGAAAAATTACCCAAGATTTCCGCTTGGCGTTTTTGAATTCTCCCCTTAATAATCCAATCCGGTACCATAAAGGCCACCGGGATGAGGAAAAACGGCCAAAAGGATTGAAACAACAGCATCATCGCCGCCGGGATAGCAAATGCTGCAATTACTTTTGCATACAAGATATCCACGGGCTGCGGTTTATCAGGGCTGCCTAACTGCAAATGCATCTGTTCCAACTCTTTTTCCAAATGAAAATTTTGCAAACAAAATACGGCCAAACGGTCAAATATCTTATCATCCGGTTTTAATTTAGAAAAACTGGAGGAAGATTTAAATTTGCGCACGGCCACATCCACAAATTCATCCCGTTCCTGCTTGGGCGCAAACAAGTTGATAATGCCGAAAAATACCGACACCGATCCGATTAAAAGCAACAACCATAAGATAATCTGATAGTTCATATGTTATACCCTTATGTCGCCCATTTTTCGCAAAATCATCATACCGATAAAAATCCAGATACAGCAGAACATAAATACAAAAATTCCTATGAAACTGGTATAGAAAGAAAGCATTTGCGTAGGATTGAAAACAAACATAACTCCCATCATGACAAACGGCATAATACTAACCACGATCGATTGTATTTTTTGTTGTGCTGTCATGGCTTGCAGTTTCTCTTCCAACTTACTTTCTTCCCGAATATTTTCCACCAAACGAGCAAAAATAACGGTTAAGTTTCCCCCCACCTGCCGTTGGATGATAATGGCTTTTACAACATAAGCCAACATACGGCTTTCCACCCGTTCCGTCAACCCATCCAACGCCTGTTCAAACGGAGTACCTAATTGGTAATTTTTTACGACCAAGCCGAACTCATCAGCAATCGGCGGGAGCATATCCCGCGAAACTAACTCAAAACCTTGTACGATATCCATACCGGAACGTAACGAGTTGGATAACAAAATGAGCGCATCCATTAATTGTTTGTTAATCCGAACGCCACGGCTACGTTTTAGTGATTCAAGTACAGAAGCCGGCAACCGCACCCCTATATATCCACCTATAATCAGACACACCAGGAAGGCAAAAACGCCCATAAACCCGCCTATGTTCCATCCGATAAATAATCCAAACAAGCCACATAGGCAAATCGCTGCCAACACAATGTATTTCACATCAATGGTAATAAATTGCCGGTTAAAATCTTCCGCCCACGCTTCACTTTTTGCACGGTAATCACCGTACGCCCGCAAAATATCATCCCGTTTGATGTTTATCAAAGAATAAACAAATAATCCCGCAAACAGTGCCCCTAACACAATCAAAAGCAATGTAAAAAAGCGGTCCGCCCTTGTCGTGCGCAATTTGCTTAAATCCGGATTTTGAGTCGGCAGAGGTGCAGCAAAAAATTGAGAAAATAAGTGGTTGGACAATAACGCCACGGCTTTCACTGCCTGGTGATATTTTTTATCCCGTTGAGAAAGCGGACTGGAAAAAGATTCAATCGTGCTGAAGAATTCATTATTGATAAGTTCTAGCGTGGCCAACATGGAACGAGCACGACCTTCCATACTGTCTTTCATCACAACCAATTGACCACCTCGTAACAAATCTTTATTCAAACGGTCCAAAGTGGCCACCAAATTCACACGATTCCCTACGTACTCACGAACCAAACGGCTCAAAACAATAGGTTGTTCCGGGTTAAGGGATTGATCGGCACGGTCTAAATATAAATTTACGTTTGCAAAGGCCTGACGCCAAAGGTCCACTTCGCTATACGTTGTTTTTTCATCCGGAACGTATACTACCTTATTTTTTTCCATTCGTTCCAATTCCGGGCCAAACCACGCCGGCGCTTTATACATACGGCCCCCGCACTTGGAAGACAACTTATATTCCTTTTTTTGTTCGGCCGGGATATTTACGTCAAAAAGCTCGTATAAGATATAAACGCGTTCCCGCGCACATTGTACGCGCGTGCGTAATTTTTCGGAATTGGACGCAGCCGTATCACCCCAAACCGGGGCAACCGCTAACAACCCAATACAACAAAAAAGGAGTTTTTTAATCATACAAAATCTTAAACCTCTGGCGGGGCCGGTGGTAATATAGGTGCCTGCGGTGCAATAGGAGCATCTTCACCACCTTGCATTCTGCGAATCGCGGACAAATCTGGTTCTCCCGTCGAATCCAAAGGCACAGCTCCGTTTGTAAACACACTTTCGGACACTTCATGCCCTTTAGCGGCAAACTCTTCAAAGAACGTCGGCAATTGCCCTGTAGGAGCAAATACCCCTTGCACTTTTCCGTCCTCATCCACTCCGGTCTGCACGTAACGGAACAAATCCGTTGATTGAATGATACCATCTTTTTGCCCATGCATTTCCGTAATGTATGTTACTTTTCTGGAACCGTCCGAAAAACGTGATAGCTGTACAATCATGTTAACCGCCGAAGAAATCATTTCACGAATGGCCGAAATAGGCAAATCACCGCTGGCTTGCATACACATCGCTTCCAAACGAGATAATCCGTCACGCGGTGTATTTGCGTGAATGGTAGTCAAAGATCCTTCGTGACCCGTATTCATGGCCTGTAACATATCTAACGCTTCCGCACCACGACACTCCCCTACTACAATGCGGTCTGGACGCATACGCAAACAGTTTTTAACTAAATCTTGAATCGTAACCGCCCCTTTACCTTCTACGTTCGGGGGACGGCTTTCCAATGATACCCAATGCGGTTGTTGCAAACGAAGTTCCGCCGTATCTTCTACCGTAATGATACGTTCATCATCGGCAATATACCCGGAGATTGCATTTAAGAAAGTGGTTTTACCGGTACCAGTACCGCCGCAGACAATAATGTTTTTGCGAATTTTGACACATTGCTCAATAAACTCCATACATTCCGGAGTAATTGTGCCAAACCGGTAATAATCTTCCGGCCCGAACGGTTTTTGCGAGAAACGACGAATCGTAAGCGTCGGCCCGGAAACGGCCAACGGAGCAATAATCGCGTTTACACGAGAACCGTCTTTCAAACGAGCGTCCACTAACGGTACCGACTCATCAATACGGCGGCCTAGCGGAGCCACAATACGTTTGATTACTTGTACTACTTGGTCGTTATTGCGGAATTTATATTTTGTTAAAGTCAGTTTCCCTTTCTGTTCGATAAAAATTTTATCGAACGAGTTTACCATAATTTCTGTAACGGCAGGGTCGCGCATTAAAACTTCCAGCGGCCCTAATCCCAAAATTTCGTCTAATAATTCCGATGAGAAACGGGCCCGTTGGTCGCGTGAAAATTGTAAATTGGGTTGCTTTTGTAAGATATCATCCACAATGGCTGCCACACGTTTACGGGTTTGCTCACTGGCTGTACTTTCTTCACTGATTACGATGTGCTCAATTTCCAAAGTGTGCACAACCTCTTTGTGAATTTTTTGTTTTAAATCGTCCCAGAACGACAATTTTTCGGCATTCTCTTCCTGTCCTTCTACCGCCACATGATCCGCAGTGACGGTCTTCCCTTCGTCGAACATTACAGGGCTCCAAACATCTTGAGCCGCTTGTGCAAATTCTTCATCCGTTACAGAGGTAGTCCAATCTTTAGGAGCCGGTTTTAAATCCCGAATTTTTCCCAACACCAAGCGCAATCCTTTTACCCACTCGGCTTGCGGATTGGTTACAATTTCAATTTCCCGGCGATTGGAAGTAGCCATCACGTTTTCGTCCCACGGCAGAAAAACATCTATCTCTGTATCCATCGACGAATAGAAACGTTCCACTTCTTCGTAGGGAATGGAACCGGGCATGTCGTATTGATTGCAAATCACACTGATCCGATCCATCGGGTAATGCAATTCTTTGTAATCATTAAAAAGTTGAACAGTGGAGTTTAAATGCGTGCGTGTAGCATTGGACACCCAAAAAATCTTGTCCGCCAAATCGAAAGCAAATGCCTGCATCGGGAAACTGGAATCCACATCCAAGAAAATATCAAAAGTTTGCGATAAGCGGGATAAAATAGGAACTAAAATTTTAGGACTTAAAGAAGCCACTTGTTTGGGCGTTTTCCCTAACGGTAAAAGACCCACACCCCATTGAGACATGGAAATTTTTCCACGTAAAAGTCCGCCCACTACAGCGATAGACGTATTTCCTAATACTTGCAACAAATCAACTACCGTTGCGGGATCTTTAATGTTTAAATAAAAACTGTGTTCTTCCCGTGCCAACGGATCCAACGGCACAATCAAAACAGGTCGCTTTTGCACACCTGCCCAACCCAAAGCCAAATTCAATACAAGCGTCGTCTTTCCGGCCCCTTCTTTGGGGGCAGAAAAAGCAATAATTTTAGGACCGGACGGTTGTGTATCGTTTTCTTCTTCCATAAAAATTATTCCACAATCTCAACGGTTACGAACAAGAAAAGAGAGCGTTGTTCTTCCGTAACGTCTTTATTTTTGAAAAGCAAGCCCAACAACGGAATACGACCCAAGAACGGCACACGGTCTTCCGCCACGTTGCGGGAACTGCTCTTCAATCCACCGATTACCAACGTTTCCCCACTGTTCAATTCTACGTGAGTTTCTACTTCGCGGTTGATAAAAGAAGGCGCAGCAGCTGTACCGATAACGACGGTTCTGGAATAGTCCACAGAAGAAACCGCCAATTGAAGCTGCACATCAATAATGTTATTGCGCTCCGGGATAATCGTCGGCAATACGTTAAGTAAAATCCCGTAATCTTCCATCTGGGATCCTACCCCTTGGTTATTCACCACCGGTATCGGCACTTTTCCCCCCACCGTAATTTTGGCATTACTACCGGAGGAAGTCACGATTTTCGGGTTGGAAAGAATTTGGGCACGGCCTTCCGTTTCCATTAAACGAAGACGGGTAGCCACAGCCGTTTTCCGCTCAAACTCTCCCAAAGATAATATACCCGGGATAGCCGCTTCTTCGAAATCAAATAATTGGTTCCACGAAAACCCTTTGACCGTTTGAAGCGTTCCGCTGATTTCCACTACATCTGCGCTTACTGCCACCAAACGTGTTTTTTTGGCTTGTGCATTAAGCGGAAATAATAGACCGGCTAATAAAAAGACAAACGTTATTCGTTTCATAAATGGTTTCTTTTTCATAATCTCCCTATACTACTGGAACAAACGCTCAAAAGAAGCAATTTCAATCGTATAGAGCGACATATCCCCATGCGACCGCAAGATAACGGAAACTTTACCCTGTTCTTTGGCTAATGCCAAGTATTGTGCATCTTTCGGGGAAAGAGCCAGTGCAATAGAAGAGTTATCCGAATAAGCGGATGTTTCTTCATCTTTGCTCTTCATCGCGGCAGCGGTTTTTGCATCCACCCCTTGCCCCAAATCACTTCCTACTGCCAAAACTTTAATGTTTTGCAAAAGAGTTACCGTTACATTTTGACGTTGACCGCTTTTTAATACAGCTTCAAACGTAAGCAAAATATCAACGTTATCATCGGGTTTAATCATGCTGGCCGTTTGTATCGGTACATCTGATAAGATTACCCCGCGCATACTGACCGGGATTTTACTGGAAAGCCCTGCTTCAGGTGATAGAGAAGTAATGGCATATTTAGAAATTTGGTTTTCTTTCGGAATCTGAATGCGGGCCACCGTATTTTCCAATGCTTTTAAATCCGCATCGGAGGAGTAAGTCAAAGCGTCTTTTTGTACCCAAGCAGCCGGAATGGATTTGGGTTTCAAATAATTACCTTTGATGACTTCCCGTTCTTTGATGTCTTTCATCGGCACCAACACGCTCACCATTCTTTGGGACGCGGCCGCTTTCTTTTCTGTACGACTTACAATCATCGCATATACGACAGCGGCTAAAATAGCCATTAAAAACGGCAATAAAATTCCTCTTTTCATTCTATCTCCTTCCTGCAAAAATAATAAATCAAATCATTCTTCCGAGCTTAAATAGGCCTTTTCCACCGGCATCCTTGCCATTACCTGAATCTTGCGTTTCCCCTCTTTCTTGGGCTGGCTGGCAAGCAGGAAGCTCGTTCCCGGAAAGATCAACTTTACCGGATAAGTAATTGTTACTACTACATCTTCGTGCAAATGTGCACTGTACATCGGTTCGCGGCCGGTATTTTCCAATTTTACTTGTACACTAATACGGTCCGCTTCGGCCCCAAACACTTTACGTTTGGCTTGGTCTATTTTTTGCGCTATAACGGTCCGGTCCGGTTTTCCGCTTGGCTTTCTGACCCCTACTAAAGCCCCTATGCGCGCAAATTCGTAAGAAGCGTGGTTCATAATCAACGTGTGGTAGGCGATATTACCGTATTCTAATACAAAAAATATCATCAAGATAAATACCGGTAATATAAGTATTAACTCTACAACAACCTGCCCACGCCTCTTACGAAAAATTTTCATACTTTTGGCTTACATTTGGTCAATGCCGCCGCCAATTTTGGCTTTCACTTTTTCCATGAGTTCCGGGAAATAGCTCTTAAGAGCAGCACCGGCTACCAAGGCAATACCCACGATTACAACCAACATAAGTACGTATTCTACCGTGTTTTGCCCTTCTTTTTTAACCAAGCAATTCAACGCTTGTTCTTTCACGGAATTCACTTTATTGTGAAGCGCTACGATGAATTTCATAATACATCCTCCTAGTTTTAAAATCAATTTGCTTCGTACACTGTCAAAATATATTTGGCACCTGTTTCAAACTGCTGCGGCACCAGATGGGAATAAGCCACATAAAAAGCCATAATGGCTAAAAAAATACCCGCCGCCGTGATAACATATTCTGCGGCTGTTTGACCTTTTTTATTAAATAATATTCCCTTTGCACGTTGCTTCATACCTTAAAATTGGACTGAAAGCGCAATTTGTTGCGATGTTCCCAACGCCCCAAACGGAGTGACGGCATAGTCAAGCGATGCGCCGTATCCAAACAATTCCGCGCTGTAAATACCAAAGCCAAACGACACACGGGATGTTTCTTGCAACCCGACGTCTTTGACCCAGCTGTCTTCCTCATTTACACCGGTATTATCGCGCGTGTAATAACCAACGCGCAAATCAAACCGAGCTAATTGTAACAAATCTTCCGGAATGTGAACTTCCAATCCCACGCCGTAACGTACTTTATCGTCACGGTATTTTGTGTATTCGCCGGACACGGTGAAGTAACGCGTATTTAAATCCGCCCCTAAGCGTAACCCTTGCGGCATTTCTTCCTTTTCACCGATGTTGACCAACGCACCGCCCAGTCCTAACCAACGAACCAAGCGTACTTTAGCCCCCACATCAAATCCGACGGCATCGTAGTGGTTATTGCCTTCGCCGTTGTATAATTTTTCCGTTATGTACTTAGCCGTCCCGCCGATTTGGATTTTTTGGTTGATAAATCCTCGCGCCAACGAAACACTGCCTACAAAGTTTTGCACCGGTACACCTACTTCCGGTTGCAAATAACCCCATTCGTCACGGAAATCAAAATTCTTCATATCCATATAATTCAAGGAAATGCCCAAAATCGTTCTGCCGATAGGTTGCAAATACGCTAACGAGCGTGATTTATAACCCTGCAAATAATCCAAATAGGAAAATTGCAATTCGCGTGTAGTAGCGGAAGCAGACCCGGCCGGGTTCCAGAATAACGCTTCCGGTCCGTCGGCAACGGAAACATACGCATTACCTAAAGCTTGGGCTCTAGGGGCGCCGGCATCAATTTTCAAAAATGCACCGGCACTGGTACCTGCTTCGGACTCAATAGCAAACGCGTTGACTCCGCACAAGCTGAGGGTGATACAAGCAAGTAAAACTTTGATTTTAATATTCATAAATTTGAAACCTTATCCGTCTCCACTCTTATTTTTACCACATTTTACGCCGGGGACACAAGGCCCCCTTGCGTTCAAATCCTACGGTACAATAATCTTTACTACTTTTTGGCAATGCTCGCGTCCGGCTTTGGCTTTGAAATCTACCAAGCCGAAGTACACACCGTGCGCTACTTTTTTACCGCTTTGGTTAGTGGCATCCCACTTACAACGCATGGCAGCATTGCGGATATTGTGTGTCTCTTCTCCCGGATAATAATACGAACCTTCGGGGTAGTTGTCCGGGTTGAAAGTTAAACTATGATCCATTGTTACTTGGTAGTTATTGGCATCCACACACGTGTAACCGCTGTCTCGCACCAAATCACCGGCCAAGTTAAAGTATTTAATACTCATCGTACCGGGCACAGGCATCTTGGTAACTTCGAGCGTACCTTTGCTGGCGTCTCTTAACGGGTTGGGGTAGAAGATAACCGTTTTCTCCCAATCTTCGCAGACGAACTTACCGTCCCCGATCGCCACCGTGGCTTTGTGCAAGTTTTGGTACTCATACGTATCGGCCACGTAGTTAATTTTCCAATTATATTGCGGGCTATCGGCACCATCATCACCGGGGATGATTTCCCCTGTCATACTGTCGATATTGGCCGAGTTCAGGGCTGTTACAAACCTGAACGGATACGTACCGTCCGGCACTTCTTGTTGGGCATAGTCGCGGCCGTCCCAAATTTCGTCAATAAGCGTCATGGACGGGCGAATTCCCACAATCGAGCGTACCAACACTTCACGGATGTCTTGTACTTCTTTACCCGTGGTGGGATTACGCAAGGTACCTTTGGAATAGTCATAAATAGTGGTACCGGGCTTAAAGATTTGGATAGCAACTTTCATCGGCACGGAGATTTGATAACCGATATGCATATCGGTATCGCGTACCGCGATGGAGTAAGAATCCGCATCTAACAAGTCAAACACTTTAAACAAATCTGCGTTGACCGGGATGCTCTTTACCGTGGCTTGATACGCGCCGTTATTAGGATAATTGCGGGCAGTCAAGCGCACTTCGTAGATACCCGGTTTGACGTATTGGCCGGTATGGTCGGTACCGTCCCAGTACGTTTTGCGGATGATGTTAGCATCAAAGTCCCCGGTGTTGACAATCGTCATTGTAGAGAGGAACTTACAAATTTCCCCGGCTCTATTCGTGTAGTGATTGTCCGTATTTACCGGCCCGGAGTAATTTTCGGACACCGGCGAACAGACATTATCTTTCAACGATACAATGGCAATTTCCACCTCAGCCGCGCGACTGACGGCAAAGTTAATCTCGTAGGGCGGGATAAACGTCGGCCCGGTGGAAGCGTTAAACACTTGCGGTGCATTGGGGTAGACGGCTACGGAGCCATCCAAGAAATACACCGGCCCGCGTGTAACGTTTAGCTTGCTCACGGGTTTTTCCGTTGCGTAGAGGAAGCTTTGTTGTTTTACATCTGTTACCGTTTTGAACGGATCGCCGCTGGTGGTATATCCGGTCATTGTGCCGTCCGTCAAGGCATCATAATAGTAGCGGCTAAACGGTTCGTCGCTGCGCGCACTGATAAAGAACGGATAGCTACCGTCCGGCACCGTTTCGTACGGGCATTCGGTACGTCTCGTGGCATTTTGACATTTCATCATTTCCGCGGGCGTATGTTGCGTGGCTGACGGTGTAGGATTGTAGAAATAGAGTGCATCCCATTCTTCCATAACTAACATACCGTCGCCGTTCTTTGTAGCGCTGCGGTCAAATGTTTTAATAGGTTGCAAACGCACATCCAAGTTTTGCGTGTTTGCAGCTTCTTCCAAGGAGCTAGGATAATTCGTAAACGTAGTATCATTTACGTAGATACAAGCCACTCCCTCGGTTGCTACCTTCGCAGGATCCACGTGCCCACCCACGAAAACGGAAGCATCCGTCGTGGTGTTACACACACGCGGCGGCCAAGCGGCTTCACTGGTAACTGCCGTTTGACCAGTAACGTAACTTGTACGTCTCAAAGTAACATTCCATTGTCCGTTACCATCCGGCTCTACAATCCACGTGTCACAGTAGGTAGCGGTACACGGCGCATTATAAGTTCCACCGTTTTCTATCATTTCTTGTGTACGGGCTCCTTCTGGCACACTGACAGTTTCTCCGTTAAGATTTACAGTAACAGATTCATCTGCTAAGTATCCCAGTAACGTTGTGACGGTCTGAACATTTTCTGTCAAAGCGGCTTGTGTACTATTATACTCTCCGGTTGTACTATTATAGGCCGGGATGACTACATCCTTATTATAGATGTTGATTTGTACATTCATGGCCTTGGAGAGTAAGTAAGAAATAGTGGCTTTGGCGTT
>JAEEMS010000023.1 GCA_016283355.1 Elusimicrobiaceae bacterium | reverse complement strand
ATGCTTTAACGGCTCAAGTATACGGCTATGATTTCGTCAATGCTCAAATGTATTATGCTGATGAACCGGCTGGTGCTATTACCGACGACAAACACATGGGTATTTACGGGGCCAAACTCGGTTTAGATACCGAAGCTTTCCGCATGAGTGCCGAATATGCCCGCAACTTTGCCGGCGATCGTTTGGTAAAAGAACATGGTGGAGATGATGCCCCCGGATACATGGTAAAAGCAGATATCGCTGCCGATATCAATGCTTTTACTGCCCGCGGTACATTCGTGTATGCCAAAGAAAATTTCCTCTCTTGGGGTAACTATGCTCCGGGCTTGATGTTCGGTCATCTACTGAGCAACTTTGGTTATACAATGAATATTTTCAATATGTGGCCAGGTGACGATGGAGATCCGGCCGGCTTGCGCATGTTCAACGTCGGCTTTGACGTTCGTCCGAGCGAAAAATGGACCGTATCTTTGGATGGTTATTCCTTCCAAAACCGCTTTGGTCGCCATGCTGCAACCTACGAAGTTGACTTGACTGCCAAATATGCCTACAACGAATATGTAGAAATGTTCGGTGGTTTTGCCTATGCAAAACATGGTTATCAGTTGAAAAATTCAGCAACTGAAAACTACAAAGGCCAACTTGGTATGCTCGTTCGCTTCTAATCTAATTTAGAAACAACAAAACCCCCGCTCTTAATAGCGGGGGTTTTTAGTTTCCAGATTTTTTTGACTGATTTGTTTGTGAAAAAATAATATAATAGAAAAGACGTATTTACTTTTATTTGAAGGAGATCAGAATGAAGAAAATTCTTTTCTTATTATTAGTTGGGATTGTAGCATGCCCGGCTAATGCTTCTGTCTTGGACAAAGTGCACCTGACAGGAGAAGTGCAAACGATTGCTGCCAGTACGGATCATAATACAACCTTTAATTACAATATTTGGGGCGAAAATTATGATGTGTTTCGCGGTACCCGAACCCGCGCAATGGCCGGTGTTACGGCGGACGTAAAAGAAAACGTAAAAGCCAATCTTTTATGGCAATATGTTTATGATTGGGGAGATCGTAACTATACCAACAACGGTTTCCAAAACGGAGACGGCATAAAATTAGCCAACGCAAATGTGGCAATTACTGATTTGTTTGACGCGTTTGATATCACAGTGGGCCGTCAGTTTTATGGTGATGAAGATAGTGCCGTTATGTATTTTGGTCCCACCCATTATAACGCGGCTCCTCGCATGTATGCAAAAACGTTGGATGGGGCTACGTTTACCTATCACAATGATTTTTGGAAAGTTACATTGATGGGCGGGAAAATTGGGAACGCAGAAGAAGTTTATAATCCTTCGTATGGGCATTATGTAAAAAATGCAGATACTTTTGGGGGAGATGTAGAATGGAGAGCATCGGATAAAGTTACACTCCAAGCTTACATGTATGATTTCCAGGCGCCTTACATGATAATTGTGCCATATAATCGTGAATATAAACACCATGGTTTGTATGGTGCTAAATTGAATTGGACGCCTGCTATTTATCGGTTTAGTGTAGAATATGCGCGTAATTTAGCATACAATCATATGCCGAAAGAACATCACCAGGGATCATATGATTCCACCTATATGGTAAAAACAGATGTGGCCGCCGATTTGGGCAGTACTTTCACAGCCCGCGGAACGTTCCTTTACTCTAATGGTTTGACCTATGTGTATGGAAACTATACACCGGGGCTGATAATGGGTGAACTTTTTTCCCGCAACATATGGACGAAAGAAAATGTTTTTGGTTTATTCACGGCGCCTCGCTCTGCATATGGTTCTGTTCGTTTATTTAATTTGGGTTTTGACTATAAACCTGCGGATAAGTGGGAGATCTCTTTGGACGGATACTCTTTTCAAGACCGTTTGGCTGAAAAAAGTGCTACGTTAGAGGCAGATTTAGTTGTTAAGTATGATTACAGTAACTATGTACAATTTTTCGCCGGTGTTGGATATGTAAAAAATGGTGGAAATGGTGTTTATTATAGAATTGGCTCAATGAAGGAATTGTACGGAAGTGACAACTCTAAAGTGCAAGTTGGTTCAATCGTTCGGTTCTAAAATTTGATGAGATGTAAAATAAAATCCCCGTTATAAAGCGGGGATTTTATTTTTGAAAAGAGTTTATTTTGTTCCGGTAGAGCCGAAACCGCCCGTACCGCGCGTAGTATCCGTTAATTCGGCAGCTTCTTCAAAAGGAGGATAAAGCGTAGGTAGTACTACTAATTGGGCCACCTTTTGGCCTTGTTCAAATACAAATTCCGTATCGTTTAAATTGTACATACATACAATAAGTTCACCGCGATAAGGAGCATCCACGAGGCCGGCCATGGCCTTAATGCCTTTACTCTCCACGGAGCTCTTTCCCCAAATAATGCCGGATGTGTTTTCGGGCAATTCCACAGCTATCCCCGTGTGTACGTTGGTAATTGCGTGAGGGGGGAGAACAGTGCGTTCTGCGGCAAATAAATCGGCACCGGAGTCCGTCGGATGGGCACGGTTAGGAAGCTTGGCATACGGGACTAATTTTTTAACTTTCATAAAAATCCTTACATTAATTTTTCAAATTGTAGGAGGGCATTATCCGCATACGTCCGTTCAACAGCATCACCCGTTTTGGAAATAATATTTACCTGCGGAATGAAACTTTTTAAGAGGCCCGCATCAAATGTACGGTCGTTAGAGTAGGCGAATGCGTCCGGATTAGAGAGGACATTTGCCATGTAGGCCAGTGCTCGTAATGTGTTGATACGCTCATTTTTATTTTTGCTTAGAATGGTCTGGCGTAACGATGAAATTGCATTTCCCGTCATGAATCCCAACGTCAGTGCATAGGTGGCAGATTGTGCCGACTCGTAATCTTTTTTTAATCCTTTTACCGTTTCCGGTAAAGTAACGTTTTGATTTAAAGCCAGTGCGGTAGCAAGTTGTGTTTGTACAGAAGAATTTGTCTCTGTCTTTGCCATTTTTACTAGTTGTTGATTGGCTTTCGTGGTATGCAACATACCCAGCCACATCGCGGCCGCTGCTCGTGTTTGAGCGTCTTTACTTTGTGCGGCATTTTTAATGAGTTTAAATTGTGCGGAAGCATCCGCCGTTAGTAAATGGAGAGCACGTTGGGCAAATTCCGGGTCAAAAATATACAAGCGGACTACATCGTTCGCATATGTTTTGTCCGAAGGATTCAAAATGCTGTAGGCCCCGGCCGCATAAGAGCGTAATGCCAAATCAGGGCTTTGCAGCCCTTGTTCCAATAGTGGCACAAAATCTTGATAGTGCTTGCCCATGGCTGTTATGATTACAGCGGAGAAAATACTTTTCAGCGGTTGATCCTGCCGCATGATTAAATTTAGTAAGGCAGGTTCCTGTGCGGAGGCCGGGGGAATTTTAACCAAACTGGCCCCGGCCGCAAAGATTACGTCCGGCTGAGAAGCCGTACGAAAAAGTTGAAACACTTGTTGCGTTTCGGTAGTTGTTCTCTTGTTCTTTTGCAAGAGTGGTAAAACATCGGATAAATTTTGTGCAGTCAGTGTGCTGGCACAGCATAGCAATGATAATAAAATAGCTAACTTTTTCATAGCTACATTATATCATTTAAACAGCTTTTGTATTTAACGGGTAGAGGCCGCTGCTTCCAAAATGCGATTCTCGTTCACTTTTCCGCTGCTTTTGCTGTTGCGGGAAGAGTAAAGATTCAATTCTTCCCCTTCTTTGAGCAATACAACTTTTGAGTTTCCCAGTGCTAAAAAGAAACGTAAGTTCGCTTTGTTTTTCATATAAGTACCTCTCAAATCTATGAATGTTGGGTGTATCTTTACCAATACTTTAGCTATTTTGTGAAATGTTCCACAAGGGTCTTTAGACCTAGAAGCGTCTAGGTCCAATTTATAGGCCCTAATTTGCTACAATGGTCAATATGATGAGAAAATTTCTTGTGTGGATGTTGTTGATTTGCCCTGTGTTGACCTACGCAGTACAAGACAGCCGTATGTTTGTGACGGCGGGACGGGAAACTTTTTTTAATTTCCCTTCGGAAACGTTAGGGGATAAATATACCCTTACGATTTTTTTGCCAACGGAAGTGGCCCCCATACGCCA
This sequence comes from Elusimicrobiaceae bacterium, assembly GCA_016283355.1. Taxonomy (GTDB): domain Bacteria; phylum Elusimicrobiota; class Elusimicrobia; order Elusimicrobiales; family Elusimicrobiaceae; genus Avelusimicrobium. The sequence continues at coordinate 89,309 of JAEEMS010000023.1, read as the reverse complement.
GCATTATCCGGTAGTGTATTTTATCGGGTTAGATCGTTCGGATCTTGATGCTTTTCATTCGTTTGCAAAAAAAAATAAAGTGTTTTTAGTGGGGCTTTTTATCGAACCGAAAGAACTGCTTTCGTTGGCTGATAAAATTCCTTCTTTCATGATGCGGGAATTGATCCCTTATGTTGATACAAATTATGCTACGCAAGCAGATCCTTCCGGACGAATTTTGGCTGCGAGAGGGGAAGAAGCTTCCTCCGTGGTTTTGCCCGTTTTTGAAAAAGGAAATTTTGGCGCACTTTCTTTACAAAACCCGGGAGATGCTTTGAGAAAAATGACGGTCCGTTCTCATTCCCGTATATTTATCCAGGGAACACAGGAAGAATTGGCTGTTGCCTCACATATATTTGCGTTAGCCGGTCTGCAATATGGAACGCAGTATGCTTTTGATTATGTTCCGTTTGAGCCCGGGTGGTTGGACGGTGTAAATATAGCATATCTGACGGCTCCGGCAGAAAAAGTGCGTGTGAAGAAGATAAATCTTGTTTTAGGAGGGAAAACTCTTCCTCTTCAAACGGAGAAAAGCATCTCTTTGCAAGTTTATACTACGCTGGCAAATGGGTTGAAAACGGTATTTATTCCGCATGAACTACGTGTCAGCCCACCTTATCTAAATTGGCAAGAGAAATTGGGGATGTTGCGGGTGCGTGCCGGTGCGGAAGCTGGGCCGATAAAAATAACGGTTGGTGTGGATAAAGTGGAAAGTTCTGCACAAATTTATCTTAAAAAACAGTTATAAATGCATATTTTAAGGGAGTTGCTAACATAAAAAATAAAAGTTGTCAACAATTTTTTTACAAAATAAAAGAAACGGGTGTTTGGATAGTAAAAAAATCGCTTCCGACGATAAAAAAAGAAAAAAATAACGAATTCATATTATAAAAATAAGAGTTATCCACAGAAAAGAAAAGTTATCCACAACCTGTTTTCATCGTTTTACCGGATGTTGGTGCAAAAAAGCTTGTATTATGGAGTATATTGTGAGTTATCCACAAGTTATCCACAGGATGTGGATAGCTCCATGAATAAAAAATTTAAAGTTGTGAATGCTTTTGCTATAATTGGGACAGGAGGATTTTATGTATTGGAAAATGATTTTAGTTATTACTTGTGCCGGTATCTTGGGAGCATGTGCTTCCGCACAAGAAGAGGATGATTTACCGAGAATCGTTAAACAAGATAGTGCAATAGAAGAGCAAGCACGGACCAATGCTGCATTATATAACCAAACCCCGGCCCGTATGTATAAGACAAAGAAACTGCCTTCTGTTAATTATGAGTTTGATTCCGTTCGTCCGCCAGAGCAGGCGTATGAATTATTGGACAAAGTGGCACTGGTTATGAACGAGCATGAGCAAATCCATTTGATTATGGAGGGACATGCAGATATCGTTGGAAGTGACGAGTATAACTATTGGATCTCCGGCGCGCGCGCTGCGGCGTTAAAATCTTATTTAGTAAGTCGCGGAATAGCTGCGGACCGTATTCGCATCCACGCTTATGGTAAGGAACGCCCTATTACGCTGGATACTTCCAGTGCGGGTCGTCGTGCAAATCGAAGAGTAGAAATGTCCTTTACCAATAGAAACTGGAAATCAATTTTTTAGGTTGTAGGTTTCAAGCAAGAGCCCCCGTTATTCTACGGGGGCTTTTTTCTGGTTAAAAACATTTTTCCAATTACAATAATGCGATTGTTTTTGCTTTTGTATCGTAGGGTTCTACCGTTCCGTTTTGCAGATTTACGATCCATTTACCACAAGCGAAATCGGACGCTTTGAGTTGCGTTTCCTCAATGCCTGTGCGGGCTTTTGCATGACAAGATACCAAAAACGAATCTTGGCCGTACGGAGTGGCTTGAAAGAAACGACTGCTGAGTAAAAATAATGAACCTTGTTTTCTGTACGTTTTGTTCATGCCGTAAAAATAAGTATCAATTTGTGTGCCCCGATTTAATTGCAAGAGTTGTTTGGCACGTTCGGCTGAGGAACCCGTTACAGGACGGGCAATATTAGCAGTTGGTTGCGCAGGAGTGGCCTTTTTGCTTTTTGTTAAAGGAATGGTGCTTACACGGGGGGATTCTGCTAAAAAAGAAGGCACCGTGTTGCGAGCGGCCTGTAATTGTGCCAATCGTTCGGGATCGTCAATTTCCTCGTATTTTAATTTCAACAGTCCTTTATTGTTAATGGCACCGTGCGGGGAAACGGTTACCTTTGTAAGATTTACAAAATTAGAATGGGTTACCTTGAGTGTAACTTGCCCCGGAGTATATTTGCGAGCTCGTCCTTTTTGCGCTAATTCTTTTTCGAAGTCTTTATTAAAGTCAAGGGTGATTTCGTTTTTTTCGCTACGCCAACAACAAGCGGTGATACACGATTGATACAAATTGATGCGTTCGGCTGCTTCCTGCGGCCAAAAACGTAGGTTAAATTTTACACAGGAATCGTATTGGTCTCCGTTAAAGTCCAGCCGCGTGCCGGATACGTCTATCCACGGTTTATTTGTAGATACCCCGGAATTATTCATGGGAGTGTAGCATCCCACAAGGAGCATAACGTTTGCAAGTAGCGCAAGTTTTTTCATACACTTTAATTATAATAACTTTTTGCGGGAGTGATTATGGATTTTATTTTAAATTATGTAGGGAAAATTTCTTGGTTGCCGGCGGCACACCATACATTGGTGGCACAAATTATTTCGGCGTGTATTTTTATTGGGTTATTATATATACTTGCGCGGATTTTTACCTGGGGATGCAATCATTATTTATCTGCCTTTGTAAAATTTATCCGTGCGGAAAGATGGTATAGAGCTTTAAGAGAAATGAAATTTTTTACGGCGTTAGGTATCGTAATCGCCGCGATGGCTGCCATTAATTTTCATCCCATATTTATCAGCAATAAAATTGCCTGGCTCTCTTTAATTATGACTAAATTGACCGGTATTTTTGTATTGTTTAGTTTTTCCTATTTGATTCATACCGGGCTCAATACACTGGACCGTTTATATGGGCGTAACCCGAATTTGCCAATTAAAGGATTAGTGCAAGTAGCTAAAATTATTTTATTCCTGGTCACCAGCTTATTCTTCTTATCGCTGGTTCTAGGTCGAAGACCAATGTATATTATCACGGGGTTATCGGCGTTAGCGGCGGTGTTCTCACTCATTTTTAAGGATCCTATTTTAGGTTTTGCTGCCAGCATCCAACTTACTTCCAATAATTTGATTAAAATAGGGGATTGGATCACGGTGGATTCCGCCGGAGCCGATGGAAATATTTTAGATATTTCGTTAGCCAGTGTGCGCGTACAAAATTTCGATATGACCATCGTGAGTGTTCCTACGTATGATTTGATTTCCAAACCGTTTAAAAATTGGAGCGGTATGTATGAAGCAAAAGCGCGCCGTATTCAGCGTAGTATTCTTCTGGATGTAGATACCGTACGCTTTTTGGATAAACCTATGTTGGAACGGTTGAAAAAAATTGATTTGCTTAAAAATTATTTAGAAGAGAAAGAAAAAGAAATTACGGAGTTCAACGCTTCGCGTAACGTGCAAGAAAATTGGCTGAATGGACGCCATTTAACCAATTTAGGAACTTTTCGCAAATATGCAGAATCCTATTTGAAATCCCGCCCCTTTGTAGTAGCCAACGATCCTTCTTTTACATTGATGGTGCGTCAGTTACCGCAAAATTCGCAGGGGTTGCCGTTGGAAATTTATTGTTTCTTAAATACTACGGTTTGGACCGATTACGAATCCTTACAAAGCGATATTTTCGATCATTTATTTTCTGTTTTGCCGGAATTTGGACTGTATGCTTATCAACAGCCCAGCGGGCGTAACTTGGCGCAAGGATTATCCTTATTTAAACAAGTGTAAATTTTGTTAAAGGATAAGGCCCGGTATACAAGGATAGTTGCCATTTGCTATGATGTAAATAGTCGTAGATGCCAAAGAAAAGGAGATTGCTATGGGTGGAACATGGATTATGTTGATTTTGATTGTGATAATCGCTATATACGGCTGTATGATATATAACACGTTGGTAAAAATGAGAAATAGTGTGAAAGAGGCGTGGAGTGATATTGAAATTCAATTAAAACGCCGCTATGATTTGATTCCTAATCTGATTAATGCGGTAAAAGGGTATATGCAACATGAGAGCGGTACATTGGAAAAAATTGTGCAGGCGCGTACGGCTGCTATGAACTCTACCGGGAAAATGGAAGAAATGTCTCGAAATGAAGGAGTAATTTCCAATGCATTAAAGAGCATTTTTGCTTTGGCGGAAAATTATCCGGATTTAAAAGCAAATACAAATTTTTTGGAGTTGCAGCGTGAATTACGCGATACGGAAGATAAAATCCAAGCTTCTCGCCGTTTTTATAATGGAAACGTATTAGCATTTAATACGAAAATCGAACAATTACCCAACAACATTATTGCTTCTATGTTTCATTTTGAAAAACAAAATTTCTTTGAGATGGATGCCATCGAAAAAAATGCTGCTTATAATCCGGTAAAGGTCGAATTCTAATTTGTTCTTATGGCAACTTTGTACGAGCATATTGAAGAAAATAAACGCCGCACCACACTTTTGGTGTTGGCGTTTCCTGTAGTATTTGCCGTGTTTACCTGGGTGGTGTTTGCCATTTTTTTCTGGATTACAGGGCATATTACCGATCCGGATGCTTCACAAGCGGTTTATCAAACTGCCGCATCAACGGATTGGGCTTCCCAATTGCGCAGTACCCTCTTGATACTGGTGCCGTTGTGTTGGTTGGTGGCAATGGTATGGATGGGGATTTCGTTCTTTTTTGGCGATAAATGGCTGATGAGTGGAGCCGGTGCTACGAAAGTAACGGAGCAGGAACAACCCGAAATCTATCATTTGGTTGAAAACTTATGTATTTCCCGCGGTTTGCCGATTCCGCGTATTTTTATTATGGATGATAATTCCTTGAATGCTTTTGCCACGGGACGGGATCCAAAGCATGCCTCGGTGGCGTTGACAAAGGGAATTATTCAGCGTTTGGAACGTGTAGAGTTGGAAGGCGTGATTGCGCATGAGCTTTCGCACGTTGAAAATCGAGATATACGTTTGATGCTGATTACTGTAGCGGGCATTTCTTTCTTTACCTTTGTAGGAGAAATTATTTTGCGCAGTTCTTTACGTTCCCGAAATGGAAATCGAAACGGAGGAACGAATTTGCTCCTATTGGTACTGGGACTTATTTTCCTTGTTTACGGTTATGTGATGGCGCCACTGCTACGGTTGGCAATATCTCGCACGCGAGAATATCAGGCAGATGCAACGGCGGCACTCATGACACGCCACCCCAAAGCATTGGCATCGGCTTTACGTAAAATTTCCTCCGATAGTCATGTGGAAGCATTGGATGCGCACCCCAGCATGGCCGCAATGTGTATTGCCAATCCGTTATCAAAAATGCAAGCATTTTCCTGGGTGAGTGGCTTGTTAGCTACGCATCCTCCTATTGAGAAGCGAATTGCCGCTCTAATGGAAATGGATAGAGGTTATTAAAGACGAGCCCCCGATTTTATCGGGGGCTATAATTTTCGTAAGGGGCAGTAGAACGATACGGAAAAACTTGTTATAATAGAGACACGGAGATTTATTATGACTGAAGAACACCGCATTAATATCTTGGGAGACGATATTCCGGGTACAACGCAGCCCAAAGAAGCAACCCCGGAAAAAGTTGCCTATGCCTCTATTGTTGAGCGTTTCTTGGCGCTACTGATTGACTATGGTATCATTTTTATGCCCTTGCAGCTTGTGGCACGGGTTGTGTTTGACCTTCTTCCTGCCAGCACGGTAGCAGCGTATTTTTTGCCCGTTATTGTGGGTATTAACGTTGTGTTCATTTTGTACGAAACGATTTTTTCGTGCGGAGACCGTGTAACTTTAGGCAAATCGTTAGTGGGAATTGCCGTAATGAAAGAAGATGCCAGTGGGCCTATTTCGTTTGGACGTTCTTTTTTGCGTGCGGTTGGTTATTACATAAGTGCGGCATTATTTGGTTGCGGATTTGTATGGGCGTTCATAGATGATCGTCATCGCTCCTTGCACGATATGTTAGGAGGAAGTGTAGTGGTGCGTGTGCGTCGCAAATCTGCATTGGAGATGATAGTTTTGCACGTAATAGGGGTTTTATTATTAGGGGGAATCGGTTATTTTCTCTACAATAATATGTGGGGAGGTTCACGTTGGCGTGAAACATTAAAAGTTTCCCAGGCACAGGATTTTTTGAAAGATATGGGGTTACTGGAAGAAGCCCATAAGCGTCTTTACGGTTCGTATACAACAGATTATCTGCGTTTGGTATTATTATCGGGAGATCCGGTACAATTCCAGCGAGATATGAACAAGAAACTTTCCAATAAAGATTTTCGTATCGGGGTAAAAGATAATACGTATAAGATCGTAGCACGGGCAAAGGATGACAGACAAACGGTTGTCGTTTATTCAAATCCTCACTGATGATATATTTGCAAAAAACAGGGCCTTTAAAAGGCCCTGTTTTTTATTTCGTTTAATGAATCTTTTTGAGTGTTAGAATCCCTTCCTCAAAAAACCACTCTTCAATCAGATCGCCGGTTTCGTTAAATTTTTTAGTAACGCCGTGTGGCTTCCCGTCTTTATGGGGGGAAATCAAAGCAATAGTTCCGTTGGGGTGATAAATGATTTTATCGCCGATAAGTTTGTCATTTTTGTAAGTGCATTCCGAACGCAAATCTCCGTCGGGGGTGTAAATTTTGCATGGGCCGTTTAAAAATCCTTTTTTATATTCGGCTGTTTCCAAAATTTTTCCGTCTGGATAATATTTGGTTTGTTTCCCGTCTTGAATATCGTCGACGTAAGAAAATTCTTTGTATAACCGGCCTGTCGGATGATAGATGCGCACTTTCCCTTGGAGCATTCCGAAAACATAGTTCTTTTCGATATTTACTTTGCCGTTATCAAAATAAATTTTGCAAACCCCATTACGTTGTCCATTTTTGACTTCACATTCAAAGTAAAGTTTGCCGTTTTCAAAAAATTCCCGTACGGTTCCATTGGGTAATTTGCCGGAATGTTTTTCAATGTCTAAATTTTTGTTCAAAGTTTCCGAGTATACCTCTTTCCCATCCACGTAGTAGGTACGTAAAAAACCCACTTGTCCCGGCTCGGTTAAACTTGTTGTTTTACGAACCATATCTGCCATAATCAGTTCTCCTTACGTAATTCCTGTGCGGCCACAAATCCGGATGCCCAGGCAAAATGTAAATTAAATCCTCCGCTGACACCGTCCACATCTAACAATTCCCCCGTAATAAATAGTCCGGGGCAAAGGCAGGACTCAAATGTATTATAATTTATTTCGCGTGTATTTACACCCCCTGCCGCTACCATTGCCTCGTTCCAAGGACGCAGTGATGTGACGGTAATGGGCCATTTTCCCAGCGTTTGAAAAGCATTTTGTAAAGCCGTAGGGGATTGTTCCTTTAACGGTTTATTTTTGCGCAGTCCTTTAAAGTCAATAAGTAAATTGGCAATGGATTCATGCAATATACCGGCGAAAAAATCCTTTGGCTTTCGGTGAGAGAATTGTTGTGCGCGATTATTTAAAAAACTTTGTATATCTTTTATTTGCGGTAAAAAATTGAGGGTGATCGTTTGATTCCCTTGGGATAATTTGCGTGTAATAAGGGGACTTAAATTTAGAGCTGCCGGGCCGTTGATGCCGTAATTTGTAAAAATGATTTCTCCTTCTGTGGTCGTACCATTATAAGTAAGACGTGCTTGAGTGCGAATTCCTACTAAACGGGAAAAATTTTCTTTTAATACCAGTCCGCTCAGAGAGGCAAGAGGGGGAGTAACCGTATGGCCCAGTTGCTCCGCTAGCCGGTAGCCACCGGAGGAACCGCTAACTTGCGGATAAGCACAGGAACCACACGCGAGAACCAATTTTGAGGATTGAAAAGTGGCATTTGCTGTATGTACATTAAACTTTTTACCGTGTGTAATACGCAACACTTCCTGATTACATACGATCTCTACGGATTGTTCGGATAATGCTGCTTTAAAAGCATCTGTAATGGCGGTGGCCTTCCCAGTGGAGGGAAAGTAACGGCCGTTTTCTTCTTCCGTATATAAAACACCCAAATCAGAAAAATAATTTAAACAATTTTGAAAGGAAAACTTTTGCAATGCGGATGTGATGAGTTTTTTATCCGCAAAATAGTTTTTTGGAGACACAAAGCGGTTAGTAAAGTTACAACGGCCGTTTCCGCTGACGAGGATTTTCCGGCCAATGAGGGGAGATTTTTCTAACACTAATACACGCTTTTTGGCGCGCGCACACTCCAACGCACAGATGAGTCCGCTGGCGCCTGCTCCAACAATAATAACGTCGTATACAGAAGTATTATTCACATTAATAGTGTAGCATAAAATAAGGATGATTTTATAGAATGAGTTTATGAAAAAAATATTTTTATTTATATTTGTTTTTGTCGGATTTTTTCTTGTGGGGCACGCCAAATCTAATGGGGAAATTTTGACGTTTCCCGCTAATCCTGCAAAGGGATTTCAGTGGGGATATGCGTTGTATTTGCCTAAAACCATAGACACCTCTAAAAAATTGCCGGTATTGCTGATTATGACCGATTGTGGTGTTACCGATACGGTAAAAGAAACTGAAGAAAAAACGTTGTTCCGTTTGCAGTATGAACGTAGTGAATATCCAGTAGCGGATGAATTAGGTGTTCCTCTTGTCATGCCAATTGTGCAGCGTCCGGAAGGATTATATACCCAAGCATTAAGCAGGGCAGTGTTTGTATCGCAGGAAGAACCATTTAAGCGACTGGACTTGCAAGTGTTAAAAATATTAGAAGATGCTCGTAAAGAGTTAAAAAAACGCGGTATTCATACGAAAGATAAATTTTTAGTGACAGGTTTTTCTTCTTCGGGAGTTTTTGCCTGGAGATGGACGATGCTCCACCCCGAGTATGTGTTAGCACTGGTCACAGGTGGGGCGTTGTATCATATGCTTCCCATTGAAAAGTTAAATGGTGACAAGCTAATTTATCCGGTAGGCGTAAGTGATTTAAAGAAATATACAGGTAAAAAATTTAATAAAAAAGCGTGGTCAAAAATTCCTATATTCTCCAGTAATGGAGAGAAGGATAATAATGATACTTTTGTTTATGAAGAATGTTTTGCAAAAGAGCTGGAACGTCCGGTATTGCAAAAAGTTTTGCCAGGGAAAGACATTTTTGAACGCCGTACACAATCATTGCAACTACTAGCTGAGTTGGCCCCCAATGTACAAACTCACGTATATCCGTGGTTGGGACATAAGCCCGTTACGAAGGATGTTATTGATTTTCTTAAAAAGCACATAAATGGTGGGCCATTATTTCCAATTACTCCTACAGATACTTCGGATCAGAAACCACAGTTGCCCGTTCATATCACACAGATTATGCTGGGAGACAATCCGCAAATACCGGACGAGATTAAACATGGGATATTCCCTAATTCATTGGTGTTGCAAACGGAGGTAACTTATCCGAATTGGGTATATCGTGAGTATGGAGAAATAGATATTTTATGTAATGGAAAAATAGTGAACTCGCCAGCCAAGGAGGGGAGTATTTCTAACGGTAAGAACTCTTTTTTGCTTTTTAATTTAAAAGGGACCCTTGATAAAGTGAGAGATTCTCCCAATAAAGGATGTTTCTTTAATGTGCGTGCGCATAATCCGGAATTTTTGGTAATCCCGGAGGATTTGACGTTTTCTATTCCATAGTTTTTCTTATAAATTAATTTATGAAAAAACTTATTTTCACATTAATTTGTTGTTTGGTTTTTGTGTCTATATCTCATGCAAAATCCACCGGGGAAATTTTAACGTTTCCCGCTAATCCTGCAAAGGGATTTCAGTGGGGATATGCGTTGTATTTGCCTAAAACCATAGATACCTCTAAAAAATTGCCAATTTTACTTACCATGAATAACGAAGAAGAGGAAGAATCTGTAGCCAAATTCGAGAGAGACAATCTAGATAGTTTGCGAAGTAATTATAGCCAATATGGTATTGCGGATGGAGTGGGAGTTCCCATGTTAGTTCCTTTGATAATGAATGGTAAAAGTCCCCTTCATGGACGTCAGTTAAACCGAGAAGTATTTAAATTGGAACAAGGTCCTTTTGCTCGTTTGGACAGGCAAGTTTTAGCAATGTTAAAAGATGCCCGGTTGCAGTTGAAAAAGAGGGGTATCCGCACAGAGAAAAAATATTTACTTTCCGGGTTTTCTACGCCGGGGGTGTTTGCGTGGAATTGGGCTATGTTACATCCAACGAAAGTATTGGCCGTTGTGGTAGGGGGGCACCAAAACCCTGCCCTGCCGTTAGAAAAAATAAATGGAATTGATCTCATTTTTCCGGTAGGGGTCTACGATTTTAAACAGTATACAGGAAAGAAATTTAATCAAAAAGAGTGGAGAAAAATTCCTATTTTGTTGGTGAGCGGAGGGGACGATTATAATGATCCTTTACCTTATGACCACGTATATGGAGATGTGGAAAGGGCCGTTTTTAAGCAACTTTACGGCGACGTGAATTTGCAAGAACTGTGGCAAAAGTTCGGTCAATTTCTTACCCCATACGCACCCAATGTACTAATACATACATATCCCCATTTAGGTCATGAGGCAATATGGGAAGATCAAATTGAGTTTTTAAAAAAACATATCAATGGAGGACCTTTGCAATCGATTGCGCTAACGGATACTTCTATGCATCCTGCCCTGGTGCCAATAAAAATTTCCCACCTCTATTTTGGGCAACAAGCCCCTATTAAGGACGACAGAGAGTATTTGAACGATACAGATTTGATTTTAGAAACAGACCAAGCAATTCAATACTGGATGTTTTATCGAAGTTTTCGCAAATTGTTGGAGTTGGATGTCGTACAAGGAGAAAATGTAATTCTAACAAAGATTCAATGTGGGGGAGGATTTGGCAGAAAATTTCTGCAATTTTATATTTCTGACGAAGAGGTGAGAAAATTAAAAGCGCATAAAAACCGTCAATTTTCGGTGCGTGCGCATAATCCGGAATTTTTGGTAATCCCGGAGGATTTGACGTTTTCTATCCTATAGTTTTACCTTGACAATTTTTGGATAAACAATATACTATAAATGTAAGGAAAAAGGGGGGAAAAATTATGCGAATTTTATGGTGGGTGTTATTAATGAGTGTAAGCGTGCCTGCAATTGCCTTTAATGTGGGGGGGCCTTCGCGTACGAATTTTGGTACCCATGGTGTAGAAGAGACAAGCCAAGAAGAAACAGATGCCCCGCGTACCTACACCGCTACTACGTATAGTTCGCGTTATAAATTTGATAAAGGAGTGTATACTCGGGGAGTTCAAACAAAGCCCGTGGAAACCGCTCAAAGAGAGGGAATTCCTCCTGCGGTTGTAGAAGAACCGACCGTGAATATTTCTGTGAGCAAAAAACAGACGAAAAATGTTCCGCCGCCATCAGAAAAACCAGCCCCCGCTGCGACTGCTCCCCAAGTTCCCGCTCAACAAGAAACGCCGGCAGAAATCCCGCCGGAAGCGGCCGCCGCAATGGCGCAATTGGGTCAAATGCAAGGAATGTTACAAGGATTGCAAAATATGGCGGGCGGTACCGGTGGAAATGCGCAAGGTAATGCAAATGCAGGCGCAATGCCGGCGGGGATGCCTGATCTGTCCGCATTAATGGGTGGAAAAGCGCCCGGGAAAAAATAGAAAGAGAATTTTTATGAAACAGTGGACTATTGCACTTACTTTTTGTTTGTTTCCTTTGTTGGTTGCGGCTCGTCCGACAACCGGTGGGGGAACTTTGCGTCAATCCTCCGCAAGTGCAGATGTATACCGGCCTACAACACAAACGGTTGAATTCCATCCTTCTTCGGCAGGAATTTCCGTGCAACGTCCTGCGTCGGCAAATACACCTGTTTCGCATCCTACAACACAGGATACGTCTTCCCGTCCTACGACAAACGTGTCTGTTTTCCGGCCGACAACTGCCGTAGGAGTATTTCGACCTCCGACGGTAGATACTTTCCCGGCTCCCAAAAGCATGGAGGCGTATGTAGCGGAAGGGAGAGGTAATCCTTCGGCGGGGGGAACAACTGGGAAAAATAAAGCGGCATCTTCTGCAAAAAAATCACAAAAAGCGGTTTCGTTCTCCTCGGCTGTAAAAAGTTTTGCACAAACCCGTGAAAATGCGCCCGAGAACCAAGCGTTTAAAGAAGCTAAAGTAACCAAAGAAAAGTATTCTGCGGGTGCTAGCGCGGAAGATTTTAAACAAAAAGCGTTTAAAGATGTGAATATCAACTTTGGAGATGCTATCAAAAACCGTGCAAAGGGGAAAGGACAAGAGTAAAATTGTACAATCTCAAGAATTTCTCTATAGATTCCTCCTTATGAATTGAAATAAGGGGGAATTTTGTTTTTCCGAGGATGTGGTGGGGGGCTTTCTATTTTTTAGAGTGGAATCTCCCCCTTTTTAATTGCTGTAAGAAGGATGAAATATCCGCCGGATCTAAATTTATATCCATATTACATGATATCCCCCCTTATAAATTTCGGATGCTCTCTACCGGAAAAGAGTATTTGTTATGTATGAATGGAGGTATATTACAACTTCTATGATGTCCAGAAAGCTAGTAAAGGTTTATTAGAACATTGATCTCCCGCACCCCACACTTCTCATCACTCAAAAATCGTAAATCGTGTATAAAGGGAGATTAAATCCCTTTTGAGCCCTATTTCTGCCACACGCCATTTCCCTTATTTTGTTTTGCCCCATATCCCAGGTACCCCCAAATTGATTTAAGGGATTTTACAAAAATCAAAATTGATATCATTTTTGAGTTCTTATAAATTAGCAAAATTAACCTTAAAAATGCTGCTCGTATTTTTAAAAATTTAGACCTATTTTGGTGTCTTTGTACAAATGAAAAAATAAAATATTTAATATTCTATATAATATTGTAATTATAAATATATAAAAAATAATAATAAATCATAAAAAACTTATTTTAATTATGTTAAATAAAAAATCATTTTTTTATTGGTTTTGATTAACATAATAAAAATTATCGTTAGTTATATATATAGTAACAAATACCCCCTTTTTTCAAATTCGCTATACTTATTTATGGCGAATTTGGAAATAAGGATATTTTTTGATAGATAGCTATATAAAAATGTGGGAAAAAGAACTTCTTAAAAATGATGTGTGAAAAGGGGAAGAAAAAAAGGGGATAAAATAAAAAAATTTAAAAAATAGGTATTTTTGACCTTTTTACAAGACACTAAGGTGTGTTTATGACTTTTTAGCAATTTTCCCATGTACTCGGATAAATTTGTATGGGGAAAAAGAGATTATTCCCCCTTTTTCTGAAATAGATGTTTTGGTTTTTGCGCAAGTGGTGTAGCGGTCAGTCGTTTAACTTCTCGGCAAGGATGAATGCCCGTGCCATGCCTTTATCCGTTAGTGAATAAACGCGACTGCGTTTCACTCCTTCGCTTGAGAGGTATCCTTGCTGAATTTCCCCAGCCAATAGCCGGTCCAACCGTCCGTTCATATTGATATTTGACAGCTTGAGGGCACGTGATATTTCAAGTGCGCTGCACGGTTGTTTCCGGAGGAGTACGCGGGCCCCCGCCAATACGAGGATGACGGATTCTTGAATAGAGAGTTTGTGCCGTTTTCGAAATACTACCACGTTTCCCTCCTCTCGCAGAATCCGTTCCCACAGTCGGATGGGAGATAGATCATCCGGACGTGCTGTTGTCATAGGGGTATGAGCAGCGGGTGGCGTACTTATTGCAGGTTGTTTTTCTACGGATAGAGTCGGAACGAGGGATGTGCTTCCCCCCTTTCCAATCAATGTTAAGAAATAATTGCGCTGTTGTTCTATGAAAGATTGTGAACCTTCTGCCTCAAATTCTTCTCCATTTGGCAAACGAAACCGAATTTTCAAATTGTTTTCTGTAATCATGGTATCTATTCTCAAAAATGATAGTTATCAACGGGTTTTTCCCCGGCTATAGACATATAATAGTTATTTTTTTGTTTTATGTCAATATATTTCTATTTTATGTCAATTATATGTCAAAAGCTGTGAATAAATGTGCTTCTACGACGATAAAAAGAAACCCTCTCTAAAAAACATAATCCTAAAAGTGATTTTTTTGATTATTTTTGAGGGTTAGAAAATCTAACATGATAATTCGAATTAGATTTTTGCGGCACAGAGAATGCCAAAAAATCGAATTTTTTGCAATTCTCCAAAAAACTCGGTTTTTGCTTAGAAACGCCTTTTTGCAAAATCGCCCCTGATTTTGCGGAGGGTTTGTCAGACCGGTTTAAGTATATTTATTTACCATTTTTTAAAATAAGGCATTCCATTTTTTAAGCAACTGTTCAAAAATAGTAAAATAAAAGTATGAAAAAGATTTCCGCCCCCCTCCTTGAATGGTATTCCATGTACAAACGGGATTTGCCGTGGCGTCGTACCAAAGACCCTTACCTCATATGGCTTTCCGAAATCATTTTGCAACAAACTCGTGTGGCCCAGGGAACGGAATATTATTTGCGTTTCGCCAAAACTTTCCCCACCCCTTCCTCTTTGGCCTCAGCTACGGAAGACGAGGTATTGAAATTGTGGCAAGGATTGGGATACTATTCCCGAGCGCGCAATTTGCATGCAGCCGCCAAAAGTATGAAAGGAAAATTCCCCCGCACCTATGAAGGCGTGCGTGCGCTGAAGGGCGTAGGCGATTATACGGCGGCAGCTATTTGCTCGATTGCGTACAATATGCCCTATGCGGTAGTGGACGGAAATGTGTACCGTGTGCTTTCCCGAGTGTTTGGTATTGACACTCCTATTGACAGTAATGACGGGAAAAAACAGTTTTCAGCGTTGGCGCAAACGCAACTGGACAAGAAGAACGCTAGTGAATATAACCAGGCCATTATGGATTTCGGGGCAACGGTTTGTACGCCGCAATGCCCTCAATGTAAGGGATGCCCGCTGGCCAAACAATGTGTGGCGCGACGGAAAAACCGCACGGAAGAATTACCAGTAAAAGAGAAGAAAACAAAACTATCTACGCGCTATTTCCACTATATATATGTAGAGCAAGGAAATTGTATTTACTTGCATAAACGCGGCGGTGGGGACATTTGGCAAAATCTGTATGAATTGCCACTCTTTGAAACGTCAACGGAAAAAAGACCGAAAGTTGCATGGCTTAAAGGAGCCGAATTAACCCCCATGGGAACGCTTAAACACGTGCTATCTCACCAAATTATTTACGGCACTATTTATAAGGTAAAACTCCCCCATTCGGCTAAACTACCGACGGAGTTTATCAAAATTAAAAAAGGTGACCTCAAAAAATACGCAATCCCGCGGCTGGTGCAGAAATTACTTGAAAAAATAAAAACGGAGATATAGTTTATCTCCGTTTTTATTTTTTGCTATTTATTCAATCCCGGCGGAGGCGGCAGTTTTTTTGAGTAATGCGGCGGAATTCTGCAACGCCTTTGTTTCTTTTGCGTTTAGCGTAATGGGCATTTGAAGTTCAATGCCGTCACGACCGACGACAGCCGGCATACTCATTGTAATATCCGTGATACCAAACGCACCGTGCATCATATTGGAAACAGGTAGAACTGATTTCTCATCTCGCACGATACATTCGCAAATTCGTTTAACGGCCATGGCTATACCATAATATGTTGCTTTTTTGCGTTCAATAATTTCGTACGCGCTCATTTTTACTTCGTGAGCGATACGCTCCATCGCTTCTTGGTGTGCAAAATGGCCGCGCACTTCGCAAAATTGATTAATCGGCACACCGGCAATATTAGCTGTGCTCCAAACGGGGATTTCGCTGTCTCCGTGTTCACCGATGATAAAAGCGTGTACGCTGCGGCTATCTACGCCCAAATGATTGCCCAAATTTTCGCGGAAACGTGCTGTATCAAGCACAGTGCCGGACCCAATGACGTGGCTTTCTGGCAGACCGCTTAGTTTAAAAGCTGTATAAGTTAAAATATCGACGGGGTTTGCTACTACAAGCAAAATGCCTTTGTAATTACGTTTGGCAATTTCTGGTACGATAGATTTAAAAATTCCGACATTTTTTTGCACGAGATCAAGACGTGTTTCCCCCGGTTTTTGATTGGCCCCGGCAGTAATGATAATAATGGCGGCATCTTTAGCGTCATCATAATTTCCGGCGTAGATATTCATGGGTCGGGCGTAGGCCTCGCCGTGGGAAATATCCATTGCCTCTCCTTCGGCTTTGCGTTGGTCGGAATCAATTAGTACCATTTCAGAAAATAATCCGCTTTGCATGAGCGCAAATGCGCTGGCGGATCCCACAAATCCACATCCGACGATAGCTACTTTGCGGTTATTGATTTCACAATTACTCATAAATCCTCCCTCTTTCATCTGTTTCTATTATATAAAAGAAAAAGGTCCGCCTTGATAGCGGACCTTTTGATTAGTTTTGTTTAGAATTTATAGCCGAAGGTGAAGGAAATAACGTCGCTAGAACCATCGGTATATTTAGCGGGTAAGTTGCTATATTGCGCGCTGGTAGTGCCACTTAAATCTTTGATGAAGATATGGGAATAACCTAGGTCGGCACTCCACGTATTCGCGTGGTATCCTACGCCGGCGCTGAGGAGATGCCTGTCATCAGCGGGGACCAAGGTGTCCATGTAGTGGTCGTTGATAGGGGATTGATCAAAGGTGTATCCCGCACGGACCGTCCAGTTTTTGTTGATTTTATATTCCGTACCGAAGTTTACGCGGATAACATCTTTATATTTTTTTTGGTTCTTAATATCCGGGCTGGTAAATTCATTTTTGTATTCAATCAAAATTTGGTCATAAGAACTCCAGAAAGTGCCCACAACGCCAGCTTCCAATGTCCAGTTATCGGTTGCGCGGAAAGCGGTACCAAAAGAAATGCTGTCGGGAAGAGTAATATAACCCAACGCATCCGCATTTTTCATATTTAATGGGGCTGGATATGTGTTACCGCTGGCCGTACGTACATAACCGGAAAGTTCTTGTTTGACTTTTGTGCGGTACATACCTCCGAAAGACCAACGTTCTGCCCAGTTCGGACGATAAGTGAAGGAATAATTTCCCCCCCAGGCCACACCTGTACCGTGAATTTTAAATGAATCGGACAATGCTTGCATATACATCTTTTGGGTGAAATCAATAGTCATGGCTTCGAGTCCCATAGCTAGTGACCATTCATCACTAGCATGTACGGCAATAGTTGGTGTAATCGAAAGGGTTTCCAAATTTACCTCGTAGGCCAAGTTGCTGCCGGTCCAGGTTTGATAATTTTTATATTTTCCGCCTAAACCATAACGCGTAAAAGCTCCAATACCAAAGCTAATTTGCTCACTGAGTTTAGCCGTAGCATATGCGCTAGGCAAAAAGAAAGTTTCATCTTCAAAAGAACTGGTGTTTCCGGCGATGGTGGTAGTGGCTTTCGGGCGCACCAATGTAGCAGATGCTTGTACCTGTACACGATCTAACTCGGTAATGAGAGAGGGGTTTGTGGCCAAAGCAGCAGGTTCGGCGTCACTTGCCATTACGGCCCCACCCATAGCGGTTGTGCGGCCACTGTATTCATACAGGGCAAATCCTGCGCCGTAAGAATTAACGGCTAGGACGGATAAGACGAGTACTGCTAGTTGTTTTATTTTCATAATTGTCTCTCAAGTGTGTTTGTACACAATATACCCCGCTTTACGGGCGGGGTATATAATTTTTAGTTTTGTTTTTGCAAAGCGGTAATTTTGTCATTAGCTACTACACCAAAATAAGTTTTGGTATAGTTTTCCAATAAGTATTTGTAGGCGTCGATGGCTTCTTGTTTGTTGCCGGCCAATTCTTGGCTCATGGCAAGTGTTAAGTAAGCTTGCGGAAGGGCAAAACTTTTAGAATTGTGCGCAATAAATTGGGATGCCGCTTGTATAGCCCCGGCATAATCTTTGGTGGCTTGTAACGAAGCTGCCAACGATAAAGATGCCACCGTGCGGACCATTTTGTTATTAGCTTTGACGAGCTTTTTGTAAACATCAGCCGCCTGAGCATAATTTTCATTAGAATACAAAATATCCGCTTTCAATAATTGGCCATAATTAGCTGCAGATGTATTGGAAAAATCCGTTGCTAATTTGTCGAGCAATTGCATTCCCTCGGCTTCATTGCCGGACATGAGTGTCATTTGTGCTTGGTAGTAAGCCGCCCACGATTTTTCCGTGCGTTGGCGTACATAGGCAGAATAGGCATAACCCAGTACCCAGACAATTACCAAAATAACTAACGCGGTTAAAACCGCTTCTTTGTGTTTTTTGCAAGATTTCCAAATGTTTGAAAAAAAGGAAACGAGGACATCTTTTTCTTCGGCTGTTTGAGCGGAAGAGAGTGATTTTGTTTGTTTATTTGCGTTCGTCATATACCCTTATTATATAAAAATGGAAGCAGGCATGCACGCGGAGTTTACCATTTTTTAAATACAAAAAATACGGCTGCTACTAAGCAGAGGAACCCTACTAAATGGTTCCATTTAAAACTTTCCTTGAAATACCACGCGGAAAATACAGCAAATACAATGAGAGTAAGAATTTCTTGCATTACCTTAAGTTGGGTAACAGAGAAATAATTGCTGCCTATACGGTTGGCAGGGACCTGTAAACAGTACTCAATAAATGCAATACCCCAACTAACCAAAATTACCAGCCACAGTGCGCTGGATTTGAATTTTAGGTGCCAGTACCAGGCTATCGTCATAAATAAGTTGGCCGCAGCGAGTAGAAGAATCGTTTGCCACATATACTTATTATACTAAAAGTAGCATCTAGTCCAAAAGTGCAATTGCAATAAAAACGCGTGCGGATGTGTTTTCCAAAGTAATCCCATTAATTAGTACAATATGATAAATATGAAAAATATTAAATTACTTATCTTTTTGGCAATATTTGTGATTATCGGGCCGGCAAAAGGCAATGCTGCGAAAGTTACGGCTCCTGTCGATCCGGCGGAGCAATCTGTACACGGAGTAACGGCTACGTCAAGCATTGACGGAAACCCTCTTCCTGATGTCAACGGCAGGATTACTTTGCAAGATTGTATCGACTTGGCACTTGCTAACAGTACCAAAGCGGTGAGCGCTTCATTACAAAAACAAATGGCGCAGGTGGAAGTGAACTTGGCTAAGGGAAATTTCTTGCCGACTGCCGAAGTTACCGCCGGCGAAACATACACAACGCATAAAACGTCCGGATCCCCGACGGTAGAAAACCATGCGGGGAATGTGGCGGCTGAAGCTACGTTGTCTTTGCGCGGCGTAACGGATTTAGCCCGTAACGTAAAAATGAAACAGGTGGAAGCAGAACAGGCCGAATTAGAATTTGAAAGTGTGAAAAATGATATTATCCGTACGGTCAAGAAAAATTATTATGCATTGCTTTCAGCCCGACGGACTGTAGATATACGAACGCAATCGCGGGACGTATATAAGGAACAATTTGACCGTACCTCTGAGTATTATGAACTTGGTTTGCGTCCTAAAGTGGATGTAACGACGGCCGAAGTAAATTTAAATAATGAAGAACTTCGTTTAATTCGCGCTAAAAATACGGTTAAAACGGCTTCCGCTACCTTAGCCAATACATTGGGAATTACAACGACCAATATTTTGGATATTGAAGAGGATGAGGGTAAAGAATCATTTGATTTGTCGTTTGAGGAAACAGTTAAAACGGCCTATGAAAACCGCCCGGATGTGGATGTTTCCCGGTTGAATTTGAAATTGAGCCAAATGCGATTAAATCAAGCAAAAGCAGCTTATTTCCCGACGTTATCTTTTATGGCGGGGTTTTCTAAAAATGGCGATGATTTCCATTTGGATAATGAAGACGCTCGCTTGGCCGTTGGGATTGAAATTCCAATCTTTAATGCATTCAAAACGTACAACGGCGTCAAACAAGCGAAACTTAATTTGCAAAGCACAGAAAATAACACGCGTAACTTGCTTAACAATGTTTTCTTAGAAGTGCAAAATGCGTATATAAAGATGGAAGAAGCAAAAGAAAGTATCCCGATAGCGGAATTGAATGCGGAAAAAGCCAAAGAAAATTTAGACCTTGCACAAGGCCGCTATAATGAAGGAATTGGGGATATTATCGAACTGAAAGATGCGGAAGCCGCTTACACGGATGCAGAATTAAGTTTGTTGACCGCTCGGTACGACTATGCTTCTGCGGTGGCTGATTTAAAACAATCCATGGGGACTTATTAATATGATGACGAAAATTAAAAACTTGTTCAAATCAATTTGGACGAAATTTAAAGCAATAGCTTGGTGGTTAAAACTCATTGTTTTAATTTTGTTGGTTATTGCTTTGTGGGGGCTTAAAGCTTGTACGGGCTCCAAACGCCAATTGCCTCCGTATCGCATGGCCAAAGTGGAAAAAGGCGATATTGTGGATATTGTAGAGGCCTCGGGCCCGATTAATCCGGTCAATACGACCCAGATCGGGGCACTTGTGTCCGGGGAAATTCAAAAAATTTATGTGGACTATAACTCGGAAGTAAAAAAAGGAGATTTAATGGCGGTGATTGATCAAACACAAATCTTAGCCAGTTTGGAAGAGGCCAAAGCCGCTCTTTCATCCGCCAAAGAGAGTTACGCTTCCACTAAAAAAGCGTATGATTTGTCAAAGTTGAATTATGAACGTTACAAAGCGCTTTATGCAAAGAATTATGTATCCAAAGTAAATTTGGAAGAATATGAATTGTCTTATGCCAACGCTACCAGTTCTCTCAGTGCAGCGAAAGCCAGTGTGTCGCGTGCGCAAGCCAACTTGGACACGGCAGAAAAGAATTTGTCCAATACGAAAATTGTTTCACCAATCGACGGCGTGGTGCTGACCAAAAAAGTAAGCGAAGGACAAACCATTACAGCCGGGTTCTCTACACCGGAGTTATTTGTAGTGGCGCAAGATTTAACCAAAATGCAGATTGAAGCGAAAGTGTCGGAGGCCGATATTGTGAAGATAAAAGCCGGTCAAGCTGCAGAGTTTACCCTGGACGGTTATATGGGCGAAAAATTTAAAGGAATGGTTCGCCAAGTGCGTACCAATTATGTGGATTCGTCCGGTTCGGGTTCTTCCAGTAGCACTTCCTACACGGTAATTGTAGACGTAGATAACCAAGATCTGCGCTTAAAACCAGGGATGACGGCTACGATGACGATTTACACAACCGATAAAAAAGGGGTACTTACCGTACCGAACGAAGCATTACGCTTTTCCCCCTCTTTTAATAAACAAACGTACGAAAATACGGGCGTTTGGAAAATGGAAAAAGGGCAAGCTCCCAAGCGGGTAGATGTTCAAATTGGTATCATTGCTACCAAGAAAACGGAAATTACCGGTGGAGATATCCAAGAAGGAGATATGGTGATTATCGGTGAAAATAATTTGAAAGCAGTCGGTATGGCGAGAATGACACCTCCTAGAGGAGGTGGCGGCATGGGTGGTAGACGACGTTAGGAGGAAAATATGTCGCTTATTGATACGCGCGATTTGTATAAAATTTACACCGTCGGGGACGTGGAAGTGAAAGCCCTCAATGGGGTCAGTGTTTCCATTGAAAAAGGCGAATTCGTGGCGGTAATGGGGCCCTCTGGTTCAGGAAAATCGACATTCATGAATATTTTGGGATGTTTGGATAAACCCACGCGCGGTACGTATATGTTGGACGGTATTGATGTGACGGCTACGGATTTATCTAAACTGGCAGGCGTTCGTAATCACAAAATCGGTTTTGTATTTCAGGGATTTAACTTAATTAAACGTACGACGGCAATTGAAAATGTAGAGCTCCCTATGATTTACAATCACACGCCGGCAAGTGAACGCCATAAAAAAGCCATGGAAGCATTGGAAGCGGTAGGATTGGCTGCGCGTGCCCATCACTTACCCAATCAGTTGTCCGGCGGGCAACAACAACGTGTTGCCATTGC
The DNA here is from genome assembly GCA_016283355.1 of Elusimicrobiaceae bacterium. GTDB lineage: Bacteria > Elusimicrobiota > Elusimicrobia > Elusimicrobiales > Elusimicrobiaceae > Avelusimicrobium. The sequence goes on along the minus strand of JAEEMS010000023.1, from coordinate 67,118 downwards.
TCGTAGTTTGGTATGTGATGCCCCTATTATTTTTGCCGACGAACCTACCGGGAATTTGGATACAAAAATGAGTATTGAGGTAATGGATCTTTTTACGCGCCTTAATAAAGAAATGGGTAAAACGATTATTCTTATTACGCACGAGCCGGATATTGCGCAGTATGCTTCCCGTCTCATTAAATTCAAAGACGGACAAAAAGTAAGCGACGAGGTGAAAAAATGATCGATTCTTTTTACGCTATTTTTAAGATTTCGCTAAAAGCCATCTTTGCCAACAAGATGCGTGCCGCGCTGACCAGTTTGGGTATCATCATCGGTGTAGCCGCTGTAATTACGGTATTGGCAGTCGGTTCGGCTACCAAAAAAAGTATTTCAGATCGTTTTTCCAATATGGGTACGAATATCATCTTCCTGCGCCAACCGTGGGATTTGGATGAAAGTATTTCTTCTCCTAAAGATGTGACAATGGATGACGTAATTGCAATTCGTGAAGTTGAAGGAGTAGATGCCGCAGCGCCGTATATCCAGACGAGTTTCAACGTAAAATATAAAAATACGAGTGTTGGATTAAGCGTATTGGCTACAGACACCGATATCTTTAAGGCATATGGTTGGGATGTAGAAAAAGGGCGTCCTTTCTCAGAAAAAGAAATTTCTAACTATACACAGGTAATGGTAATTGGGGCTACATCCGCACAGACGATTTTTGGGGATGTGGATCCGTTGGATAAAACAGTCGTTTTAGACAATATTCCATTTAAAGTGGTGGGTGTCACAAAGAAAACCGGATCTACTGGATTTGGGTTTAATATTGATGAAGGAGCGCTCATTCCGTATACCACCGGGAAAGTAAAGATGAATGCGGGTGGATGGAGTAATTCTAATCGTCGGGCACTGGACCGCGTAGTCATTAAAGTGTCGGATTTTAATAAAATCGAAAATACAAAAGTAGATATTCAAAATACGGTACGCAATACACACCACATTCATCCGTTGGGAAAAGACGATTTCCAATTGGATGATATGGCCTCTTTTGTGGAACAGGCCAAAAGTACAGCTACAACCATGAGCTTATTTTTAGGAATTATCGGTGCGGTATCGTTACTGGTAGGCGGTATAGGCGTCATGAACATCATGCTAGTATCTGTTACAGAGCGTACCCGGGAAATTGGTATCCGTATGGCTATCGGTGCTACCAGCTGGAATATCCGCTTGCAATTTTTAGTGGAATCTATGACGCTTTCTTGTTTGGGCGGTTTAATAGGAATTATCTTGGGAATCATATTTACAGTTTTTGTGGCAAAATATATGTCGCTCTCAGCAGAGTTGTCTGTATGGGCGGTATTAGTGTCGGCCGGATTTTCTGCGGCTACGGGGATTTTCTTTGGCTATTACCCGGCGTATAAGGCCTCGAAACTCACTCCGATTGATGCGTTGCGCTACGAATAATAAATAAAGTGCAATAAAATTAAGATACTATGTGTTATAACTATGTGGAGCCAATCCTATGATGGATAAAACAGATGATGAATTGGTTTTGCTCTTTAAGCAAGGTTCCAACGAAGCCTTTGAACAGCTAGTGCTGCGTTATAAAAATTCATTGTACCAGTATATTTTATCAATGGTACAAGATGAAGGAGCCGCCGGAGATTTGTTTCAAGAAGCATTTTTAGCTTTCTTCCGTCATGCGGCTGATTACAAAGCACAAGGGAAATTTAAAAGTTGGTTATTTTTAACGGCTCGTAATAAAGTGTTTAATTATTTACGGGATGAGAAAAAAATAACTTCGTTGGATCAAACGGATGAAGAAGGTAATGCGTTTCTGCATGATACATTACCAGACGGATCCCCCTCCATGTTAGAGGCGCTTTCCGCCCAAGAAACGCAAACAATCATCCAACAAGCGGCGGAGCAGTTATCTCCCCGCCAGAGAGAAGTAATTTATTTGCGCCAGTATTTGTCTTTTAAGGAAATGGCAGAATTGTTGGACCGCCCTTTAGGCACCGTTCTTGCGGATTGCCACCGGGGCATACAAAAAATGCAAAAGATAGTAGCGGCCCAACTTAACGCACAGGGAGAATGTATATGAAATGCGAACAAGTGATTTTGTATGCAAACGGGGAATTGACCGGCGACGAAAAAATCGCATTCGAAGCACATTTGCAAACGTGCGGTCAGTGTCGGGCAGAGTTGCAATTTTTGCAAAAGGCAGACGAAGCATTGATTGCGAAAGCCGTTCCTGAAAAGGTAGTAGATTCTTTGTTTGCACAAACGACAAGAAAGAAAAAATGGTTTTCCGGCTGGAAACCGATAGTTGCGGGGGTATGTGCTGTGGGGTTAATCGGTATAATGGTTTTCCCCCGCCCGGACGGATCCACTCAGCAAAGAGAAGTGACAGGTTATATGAGTGAGTATTTGGACGCGGATTATCAATCCTTTGCAAATGACTTGGATGTATTCGAAATGTATTTTTAAGGAGGAAGGATATATGAAGAAATTTATTCTGATGTTTGCGGCGGTGTTACTTGTAGTTCCGTCCTTTGCTCAAGAGACAACTGCTCCGGTTAAACCGGAAGGTCGTCTGCAGCTAATGCAAGAAGGAGATCGTCATGAAGCTTTCCAAAAAGCTCGTAAAGAGCAAATGGAAAAAATGAAAGCGACCCAGGAAAAGGCCGAGAAATTAGTCAAAGAATACAACAAACTCAAAGACGGAAAAAAGAAAGACGCTAAAAAAGCTGAAATTACGGAATTAGTTGCCTCCATCCGCGAAGATCAATTGAAATTTAATGAAAAGCAATTGGGGCAATTTGAAGACCGATTGGGCGATATGAGAAAAGGGCTTGCCGCAGAGAAGTCTGCCGAAGCTAAAAAAGCTTGGGTTGATCAAAAAACAGAGCAGCTTATTGCCAAAGAAGGTGATATGAAAGTTCTTTTTGACCGTGTCGGTAAAGGTCCGCACATGTATGGCCAAAAAGGACCGGGTTGCCCGGGTATGGAAAGGAAAAAAGGTCACAGATTCTTTGGTAAAGGCGGCAAATGCCCTTGTGCCAAAGAAGGGGAAAAATTCGAAGAAGGAAAAGATTGCAAATGTGGCAAACATGGCGGAAAATTTCACAAAGGCCCGCGTGTAGGAATTAATCCTCCCCCGCCGCCTGTGAAAGAAGTAAAATAGTTTGAGCCGTATAAAAAATTCCCGGTAAATTTTACCGGGAATTTTTTATTTGAGCGTTACTTATTTCAGCAAATCAGCCCAGGCATCTCTTTCAGCTTTCACTTGCGTTTTGGCCGTGTCGATTTGTTTTTGAACTTGGTTTTGCACGGTTTGAGAGTTAGCGGCTGCTTCCGCCACAGCTTTGGCGGTTTGGTAGGATTGTTTGGCCTGTTCCAATTGTTGGCGCGTTTCAGCGGATTTCTGCAACGCTTGTTCCAACGTTATGGGTTGAGCCGTATTGCTCGTGGTGGTGGTACCGGTGGTTGCGCAAGCCGCAACAAATACACTGGCAATGCACATGCACAATAAAGTTTTTTTCATAGCACAACTCCTTTTTAATAAGTTTAATTTATTGTATAAATTATCTGGTTAAAAGTGCAATTGGCTTGAATTTTCTTTGCTATAATAAAAAAGATGAAAGAGAAAGAGTTTCCCCCCTTCTATAAGGCACTTAAATCATTTGCCAGGAAGAAAAATACCCTTTGGAGTACTCCGGGCCATGCCAGCGGCCATGGGCTCAAAGACAGCCCCGCCGGGCGTGATTTTTACGAATTTTTTGGGCATAATCTATTTTTAGCCGATGTATCTAGCAGTGTAGGTGAACTTGGGTCTATTTTAGAGCACCAGGGACCGCCGGCTGAGGCGGAAAAACGTGCGGCGGAGGCCTTTGGAGCGGATATCACTTTCTTTGTGTTGAATGGTACTTCTACCGCTAATAAAATAGTGTTTTTTGCCACCGTTTCGCCGGGCGATTTGGTGTTAGTGGGGCGTAATTGCCATAAGTCCATCATGCACGCAATTATCATGAATGAGGCCGTTCCAATTTATTTGACCCCAAAAGCTTGCTCTTACGGGCTTATCGGCCCGGTAGATTTTAATCAATTTATGCCTGCCTCTATCCGTGCAAAAATTTCTTCCAGCAAATTGGCTTCTAACAAGAAAGCGGCTAAGGTGCAATTAACTGTTTTAACTAATTCTACCTACGACGGTCTTATTTACCACGCGGATAAAGTAAAGGCCACGTTGGCTCCTTCGGCACGGTTTTTATTGTTTGATGAGGCCTGGTATGCTTATGGCGCTTTTCACCCGTTCTACGAACATCGCTATGCGATGAGTCCTTCTTCTAAAAGACGATTGCCGGTATTTGCCAGTCAATCGACACATAAATTATTGTTGGCATTTTCCCAAGGATCTATGTTGCATTTTCGGCAAGGAAATGAAAAATTAGATGAGCAAGGATTGGTAGAGGCCAATCTAATGCACGCCAGTACGTCGCCGTTTTATCCGTTGTTTGCTTCACTAGATGTGAATACACAAATCATGAAAGATAGTGGGTACGAGCTTTTAAATAAAGCACTTCATACGGCTTTGCGTTTTCGCCGTGCTGTATCGCGGGCGCATAAACGATATCATCGCAGCGGAGAATGGTGGTTCCAAGTATGGCAGCCGTCTAAAAAATTGGAATTGGACCCGGCAGATTGGCAGTTAAAGCCCGGAGACCGTTGGACCGGAATGGATATTAAGCCGGAAGATGATTATATTTTAGACCCGCTTAAAGTAACCTTGCTGACTCCGGGGGTGGAGCCAGATGCTTCTATGACGAATTTTGGGGTGCCGGCGTGTGTGGTTTCTAAATATTTGCAAGCCCGGGGAGTTGTGCCGGAAAAGACCGGATTTTACAATTTACTTTTTCTGTTCGCGCCCGGCGTAAGTACGGAGCGTACCGCTGAACTTTTGCGGATTTTGCACGATTTTAAATGGGAATATACGGACAATGCACCTCTTTCAAAGTGGTTTCCGAAAATATATGAAGAACATCCGGAAATTTATGGGAATATAGGGTTGGCGGATTTGTGCCGCAAGATGCACGTACAACTCAAAAAATATGACATCATGCGCCGTTGTGCCACACTTTATACCCATCTGCCTGAGCAAGCTGTGGCGCCGCATAAAGCGTATTATGGCTTATCCGACGGGAAAACGGAATATGTCCGCTTGCAAGATGCGCCGGGCCGTGTGAGCGTGTTAATGATTTTGCCCTATCCGCCGGGTGTGCCGGTTATTATGCCCGGAGAGCGTTTCCCGGCGGCAGATAGCCCGATTATGAAATTTTTACATTTGAATGAAACGTGGGATAATTTATTTCCGGGATTTGAAACTGAATTTCACGGTATTAAAAAAACGTGGGAAGACGGTAAAGTAGTTTATTGGGTTTGTGTACTCAACAAAACAAAGAAAGGCAAAGCCGCTTAAAGGAGATAAAAATGAGTGAATTAAAAGAGGCAGCACATTTGATTAAGAACGCACAGTACGGGGTTGTTTTTACCGGTGCCGGAGTGAGTGTGGAAAGCGGTATTGCCCCGTTCACAGGAGCGGGTGGTTTATGGAATCAGTACGATCCAAAATTTATTGAAATTAATTTTTTCTTGTCGGACCCAAAACGAAGCTGGGAAGAAATGAAAAAAATATTTTTTACCGATATGGATGAGGCCATTCCTAATAAGGCACACGAAGTGATTGCAAAATTAGAGCAAAAAGGAATGATAAAAGGTGTTATTACGCAAAATATCGACGGGCTTCACCAAAAAGCTGGCAATAAAAATGTGCAAGAATTTCACGGTACGATTAAAACGCTTTCGTGTGGTGTGTGCGGTCGAAAATACAATTTAGAAGATGTAGATATTGAAAAAGTCCCCCCGCTTTGTATGTGCGGACATGTACTTAAACCGGACTTTGTTTTCTATGGAGAAGGCATTCCCCCACGGGCATATGAAAAATCGTTGGAAATGGCCCAAAATGCCGATGTAATGATTATTGTGGGAACGGCTGGGCAAGTGATGCCGGCGTGTAGTTTGCCACTAACATCAAAGCAGTTTGGGGCAAAAATTATTGAGATCAATCCGCAACCCTCTTCTTTTACGGATTCGATCACCGATTATTATTTCCCACAGAAAGCAACGGAATTTTTTGCGGAACTGGCAAAGGAATTGAAATTATAAAAAAGCCCCGAAAGGGGCTTTTTTAAATGGTTTGCATTTTTTGTTGAACTTCTTGCTCGGTGTGTTTCATTGCCGTTAGTGTTTTGTCAAACAATTCTTCTAACGTCCAACCCAGCATTTCGGCTCCCTGTTGGATAACATCGCGAGAGCAACCGGCAGCAAATTTTTTGTCCTTAAATTTTTTCTTTAAACTGGACACTCCCATATCGCTTACGCTTTTGGAGGGGCGCATTTTAGCTGCTGCCCCGATAAGCCCAGTTAATTCATCGGTGGCAAACAGTACTTTTTCCATCATATGTTCCGGTTTGGTATCTACGCAGATGCCATATCCGTGGCTGCAAATAGCACGGGTTAAATCGTTCCCGGCGTTAATTTCGGCAAGTAGTTCGGGCGCTTTTTTACAATGTTGTTGCGGGAACTTCTCAAAATCTACATCGTGCAGTAAGCCGCATAAGGCCCAGAAGTCGGCCTCGTCCGTAAATCCTAACGTGTTGGCTAAATCGCGCATGACGGCTTCCACGGTGAGCGCGTGTAGTAAATGAAACGGCTCTTGATTGTACTTTTTTAAAAGAGAAAGGGCTTGTTCTCTTGTAATAGATGTATTCATAAAACCTCAGAAAGGCGCAAAAAGCCGCCCCGAAAGGCGGCACGTACAAATTATTTTTTGGTGGGTAAGAGATAGAATACGAGCAATGCAATCCAACCAATTAGCGGAACCAGACCAATCAAAATCCACCAACCGGAGAAACCGGCATCACGTATACGGCGAACGGCAATGGCCAAACAAGGGATAAGGATTAACAGATTAATTAACCACATGATAAACCCTTGTCCGAGAATCTTACCTAAAAGATACATGACAACGACGTTAATTAAAACGAATATCCAGAACTGAGTTCGGGTAGCACGACCCATAAAGTCAAAATAGTGCTTGGTGAATACGTCCAAATAATATGTTTTTATTGCGTTCATAGAGCCCTCCTTTTGGCTACCATAAGAATACAATAAAATATTGTCAATTTGCAAGTGGATTTTGGGGAGTATTTGCCCAACGGTATAGCAATTGTTCTTCTTGTGCGGTTAAATGAAAAATTTGAGCGGTAAGATGAAATATTTCACGTTCTAAAGCGGATATACCTTTAGGATGGGAAGAATCCTTTAAAGTGGTAATTTTGCGGGCGTAGCGCGATAATGTTTTGCATTGCTCAGCAGATAGTTTCGGTATAGGTAATTGGCTTAAGGGTTGGGCATATAATTCCAAAAGATCCCCCTTGCGTTTGCCTTTATAATAAAGCCATAGGTGGGTAAGCGGACTGTTGAGTAGTGCCAAAATGGCCCACAACGTATATCCTGCTTTCGGATGTGAAATGAAATATACATCACTGCTGGCATACCATGGGCCGTCACAATAGGCAAAGCAAGGTTTTTTTGCACGATGCGGACAGACCAGTTTTTCCCCTTCAAAATTCATTTTTCGCCGGACGGAACCAAACCAATATTTCCCTGCCGCCAGCTGGTGTTGGATGCCGTTGTTATTTTGTCGGCGTGCCATTAGGACCGGTTTAAATCGGGCTAAGTGAGCAAGTAAGTGCGGATAGCGGGCGAGATTTAAATCCCGGTCGTTGGGATAAAAGCAATCAATCAGCCAGTGGGCAGGAGTGCAAGACACACGATACGGAGCGATGACAGAATTCTTAAAAAAAGGTTTTATTTTTTGACGTTCATATTTGTTAAGTATCAGTTGGTTTTTTTCTTCATCGGACAGGACGAAAACCCCGTCTCCTTTTTGAACTCCGGACAATTTAAATTTACGCAAATGTGCGGCAGAAATTTTATCACATCCGGTCATCAGCCCATTGCTGATTTTCACTACGTCTCCCAAAGTGCGGGGCATTTGGGCCATTTTTTGGAGTACATCGGAGAGTAACGGAGAAATTTCCTGTGCTATTTGCGTACGTAAAAAAACATTTTTACCTTCCCATAAGCAGGTGGGCGGAATCTTTATTTTTTTTATGCCTACACAACAAGGGATGTCTTTGGGTTGGTTTAAAAAAACGGAAAGTAATGTGTGAGGGCTTGCATCCGGGAAAAGCATTTTGCCGTTAAAATCGAGCAAACGCAAAAAAGTGATGGAGTTTTGCATCGTTTTTCGTAAATAAAAAGCCCCTTGTGCCGTGGAAAAATAAGGTGGTGTGAGAAATCCTCCGATTCCTTCCGGCTTGAGAAGATGTATGGCTAAATGAAAAAACAAATAAGAAAGATCACTTTTTGGCTTGATATAAGCACTCCATAACGGATTTTGATGTAAGGATTTGAAGAGAGTAGCATTATTTTTTTGCCCAATATACGGAGGATTGGAGAGGATAATATCAAATCCTCCTTTTTTGAATACGGCCGGAAAAGCAGTTTTTAAAATGCTGTGTCCTCGTAACGTACCGAGTGAATCCCCCCGGGATGTAGACAACGTTAGCGGTTTTCCCCCTGTGAGCAGTTGCGCACGGAATTGATAATCTTCCAGGGCTCCAGCGCAAAGGTCCGCTGCGTAGAGTTGATGTTGAAAGATATGACGTAAAACAGTTTTTTCTTTTTGATGGGTTTGAGCGCCAATTCTTTTGGCTAATTCTAAGGCAAAGGGGAGAAGAAGTCCCCCCGCTCCGGCGGCTGGGTCTAAAATGCGTAATGAACGGAGTGCGTGTGCGGAAAGAGGACCACGCGTGTTTTCTAAAGCATCCAGGGTTTCTTTGGCAAGCAGTTGTGCCAGTGACCACGGAGTGTAGAAGACGCCTTTTGATTTTCTACCGTCGGTGGAGGTTTCTCGCAAGAGTGCTAAAATTTCCGGAGTAAAAGCATTGGGCGTTCCGTCGAGACTGGGAACTTGATTTTCTAAAATAGGGAGTACGGTTTTGAAAACATCGCGGGGAACAGTACCGTAATTGTTACCGGGATCAAAAGTTTCCTGTAATAATATGCGCAGATGACGGGAAGCGGTTAGCGGCTCAAAACGAAACGGTTTCAATGCCGCTTGTAACGCATGTAGAATACGATGGTTCATAAGGTTATTATAAAAGAAAAGAAATCATTCTTCAAGCGACGGACAAGGAATCCTTTAGCGGGTATTTGATTTTCAAATACTGGATTTTTTTTTGTTATCGTAGAAAAGCAAAAGAGTTCATAAAAAAGGCGGGCATTTTCTGCCCGCCTTTTTGAGTTATTTCAATTTTTTCCCTTGTTCTAAGAGCAATGTGTAAGTAGTTACTTCTGTTACTTCAGCAGGGCCAAAAAATTGAATCGGCCCCGGGAAGACGAATTGGTCTTCTATCGCCCATATAGTGCGGTATTTGGTCAAGTATTTGAACGGTTCGCCTTTGAGTTCTACCAGTGCTTTTTTGATGACGGGTTTTTCTTTGCCTTTGCGGCGTTCAATATTCATCATCATGGTAAGCGGAATGCCGCCTACTTCCCAATCCGTAGCTTTTTTAGTCAATTTTCTGACGGAGGATAAGTAGCCAGTACATTTGTTAAGTGCCAGTACAGCCGCGTTGTAACCTAATGCATAGGTGTAGTTGGCATCAAAAGTGGAAGGCACCCCGCAACGTCCTTCATATCCGAAGAAATGCGTGAGGGCGGAGAACTTGCCACTATATTTGCCGGCTTTTTTAAGTTCTGCCAGACGCGTTTTAATCATTTCTACAAGCAGTTTTTCAGTTTCAATTAAAGATACCTGTACGTTCCCGTGAGGGTCGCGATCCAACATGAGTTGACTGGCGATGGCGGCGGGAAGCGATTTCATTAAATCTGCCAATTTTTTGGGGAGTTTGGAAAGGATAAACTCTTTCTTTTCTCCTAAAGTGTTCAATTTGGAAAGGGCGGCTTCATTATCGGCCAATGTATCGTTCAGCGCGCTGATGAGCTCTTTCATCTCCGGGATGAATTCAATGAGCCCTTCCGGCACGAGGACAATACCGTAATTTTTACCGGCTTTGGCACGTTTGACGATTAAGTCCACTAAGTTGTTGACCACTTGCCCGAGTGTCATTTTTTTAGCCAGGACTTCTTCCCCTACTAATACGACGTTCGGATGCGTTTTTAAACCAACTTCTAGTGTGATATGCGAAGCGCTGCGTCCCATTAAGCGAACGAAGTGCCAGTACTTGCGGGCAGAGTTCATATCGCGTTCAATGTTACCTACGAGTTCTGCGTAAATTTTGGTGGCTGTATCAAAACCAAAAGAGGCCTCGATTTGTTTGTTTTTCAGATCACCGTCAATCGTTTTCGGTACCCCGATAACACTAATATCTACTTTGTGTTGTTTGAGATATTCCGCAATCACACAGGCGTTAGTGTTGGAGTCATCCCCCCCTACTACAACGAGAGCATCCATTTTATTTTTCAGTAAATTATCTTTGGCAGCTTTTAACTGATCCGGCGTTTCAATTTTGGTGCGACCCGATTGAATCAAATCAAAGCCACCTGTATTGCGGTAATCTTTCATCAAAGCCGGGGTAATTTCAATAAATTTATTGTCAACGATTCCACTGGGACCACCCAAAAAGCCAAAGAGTTTGTTTTTGGCGTTTGCTTTTTTAAGTCCATCCAAGAGGCCGCCGATTACGTTGTGGCCGCCCGGGGCTTGTCCGCCGGAAAGCACTACGCCTACGCGCACTGCTTTTTTGGTAATGGCTGCATTGTTGCCTTTTACGAAGGTTACTTCCGGCAAACCGTAGGTATTAGGGAAAATCTTTTTAACGGTAGCTTGATCCGCTACGGATTTTGTGGCCTTACCGAGCTTCGGTTTTACGAAGGCCGGGCCTTTTTTAAGGATACTGGGCAACGTAGGTTGAAATTTACCGCGTGCCGATTGCAACTCTGAACAAGCGCATTTTTTTGTAGGCATTGTTTCATCTCCTAATAAGTTAAACTTCTATATAAAAATTATACAAAATCCGTGTGTGGAAACGATGCCAAATGAAGTATAAGTAAAAATTAATTAGATAAATCTTTTATAAATTTGGACACTTCTGTTTGCAGAACAGAAAGAGGAATGTCTTTTACAGATTCATTCCCTTGTAGAAACCGGCTGGAATTTTGTGCGGGTGCCCAAAAAGAATAGTTGTAAGGGCCGGGACGATCCCCAGCGTAAAAAATGAGAAGCTTTTTATGGAAGCAATCCGCTAAGTGTACAATTCCCGTATCTACACTGATAACTCCTGAAGATTGCCCAATAAATGCGGCTGTTTGAAAGATAGATGTGGACGTAAAACGCAATATATTTTGCAAGGTCGGAAATTGATTTTTATAATCTAATACTACCGCGGGGATGTTGGTAGAACGCAAGGTGTCTAGAATGGTTTGAATTTGTAAGGAAGAGAGATTTTTGTATTCCATCGACCCTGTCGGATTTATTACCCAAAATTTATTTGGTTGTAAATTGTGTTTTTGCAAAAATTGTTGAGCATATTCGCTATCTTGAGTGGGTATGGGAAATTCATAAGAGGTGTCGACCTCTTGTGCCCCTAATTGCTTTAACATACGGATGAATGTTTGCTGTATGGGCTGCGTGTAGTCATAGGGCGGTAAAAGTGAATGGGGCAAAAGGATGCTATATAATTGATTGAATGGGGTGTGTACAGTATGTGGAAGAATTACTAAATCGTATTTCTCTATCCAACTATGTGCAAGCATTTTAAGCAAGGCCCATACAATACCCGGCCGGAAATAGCGATAGATGTTATCGGGCGATTCCAAAGGAGGTAAGGATATGAGTTTGTCTATATGGGGATTATGGGTAAAAAATTGATCGCTGGGGGCAAAAGTAGCTACCGTGAGAGATGCTTGAGGAAATAATTTTTTGAGTTCCCGTAGCACAAAAGTATGAATGATGGAATCTCCTAGGCAGATATCCAATCGAAAAAAAAGGATTTTTTTAGGGTTTTTAATCAAGGATATATTTTTCACTTGCATTTATCAGCTATCGTGACAACAAATTATCACGGTACCTTCTCTGCAGTAGCTTTAAAATCAATCTCGCAGAAAATTCAATTTACCCCCAATAGGAATCGAACCTATATCATCCGCTTAGAAGGCGGGTGCTCTATCCATTGAGCTATGGGGGCATCTATTATTATTCTACTAAAAAAACGGTGAATATACAAAATGATGGGCGGTAAATTGGAGCGATTGGGTTTAAAATGCTACAATACAATGAGCGTTTGAGGAATGTTTTATGGTAAAAAATTTATCTTTTTCGTATTCGAAAATGGGGATGTATAAAGAGTGTCCTCAAAAGTATAAGTTTCGTTATATTCACATGATTCCGGAGCAGCCAAAGTACTATTTTGCGTTCGGTACGGCGCTACATAGTGTCATGGAATTTATCTATAACCCCGAAAAAGAAGATTTCCCTACTCTGCAAGAAGCTCTGTTGTATTTCGATACTGTTTGGAATAAAACAACATACGAACAAAAAGGGTATGCTTCCATAGACAAAGAATTGGAGGGATACGCTGAAGGACGACGTATCATTCAGTCCTATTACCGAACCTATACCGGAAAATTTATTCACCCCCTTTCTACGGAATTGAAAAGCACGCTGGATATCGATGGGTTAAATCTAATTAGTATTGTAGACCGGATGGATTATTTGGGCGATGGACTTATAAAAATTTTAGATTATAAGACGGGTAAGACGGTGCAACGTGAACCGGACCAACTTTACATGTATCAAAAAGTAGTAGAAAATTCTCCTCTTATCAAAACGCTTGTACAACAAAAGGATCCTTCCGTTAAGAAAGTGCGTGTGGGACAATTAAGTTTCTATCACTTGCCGACGTTGCATGAGATGACTTTTGAGCGCGCTCCCGATAAAGAAATTTTTGAATTTTGGCAAAAAGTATTAAATGTGGCAGATTGTATTCGGGCGGGCAAGTTTGATCCCACGCCGGGGGAGCAACAATGCCGGTGGTGTGATTATCGCAATTTATGCCCGGTATTTACCGGGAAGGAATATGCCGGGGGAAATGCTGCGGTTGTGTCTTTCAAAAAGAAAACGATTTTAAAATCCGAACCTTTACCTTTGTCCGAACAAGATGAACTTTCCTCTAAAATTGATCGGTACGGTGATTTGTTAAAGGAAACCGAACAATTACGAAAAGACATCATCCAACTCATGAAGAAAAATAAATTCTCCCGCCATTTCGGTCAACATTATCGTGCGGAATTAAATTGTTTGGAAAAAATGGAATTTACGGATAAAGAGAAAGTTATAGAATTTTTGCGTTCTTCTCAATTGCTGGGCAAAGTGCTTGTTCCGACTCAAAGTACAATTGTTGGGCTTTTAACAGATCCTACAATACCGACGAAAACGAAAAATGAGTTGAAAAAACTTGCTAAAAAAGTAGAACACGAAAATTTAACGCTTGAACCAACGGAATAGCGGCATATCATGTTAGTGTTGGTAGATTTTAAGAACGGAAATATATGGGGCAATATATCATATCGTTAGATATCGGAACATCCAGTATTCGTGCAGCAGCTTTTGCACAGGAGGGTCCCGTATGCATGAAGGCATTGCCGCTCCTTCCGCATCGTCCAAAAGCGGGATATTCGGAATATGAAGCCGAAACGTTGTTATCAACGGCTATGAAAGTGCTTCATCAAGTGTTAGAGGAAGTGGGGCCAGCTCAAGTAAAGGCCTTGGGAATTTCTTCTCAGCGTTCAACGGTCGTTTTATGGGATAAAAATACTGGCCAGGTATTGGGCCCTATTTTCACATGGGAAGACGGACGTGCTTTAGAACAATCTCAACAAGCGGCTATTTCCCAAGAAGAGTTACACGCATGTACGGGACTGTATAAGACGCCTTATTTTTCAGCTCCTAAAATAGCATGGATGTTGGCGCACCTGCCGCAGGTGCAAGCAGCCCAAAAGAGCGGGACGCTTTGTGCCGCGCCTATTGCTACTTTTTTGATTTGGAAATTAACAAAAGGGGCTGTTTACTCAACGGATGTTACGTTAGCACAGCGTACACTCTTATTGGATATTCAAACAGGAAAATGGAGTGACAGATTGTGTAACGCCTTTTCAATTTCCCCCTCTATTTTGCCTTCCTTAAAAGCTTCTGTAGATGATTACGGCGTCTATACCTACAAGGGTGTCTCTATCCCTATCCGGGTCTGTGTGGCCGATCAACAGGCCGCTAGTTCCGCATTAAAGGCCGGGCAAATGTGTATCAATTACGGAACAGGGGCCTTTGTGTTGCAACATATGGGAATGCAAGGGAAGGTGTTGCCGGGATTGTTAACATCATTGGCCCCTTCTTCTGCGGAAAGTCCCTTGCAGTATTTACTGGAGGGACCTGTTAACGCGGCGGGAAGTGCTTTTTTATGGCTCAATGCTCGTGGAATAAAAATTGATATGAACCGCCTAGATGCCATTTGTAAGGAATCTTTGCACCCGTTGCGGATCTTGCCTGCGCTTGGCGGATTGGGAGCTCCTTATTGGAATTTTTCACTGTCTCCGGTTGTCCTAGGAGAAAATGCCCAAACCACAAATGCCGATTGGGCGGCGGGATTGGTTCAAGGAATTTGTTTTTTGATATCGGATATTGTGCAATATATGCGATTACATCAGGTAACAGTACAAGGGCCTATCGAAGTAACGGGTGGACTTTCCCAAAGTGCTTATTTAGTGCAATTCCAAGCGGATGTATTGCAGCAGTCGTTGTTACGTAGTAAAGAGGTTGAGGCCACTTTGTTAGGGGTGGCGCGGTTGCTTGGTAATAACATTCTTCCGAGTGCCGAAGCAACCTTCCATCCAAATATTTCTTCCGGCCAAGCCGATACGTTATATCAGCAGTGGCAGCAATTTGTAGCAACCAGTATAAAATAAAAAAAGCCCTGGTGTTAGCCAAGGCCTTTTTTAATTTCATTTCTATTAATTGTCGTACATAACGGTTGTATGCGGAACTGCTTTAAGTGCACGGATGTGTGCCTCTTCTTGGGCTAATTGTTGCTCTAAGTTTCTAACTTCCGCCAATCGGGCAGCTTGTTCTTGCAAAGTTTGTTGTTGTACTCCCTGTAATTTAACTCTCAGTACGCCTTGGGTCATAGAGCCCGGTAATTTCTTACCAGCCAATGTAAAAGCATTTTCCCCTTGTCTGTTGATAGCCCCAATGTTGCATTCCTCGTGGCTGAGGAAGAACAATGCTTTTTGGTCATCTTGTGCAAGGATGGCTGCCATCAAAGGAGTATTGCCCTGTAAGTCAACGTGGTTGATGTCAGCCCCACGCAATAACAGTTGATGGGCCGATTGAGTGGTAGGGGCATAGATGGAATAGAACAAGGGTGTGCGGTTTAAATCATCCGGTTGATGAAGACGAATTGTTTTTTGACGAAACAACCGATTGAGGATGTTTAAATTATCTTTGGCCACTGCATACATAAGCGGGGTCATCCCATGGTTATCAGTCGCATTTACATCTGCTTTTTGTTTTAAGAGAAGACGTACAGCTTCATCTTGATCATGCTCAATGGCATACATTAATGGGGTTCTTCCTTGAGCATCTGGAATGTCCGGGTCTGCTTTATACTTTTGAAGAAGTAATTGTACGATGTCGTCGTGGCCTTCAGCGACGGCTGCCGCTAAAGGAGATAATCCAGAAGAAGGAATACGGTAGTTCGGATCGGCTCCGTTTTTGAGAAGCACTTTGGCTTGTTCGGTATATCCTTTTTGTGCAGCGTGCAAAAGCGGAGTCATACCGGTACTATCCGGTAAGTTGATTCCTGTTTGATTTTTTTTGCTTAGAATGTTTACCATTTCCGGGTTTTCTGCCAAGGCAGCATATGCCAAAGGATCTTTGCCCATATTATCAGAAACGGTGGAATTCGCACCGTTATCAATTAAGAATTTTACTACATCCGTATGCCCGGCTGCGGAAGCTGCAATCAAAGGGGTAACACCGAAACTGGAAGACAAATTTACGTCGGCACCTCCCACATTTACCAATAATTTTACGATAGCCAGGTTGCCTTTTTCAGCGGCAACAGACAGGGGAGTTACGCCCGCATAGTTGCGTTCGTTGGCATCTACATGAGAGTAAAGCAAGGTACGTACACTATCTTCATCATCAGCTTTTACTGCGCGCATCAAAGAGGTATCATATACTTTTTTAGTTTTCAATAAGGGACGTTCTCCCAGTGTAGTGCTTGGATATTTTTTTTGTTCTGCCCCAAAGACAGATCCACGGTAAATGTCGCCGGGAATGTTATTGTTTTGGGCGGCTTGAATAGCAAGAGTGCGTTGCTGTTGGATATAAGCTTGCGTAGCACTTTCTTGTGCTAACAAAGGTAAAGCTATAAAAGAAAAAACTACGAGTAAGTTAATTTTTTGCATATAATTCTCCCCTCTAGAATTCCTTCACTTTCTATTATACTCATTCGTACAAAAAAATGCAAAAAGAAAGCATAATCCAAAAGGAGTAGTAAAAAATATAGCAAAGTTTTTTGCCAAAAACTTGCTTTTATATAAGTTAGGATGTTAAGATGTAAGAGTAAAAGATTTCATCCTAGAACCTTTCGATTTACCCCCCGAATGGTTCTAAAGCATATCCCGCACAAGCGGGATATGCTTTTCTATGCAGCAATATATTGTTAAAGGTCAGACCTGACAGAACAATCCCCCGGTTAACGCCGGGGGATTGTCATATTCCAGATTTTATACCATTTACGGGAAAAATATCTTTCCTTTATAGGTATGATTATAGCGCAATGGAGCTTACCGGGCAGGTGCCAGCGCAAGCGCCACATTCAATACATTTGGTTCCGTCAATTTTGCGATGTCCATCTACTTCGCTGATAGCGGAAACCGGGCAGGCGGGTTCACAAGCACCGCAATTGATACAAACTTCAGGGTTTACTTTATAAGCCATAAGTGTCTCCTATTGTTCAAAATTCTACATTCAAATTATACCAAAAATCACTCGTAATTTGTTTTTATCGTCGGGTTACTTCTCTTGCATCTGAAAGAGGAGTTTGGTACAATATAAAAGTAAGGAAGGACTAACTTTTATGGAAAAAGAAACATCACGTTCGCTTTATCAATTAAAACCTGGTAATACCGCTAAAGTAAAAGAAATACAAACGGATGCTAAAATGGCAGAAAAATTGGCTGCTATGGGGATTGTGCGCGGGCAATTTATCACGCGCAAAAAAGGTTCAAGCCCGGTAGTGGTTAATGTGTCGGATACGGAAGTAGCTATCGGCAGAGAAACAGCTAAAAAAATTTTAGTAACGGCAAAGAAAAATACATTCCTTTTGGCCGGTAATCCCAACGTAGGAAAAAGTTTAATCTTTTCGCGTTTGACGGGGATTGGTATTATTTCCTCCAATTTTCCCGGTACGACGGTAGGATTGAATTACGGACAAACACATTTTGAAGGAGAGGCCTACGATATTATTGATATTCCGGGGCTGTATCGCTTGGAAGAAGAATGGCGTATTGAAGGGAAAAAACGCAATCTATTCAAAGAATTGGAATACGATTTTATTGTGTGTGTGGCGGATGCTTCGCATTTAGAACGTAATTTGTTTTTTGTGTTGGAAATTATGCAACTCAAAAAACCGGTTATCTTGATGCTTAACAAATTTGATGAAGCTCAACGGAAAGGAATTTTAATTGATGTTAAAAAATTATCAAAAGCATTAGGAATTCCGGTTATACCGGCTGTAGCTACCACGGGAGAGGGCCTCAAGGAATTAGAGAAGGAAGCTGTGAAGTTGGCCAATCGGGACTCTATAGAATACAATTTAGAGATTCCCCCCTCCTCCGAAGAAAAATGGCATGTGATTGGGCGCATTATTGAAGAAGTACAGCAAGTAAAACATAAACATCCTTCTTTCTGGGAACATTTACAAGGTTGGGCCACGGCTCCGGCTACTGGTTTACCAATAGCTCTTATTGTGTTAGTGGTATCTTTCTTTTTAGTTCGATTCGTAGGAGAGAATTTAATCAATCTATTGGATCCTCTTTATGAAAATTATTATCTGCCGTTTTTGTCTAAAATTTTGGAACCGTTCAAAGACAGTGCCTTTGGGATGATTTTGTTAGGAGACGGCGGCGAAACCTACTTCGGTGTTCTAACGGATGGGCTGCATATTGCATTGATTGATGTAATGTCTTACGTATTGGCTTTTTATGCGTTAGTCGGATTTTTAGGTGAAATCGGATATTTGCCGCGTTTGGCAGTATTACTCGATCGCATTTTGCACAAAATCGGCTTGCACGGTTATGGTTCTTTGCCGATTATGCTGGGGTTTGGCTGTAAAGTTCCGGCGGTGATGGGTATCCGCGTGCTGGAGACCCGTCGGGAACGTGTAATTGCAACGGCACTTATTTTGGTGTTAGCCCCCTGTATTTCTCAGACGGCGATGATTATTTCCATTCTCTCTCCGTACGGGGTGAAATATATGTTGTTGGTGTTTGCGGTGCTTTTTATCAACGGTGTATTAATTGGGACGATTTTAAACCGCTTGATGAAAGGCGAAACACCGGAATTATTTATGGAAATTCCTTCGTGGCAAATACCGCAATGGCGACCGTTGCTGCGCAAATTGTGGATTCGCATGAAGGAATATTTAGGAGATGCTCTACCGCTTATTTTAGTGGGTGTTTTATTTGTAGACCTGCTGCAATTATCTGGTATTACGACGTGGATCACAAAAATTTCCCGCTATCCGGTGGAACATATTTTGGGATTACCGGCGGAGGCAACTTCGTTATTGATTTTGGGCTTTTTACGTAAAGATGTTTCTATTGGACTTTTAAGTCCGTTCCAATTGGCTCCACAAGCGTTGGTGGTGGCGTGTGTATTTATGAGTATGTATATGCCTTGTGTGGCTACCTTCTTTGTAATGCTGCGTGAAAGCGGTTGGAAAGATACCCTACGAATCATATTGCTTACGTTAGGGATGTCTTGTTTAACGGCATATATCTTACGGCTCGTTTTGATGTAAACCGTTTTAAAGTGAAAAAATACCCCGAACAATCGTTCGGGGTATTTTCCTTTTATTTGAAAACTAATCGTTGCTGCTGCCCAAACGGCCCACATCTACTGGCATAGGCAACTCGACACCTAATGGCCCTTCAAAGTACATGGTACCGGTTAAATGGTAGTCGATGGTCCCACTTCCCATACTCAAGAGGCCAATTAGCTTGGAACTGAGAATTGCCATGGGGACGTTAATTTTGGCACGGGCGTTATGGGTAGAATTGGGCTGTATTTGGATGTCTTTCAGCGTTACATCCGCGATTTTTTCATCATTTGCTGTCAATTCCCCTTCAAAACGTTTTAAAGTGGCAGCTTCCTTTTTGTTGGGATTGGTAATACTAATAGTTACAACAAGCCCAAGAGAAGTAAAGTTAAATTCATTAATCTCCACACTTTTCAGTGCATACGTGCAGTTTGACAAATTTTGAGCTTCTTTAACGGATGCACATCCGGTAAGGAGTCCTATTGCACAAAACATCAAAATTATTTTTTTCATAAAACCCTCCAAGGATACCACTAATAAATTGTATAATAAATTAAGGAAATAATGGAGAAAATATGAATAATTTACAACAAAAAATTTTTACGCGTCTTTCTCGCTACGTGGCGGTAGATACTACAAGTGATCCGAACAGCACGTCTGTTCCGACGACGGATAGCCAAATTTCTTTTGCACATCAATTGGCTGCAGAAATGCGGAAAATAGGATTAGTGGAAGTGGAAGTGGATGAATATGGTTTTGTAACCGGGATTATTCCTGCCAATACGGATCATCCCGCACCTACTATTGGTTTTTTTGCGCATATGGATACTGTCAGCGATTATAACGGGCATGGTATTCGCGCGGTTCTGCATGAAAATTACGATGGGGGCACGATTGTTATTAATCAAGAGAAAAACATGGTGCTCACACCGGAATCAGCACCCAGTTTGAAACAATGTGTGGGAAATAACATTGTTACATCCGACGGTAATACTTTGTTGGGGGCGGATGATAAACTGGGGGTATCTATTTTGATGACTTTGGCGGAATATATCTCCCAACATCCCGAAGTAAAACACGGGACGTTGAAATTCGCTTTTACCATTGACGAAGAAACCGGAACCGGTATTTCTTATTTTGATGTAAACCGTTTTAAGGCCGATTTTGCCTACACGGTGGATGGAGCCACTTTAGGTGATGTTGACTGCGGAAACTTTAATGCTGACTCCGTAACCATTCGTATTACCGGGAAATCGTGCCATCCCGGCTCTGCAAAAGGTTTTATGGCAAACCCTGTCCGGATTGCGGCAGATATTATTTCTGCCTGGCCGGAGGATAAATTGCCGGAAACAACGGATGGAGAGGACGGGTTCATCTTATTTAAGGATATTACCGGTGGACTTGAAAAAGCTGAGGTACAGGGAATTGTACGTGAGCATAATTTGGAGAAATTTGAACAGTTTAAAAAGACACTTACCGCATTGGTAGAAGAAAAACGGAAAAAATACCCTGCGGCCAAAATAGAAGTGGAATATAAAGAACAATACCGTAATATGCGGGATATTTTGCGTGAAAAACCCCAGGCAATGCAACTATTAGAAGGGGCTTTGAAAGAAAATAATATCTCGTATAAGTTGACGCAAGCACGTGGCGGTACGGATGGTTCCCAGTTATCTTTGCGCGGGCTTCCTACCCCGAATTTGTTTGCGGGATATGAAAATCCGCATGGACCTTATGAATGGTGTAGTTTGGATTGGGCAGAAAAAGCTTTTGAAGTATTGAAAAGCATTGCTCAGAATGCGGTTAAATAAACGTTTTTCCAAACAACTGCTATTTCTCCGGCTATTTGGCCGGAGATTTTTTATCTGTTCCATTAGGCCATTAGCGCAGCCAAAAAGCAGAACAAGTGAACTAACAATACAAAAGGTCCCGGGCATAAACCCGGGACCTTTTGTAAAATATCTCTTATAGTCCGGCAGGGAGTGTCGAAGCGGTAGAAGTGGCTGCTTCCAGTAAGTTCTTCGCATCGGAAGTAGTCGGATCTAACGATTTTGTGACCGCGTTATAATTGAAGCGGTAAGACATTTTGAAACTTTGCGGGTTCTCCGGGGGTACCTTTACCAGTACAGAATAATTATCCGGTTCTACCGCATTAGACACATCCCATGTAATCAAATCCGTTGAAATAGACGGGTGTCTGGTTTCAATAAATACCTTCAGCGGAACACCATTGGGAAGTATATGTTGCTGTACTTCTTCCAACATAGTAGCCATCGGGTCAGTAGCTTGCTCTTCCTGCACTGCTGCAGTGGGAAGAATTTCCTGCATTTGGGCGGCCGCAACAGGGGCTGCTTTTTCTTTGACTAAGATGTTAAACTGCGGCGGAAGCTTTTGCATAAAGGCCAATACCACATAGGCGATAAGCAATAATAACAAAGTAACCAGGGTAAGTACAATCTTTTTAGCAAGGCCGGAAGAAGTTTTATCCGCCGGTTTAATATCGTGTTGTGCATTTACATCATCTTCTAATCCTTCCACATGCAGGCGTTCTGACTGGTTAGGTTCTTGCACCATAGGAACGGTCTTAATGTCAAAGGAGGCACCTCTTTTCCCAGTATTGGTTTGTTGTAAGGTGCTGGCAATATCCATATTTGCGGCTTTGCTTTTTTCTTCTTCTGTAGCGGCTGTCAGCATGTCTTGAATTCCTTCTGTATCTTCTTTTGCTTTTTCAGTTTTGGTTTGAGTTGTTTCTAAATTTTTCTCGGTAGATACTTGAGCGGGAGGTACGAAATCCGAAATGAGGTAAGTAGCCCCCTCTTTTAACTCAATTTCCGTTAATTCACTTGAATTCTTGGAATTCGGAATAGCGGTAACTTGGGTGGCAAAATGATCGGTTTCCGCTTGGGAGGAAAATTCTGCCTCCGAAAAAGGAACCAACAAATCATCTGCTGGGTTAACAATTTTTTCGGAGAATGCATCCTGTAGATCTTTTTCTGTTACCAACGCGTTTTCGGAATTTTCTACCTTGGCTCCGGGGACCAATTCTTGCAAAGTGTTTTCGTTATCATCTTCTTGCGAGTTTTGTGTTTGATTGGTGGGTGTTAAATCACTGGTTTCAATGCCGGGCATTAATGTATCTTCGCGCGCGGCTAAATTTACGTCTTCGGGCATTTTATTTGCCGGAAGGACGTTTTCGACGTGAGAAGGATCGTTTTTGTCCGGTGCAATTTGGAAAGATTCCCCTTGAACATCTCGTAAGTCATTGGAGGAAGTATCCGAACCGGTTGCAGCTGCGAGGGATGCCAATCCGGCGCCTGCAACGGCTCCCAAAGCGGCCGCTTCTGCTGCGGAAACACCTTTGGAATCGGCTTCTTTTTCTTTAATAATTTGGTCTACAACATCTTCTTTCGGCAGAGAAGCCAATTCGTTGAGCAAATTATCTTTATCCTCTTGAGAGGTCGGATTCTCTTTGGCAACATTTTTTTCTGCTTCCGCGGCCAAATCCTTTGCCTGTTGTGGTGTTAATAAATCCTGAAATGTATTTTCTTTTTCATCCACTTCGTTTTCTTTTATGAGTTTGGCGTTGTACAAGGAATCCAGTGCTGAACGAATGACCAACTCTTCTTCTTCGTTGGGGGCAACATCGGAGGGAGTCCCTTCCCCAATGTGTTCTTCCGCCATGGGAGGTAATTCTTTAAAAGGTTCTTCTTTTTTTGCGTTTTGAGCGTTATTCTGTGCAGAAACAAATTGGGCGCGTTGTTCCTCAAGGGCTTGGTTGATACGCTCTTGCATATTGGTCTCCATGGAATCCAACTTGAGTTGTAGTTGGTTCATTTCAACTGTAATGGCTTCTAATTTTTGCAACAGAAGATCCGTTCCCATACTGGATGCTATCTGGGCGCCAACGCTCGGTTCAAAATCGAAAACTTCCGACGCTTTGGCCCAAGCTTGTTGCCCACTGGAGGCATCCGTTTCGGAACAAATCAACGTATCGGGAGTAAATCCTTGTAAAGTGGCTAATTTTTCTCCCTCGTATGGCCCATCTACTTTGTCATTAATATATACCCAATATTTCATATTTTTCACCCTTGTACAAATGAACACTTATACACCTAGATAGCATAGCAAATTATGACAAAATTTAACAGTTTTTTATAGACATTTCCCAAATTTTCAGTAGCATCAATTGGGGAAGGGGTTTTACTTGAACGGGATGCTACTTATTTGGCAGAAGAGGTTAAGCCCGTTTTTGCTTCTTGTGAATATACGGTCTCCAATAAGAGTTGGCAAGCCCTGTTTCTGTTTTCTTCCGCCGTATTATGAGGAGATAACCCCGAAAGAATATTTTGTAGGGATTTTTTAAGCTGTTGAATATCTTGCTTTGAAGCAAATTGCTTGGAAAAATCCTGTTCGTAACCGCTAAAAAGCGGCTCCTGTAACAATTGGTTAAATAATAATTTTTCAGCGCGTGCGGCAGAAGCCGTTTGACATGCCATTTGGAAACTTTCCGGGGTGCCGGCTAATAATACATTAACAGCCAAACCGATATTTTCATCGGGGTCGGTTATATGCGGCAATTTCTTTAAAACGCTTTCAAATACGTTGGAAATATCTTGTGGTGATTTCTTTCGTAAATAACGGCAGGAGATGGTTAATAGATCTTTTTCCAGGATGTTGCGGTTTAATAAATGTTGCAACCGGGCAATTTCTTGGGCGTCCATTGCGGTCAGTTCATACAATAACGTACGTGCCGCCAATGAAGCGCACAAAGAAGGATGAGTGTTTTTGGAGAGAAGTGAGTTAAAAATACGTTCAAATTCCGGGCGAAAAGCAACTGAGGCCGGGCGCGTATAAAGAGAGAGTAGAGAACTGGTCAACGTAGCGGGGAGACGGTAGGTGTTGGCTACGTGAAAAATTTGATATTTGTTTTTTTGGATAATTCCGGCGGAAGAAGTTATCCGGACCTGTGCTTTCTCTAACAGCAATTGCACGGCCTGTCGAAGTTGTTGCGTGTTGAGAGAAGTTCCAACATTCATCTTTTGTAAAGATTTTTTCAACTCTGTATCGAAATATAAACGGGATGAAAAAGATGCAAATACTGTTTCCAGTTGTGCTACGGTGGGCGCAGCGAGTTGAAGCAATTGCTTTAAATGAGTAATGGCGGAGGCATTGTTATAAATACGTAATCGCTGTTGGGCGGCTCTTAATGAAATTTCATCCAGTAATACTTGGGCTATCAAAGTGTCTTTTTGTGCGGAGGTAGAGCGAACGTTTTTTTGTAACAAGCTGACCGTATTGCAAAACTGTTTAATGCTTTCAGAATTTTTTAGGACGCGCAACAATTTTTTTTCATACGATTTATCCAAATGCGGTAAAAGCGTATGAAGCGTTTTTTGTACGTCGGAAGAAAAACAAGAAGTTTGATTCATATATTTTCTCAGCGGAAATTCAAAAAATCATCCATCTGTTTCCGTAGAATTGTTTTTTTGTGTTCATCTTTCATTAGCGCACTGTTTGCACGCATATTTTCAACGGCGCAACGGATCGCTGTTTGAAGAAAATGTTGAGCACATTGTATGTCGGATTGAATAACAGCGGCTACGATATCTTGAACTTCCTTTATCTCTTGCCAACAGCGAACAGCCGTAGCCGCTATATTGGTTGGTATGGTGGCGGCTGTCCAAAGAGATTCTTCTAACAACGAAGCACGTTGCGGATCCTCTTTGGGCAATTTATATGCAGCCAAATAACCTTCATACGCAGTTGCATCTTTTTTCATTAATACCTGGAAAGAATCTTCGAGGGTTTGTAACTGTTGTAAACTATTTTCCAATTTCTGACGAATCTCTTGTGCAGTGGCTTTGCGCTTCAATGTAGTGCTCACTGCCATCATGGCAAGTGCACAGCCCATGGCACCCGCCATAGCCGCGGCAGCCCCCCCTCCGGGGGTCGGATGGTTCGAAGATAATTCTTTTAAAAAATGTTTTGCAGCAATATCCCAATTCATGGCAACTCCTACATAATAGTTCCGGATTCCAAATCTGAATATTTTTTAATTCGAAACATTTTTAAACGGTCTTCATCAATGCCGGTCCGACTAAAAAATACATGCTCGATTGCGCTAGCAGGCATAATGTAGCTACCGCGTTTTACCCCTTTGGGATCTTCCTTAAGTGCCAGCCATACGCACCAGGTGGCCGTTTCTTTAAAATCTTTCATTTCCAATTCGGCGGCGGCGCGTTGGATTTTATCCGCTTCTCCGAAACCGTTGGTAAGCACCGCGCTGTGAAACCCGCAATTTTTGGCTGCACAGATATCACGGTGCGTATCTCCGATAATGTATACTTGGTCCGGAGATAATTTGGTTTTAAATTTTTTTTCAGCGCGTTTAACGGCACTACGAAGCATATCTTCGCGTGTGTGCCCGTCTTCTCCGTACCCCCCGATTGAAAAATATGTTCCCAATTTACTGGGCGCTAACTTAATTTGGGCTCCTTTTTCCAAATTGCCTGTACCAAGCCCCAGAATAATATCTTTATTCTTGGTTAAGAGGTCCAAAAATTTTTTTACACCGGGGATGATATCATATTTTTTGCAACGTACGGCCGCGTGTACTTCCGATGGTAATAACTCTAGATATTTGGCCTTCATTTTTTTCATTTCGGTTGCAGTAGGTTTTTTCTTTTTGAGCAGTTCGTATACAATCGAAAAATTGTCCAAATCGGTTCGTCCGGAAATAAGTGTATGTTCAAAGACGGGTTCTTTGCCGTAAAGTGCTTTCATAGTTTTGCGTAATGCAATCCGTCCGGCACCGCCTGCGTTAACAAGGGTTCCGTCTAAATCAAATAAAACGAGTTTCTTCATTTGCTTTCTCCTTTTTTTGCAATTCCTGTTACGATATATGCTCCACCCACAGCTAGAATCATACCTATGATTTTATAGAAGGTTACGCGGTCTTGCCCGAAGGCAACCGATAATACATACGTCATGACCGGATAAGATAAAATGATGGCGGTAGCTTTGCTTAGGTCCATATTACGAATGGCTTGATACCAATATGAGTTTCCCAAAAAATAGTTAATCAATGCACTGGCTACCAAAATAACCCACAGTGCCCATGCCTGCGGCTGAAATTGGATGGGCCCGTCAAGTAGCGGCCAACACAAAACAAGTATTCCTAACGCCGGCAACGCATAAAATGCGCGGGCAGCGGAGATAGTTTGGGGTGCTAAATCAGATGGTAATTTCTTGGCAAAGATATGGCTTACTTGATACATCCATACATACCCAACGACGATTAAATCTCCCTTGGCTTGCAGGGCTGTTCCCCCCTCCAATAGAATCATTATTACGCCCAATAAGATCAAAGATGAGCCCCCGATTTGTTTGAGTGTGGGACGTTCTTTTAAGATAATGGCTGCCAAAACGAGTGAATAAATCATTTCTACCTGATTGGCAATAGCGGAATTGACGGGCGTGGTATATTTAAGAGCAATCATAAAAAGAGTCATAGGTAAGGCCGTACCGAATGTTCCCATTCCAAGGGCCTTGGGCCATACATCACGGCGGAAAAGTTTCTGCCATTCGCCGGAATTGCCGAAATAAATCCGGAAACACAAGGCAGCCAGTGCGCATGTACCAAATAAAAACAACGCGGAGGTAGCATAGGGCACGGCTAACTTAGAAATAACTACGTTAATAGAAGTGGCCAGCCAAGCCAGCCAAATCGCGTAAATCGGTGAAATTTTGAACATACTTATATTGTACTTTATTAAGAGGAGCAATAGAGAAAATACTGTAGGTCAATGTCCTTCTTTTTGCACGGTTTTACTGATCCAATAGGCCCCCAGGCAAGTAATGGTTAATCCTAAAAATTGGTGATAGGAGGAAGATTCTAACCCGAGGATAAGCGAAATGAGCAGTGAAAGAACAGGATAAGACAAATAGATGGCTGTTACTTTACTTAAATCCAAGGCACGGATGGCTTTGTACCACACTACCATGGCCAAGCCGTATTTTAAGAGCCCCGTATATCCTAACACGGCCCAGAACCGAAAAGTAGGTTTCAACACAAAGGATTCGTGATAAATCAACATAATGGTTAAAATAATCGTTAGCGCGGGCAACGCAAATAAATTGCGAGCCATTCCGATTACGCGGTAATCCAAGCTTTTAGGTAGCTTTTTGGCCACGGTGGATCCGGCCTGTAACATCCAGGTACTTCCTACGATCAGTAAATCTCCTGTCCAACGGGGAGTGTATTTCTCTTTAAGCAAGATGATAAGTACCCCCACAAGAATAAGTGTACTGCCCAGGAGTTGTTTTTTGCTGGGAAATTCTTTTAAAAAAACAATAGCAAACAACAAAGAATAAAGAAGTTCACTTTGTTGTAAAATAGCGGCATTTCCAGGTGTTGTATAGTGAAGGGAAATTAAAGAGATTGTAAAGGGAAGGGCTGTTCCAAAAGTGCCGATAAATAAAAATTTCCCCCACATTTTGGTGTTTAATAATTCTTGCCATTTATGGTTTTTGGTAATCCAAGGAGTGAAATAAAGCACTCCGATAATCGTAGCTAAGAGGACAAGCAGTACCGGGCTGATAATACCCACGGCATACTTACCCATAATGGGTGAAAGTCCTACAATGGCCCAGCAAATCCAGGCAGCTGCTAACGGGGAATAAGTCATAAATCAATTATAGCATTTACGGCGGTCGCCAACGGTTTTAAGCATTGGAGTAACGGAACTGATTTTTATGTTGTGAAAATACCCCCCCTGATTTTTCAGGGGGGTTGCGTTATCGGGATTTTGGGGTAGATTTGGAAAGTGTTTTTTCCTGGAAATCAAAACGTATCGTATAGCGGGTCGGATCCGAGCGTTTGCGAATTTCTGCTACGTGCCCGTCAGGGGTCCATTGAATTCGGCGTACGGTCATTTCCAAATACCGAGGGGACAAAGTTTGGACCATATGGTTCACTTGATCATAAGCAAACTTATACTCAAAATCGCGTTGCCAAATTTGTTTTCCTGTTTCATCGAATAATTTGATATAAGAAATATACTCATCCAAACGCATATCAAAGATTTTGACGTTTCCCAATTCTAACGGGACGGTAACATTTCCATCATTAAACAGTGATTGGACCAACAAATCAACCATAAAAGCTTTGGTGAAATGCCCAATGTCGTTCGACGCCTTGTTAGAAGAACGTCCCATATCCTGGCTTGTCCCTTTGGCCGGGCTGCTACCGGTATGAAAGCCGACCCAGTAGACTTTTTTATCATCGGGGGTTGCTGCGCTATTGTCCACAACGGTGGTTTCGGGATCATCAGGTTCCTTTCTAATGCCGGGTGCTCCACATTGACCCGGGCGGAGATCGCGCGGAAGACTCATAGTAGTACGTATACAGAGAGGGGTTTGCGAGGTTACCTCGCGGTCCTCAATACAACGGGGTGTTTGAAATGAGAAACCGAAGGAGGATAGCATCTCTCCTGCCTTAATGGGGTCTTTATCCAGGAGACCGAATTGCACTTTGTCCATATATTCTTCCGGTATGGTTGCTATGAAGATGTCTCCCATACTCATAGATGCGACTATTTCCACATGGGCAGGTATCGGAACAAATTCTCCGTCAATATATGCATCAAGGGTAAAGTCCCTTTGAAGTGTAGGAGAATAAGGATCATATTCCAAAGCGTGTCCGGGCCCGGCAAAGCCGCGAAAGAGTTGTCCGTTATACTCCGTTTGAAAAAAACCTCCCGAATAACAATTGGATAATTCGGTTCCGTTTGCGCGTGCTTGAGCCACGTAAGGTAACATTTCCGGATGTGAAAATTTTTCGGGAACTATTGGTACCAATGGATGCTTCGGAAACTCAGGTTTAGGTACTTTAACTTTACTTACTAAGTTTTTACTTGCGGAAGAGGTGAGGGAGCCGCTTTTGGCATTTTTCGCCGCTGATCGCACAGATTTCAAAATGTGGTTAGGGTTTGCCATGACCGTAGAGGAGAGGCAAGAAAGACAAATCATTATAAGTACGCAATAATATATTTTTTTGTTCATAATCTTATTCTAGGTACTTATAGTGAAATTTACAAGGGCCAAAAGACCTAAAAAGCTGTGTCAAAAGGACCTAGAAAATACTACCCCTAAAGGCCTAGAAAAAGTGCGTAACTGTTTAAATCCATATAAAAACAAAATAGGGCTTTCGCCCTATTTATATTTATTGCGCGGAGAGGGACTCGAACCCTCAAGCCGTAAGGCATGCGCCCCTCAAACGCACGCGTATACCAATTCCGCCATCCGCGCGAAAATCTGTTTTACTACAAGGGATACTACTCCTCTATTCTACTAAAAAAAGACATTAGGTGCAACTTGACACAATAATCCCCCTGCGGGTTAAAGCAAGGGGGATAAAATTAATTGTTACCGGGAACGGCCGGAGCGGACGAAGCCGGTATTTTGATGCCATCCAATACGGAAGAATGTTCCCGTTTGTTGGAAATATAAGTTAAAACGATGGAGGTAATCATAAGTACCAAAGCCAAGATAGCGGTAAATTTATTGATAGCATTAAAGGCCGTCGGGCTGGCAAACAAGTTATCGGCCCCGGAAGCACCAAAAATTCCGGCAGCAGAACCTTTGCCGCTTTGCAACAGAACGATTGCAATTAACAATAAGCAAACAACGAAATGAATCAGTAAAATCAATGTATACATTTTATTCTCCTCAAAAAGAACTACCCATATTATACAATTTTTTGTCTATACATAACTATCCCCCGGGTTTAAGCGGGGGATAGAAAAATACAAGTTATTTGGCTAATGCTACCAAACCGGGCAATTCTTTCCCTTCCACGAATTCCATACTGGCACCACCACCGGTAGAAACATGGGAGAATTCCTTTTGGTTGATTTTTCCTTTTTTGAGCACGTTTACACTATCTCCCCCACCGATGATGGAAATGGCCCCGTTTTTGGTGGCTTCAATCATCGCGTTGGCAATGGCAATGCTTCCTTTAGAAAAGTTCGGGAATTCAAACACACCCATCGGACCGTTCCAGAAAATAGTTTTACATTCCATAAGAGCGTCATGGAAAAGTTTTTCGGTTTTGGGGCCGATGTCCATGGATTCCATATCTGCCGGGATTACGTCTACTTCCGTAGCGGTAGCAGTCTCGGAAAATTCTTTGGAAACGCGGAAATCAACCGGCATTAACATTTTGACGCCTTTGGCCTGGGCTTTGGTCATAACTTGTTTGGCTTCGTCGATTTTTGTATCGTCAACTAAAGATTTACCAATTTCCATCCCTTTGGCTTTGAGGAATGTGTAGGCCATACCTCCGCCAATGATGAGCACGTTGACTTTATCAAGCAAGTTGTTCAAGAGCAAAATTTTATCGGATACTTTTGCCCCACCGATAACGGCTGCGAACGGACGGGCCGGATTTTCGAGAGCTTTACCTAAAAATTCTACTTCTTTTTGTACGAGGAACCCTGCACAGCCGGGCAAATAATCGGCTACAGCACTGGTGGAAGCGTGAGCACGGTGTACGGTCCCGAATGCTTCTTGCACAAACACTTCACCGTGTTTGGCTAACTGTTTGGCAAATTCCGGATCGTTCTTTTCTTCCTCTGGGTGAAAGCGCAAGTTTTCTAAGAGGGCAATTTCGCCGTTTTTGGTTGCAGCCACTACTTTATCAGCTTCCGCACCGATGCAATCTTTCGCAAAATGCACGGGTACCCCAAACAATTTTTGCACTTCTTCCGCTACGGGAGCCAAACTAAATTCCGGGCAAACTTTGCCTTTCGGACGGCCCAAGTGAGCGATTAAAACGATACGGCAGTTGTTGTCTAATAAATGTTTAATGGTTTTTTCGGTAGCTACAATACGCTTGTTGTTATCTACTTTGCCATCTTTCAAAGGTACGTTGTAATCTACGCGCACCAATACTTTTTTATTTTTCAAATCCATATTCTGGATTTTTTTGATGCTGTCAAAATTCATAATTCTTGACTCCTGTTTGATTTTTCGCCCAAAGGCGGATACCTTATTTTATCAAATTTAATGGGTAGCCGTCTTGTGAATATGAAGTTATCTTCGTTGCGTTTTTCCCAATAAATTAAGGATTTCAATGTAAAGCCAGATGAGCGTGACCAGAAGTCCGAACGCGCTGTACCATTCCATGTATTTGGGGACAGTATATTGGAGTGTCATTTGGTCAATAAAATGAAAATCCAGTAAGAAATTAAACGCCGCAACAAGGCATACTACCACGCTGATACCGATAGAAAGCGGAGAGGAGGACGTTAAATAGGCGGTACTTACGCCAAAAAGCGACAGTATCCATGAACCGACATAAAGCAAACAAATCGCGGCGGTGGCTGAAAAAATGGTTATCATAAGCCCACGAGTTACTTTGATAATTCGTGTTTTGTACAAAAGTAACATAACAAAAAATACTAATATGGTAGCCGCCACTGCATTGAACACGATGCCATGAAATTGCGTATTATACGCGGCGGATAAAGCGCCCAAAAAGAGTCCTTCCGCAAAAGCGTAGATGGGAGAAAGTATCGGAGAGAGTGTCGGTTTAAAAGAGGTAAAAAGTGCAATGACAAACGCTCCCAGTAAAATCCACAAGGAATAAGGGGCCCAAGCGCTGGGATTTGTCCACGAAATCATGCCTCCCAGTACGCAAATAAACAATAATAAAAATGTTTTATTGATTGTGCCCTGAAGCGTCATTGACCGGGTGTTTTGAAAAGTTCCCGAACCGGCGCGTCGAAAAGCTTGCTCATTTAATGTAGGATTCTGTGCCATAAAATCTCCTTTGTAAAGATAACGATATTATAAAAATAAAGAGGACGAAAAATTCTCTTTATTTTTAGTTAGTTCTTTTTATTTGAAATTCACGCGTATGGAAGAGATTATGAGAGGGGCTTCTTTCGGATCTTCTTTTTGAAGTGTTTCTTTGATAAAAGAAACATCATCTTCCGTGAAATAGACGAAGGGAGAGCTTTCTTTGCGTTTTTTGACGGCCATCCAATAGACCACCGGAGCTTGCTTATTGCGCACGAAAAACAACGGAGCAGCCGGCGGATTGTGCGTATCCGCTATTTCAATTTCCCCAGGTTGGATGGTATAGTGTTGTTTGTCTATTACTTCGTTTCCAACGACGATTTGTCCGTTTAGTAACTTAACATTGTCTTTGGAAGAAAATGCCAAGAGGGTAATTTTTTTACTCTGCTCTTCGGTACGTCGCACGAGCTGTTTGTAGGCATTGTTTGCAGGAACACGAATCAGCATTACGTGTGCTTTTTTCATAGGTTGTAAAAATAGATTTTCTTTTAGAGGAATTTGCACGTCTTCCAACAATAAATTACCTTCCATGATAGGAATATATTTCCGCTTGAGACAAGTTCCACCGACCATCACCCAATGAGGGCCTAACGCATACGCCTGACACTGAACGGAAGATGTCTTTGGAGTAACGGAATCTTTTTCCCATTTGTAAACAGGAATTGTGACTTGTAAAGGATTGGGCACGAATGAAGACAAAGAAGCCATATCATGCGAGTGGGTAAAACGAGCATCATCTTCCGCCAAGATTGGTTGAAATTCTGCGGCCGCGAGTGGAAGAATTCCTACACAGATACATAAAAATAAAAAACAAAATTTGCGCATACTTGCCCCACCGTTAGTATGATATTAATAATAGAATAGCTTATTAATTGTAAAATTTGTAGGGCCAAAAGACCTATTTTGGTGGGACCAAAAGTCCTATATTTTTGGGACCAAAAGTCCTATATTTATCTAGGCCTTTTATACTATATTATTAAAATCCCCCGGCGTAGCCGGGGGATCATATTGTGAGATGTAGCAGGTACTACCTTACATCATACCGCCCATTCCCCCCATTCCGGGCATACCGGCCGGGGCGTGATTGTGTTCTTTTTCGGGAGCGTCTGCTACTAACGTTTCGGTAAGTAGTACAGTGCCCGTGATAGAAGCGGCATTTTCGAGTGCGGTACGGACTACTTTGGCCGGGTCTACCACGCCGGCTTTGAGCAGATCGCAGTATTCATTTTTATCTGCATCGTATCCGTCCGCGATACCTTTCATGCCCAGTACCTTGTCTACTACGACAGCACCATCCAAGCCGGCATTAATGGCAATCTGTTTAAGAGGAGCTGTGAGCGCTTTGCGCACGATATTAATCCCGGTGCGGATGTCTTCATTTTCTTCTTTTAAAGCTTCCAAAGCTTTTTGACAGCGGGCCAATGCTACACCACCGCCGGGAACGAGACCTTCTTCCACCCCGGCTTTGGTAGCATTTTTGGCATCTTCTACCTTGGCTTTTTTGGCTTTGAGTTCTGTTTCGGTAGCGGCACCTACGCTGATTACAGCTACCCCGCCGGAAAGTTTTGCCAAGCGTTCTTGCAATTTTTCTTTGTCGTATTCACTCTTAGAATTTTCTACCTGAGCGCGGATTTGGTTAGCCCGGGCGGCAATGGCTTCTTTGGAACCTTTTCCGCTGACGATAGTAGTATTTTCTTTGTCAATCACTACGCGAGCACATTGACCGAGCATGGCAAGTTCTGCTTTATCAAGTTTAATTCCTCTTTCTTCCGAAAGGACATCCCCTCCAGTTAGAATGGCAATATCTTCGAGCATTTCTTTGCGTCTATCCCCAAATCCCGGAGCTTTTACAGCGCATCCTTTTAAAGTGCCGCGCAATTTATTAACTACCAACGTAGCCAACGCTTCGCCATCTACATCTTCGGCGATGATCAAAAACTGTTTACCGCTTTGAACAATCTTTTCCAACACGGGTAAAAGTTCATTCATCGAAGAAATCTTTTTGTCTGTAATGATGAGGTACGGATTTTCCAACACACATTCCATACGTTCGGAATCGGTTACAAAATAAGGTGAAATATAACCGCGGTCAAACTGCATCCCTTCCACAATATCAAGTTGCGTGGTGGCGGTTTTCCCCTCTTCTACCGTGATAACCCCCTCAGCCCCTACTTTTTCAATGGCCTCAGCAATCATATTGCCGATTTCGCGATCATTGGAAGAAATGGTGGCAATTTGGGCTTTCTCTTCTTTGGTCTTGACCGGCTTATGCATTTTATTGAGAGCTTCTTTTGTGGTTTCGACGGCCATTTCAATCCCTTTTTTTACAAGCGTCGGATTGGCCCCGGCAGTGATATTTTTGATACCTTCGGTCAGCATGGCATTGGCCAATACAGTTGCGGTAGTTGTACCGTCCCCGGCCACATCATTGGTTTTGGAGGCCACTTCACGGATGAGTTGGGCACCCATATTTTCAAATTTATCTTCCAGCTCAATATCTTTGGCAATGGTTACGCCATCATCAATGATAAGAGGAGATCCGAATTTCTTTTCCAATACAACGCTTCTGCCTTTCGGCCCCAAGGTTACTTTAACTGCATTCGCTACTTTTTCGATGCCTGTGCGCATTTTAGCACGGGCTTCATCACCATAAATAATTTGTTTTGCCATAATAATCTCCTTCTTTTACCCCAAAATCCCCAAGATTTCATCTTGGTGGATGATTAAATAGGTTTGATCGTCCAGTTTTACTTCCGTACCGGAATATTTACCGTAAAGGACACGGTCCCCTTTTTTAACTTCCATTGCACCACGTTCGCCTTTGTCGGATAATTTCCCGGGTCCTACGGCGATCACTTCCCCCTCCATCGGTTTTTCTTTGGCGGTATCGGGAATGATGATTCCCCCTTTCATAGTTTCTCTTTCAATGGGTTTCACGATTACACGGTCGCCCAATGGTTTAATTTTTGCATCAGCCATAGTTCACTCCTTGTAAAATAATAAAATTGCCTGGCGGTGTTTTTAGCACTCACTTAAGCTTAATGCTAATTTAGCATTTTAGATTAAAATTGTCAACCTCTTGCTTTGATTGCTAAGAAAGTGGGCGGAGAGAATATGCGTATTAGAAGGAAAATAATTTTTTCAGACGTTGTTTTAATGAAATTTTACGAGGTGGTAAAATTTTAATCAAAACAGTGGAAATGTTGTCTTGTCCATCATTGTCGTTGGCGCAACGTACCAATTGTTTGCACAATCGGACCAATGGTGTTTGGTGGCCTTGTTGTAGAATTTGAGCCATTTGGCTATCATTCAAACCCTTATACAAGCCGTCGGAACAAAGAAGCAACGTATCGTTTGCTTGAATAGGAAAGCGCAGCAAATCAAATTCAATATTTCGTTTGATACCCATGGCCCGCGTGAGTACATTTTGGATACGGGAATGATTAGCTTCCTCTTTGGTAAGCAATCCCCTACGTACATGTTCCATTGCTAATGAATGATCCGTAGTAATTTGGGTAAACTTATTATCACGTTGCAAATAAAGACGGGAATCCCCTACATGTACAATGGTGGCTATATCTCCTTCCAATAAAACGCCGGTCATAGTGGTTCCCATCATTTTGTAAATGGTGGAAGTTTGGGCAGTAGAAAAAATAGCTTCATTGGCTAAATTGGCCGCTAATAATAATTTGCGGGAAGAGAGATCTAATTTGGGCAAAAAAGAGGGCGGAATATTTAGTTGTTGGTGATTAATCTTCCGAATCGTTTCGGCCAATACCAAGGAGGCAATATTACTGGCAATTTCGCCGGCACTGTGGCCGCCCATTCCGTCGGCTACCACTCCCAAGCTTAAATCGGAAGAAATGAGAACGTTATCCTCATTTTTTTCTCGAATTTTGCCAATTTCGGTAACGGCAGCAAATTCAATATCGAAGCTACTCATATTTTTCCCTCAATACAATCGTGCCAATACAAGAACCCACCGAGCATGCAAATAAAATGATTAATAACAAGGAATAGACATCATTTGTTTGGGCATTGCGGTTAAAATTATCAAAGGGAAGCCCCATTGTATACAACCAAACTTTGTACTTCATCGGGGAATAGCCCCCTTTATAATAGGTTGTAAGAAAATGGGTAAAAAGAGCAAGAGACCGTTCGTTGAACGCCTGTCCCCCTGTAACACGAATGATTTCCCGTTCAATACGTTTGGCGGAATCATCCTCCGACAAGTGGGTGAGTTCATTGGTTGAGTTTTTAGGGGCAAATAATTCCCGCTTCGAATTAATGTTATATCTTTTTTCTTCCTGAGCGGCTTGCTGAACATCCGTTGGAGGTGCAATTTGCTTAATGTTCACTTTTTGGGTAAGCGTGGTGAGCGTAGTAAGTGTAGTTTCTTGAATACCGGATACTCCGTAAATCCACAAACACGCTACGCCCCCCAAAAGGAACAATGCCGGTCCGAGCGCGCTGTCTTTTTTTTGAGCGGTTACAAAGAAGGATATGGCTCCTAATCCCAAGGCCATTCCCAGGAAGGGAAATAAAGCCACAGGGCGCAACGTGGTGGGTGGAATAGAAAAGCGGGTTGAAAAATAAGTAAGTACAAGTGTAGCCACCACAAGTGTAGCTCCCAAAACACCCTGCCCCATAGAACGGTTGATGGTAAAACATAAGACGAGGGATCCCAGTAGCGCGAGCAAAAGGTATGCAAGATTATACTCCGGTGAGAAAATGTAGCGCGTAACGGAAGATACATGTAAAAGCGGTATTTGCGGCGCACATAAACCTGCCAAATAAGCCACAACTGCCGTCAGAACAATAAACGTGATAGAGTGGGAGTAACTTTTTACCCGATTTAACAACCATACCACCAAGAGAGAAGTTAAGCTCAGCAACATCCAGTGAAATTGACTGGGTGCATAGGGTTGAGAAAACAGTGAATTAATTAAGTTTTGTCCAAGCCCTACGCCGGAAACGGTATGCACAGAGGCAACTTTTCCCCAAGAGTGAAACAAAAATACGATTCCTGCGACGATGATTCCCAACAGCAACGGTAACACACATAATTTCATTAAAAAACGGATGGTTGTATCTGCCAATTTTCGTACTTTGTATAGTTGAGGAGCGGCCTTTGCCTGGTAAATTTTGGCTGTTTTTGCTTTATCCGTAGTCGGTAACCCCGGCATTGAATTGGCTTGCGACCATACTTTTTTTCGTTGTTCTTTTACCGTATTGCCCTGTACTAAAGGAGGTAAAGCGGAAGTTCTTTGCACTTTAGCGGCCGGCTGTTGTTTTTGAAACGCACGTTCCATTTTAATGGAGGTGGTAGTATTGAATACTTCATCCTTAACCAAGCGCAACGGTCCTTCTTCGGATAAATTGACTATTTTTTCTCCATCGGATTCTTTGATTTTGCGTTGTTCTTCCGCCCGCATACGTTGAAAGAACAAAAATGCTTCTTTTGCGGTTTGAAAACGATCATCGGGCTGTTTGGCCATTAAACGCTGAACGGCGCGAGAAAGCCATGGTGGTATATCTTGCCGATAGATAGCCGGATCGGGTACGGGGTCATTGATATGCTTTTGAATGATTTCAATGGTATTACGTCCGGAATAAGGAAACCGCCCCGTTAAAACGTAGAATAAGCTGGCCCCTACGGAGTATAAATCGGCCCGCGTATCCAAATCTTTTCCAAGAGCTTGTTCCGGTGCGATAAAATAAGCTGTTCCGGCTAATTCGGTCGTTTTGGTAGTTGTTTTATCTTTCCCTATTTTTTTTGCAATACCGAAATCTACAATTTTGGGTTGCCCTTCTTGCGTAATTAAAATATTAGAGGGTTTAATATCCCTGTGAATAATGCCTTTGCTGTGCGCTGCATCCAGCCCGGATAGAACGCCTTCAAATAATCCTAAAATAATACCGATGGGCAGTTGTTTGTGTTTCTTGATAATTTGAGAAAGTGTTTGTCCTTCAATATAGGACATTACGATAAAATAGTACCCTTGTTCTCTTCCCACGTTGTATACGTTGACGATGTTGGGATGGTCCAATTCCGCAATGGCGCGCGCTTCGGTAAGGAAGAGTTCTACGGCTTTTTTATCGTTGGCGAGCGACGGACTGAGCACTTTTACGCAGACGATACGGTTGAGTGCTTTGTGGCGTGCTTTATAAACTGCACCCATGCCACCTTCGGCTACTTTTTGAAGGATCGTGCATCCGGATATTTCTTTGCCCACCAGGGAAACAGATTCAGTCATATAAATGTACTATAAAAATAAATCTCAATTAAAAAATACTTGATTTTCCAACTTCCAATCTTTACAATATACTAAAGGTATCATATCATATTTTAGGCGATTTGGTACAGGAGGGGTTTTATGTTTGAAAGCAGTTTTACCTTGCTTCGCGACATTGGGGAAATTATTTTGACGGAAAAAGAATCCATTCGTTTTTCAATCGATGCTTATCACGGATACCGTTACGTATCGGTTCGACGGTATTTAAATACGGATGGTTTTGCCGGAGCTACGCGGGATGGGGTAACCATGACTCCGGAAATTGTTGCGGCAATGGCTCCGAAAATTTTAGCGTTACCGGATGGAGACCAACCGGACGGTGTGATCGGTAAATTTGCCAAACGTGCCGGGATTTGTATTGTGGCTTCTGTTTCTACCTTTCGCGGGGCGCGCGGATTGGATTTGCGGCAATGGGAAGAAACAAAGGGTTTTACCAAGAAGGGAATTTGGATTGCGTTGGAAAAATTGCCGGAAGTAAAAAAACTGTTTCAGGCAACAATTGATGCTTTGGATGAAAAAGCAGATTTTAATTTTGAAGATTTATAAAATGCTTTTTACAATAAAAAATCCCCGTATAGTTTTACGGGGATTTTTTTAGTAAGATGTTTTAAGCGGATCTATTTACTTTGTAACATTTGTTTTGCATTCATAAACACTTCTTCTACCGAAATGTCCTTCATGCATTTAAAATGCCCCAACGGGCATTTTTTCCCGCCGTGTAACGCACAAGGACGGCACGGTAAATTTTTCACTTCCACAACACGGTGTCCTTCCCCATAAGGGAAAAATCCTAATTCGCGTGTGGTAGGGCCGAAAATTGCCAGGGTGGGTACGTTAAAAGCCGTGGCAATGTGCATGGGGCCGGAATCGTTGGTGATAAATAATTTAAAATGTCCCATCAGGGCCATCAAGTCGGCCAAACTGGTTTTTCCGCACAAGCTGGCCGCATGACCTTTGGCGAGTTGGCAAATTTTTTCACCGGCATCCGTATCTTGGCGTCCTCCGCCAATTAGCACGACTTGTACCCCCAATTCTTCTTGCAAGCGGCTGATAAGTTCCACGTAGTAATCCATTGGCCAACATTTGGTGGGCCAAGCACTACCCGGATGTATGCCAACGAGTGTTTTACCTTTTAAGTTAAAATCATTCATAAGCCGCTCCACATTTTCTTCTGCGGAAGAGGCATAGTCCATTTGTAATTTTTCTGCTGTAAATTGTTCTTTTACAATTCCTTGTAAGAGAGACAAATTCCGTTCGGCATCGTGAATCATCCAAGAAAACGGAACAGTTTTTGTATAAAAGAACCATCCTTCGCTGGAGGAGAACCCGATGCGCACCGGTACTCCGGAGAGCCAAGCAATCAATGCGCTGCGGAAACTGCGGTGCGGTACCAACAAAATATCGATGCCGGATTTTTTGATAGCACGGGCTGTTTTCCATACTCCGGCAATTTTATTCCAACCGCGTTTGTCGTTCAAAATAATTTCATCTACGTCTTTGAGCGGTTTAAAAATATCTTCGGTTTGAGGGCGGGTAATGACAACAATTTTTGCTTCCGGGAATAATTTGGCTGTTTTGTGTATGAGCGGAGTGGTCAGCACACTGTCGCCGATGAAGGAAGTTTGGAAGATTCCAATTTTGTTTACCTTTT
Source organism: Elusimicrobiaceae bacterium (assembly GCA_016283355.1). GTDB lineage: Bacteria > Elusimicrobiota > Elusimicrobia > Elusimicrobiales > Elusimicrobiaceae > Avelusimicrobium. Next base: position 27,075 of record JAEEMS010000023.1, on the reverse strand, counting down.
TTCCTAAACTGTCATTTTTATAAGCCCAATCTCCCAATTGGGGTGTTTTGTATTTAATATCAATATTCCACGCTTTGAGTGCTTCTAAATATTTATCAAGCGTATGGCGTTCCAAAACGGGAGAAGTTTTGTGAAAACGTACCAACAGACGGCGTTCTAACGCATTTTTCTCGTAGCGTACGCGGTTGGGGATACGGCTGAAAAATCCCATTACCATACTTTTAAAAGTGGCGTGCAAATCTAAATAGTGTGTGTAATGCCCCGCACGGATCTGACGAATATTGGCAAAAATCCCCTTTTTGGCTATTAAAATTTCATCAATATCCGGATGACCGGCCAGCACATGTTTGAAAGCCGGTTTTACCATCAGCGTAATGTGCGAATGGGGCCATTTGGCTTTGATATTTTTGTATACGGGTGAAGATAGAACGATATCCCCTAAAGAAGATAATCGTACCACCAAAATTTTAGGTGTTTCGTTGTTCGTCATGTTTTACCACTTCCATAATTTGGTTTGTAGCACCTAGAAAACTCAGTGCTGTAGCCCGCGCTTTAGCAGACATGTTTTCCAGTTGGGCCTTGTCGGCCAGTAAATGAAGCACTTTTGCTTTAAAATTTCCTTCATCTACCAGGACGCCGCCCCCCTCTTCCAATAAAGCGTGGGCCGTGATTGGTGTATTGTAAAAATATTTCCCAAACAGAACCGTTTTAGACAAAATAGCCGGTTCCAATAAATTGTGTGCGCCGCGCGGCGCAATCGAGCCGCCAACAAAGCATAAGGTTGCACAGGCATAGACAGAAGATAACATTCCCATTTCGTCTACGCATAAAATGTCTGTATTTTTATCAAAAGGTTCGCGGCTGGCCCGCGCATAATGTAAACCGCTGCGTTGCAGATTGTTTTCAATTTCCGCCATCCGTTCCAGATGGCGCGGAGCAAAAATAATTTTGGTCCCTGTACGAAGGATATCCGGCGCGGTGCGCAGTAGCAGTTCTTCTTCTTGCGGGTGGGTGCTGCCCAACACAAAAATCATCTTTTGTTCCCATCCCAACTCTTTGAGCCAGCGGTAAACTTTATCCAAATGAGGCGGTTTGTCCGATAGTGAGTCATATTTCACGTTGCCGCACACAAAGAGCTTGCGGGTGGGCATCCCCAAACATTTATAGCGGGCTTTGTCTTCCCGGGTTTGGAGCGCGGCAAACTGCAGATGCCCTAACACGCGTTTGAATAACGGCCGGACCCAGCTGTAGGCCCTGGTTGATTTTCTTGAGATACGGCCGTTGAGGAGAGCAGTCGGTACTCCCGCTTGGAAGGCACTTTCCAATAAATTGGGCCAAATCTCCCGTTCTACCAAAAACAAGCGGTAAGGTTGTGCAATACGCAAAAAACGTTTACAGGATGGGTAGAAATCCAGCGGGACCAATGCAGCGGCATCGATGACAGGGTTTTTTAAGGCGGTTTGTTTGCCGGCCTGAGTGGTAGTGGTTACTAAAATGGGCCGTTTGTAAAAATCCTTCAAACGGCTGATGGTTTCCTTCATAGAGGAAACTTCCCCTACGCTGGCACAATGCAGCCATACCGCCCCTTTGGGGAACTGCCCGGCAGCTTCGAGACCAAAACGTTCCTTTAGTTCTGCCCACAGATTTTTCAAAAGATTTCGCCGTGCGGAAAAGAAAAATCCCCCCACAACCCCCAGTGCAGCAAACGGAAAAGCCAAGTTGGTAAGCACTAATAACAAAATACCCATACCCTTTTATTATAGGATATTTAGTTTCGAATGGTAGAATTTTTTTAAAATGGGGTTGTTTTTATCACATATTTTAGCTATACTTAGAAAGTAACTATTTTTGGGGTGAAATTGTTATGAAAAAAAGTGTTTTGATCGGTATGGTAGGGATTTTGTTGCCATTGGTTGCTAACGGCCAGCCAATGACGTTTGTTACGACCGTTGGTTCCCCGAATGGGGTTTTTTCCAATTTAGAAGTAAAAGGGTTAGAATTGAAAGGTGGTGAGGCCTGTTGTACAGACCCCACATGTGCCGAAGGTCCAACATGTTCTGTAACAGTGACCCGGGTGGAAAGAGTGGAATTTTTAAACTACACTCCCACCAATACGAATACAGGCATGGTTTATGTGCCTATTTCCAAGAGCACTGTGTTGAACTTGACACAACCGACCGATTTGGGGAATGTTAAATTTGACCCGAGCGGTTCTTTAACGGGGGACGTTCGGATGGTGGTTACTGAAAGCGGAGCGCCCTTTAAAAATGTGATAATACAAGAAGGAAGTGAATTGCACGTGCGTCGTGTTAAACCATTAGAGGCCGAAGAAAGAGTCCGCTTGACCTTTGAGCAGCAAGAGAGTGGCGCGTCTGTGGCCCCGTTTTTAGGAGTAGGGATTATCTTGCCAAATAGTCCCTTTAGGATTTCAACAATGGCTGTAGACAGAATTTGGGATTTGGTCGGCACCAACCCTAATCTTAAGTTTAGAGAAAGCGGTATGGAGGAAGGTGAGATCCCCATAGACCCGAGTAACGCGACGTGGGTACAGTGTACGGGAACATCCGCCTGTACTTGCGACGGCATACCAATATCGATTGGTGCGAATTGTGATGCCCATTGGATCTTGAGTGCACCAAAAACAGAATCTTGAGTGCACAAAAAAATTAAGATAAAAATCCCCGGTTGCACCGGGGGTTTTTATTTGGAAAATAAATTAGTCACTCGTATGTGAAAAACGTTATTGGTCGGATTTTTTCTTGAAAAGCCCTTTGAGCGCGTGAGCAGTATCTTTGAGTGCATCTCTGACATCTTCTGCCGAAACCTCTGCCGTTTCTTCCACGTCCGTACGGGCCGTATCTACGGCATCCCGGGTATCCTGCGTAACTTCTTCTGCGACAGTTGTTTCGCTTTTCCCGTTGAGTAGTCCCCCTAGCACAGAGTTAACCGTTCCCATTACGTCCAGTTTTCCTTTGGGGTTTTGAGGTGTGCCTGTAATTTTAATAACCATCGGCGCTTCCTGAGAAAAGAGTGTGGCGGTAACTTTCATATCCAATTTGTCTGCGGGAAAGTTAATGGTGCCGGCTCCATGAAGATCCGCGACAGAGGATTTGAATACGGTTTCGTCCACGTTCATCACGCCGTTATCAAACGTATAGCGACCGGTTCCTTGTGTAAAAGCAATTTCCCCCCGCTCTTTTTCCGACGGGAATAAATTTAACCGAAGTGTTTGGGACACTTTCCGCACGATACTAAGCGGTAGAAACAGAATTTTTACCAACTTATTTTCTTTAACAAATACGTCCAAATCCGTAATGGCCCCGGGTTGTAAGGTAAATGAAAGGGTGCCGTTGGCACGAGTCATGGCATCGGACAAATCCGTTAATTGGGCGTTTAATGCAAGCCCCCCGGAACGGAAATGCGGTACAATGAGTTCCCCTACCGTTACATCTGCCTGTAAGTTGAGACGGTTTTCCGTTGAGGTGGTGGTAGCGGTTTGTGACGCTTCTTTTTGAGAGGAAGAAGGCCATGTTGCCAATGTGAATTTATCAATATCAAGTTTTAGTAGAATATCTGTTAATTCGTTGGCTGATTTATATAGTAAATTGCCTACGAAATTGCCTTGATTGATTTGCCCGGTGAGGGCCGCAGAAACAGCGCCCGAATCAGCCAAAGTGACCGTTCCGCTGACTTGTTCAAAGGTAAAAGGCGTGTAGAGCATACTGACATCTTTGAGTGTAAACGTCCCTGAAAGATGGTTGCGGTTTCCTTGCGCGAGAGTTTTAAAAGATCCATTCACATTCCCGGCCGGATGAAAAGAAGATCCCCCGGTCATTTGTACCAGTTGAGAGAGGTCCGTTTGGATACTCCCTGCCAGCGCGTAGGAAAAATTCTCTCCCCAAGAGGTGTTCCCTGTGGCGGAAAGCGAATTGTTTTGCGTTTGCAATTCTATTTTTGAAAATTCGGCACGGCTGTCTGTTAAGTTAGTTTTGGCCTGTACTTTAAGAGCCAGTACCGGCAAATCAAAGGACGGTAATTGAGGCAACAATTCAGCCAATACCTTGTTGTTTACACCGCTAAGATTCCCTGTGACATCGACTACGGGGGCTGTGAAATTTTCTGCTTTTCCCTGCAAATTCAACTGAACCGTTTTATAGGAAGCTTGCAACGAACGTGCCTGCAGATATGCTTTTTTCCACTCGGTATTGGCTAAAAATAACGTTCCTTCCAGGCGGATAGGTAAATCGATGGAAGGTTGGTTTTCTTGCGTTAGGTGTGTTGTAAAATTCAAAAGTAAATCGAACGGATGGGCCAAATCAAACTGCGTGACAGCAAAATTTAAATGATCCAACGATGTTTGGGCCCCGGAGATATCATTACGGTAGATAAACCGACAATCCGAAGCGGATAACCGATCCGCTTTAAGGACCAACGGTTGCTGCGATGTATGTTGCGATGTGGCCGACATATCTGCGGAAGCAGTGGCGGTATCTTCTTTTACGAACGAAGAGAAATTGAACCGGCCGTCTTTTTGTTGAACTAGCGTTACTTCTACTCCGTTTAAAAACAGCGTGTTAATTTGAACTCGTTTTTTAAATAAAGCTTTAACGTCCACTTTAGCAACCACTTCTTTTGCCTTAATAAATGTACCTTGTTCAAAAGAATTTTCTTCCGATAAAGCAAAATCTTTAAGGGTCAATCCGATCCAGTTTACAGAGAGTTGTTGGAAAGAGATTTGGCGGTTCCAGTTTTCCCGTGCATATTGCTGTGCCAACGTATGAATTTTCTCCGGTGAGAGAAATGCTTTGAGTGCAAAAAATCCCCCCACCACCGTTCCCACAATAAGAAGAAGAACGACACATAAAATTTTAATCAATTTTTTTAACATTATTCTTTATCCTTTTTGTCAAAGGTTTGTACAACTTCCGCCTCGATAACGTTGCTTTTATCTTCTTGTGATTGACGGAAAGTGGCTAGGTCTTTATGTAAAAGCGTGAGAATGAACACGATGAAAGCTCCGTCATCGGCAATTCCCAACATGGGTAACATGTCGGGCAGTAAATCGATGGGAGACATAAAATAGACCAAACAGATAACCGCCCAAAAAAATGTTTGCCACGGCATTTTATACTGACGGTGCAAAATGGCTGCGACCATTTTGAAAAAAGTAGAAATATCTTTAAAAATAACAAGTGGGTTCATATAATCCTCTTACCTATATCATATCAATTTTAAAATATATTTGCGGGATATCGTAGTTATTTTATTTGTTCCAAACTATGCAAAGCATACCCGTGAATTCAAAATTGCGTAAACATCGGCAAAGGCGAATAAAAAGAGCCGGTATAAAACCCGGCTCTTTTTTTAGTGTTTGGATATTTTAATGGAAGTAATTTCCCCATCGTCATCATCGGGTTTTTCCTGGGGTTGTTGTGTTTGTTGCGGAGTCAGTAATTTTCTATTTTCTTCCAAATTTTTTGCCATTTCATCGTCAAAAACGATGGTAGGCATTCTGTCTTCATCCCCGTGTTGGACGAGTTGATCCACCGGCTGCGGTTTGTACACCTTTTTGAGTTCCTCTTTTAAGTGCTTGTTGTCATTCCCGGTTTTTACAGCGGTGCTTTCTACCGTTAGTTCTTGTACTTGAGCGGCATTCAGCCGGATTGTTTGTTCTTCATGAAATGTCACTTCCGCATCATCCGTTGTCATTTGGACGTCGGGTTGATGTTTCTTAACGATATGCATATCCGGGGTAGTGCCCCATGGACCGGAACTACCTTCGTTAGCTACGTGCAGAAATACCAAAGTGTAAAATGCATAACCACACGCTTGGAAGAAGAACCATATGCACAAAGTAATGATAAGCAAAGAAATTAACACCGGCATAGGCAATCCGGCTAAATTTAACGTGGGAGCATAGAGCGGAATGAGATAGAAAGCCAACGCCGCTAATATGCCTGGAAAAGCGAATAACAAGGTTTGCAATATGAACGCTCCGAAAGCATAAAGTGCATCCATCCCTTCCGTTAATTTCCAACTATATTGAATGGCTGAGATGGGGCCTTTTTCTGCAAGGACAATAGCAGACAGCGTGTAAAATAAACGTACTATAAAAAAGAGTATTGGAAGCAAAAAGATTAAAAAGAGCAACCCAAAAGAAGATCCCGAAAATAGCAACCTAACAAACAACCTACCAAAGAAGACAAAAGCGATTGCAGTTACAATGGATAATGCCACGCTGAGAATGAAGAAATATAGAAGTGGCAGAATAGAGGATAGAAGCGCGTGAGAAATGGTTTCCATACGCCCCTCTACGTATGCTGCGCACAAACGCATGAGAGCACAATAGCCCAGAAGCAATATTGCTCCCGCCACGGTTTTTAATACAATTCCTCCGATAGAAAAAGCCAGTAATTGTGCGGGAGAAGTTGTATGAGCGGCAAAGAAAACAGGGGCTAGTTTTATTACAGCTATCACTATCGTTGGTAAGAGCGTCAATAAGAAAATTTTTAAAAACGGAACAATCATCTTGTTCGAAATGTCTAAAGACGCAAACCATAATTTGAGTAAATTTCTCTCTTTGTAGATATCAATCATAATAACCTCTGCGCAGTTTATCCCTCCCATGTATTATAGCAAAAAAGAAAAATAGAGGGGATAAGCACATACGGATAATTATTAGAATTTACGGGACAACGCACCGGCACAACTATACGCGCTGGCCCAACACCAGTGTAAGTTGAATCCTCCTAAACGGCCGGTAACATCCAGCAGTTCTCCGATGACATATAATCCCGGCCTGTTTTTCACTTCAAACGTAGTGGGATGAATCTCTCTTGTGTCTATCCCGCCGGCAGTAACTTCGGCCTTTGTGTAGCCGGAAGTTCCGGCCGGAACAAATGAAAAACGGTTTAGGCGGTTTGCCGCGGCTTGTAAATCTTTTTTAGGCGCGTTTGCCAAACTTTGTTCCAAAGGCCCTATTATTGCCTTCGAAATTTTTGCGGGTATATGCTCTGCCAATACCGCAGAGAAAGTACGAGCGGAATTTTTGGAGGCCGTTAAAATTTCTCGTACGTCTGTTCCCGGTAAAAAATTGATGATAACTTCTTTTGACGGGGTCCAAAACAAAGAAGCATTTAAAATAGCGGGGCCACTAAAACCTTCATGTGTAAAAAGTAGTTGTCCTGTAAAAGTTTTTCGGTCGGTTGTTACAGTTGCGGTGAGAGAGTTACCTGCTAATTTCCGGAAAATAGCTTGTTCTGCTTTTGGGAGCGTGAGCCCGCATAAGGCCGGGCGTTGTTCAATAAAAGATAATCCCAATTGTCTTGCTACGTGTATCCCAAACGGACTGGCCCCCAAGGCGGGATAAGATAATCCTCCGCTCGCCAACACGACGTGACGGGCATAGAAAGGGCCCTTAGAGGTGTGCAGTATAAATCCTCCCTCTTTTTGCGGGAGGACGGATAATACTTGCGTGGAAAGGGAAAATTCTGTTTGATTCTTTTTGGCTCGCCTTACGAGAAAACGAACAATATCTTGTGCATCTTGTGCGAACAGACACCCCTTTTCCCTTTCTTGATAAACAATATGCTCATCCTCCAACAAATGCATAAAATGATGCGGGGTAAAAGAGGCCAAGGCATTTTTACAAAAATGTTTCTGTTGGCAAAGATAATCTGCGGAAGATAGATACAAATTGGAAAAATTGCACTTTCCCCCTCCGGAAACAGCCACTTTTTTACCGGGAATTGTGTTGTGGTCTAAAATAATTTTTCGTGCGTTAAAACTGCCTGCACAAAAGAGCCCGCTGGCACCGGCTCCGATAATAGCAGTATGAAAAGTATTATCCATATTTTACACCATACAAAAAAATGAAACGAATTAAAATAAATATGTTATACTAGTAACAATTCTTAATAAGGAATTCTATGAATAAAATTGTTTCGGACGAACGTATACAGCAACGATTATCCTATTTTGAAGATCGTTGTAAACAGTTGGGGTTGCGTGTAACGCACCAGCGGAAGGAGATTTATCGCACGGTAGCTTCTTCGTGTGAACATCCTTGCGCAGAACGTGTGTTGCAGCAAGTGCGGGAAAAATTGCCCAACGTGTCGCTCGACACAGTTTATCGTACATTGGCTTCTTTGGAAGAAATGGGCTTATTGAGAAGAGTCGGATTATCCGTGAAAGAACATTTTGACGGCGACTTAAGACCGCATGGCCATTTTGTATGTACACAATGTGGGGAAATCTATGATATTTTTTTCAAAGAAAATGAGTCAATGGAACTCCCTGCGTGTATGAATGAAGTCGGTCAAGTGCGTCAAACGCAAGTACAATTTAAAGGAATATGTAAAATGTGCCAATCCCGTTAAAGGATTGGTTCTTTATAGGAGAAAATATGGAACTCAAAGGATCGAAAACGGAACAAAACTTGATGACCGCATTTGCAGGTGAGTCACAAGCGCGCAATAAATATACGTACTACGCTTCTAAAGCAAAAAAAGAAGGGTTTGTGCAAATTGCTAAAATTTTTGAAGAAACGGCTAACAATGAAAAAGAGCATGCCAAACTTTGGTTCAAATATTTGCACAACGAAGGGATTCCCACCACGGCAGAAAATTTATTAGATGCTGCAAACGGCGAAAACCACGAATGGACCGATATGTATGCCGGTTTTGCTAAAACAGCCAAAGAAGAAGGATTTGATAAATTAGCTTATTTGTTTGAGGCTGTGGGCAAAATTGAAAAAATGCATGAAGAACGCTATCGTAAACTTTTGCACAATGTAGAAACACAGACCGTTTTCAAAAAAGCCGGTATTGTGATGTGGGAATGTGCCAATTGCGGGCACGTGTGCATTGGAGAAAAAGCTCCGGAAGTATGCCCGGTATGTGCACATCCTCAGGCCTACTTTATGATTCATCCGGAAAACTATTAATTGTTTCAAGATTTCAAAGCCCCCGACGATTGTCGGGGGCTTTTGGGTCTAAAGGGTAATTTGGGTCTAGGTCCAAATTACCCTTTCATTTAGGTCTAAAGGCCCTGTTGCTGTGTCTTGTTCTTTTGTTACGCTATGGGTAATATTACATTAAATAAAAAGGAGAATATATGTATAAAAGAACAATAGTTTCACTCTTGGCATTACTGTTCGCTGTGCCCCTTTATGCAACCAGTGCGCAAGAACAAGTAAATGCAGAAGTGCTTAGTTATTTAAGACAAGGTAAAATAAAAGCTTTGGCTACTTACCTTGGTTCATTAAAAGAGTGCCCTCGTCGTGATAGATTTAAAATGAAAGATGTTCCTGATTTTTGTGTAAAGCAAAAGTTCAATAAAAGAGGCCAGCCCGCTGCTGATCATTTTAAACATTTTGATTTTAGGGAATTTATGAATAACATGTATGATAGACCGATATACATCGTGAAAGAAGTAACAATGAAAGGAGAGACCTACACTACGTCATCGACCCTTAACGCTGCATCTATACCCAGAGCTTTGTACCAAGGGTTGAATCAAATATATAAGGATGAATTTAAAACAGAGCCAAACATATTCAACAAAAAAAATTATGTTGACTTCTATGATAAGTACAAAAATACCTGGCTTAAAAAAGATGTGATGGATTTAATGACGTGGGGTTGGATACTCCAAAGCCCCTATTTCTACCCCGAAGGAACCCTTAGTGAAAATTGGGGAAAAAGTTTGTATCAAATGGCAGTATTGGCAAAAGCCGTTGATATGAAACTTGAGGATGTACTTCCCATTAGAGATAATTATATTCTCAGAGAAGGATATTTGTTTGTGATAGATGGGGCCTGGGGAGAAGCAGTTAGAATAGGGGGCAGAGAAGCTAGAAAGATCTTTTATGATTTGAAACGAGCGTTCCGAGATTATTACTTTTCGGAAGAAATGATAGATGCTTATTCTCCTAATAACACCATGACGAAGGGTGAAACCCCGTTTATTGTGATTGGAATACAGGCCGATAGGATTGTTCGTATGCGTGATTGGTGGAAATACATAATGATAACGCCAGTTCCTGAAGACATGAAAATTCGTATTAGAAAGGTGATTGCTCGTTGCTACGACATTGCAAATGATCCGGAAAAAATGGAGAAAAAATCTTGGTCGGACGAAACCAAGCAGTTTGAGATCAGATATTGTAATGAATTAAAGAAATTGGCCAAGAAGGCGGGCGTTTACCGTAATAGCGCTGCAAAAGCAAAAGCAAAAACGAAAGCAGCAGTGAAAGCAAAAAAGAAGGCCGGCACAAAGATGAAAACGCCTATTCCTCTTAGTCAACACCATCCTCGTTGATGTGGTAATTATTTGTAACAGACAGGGTCGCTTTCAGCGGCCCTGTTTTATTATTATCTAAATTATCTTTTGGCAGATAATATTCCCCCCACTACGGCACAAACGGTTCCCAATAGCATAGCAGCTTGGAATCCACCAATGAAAGCGTCCGGTGTGTTGACTCCGTGGCTGTTTAAACAATTTTGCACCGCAGCAAAAACAGCAACGGAAAGTGCAATTCCAAAAATCATTCCTACATTGCGTGCCAATGCGTTCATGCTGGCTACTACGCCTAATTTTCCCCTTGGAGCCGCACTCACGACGGTATTGTTATTGGGAACTTGGAAAGTTCCGGAACCGGCCCCCATAATAAGCTGGGCCAATATGATGTAAGAAATACTCGGTTTATGACCAATAAAAGCAAACAACAATGTGCCCAAAATAATTAAGCAGAACCCAATAGTTGTTAGAATACGTGCAGGCCATTTAGCATTGAGCGCTCCTGCTACGGCTGAAGCAATAGCAAGCATTACCGGGAAAGGCAAAATGAGTAATCCTATTTTGATAGGATCCATCCCCATAATTTCCGTTAGATAAAACGGGAGTAACACTGTGTTGACAAATAGAGCTAAATAGCCCAAAAGTGCTACTGTACATCCAATGGAAATAACAGGATTTTTGAAAATTTCTACATCCAAAAAAGGATGTTTGACAGTTCGTGCCCGGTGTATAAATCCCCCTAAAAGTAATAGAGAAACAGCAAAGCTTCCAACGATAAGAGGATGCGTCCATCCTTTGTCTGCTGCGGTATTGAGTGCAAACAAAAACGAAAAACTCATTCCACTATAGAGTAGGGCCCCTTTTACGTCGAACTTGCTGCGTTTGTGGGCATTAAACCGCGGAATCAGATAAATTCCGCGCCATACACCGATGGCTGCTATGGGAACAGAAAGCCAAAAGATACTTTTCCATCCCCAAGTTTGAATAAGAGCTCCTCCGATAGCGGGGCCTGCCAATGAACCGCACGCCACCACTGCCCCGATAGCACCAAATGCTCTGCCGCGCGATGTTCCGTGAAATACTTGAGCAATTAATGCTTGTGACGTAGCCATCATGGCAGAAGAACCGATACCCTGGATCCCTCGGGCCAGTAACATAGTGGGTAGAGAATGAGAGAGTGCCCCTAAAAATGCCCCCACACCGAATGTAATAAACCCACCTAAATACATCCATTTGCGGCTATAGATATCACTGAGTTTTCCGAAAACGGGTAACAGCGTAGTAAGTACCAATAGATAAAAACTAACAACCAGTTGTATGCTTTCTAAACTTACACCAAACTCATGGGACATGGTGGGCAAAGCAATGTTTACAATGCCGGCAGATAGAGTGGACATGAACGTCCCATTAGCCGTAACCGTAAAGATGAGCCATTTGCGACTTAGATGTGGCAAAGCAGGGGAAGTCATTTTTTGCACCGGATGAGTGTGTAAGCAAAACGGCCGACCCCATTAAAAATCTTGTCTATTTTTAAACCGGCTTTTCGAACACAATCTTGCATTTCCGGCAAGCTATACATCTTGCTATTTCCATTGGCAATGTTTGTGAAATAAAGAGACGTATGGTTTAAACAATAAGTGGCGGCTTCATACTCTTGTTGGTCCCACAACGGCTCTAAAATATAAATGGCCGATTTTTTGGACGCAGCTGCTTTTACTTTTTTAAGAATAGCGATGATTTCTTGCTTGGAGAAACAGTCCAAAAATTGGCTCATGAGAAAAGCATCCGCTCCGGCGGGTATTTTGCTGTTTTTATCCAACAAATTCACAGCATGAAATTGCGTTCGTTCTTTATAAGCGCGCAAATTTTTTTGAGCCATTTTTAACTGCCCGGGTAAATCTACAATTCCAACACGGACGGAAGAATCATACTGCAAGCATTTTTTGGCCCATTTACCGGTATTTCCGCCGATGTCATAGATAAGTTTGGGTTTTAATTCAAATACAAGGGGTAAAATTTCCGGGAAGGCAATGTCCGAGTAAAAATGGTCAAATTGGAACCAGCTTTTTTGTACTTTTTTAGGGAGTTTTGACAACGCTTCATATACAGTGTGCCACTTGCCGAACACTTTTAGTCCCGTAGGTTTTCCTTTAGTAAGGGAAGATTGTAAAGAGAACATTCCCAAATAACATACATCTTGTACAAAATCGGTATTCGCACGTGTCATGGGGTCGAACGTAAAAAACCAGCCCGTTTTACTTAACGTGTATTTCCCCTGACTAAGTTCCACCAAGCCAAGCCCCGTGCCTACTTCCAATAACGTTTGTACGGCATAAAGCGAAAGTTTTAATTTTTTGGCAATGGTTTTATCATCCGCAGGAGCTTGATTGAGTAAAGGCAAAATACCCAAATCGCGCAGCGCAAGTGCCGCTTGAAAACTAATAGGCGCAAAGGCAATTTTTTGCGCATCAAAAGCGATGTCTGCCATCGTCGGTCCCTGCCGGCGTACGCGGCGAAAGTGATTGTTTTTTGGTGTGTTTTTAGTTATCATATTCTTATCTAATTTTAGTTAATTTTAAGGATAAAAACAAATGAATGTTTCTAGAAAAATTGCCTTAGTAACCGGTGCCAGCCGCGGAATTGGGAGAGCGATTGCTGGGCAACTGGCAAAAGACGGCTTTGATATTTGGCTCAACTATCACTCCAATCATAGCGCGGCCCAACAAACACAAAAAGAAATTGAAGCGTGCGGAGTAAATTGCACCTTGTTGCCGTTTGATGTGGCGGACGAACAAGCTGTGCAGAAGGCATTGTCCGTGTTTTTGGAAAAAGGGCAGGTCCCTTATGTGTTGGTAAATAATGCCGGGTTACGGAAAGATAATTTGTTGGTGTTTATGCAAACGGCCGAATGGAACCGTGTGATTAACACAGTGTTGGGCGGATTTCATAATGTGACCAAAACTGTTTTAGCCGCCATGGTGCGTGCGAAACAGGGAAGAATTGTGAATATCGCTTCCGCCGCTGCGCATGCTCCGGTTCCCGGTCAAACCAATTACTCGGCCGCCAAAGCGGGATTGGTTGGCGCAACCCGTAGCTTGGCGTTAGAGGTAGCCAAGCGCAAAATTACCGTCAATGCCGTTTCTCCCGGATTTATTGAAACTGAAATGCTAGACGGACTTCCCAAAGAAAAAATTCTCCCACTCATCCCGTTGGGCCGATTGGGAACTCCGCAAGAAATAGCGGATATGGTCAGCTTTTTGTGTTCCGATAAGGCATCTTACATTACAGGGCAAGTATTTCACGTTAATGGTGGAGTTGTAATGAACTAAAATTACGTGCAAAATATTTGAAAAAGCAGAAAATATTTATTTTCTGCTTTTTTATTTTTCTAAGAAAAATTAGGGCATTTACGTACACGCGCGCGAAATTTTATATAATACTTTTGTATGGCAACTTTCGAGGATACTTCGGTTGTAATTACGGGATTGGGAGCCGTTTCCCCCTACGGGAATGGTATAGACCCGTTATGGCATGGGTTACTGCAAAATAAAAATTGCATACACCGGGTAACAGAGTTAGAGCAACTTCCTATGGTGAAAACTAAAGTTGCTGCCACTGTGCCGGAGACGGATTTCTCTTTTATTCCCCGCCGCAACCGCCGTTCCATGAGTAAAATGGCCTGTTATGCGTACGTCGCAGCGCAAGAAGCATTGGCCCAAGCCGGCTACAAAGAAGCACCGGAAAATCTCGGATTTTTTATGGGTTCCACCCTTAACAGTATTTCGGTATGGATGAATATAGTATCATCGTGTAATGAAGGCCATTTGGAATTAGTCAAAACTTCGGATTTCTTGCAAATTATGAACCATTCCCCCCTTGCCACTACTGCACAGGCGTTGGGCATTAATGGCCCTTCCTTGGGGGCAAGTGATGCTTGTGCTACGGGGTTGTATAATGTGGCATTAGGATATTTGGCTATTAAGTCAGGTTTGGTTTCTCAAGCGCTTTGTGGCGGGACGGAAGAATATCATCCCCTTTTCAGTGCCTGTTTTGATATTATGCAAGCTGCTTCTTTTCACGCTAACGATTGTCCTGAAAAAGCATCTGCCCCATTTGATAAAAACCGCAGCGGGTTGGTAGTGGCGGAAGGGTGCGGCCTATTGTTTTTGGAGAGTGAACAAAGTGCGCGAGCACGTGGCGCTACTATTTTGGCACGTATACTTTCTGTGGCGGCCAATACGGAAACCGAAAATATGGCCTATCCTTCGGATGTAATGATTGAAAAATGCATGCGTCGTGCGGTGGAGCGCGCAAATTTATCTCCGCACCAAATTGATTTGGTAAATGCACATGCTACCGGTACGATTGTAGGTGATATTGCAGAGTCCAAGGCAGTGGAAAAAATGTTTGGAGCTGCGGTAAAAATCAATAGTTTAAAAGGACATTTAGGCCACACAATGGGAGCCAGCGGGGCGCTCGAACTGATCGCTTGTGTCAAAATGTTGGAAACAGGCGAAATAATCCCCGTTAAAAATTTAGAAACGGTAGATGAACGTTGTGGCACGGCGCAATATGTAACGCAAGCACAGCAACAACCCATATCCGTGATTTTAAAAAATAGTTTTGCGATCGGCGGAAATAATTGCTCACTTTTGATGAGGAGACCTTAAAATGACACGTGAAGAAATTATTCAAAAAACAAATGAAGCTTTAAGTAAAGAATTTGAGTTGCCCGTTGAACAATTACGGCCGGAGGCCTCGTTTCAAACCGATTTGGGGCTAGATAGCTTGGATGCGGTAGATATGGTGGTTGTACTGGAGCAAAAATTCGGTATGACGTTGCGCCAAAAATATGATTTACGATCCATGGTAACATTAAACGATTTATACAATTTTATTGAAAAATTAGCCAACGAAGCTCAAAAATGAAATATTTTCGTACAGCAATCAATACACTGCTATGGGGAAGCGGTGCACTACTATGGCTAGGGCTTTCTACGTTGTGTGCTTTCCCGGTACTTTACTTTTGGCCAGGTAAAGACGGACAGCGGGTACGAAAATTTGTGTATATACAATCCAAAGGGATTTTGTTTTTTATTCGTCTTTGTGCCAAAAAATTAACAGTAGAAAAAACAGATGCTCCATTGGGACCATGTGTTGTTACGGCCAATCATCAAAGTGCTTTGGATCTTTACACGGTGGCCGCATTGGGATTTGATAATGTGCTCTATATTACGAAAGGGTGGGTGTTTAAATTACCTTTTTTCCGTTTTGTAATGAACGGAGCAGGTTACATTGATGCGGAAAAAACCCCCCCGCAAATCATGCTGGAGCAATGCCGTAAGGCGGCACAGAACGGATGTGCCATTATGCTTTTTCCGCAAGGTTCTCGAAAGAATCCGCAGGCACGGTTTAAAAGCGGGGCTTTTTTCTTGGCAGAGCAATTAAACTTGCCCGTAGTTCCGATGGCCATTAGCGGTACCGGTAAAATGTTGCCGGTAGGTAGTATTTGGTTACGTGCTTCGCGTGTTGTACTGAAACAATTTGAACCTATTTCCCCTCGTTCTTACAGCGGCGAGTTAGGACACTTGAAAATGGCACAGGACGTTAAGAAAAAGATTATGGATTTTGTAAATACCCAGGAAGCGAAATGAAGAACACCTTTTCTTCGGTAGCAGAGTTAATTCCGCACCAACCGCCGATGCGTTTGGTGGATGAGGTGCTTGTTGTTGAGGAAAACGAAGGGCAAGCGCGGGCTTATGTTCGGCCGGATCACTTATTTTTACGTGAGGACGGTACCCTGGCCCCTGAAGTTTTTTGTGAGTTGATTGCGCAAGGGTTTGCAGCATGTGAAGCACAACGCCGTGTCTGGCGAGGCGAAACGATTGATGGCGGTGGTTATTTGGCAAATATTCGCGATTTGACGATTTCTGATTTTGCGCATGCTGGAGATATTTTGACAATTTTTACGACGCAAATGGATGATTGTTTTGGCACACGAATTGTAAGAGGAAGAGTACAACGCGGTGCACAAATAGTGGCAGAAGGTACGGTTTATATCTTTATGTGGGAAGGGACCGGGCCGTCTCTTGATAAATTATCGGTGGGTGCTTAAGAAAGAAAAATGAGAAAATATCAAATTTTATGGGCTTTATTGGTAAGCATTTTATTCCAACCTTGCCTCGCACAAGAAACAGTAACTGGTGCACAACTCAAGGCGTTGGCGCAACGTTTTGCACAAGTACAAACCATCGAAAGCCAGTTTGTGCAGGAAAATCATATGGCGTTGCTGACTGATCCCGTACGAAGTAAAGGAAAATTTTATTTTCGGAAAAATCCTGCCAATTTACACTGGCAATATACCGAACCATTCGAAAACGGAATGGTTTTTCAAGACGGAAAAGTTTTTCGATTAACTGCAAACGGTAAAACTCCGGTAAAAGGATCCGTTGCCCGCACGGTAATTGCACAGATGATGACGTGGCTGGCAATGGATGTGGAACGTTTGGATAAATATTACCGTATTTTACGGCAAGAGGATTGTTTGATATTTGTTCCTCGTCAAAAACAAATGGGAGATTCTATGCAAATCTCGCTTTGGTTACAAGAAGGAGATTTGCCTTCGATTAAAAAATTGGAGTTGCAAGAAACCACGGGAGATCGAACGATTTTAACTTTTATGCATACACGGCTAAATCAACCTTTGCCGCAAGGAGTGTTCTAATGCGAAGATGGATTCTGTTTCATAAAAGATTGGCCGCCTTACTGGCGGTGTTGTTAATTACACTGAGTTGTTTTGTGGCTCGCTCTATCAAATTGGATGAGGATATGTCTGCTTTGATTCCTTCTCCGATTCAAAAAGAAATGGAATTGTTTAGTGAGAGTGCATTGCACCGGAAAACTTTTTTGGGAGTGCAAGCAACCACCGCACAAGAAGCACAACGCGCCTTGATGGTATTGCAACAGGAACTGGCCCCTTTTCTTATTAAACCTTTTGAACCGGGTGTCGAGATGGGGATTGATTTATTGCACGCCTTGCCGTATCGTTTTTCCGAACAAGATAAGGAAGAACTGGGAGATCGCATTACTCCCCCGGGATTAGCCGATCAGATGCAAAAAAACAGAGAGAAACTTTTCTCGTTGGATGGGTTTTTCCTGCGTAAACAAGTCCTCAATGACCCCCTGGATTTGACACAGCTTATGATTAAAAAATTGTCTCTTTTTCAGACGGCCGGAGTAGAGTACGAAGAAGGGACCCTCGTTTCCAAAGACGGTTTGACGCGGTTGGCAATGGTGGATACTACATTCCCTGCAGCCCGATTTCAAGACGTACGTCGGTTTGACCGTGCTTTCAAGCGCGCAGTTGAGAAATTAGGCAATACCGCCCAAGCTTTCTATTTGGGAGCTGTGCGCTATACGGCTGAAAATGTAAAGGCCGTTCATAAAGATTTGGTCAAAATTTCTATCTTGGCGGTAATCGGATTGGCTGTTTTATTTTTCGTTTTTTTCCGCCATAAAACGGCTTTGCTTATCTATTTGTTGCCTCTGGTTATCTTACCCCCGGCTGCGGTAGTAACTGCATTAATTTTCGGGCGTCTATCCGGTATCACGTTAGGGTTTGGCAGTGTGGTGGCCGGTTTATCCGTAGATTATGTTATTTACATCTTTTTTGCTATGTGTTATAGCGGGGATTTGCCTTATGAGGCAGCTCAACGGCTTAAAAAACATTTGGAATGTAATTTCTTAACGTCTGCCATGTGCTTTGTAGCCCTTTTCTTTTCGGGCGTAGAGGTCTTTCGGCAAATTGCAGTATTTTCATTATTGGCACTTTCTCTCTCTTTGTGGCTTACGCTCTACGTGTTACCCGCTTATTTTACGGCGCTTCCTAAAAAAACAGCAGTAATGTACGCCAGCTCCCAAAAAGGGCTTTCTAAACGGGAGGCAATTTTTGTGGCGGCTTGTTTGCTTTTGTTTGGCGCGTTTGGCGTCCAACAAATTCGTTTGAATGTGGACTTAAACGGTTTAAACGGGTTTTCAGCAAAATTGTTAGAGGATAAAAAACGGGCCGAGCCGGTATTAGGGAGTGCTCAACAAACCCACGGATTATTATTTGTGCTGGGGAATACGCTGGATGAAGCGCAGGCCAAAAACGAACAATTGGCTCGGCAGCTTGGGGAAACTTGGGCGGTAAATGAGGTCTTGCCTTCCATATGGGGGCAAGTGATTCGCAAACAACGTTGGAAAAATTTTTGGACGGCGGACCGTGTTCAGTACACGCGTTTGATGACAGAAGAAGAGGCCGCAAAACAAGGGCTGAATGCACAAGCTTTTGAGCCGTTCTTCAAGGGGCTTTCACAAGAGACACTCCCTCCGGATACGTTTGATTTTACGAAGATTTATAATCCTTTTGTATCGCTTTCCGACGGAACCTATGGGGTGGCTAACTTGGTACCGGATGAAAAAAAATACGAGGAATTGGGCAACGGAAAAGATGTTTATTTCCTTTCGTCCGCTTCTTTGCAAAAAAAATTATCGCTTGCGATTCGCTATGAAGCCATTACAGTAGTAATCGTGGCGTTTTTGCTCAATTTACTTGCTGTATGGGGCGTATTTAGAAATTGGAAGCATGCTCTTTTAACGTTTGTGCCGGTAATAACGGGGGCTTGTATGATTTTTGGCGGGTTTGCGTTATTGCGGATGCAAGTGAACTTGTTTGTATTGATTTTCTTGCCGTTATTAATGGGGTTAGGTATTGATTACGGTATCTTCCAAGTAATGAAATATACACATCCCGAACAAGAAAAACTTTATCCCAATCGAGCGTTGTTGGCGGCCGGTTTTTCTACGTTAGTGGGGTTTGGCGTATTAGCGGTGGCGTTGCATCCTGTACTTAAAATGATGGGCGTTTCTGCTTTGTTTGGCATTAGCGGAGCGGCACTGGGAGCCCTTTTCTTACTTCCCCCGTTTTTGGAGGAACGGAAATGAAAAAAGTATTTTTCTTTGCTTGTCTTTTAACGGCTTGTGCGAGCCAATCTGTATATCAGGATCCACCTCAAACGGTGTTACGGCCGGAAGAAATGATTCGCACGCAGGGTACATTCCGGGATATGGGATTTGTTTCCCTCTCTAAATACGAAGAAAATAAAGCCCGCGTGATATTGATGAGTGAAATTGGAATTAAATTGGCGGACATGACCGTTTTTCCTTCAAAAATAACCGTCTATTTTAAACAATCACAGTTTCCGCTACGGGCGGTGGAAGCGTTTGCACGTTTTACAAGAGCACATTTGTTTACTTCATGTCCCTCTTCGCAGGTGGAGTACAAAGATCGTTCTTCTCGTTTGGTGTTTAAAGCGCAAAGCAAGGGGGAACAATGTCCATAGAAGCTGCTATAAAAAATTGTTTTGTGTCGCAAACGGAAGCCGAAGTGGCGTATCAAGTTCCGGCAGATTTCCCTGCTTTTAAAGGGCATTTTCCCGGTCATCCGTTACTCCCGGCAGTGGTACAAATAAGTTTTTGTGTGGATGCTTTGAATCGTTTAAAAAATGATTCGCTAGCACTTTCGCAAATTGTGCGAGCCAAATTTATAAATCCTATTTTGCCGCAAACAGGTATACGGATAAGTATCCAACCCAAAACAGAAAAAAATTGGATTTTTACTTTATCTTCCGGCGATAACAAAACAAAATTTAGTCAATTGGTATTGGCTTTTAAGGAGCGTGTATGAAAGAAATTGTTTATTTTGTTCCCCCACCCGGGGCCCCGGCTCCCTTAGAGAAATCTGTTTTTCGAACAGTTCGTTTTAACGAAGTAGACCCTATGGGAATTTTATGGCATGGTCATTATGTTGGGTATTTTGAAGATGCGCGTGTGGCATTGGGAGATTCCTTGGGAATCGGTTATACTGATTTTTTTAACCGTGGCATTACACTGCCAGTAAGGCAAATGAGTGTGGATTATTTGGCTCCTTTAACATTCGGCCGTACCTACGAAATTAAAGCCCGGTTATTTTACTGTGATGCCGTTCGCATGAATTATGATTTTACAATTTACGATGATAAACACAAAATTTGTACACGCGGAATGAGTGTGCAACTTTTAGTGGATCAAAATAAAAATTTATTGTTGGAACGTCCGGATTTTTACGAAAAATTAGTGCAGAATTGGAAAGAAGGAAAAATTAAATAAATGCGTTTTGTGGTTGTAATCCCCCATTTTAATCACGAGGGCACGCTGCGCGGTGTAGTTCAAACAGCATTAAAAGAGTGTCCGGATGTAGCTGTATTTGATGACGGAAGTGATGTTTCTCCGCATAAACAGTTGGCGGGGCTTTCGGCTCATTTTGTCCGTTTTGAAAAAAATAAGGGGAAAGGAGCCGTCTTGCGGGAAGCCGCCCAATGGGCCGCACAAAACGGATATACACATTTGATAACGATGGATGCGGACGGACAGCATAGTGCGTCGGATATTCCTCTGTTGTGTAGCAAAGCGCAAGAGAACCCGCAAGCGTTGATTATTGGAGTGCGAAAGATGGATGATACCGTTCCGTTTTCCTCGCGTTTTGGAAGAAGTTTTGGCGGGTTTTGGGTGCATTTCCAAACGGGTAAAAAAGTGAACGATATTCAAAGCGGTTTGCGCGTTTACCCTCTGGAACTTTTACAGCATATTTCTACGTGGAGCCAACGATATGCTTTTGAAGTGGAAATTGTCGTGCGTGCATTATGGGGAGGGTTTGATGTGCAAGAAGTACCTGTTCAGGTACACTATCCTTCCGATAGAATTTCTCATTTTCATAAATTTAAAGATAATTTGCGTTTAACGGTTTTAAATACCTATTTAACATTACGGTCCATGTTGCCCATCCCGCACCGTAGGTATGTTTCTGCTACGCAAGAGGGCGTGCGAAAACAAAGTTATTGGGAGCAATTAAAAGAAAATTTACGTACAAAGGATAACATTGTTAAAAATGCTTTTTCGGCAGCATGGGGAATTTTTTGCGGGAGTATCGCTCTGCCGGGGATTCGGCAGGTAATGCTTTTTAGTGGGGCCGGATTTTGGAATTTAAATAGAATTTTAGTTATTTCCTTTGAAAAATTTTGCATTGGGCCGATTATCCCGGCCATATGTATTGAATTTGGATATTTCTTGCGACATGGCCATTGGCTGACGGAATTTAATTTGACGACATTGGGCCGTCAATTTTTAAGCCGGCTTTGGGAATGGATAGTAGGATCTCTTTTGGTAGCGCCGTTATTGGCACTGATTACTTTTTGTTTGGTATGGGGCATCGGATGGATGCTGAACCGAGGAATGCATAATGCCAACGGAAATGGGTAAAAGTTTGGCTTCAAAAGCGAAACATCAATTTGTGTACGCGCTGATTTTTATCGGCGGGCGGAGTGTGGCCTATTTGTTTTTGTACGTTTTGGTAGCTGTGTATAGCGTGTTGCCCAGTGTGTTTAAACGGTCGCAGGCCTACATCATGCGTCGGTTTAAACCTACAAACAAATGGCAGTTTTTTAAGCATACTTATTTGTTGAATTTAACTTTTGGACGCACTTTGGTAGATCGGGCCGCTTTGGGAATTTTAGGGCGTACCGGTGTTCAATCTACGCGACCGGAGCGGCAACAACTGATTGATTGGGCAACTCAAAAAAAGGGAGCTTTATTGCTTACGGCGCACGTGGGTTGTTGGCAAATGGCAGTGAATTTAACGGGTTTTATTCCCGCCAAATTGCATGTGCTGTATTATCGACACCCGCAAGATTATGATAAAACGGTAGCACAGCATTCCGGGCAGGATGCTCCATTCGATTTTATTGATCCCTCCGGCCCCCTAGGGGGCGTAGTGGAAATGCTCAGTGCTTTACAAAAAGGAGAAATCGTCTGTGCGATGGCCGACCGCGTCTTTGGTAATGAAAAAAATGCGGTTTCGGTAGATTTTTTAGGGGGAAAGATGCGGGTACCCTTCAGCTTCTATAAGTTGGCGGCTGCTACAGGAGCTCCGTTGGGAATTCTATTCTTTTCTTGGGAGGGAAAAGGGGTATTTCGCACCCACACATGCCCTCCGTTGCGGGTTGATCCACAAGCCAAAACTGCAGCGGACTTTGTTCCCTACGCACAACAATTTGCTAGCGCGTTAGAAGATTTTTGTATAAAATATCCGTATCAGTTCTTTAATTACTTTAATGTATGGAGCGACGAAAAAAATGGTGGATGAACTTAAAAATCTAATAGCCAGTGAGATTGATTTGGGAGGAATGGATGTTTCCTCTTTTGGAGCGGAAGATGCTATTTTCGGAGAAACCGGAATGGGATTGGATAGCTTGGATGCTGTAGAGCTTATCATGCTGTTGCAAAAAAAATACGGCGTTACGATTGAAAATATGCAACAAGGCCGCGAAATTTTTAAAACATTGGGTTCCTTGGCATCCTATATCGAACAACATCGTACCAAATGAGAGAAGGAGTGACTATTGCCGGGGCCGGAGCATTGTGTGCATGCGGGTTAACGGCAAAAGAGATGTTAAAAGGTGCGCTTAACGGGCGGGCGTGTTTTGCTTTGCCCGGCAATCGTGTTAAAAGTGCCTATGCGGACCGTTTCCCCGTATTCCAAGTGTCGGAATCTGTTATAGCTTCTTGCCCAATAGGGCAAAGTTTAAGTTCTTATTTTTTCTTAACAGCTGCCAAAGAAGCGTTTGCTCAAGCAGGATTAACGCCAGAAAAGCTGCAAAATAAGCGAGTAGGCGTTATTGTAGGAACTTCGGTAGATGCGTCATTTCATTGCTTTGATTTATACCATCATTTTAAGCAAAGGGCGGTAAAAGAGGAAGATGTACAAGAATTGAAAAAATATTTTGCTACCTCTGCTACCGCAAAAACAATTAGTGCTTATTTTGGCTTTACCGGACCGTTCCAAACTATTGTAACGGCTTGTGCCAGTGGAACGGATGCTATCGGATTGGCGAAAGATTGGATTAAAAATGACATATGTGATGCTGTACTCTGTGGCGGAACAGATGAAATAAATCTGGTTCCTTATGACGGATTCATACGTCTGCTGATTGCGGGTAAAAACCGGTGTAAACCGTTTTCCAAAGATAGAGAAGGGATTAATATCGGAGAGGGTGCGGCGGCTATGTTGTTGTTGAACCGTGTTTTAACGGAAGAATTCGCGATTTCTCCCGTTGGTTATGTGCTGGGTTACGGAAATGCATGCGACGGTTATCATCCCACGGCCCCCGATCCCGCTGCAAAAGGATTACAAAAAGCGATCTCTTTTGCTTTAAAAGAAGCCGCAGTTGCTCCTTCACAAATAGCTTTTATTAATGCGCATGCGACGGCCAGTCCTGCCAACGACTTAGCGGAAAGTGTAGCATTTAATGCGCTGTTAAAAGATGTGCCTGTATGGGGTTCGAAGGGAGTTACGGGACATACGCTGGGCGCGGCCGGCGCCATAGAAGCGGTGTTAAGTTTGCAAGCTTTAAATGAGAAGATTTTGCCGCCAACGATTGGTTTCTCCGTACAGGATGAAAAAATCGGGTTTTCCCCCACCACAATCCCTTCTACCGTTACAAAACGAGTGGCTTTGTCGGATTCGCTAGCATTTGGCGGTTGTAACAGCGTGATAGTACTAGGTTCAGAGGATTTTTATGCGTGATTTATTTATTACGGGCTCCTCTTTTTTATTGGGAGATATTGAAATGGGCGCCTTTGAGCCGTATATAGAGGCAAAGAAACTGCGCCGTATGGAAAAAATTGCCAAAAACGTATTGTGGTGTGCTTTCTCAGCTTGTCAGCAAGCAAGTGTGAATTTTCAAAAAGAAAATGAATTGGGATTGAGTTTGGCTGTAGGAGCCGGATCTTTAGAAAGCACGCTTCGCTTTTTAGACAGTATTATTGACGACGGAGATGAGTTATCTTCCCCCACAGCATTTGCCGGTTCGGTTCACAATTCTACCGCTTTGACCCTTTCTTTGTTTTTGCACAGCCACGGGCCGTGCGTAACTACCGGGCAGTTGGATGGTTCATTCGCGGCGGCATTGTTGACGGCTCAACAATTTTTAACAAATGGTATGTGCGAACAAGTACTGGTGGCCGTTACGGATGATATCAATCCGGTGGCTGCGGAACTGGTGCCACAATCTCCGGATTTATGGAAAGGATTGGTGCGCCCCGGGCAATTTCAACGTGCTGCCGCTGCTTTTGTGTTGTCTAATACACCACGGACGAATTGTTTGAAAGTAAAACAGTTATCCTTTACACGGACGGACGTACAAGACAAATCCTTGCCGGATTCTTTTTCCTCTCCGGCGTTTTGTGCAATTCATGTGGCACAGCAATGTGCGGCCGGAAAAGATTTTAGAGTGAGAGATGTATTTGCTGGAACTGATTTTAAGTTGGAGGCCTCTGTATATGCTTTTGAAAAGTGATGTATATCGTATTGTGTCGGATTTTTTTCGTACGGAACTTGCCCGTCGCCAAGCGGATGCGTTGGCGGTGTTTGAAACAGAAAATGAAGATGATTTTTTTGACCGTTTGCCGCAAGAAGTACGGAAAACGGCATTTGAGAAAGCTGCGACTTTTTTTGATTATGAGCCAAAGGAGTTTTCTTCCTTTGATCTAATGGTAGATTTTGCCTATGCCAGTTATTTAAAAAACAGACACTTGAATTTTTTGACTTCCGGCAGTACCGGAGTGCCAAAAAAATGTGTGCATACGGAAGAAATGTTGCGAGAAGAAGCCTATGGCGTAAAGGACCTGTTTAAACCTGTGAAACGCATTGTGTCGCTTGTACCCTCCAGCCATTTATATGGTTGTACCTTTACCATTTGTTTACCTCATGTATTGCGTGTACCGGTAAAAGTATTACCGGCATTGCCTACGCAACCTTGGGAAGATTTGTTGCAGGAAGGAGATTTGGTAACAGGATTCCCGTTATTTTGGAATTATTGGTTACGGGCCGGGAATCACTTTAAACCGGGTATTATGGCCCTCTCTTCTACCGCTCCGTGCAAAGATGAAATTATCAACGATTTATTCCGAGCGGGATTAACAAATTTTGTGGAAATTTACGGTTCAAGTGAAACGGGAGTTATTGGTACTCGTACCAATGCAGGATCTCCCTTTACTATTCCTGATTTTTGGGAAATTTCTTCACGCGGAAATGAGATAAAAATCAAACGCAAATCACAATCGGAGTGGCTGTTGTTGCCAGATGAGGTGGATGTAATTCCGCCACGTCAAATTCGGCCTCTTCGTCGGCGAGATGCATGTGTACAGGTGGCCGGAATTAATGTTTACCCCCGTCATGTAGAACACATCTTGGCTCGTCATCCGGCGGTAAAGGCCTGCCGGGTCCGGTTGATGCGTCCGGAAGAAGGAGAACGCTTGAAGGCGTTTATTGTATTAAATGAAGGATTTTCACCCGATCATGTAGGAATCATTCGAACTTATCTTTCCCAGAAAGTGACGGTACATGAAATGCCACGTAGTTTTACCTTCGGGAAACAACTGCCGGTAGCTGCGTTGGGAAAAGATACAGATTGGTAAATCCCCCCCCATTTTGATGTATTGTTTAGGACCCAAAAGGCCTAGATTCAAATTAGGTCTTTTGGCCCTTGTGGAAAAACTTTTGTTTGTGTTAGGATGTGATTATCAAGACGTGTCTTTATTTGAAAGTATTATTAAAGGAGCTAATATGGTAAAGCTATTATCCACGGTATTAAGTTTTCTATTAATCTTCGGAAGTGTTGTTCCTTCTTTGGCGCAAGTACAACAACAAAATGCACGGGAAACAGAGCGATTAAAATCTCACATTTATTCAACAGCAACTAAAGCTCAAGCGGATCAAACACAGGCGGTAGTATACCCAACTCTTAAAGAAATGCGTGTGCGACGTTCCGTGGATGATGCAAATTTTGTACCGGTGACGTCGGAAAAAGCCGAATTATTGGAAAGAGCAAAGAAAGTGCTGGAAGATCTACAAAAAGCAACACAAGAAGAAAACGAGGGTGATGGCCTTTTGAATTATGAAGAATTTAAGGACCTGTATCTTGACCAATTGAAAAAAGAAGGGGTACTGGCAGGTATGTTAAAGGGGCGCGGTGAAGAAGAAGCCAAATTGATACGGGAAAAATATGAAGAAGTTGTGAATACAATGTTGCATGGAGAGTACGTGAAGTACCAAGAAAATCATGCACAGTTGTTGAAGGAAATGGAACAGACGTACAAAAATGAATTAAGAAAGTTATGTGATAAAATGGTGAACATAACGGAATTAATTTTTACCGGTTATCGAATTAAGGAAGATGATACCGAAAAACACCGGGGATGGGCGGTAGATCCGATATCCGTATTTTTGCCGACGATGTATACCGCTTTTGGGAATGAGGTGGTTACCGAGCGAACTCACAAAAAGGCCGTGGAGGAACTCCGGAAACGTGTACGAAAAGACAATGAATTTGTTGGAACGCAGATTTTGCTACAAAATACACATGCATTAGCCATATTAGGAACTGAACGCCAAGATGCGGAATTAGTGAGCGATGTGCTTTTAAAACATGCGAATCAAGAGGGAATAGCACCGGCTTTTATTCAAGTTTTAGGGGCCGATTTGGCAGGGATGAAAGATGTGGCGCATGACTATCAACCGTTGGCACGGGTTTTAATAGCTTTACAGAGACAAGAAAATACTGCAAGCATGTGGGATGTAAACCCTCTGAAGATTGCCAACTGGGTAAAAGAAATTCACGATATGTCAGCCGGAGGAGAATT